>NZ_JBIRZZ010000011.1:0-290666 GCF_044391385.1 Streptomyces sp. NPDC018693 | reverse complement strand
GCGATCTGTTCGGTGACGTCGACGTGTTCGCAGCCGCCGTAGTAGCGGCGGCCGGGGTAGCCCTCGGCGTACTTGTTGGTCAGGACGGAGCCCTGGGCCTCCATAACCGCCAGGGGGGCGAAGTTCTCGGAGGCGATCATCTCCAGGGTGGACTGCTGGCGGTTCAGCTCGGCGTCGACCGCCGCGGCGACCTCCGGGTCGAGCTCGTGCAGGGGCGTGTTCAGGACGGACATACGTCTCCTCAGCCGGCGGAAAAGGCGGTGTACTCGTCGGCGGAGAGCAGGTCGGCGGGCTCGTCCGTGACACGTACCTTGAACAGCCAGCCGCCCTCGAAGGGGGCGGAGTTCACCAGCGAGGGGTCGTTGACGACGTCCTCGTTGACCTCGGTGACCTCGCCGGTCACCGGGGCGTACAGGTCGCTGACCGACTTGGTCGACTCCAGCTCGCCGCAGGTCTCGCCCGCGGTCACCGTGTCACCGACCTCCGGGAGCTGGACGAAGACGACATCGCCGAGCGCGTTGGCCGCGTGCTCCGTGATGCCGACCGTCGACACGCCGTCCTCGGCGGCCGACAGCCACTCGTGCTCCTTGCTGTAGCGCAGCTGCTGGGGGTTGCTCATGGCCTGAATTCTCCTGTACGCGGGGGAGTGCTGATGAATGGGGGACTGCTGGAGGCGTGCGTGAGCAGCGGAAATGTGCCCAGCGTCACGGTCGGTGTCTACTTCTGGCGCTTGTAGAACGGCAGCGCCACGACCTCGTACGGCTCATGGCTGCCCCGGATGTCCACGCCGACGCCCGGCGTGCCCGGAGCGGCGTGCGCGGCGTCGACGTACGCCATCGCGATCGGCTTGCCCAGGGTGGGGGAGGGGGCGCCGGAGGTGACCTCGCCGATCACCTGGCCGTCGGCGACCACGGCGTACCCGGCGCGCGGGACCCGGCGGCCCTCGGCGACCAGGCCGACCAGGACACGCGGCGGCTGGGAGGCGGCGCGCTCGGCGGCCTCGGTCAGCGCCGCACGCCCGACAAAGTCGCCGGCCTTCTCGAACTTCACCACGCGGCCGAGCCCGGCGTCGAACGGCGTCAGGGACGTCGTCAGCTCGTGCCCGTACAGCGGCATGCCCGCCTCCAGACGCAGGGTGTCGCGGCAGGACAGGCCGCAGGGGATCAGGCCGACGCCCTCGCCGGCCTTGGTCAGCGCCTGCCACAGCTCCACGGCGTGCTCGGGCTTCACGAACAGCTCGAAGCCGTCCTCGCCGGTGTAGCCGGTGCGGGCGATCAGCGCGGGGACACCGGCGACCGTGCCGGGCAGGCCCGCGTAGTACTTCAGGCCGTCGAGATCGGCGTCGGTGAGCGAGGCGAGGATCCCCGGCGACTCGGGGCCCTGCACGGCGATCAGCGCGTACGCGTCGCGGTCGTCGCGCACCTCGGCGTCGAAGCCCGCCACCCGCTCGGTCAGCGCGTCCAGTACGACCTGGGCGTTGGAGGCGTTGGCGACCACCATGTACTCGGTCTCGGCGAGCCGGTAGACGATCAGGTCGTCCAGGATGCCGCCGTCGGCCTGGCAGATCATGGTGTACCGGGCGCGTCCCACGCCGACCGAGGCGATGTTGCCGACCAGCGCGAAGTTGAGGAAGGCCGCCGCCTCGGCGCCGGTCACGGTGATCTCGCCCATGTGGGAGAGGTCGAACAGCCCGGCCCTGGTGCGCACCGCGAGGTGCTCCTCGCGCTCGGAGCCGTAGCGCAGTGGCATGTCCCAGCCGGCGAAGTCGGTCATCGTCGCGCCGAGCGAACGGTGCAGCGCGTCGAGCGCGGTGCGACGAAGCTCACGGGGTTCAGTACTGCTCATCGGTCGGTCGTCTCCCAGAGGCGATGGGGGTCCCCCCGCGCGAGCGAAGTCGAGCGTGGGGGAAGGCGAGGAAGGTACCCAAGAAAGGGTCCTCCCCATCTGTCATCGGAACCTGAGAGGTTCGCCGAGACCGCCACAGGGGCGACCACGGCTTGCACCTTGGGTGGAGCCACCCCCGAGGGGGCGACCCGCTTTTCAGATGTGCCTCGCCCGCGCGGTAACGGGGCCTGAGAGATTCAAGGGAGGGACTTGCTCCTTCGGCGCCCCAGACGTCCAAGGACCTGGGGACTCTCCCGCGCGGATTCAAGCGGCCGGTATGCAGTTGGCGCGCACATCATTGCACGCCGCCCCCGCCTCACGGCAGGCCGTATCTGTAACCGGCCTGTGGCGGTACGCGCACGAAAACGCGAGGGCGCCGCCAGTACGTTCGGCATTACCTTCTCTTTACGCACGTTGGGGAGGTCACCACCTGACCTCAGGGGAGGACGATGACGTGAACAGGACCACGGCGTACGCGACCACATCGGGCATCACGCTGCCCGAGCAGCCCACGGCCCCCGCCCTGCAGACCCGCGCGGTCGTCCGCGACCTGCGCTCCCGCGCCGGCCACAGCCCCCGCGCCCTGCTCTTCGGCCCCCACGACCTGGTAGTGATCACCGGCCTGCCGGGCAGCGGCAAGTCCACGCTCATGCGCCGCACGGTCAAGGGCCCGCGCATCGACTCCCAGGACACCCGCGACCGCTTCGACACCCGAGCCCCCCGCCTCCTGCCGTACGCCGTCTACCGCCCCCTGGTCCGCCTCGCCCACTACGCCGGGCTGCGCCGCGCCCTGCGCACCGGCGAGGGCATCGTCGTGCACGACTGCGGCACCCAGAGCTGGGTGCGGGCCTGGCTGGCCCGCGAGGCCCGCCGCCGCGGCGGCCGGCTGCACCTGCTGATCCTCGACGTCACCCCGGACACCGCGCTCGAAGGCCAGCGCGCCCGAGGCCGGGGCGTCTCCCGCTACGCCTTCCTGCGCCACCGCCGGGCCGCCGCCCGCCTGTTGCGCGCGGTGGAGCGGGGCCGGCTGCCGCGCGGCTGCGGCTCGGCGGTCGTCCTGGACCGGGACGCGGCGAACGCGCTGACGCGCATGGGTTTCACCGGCCGATGACCCGCTAGCCTTTCAGCCACGACAGAGCGGTTCCCGGCAGGCGGTAGACACACGATGGACTTCCCGGCACAGGCACACCCCCAACCGCACGGCGGCTGGCCCGGCAACGAGCTGGAGGAGGTGCTCTCCGCCTCCCTCGGCGTCCCGGGCGCCGGCGGTCGGATCGTGGAGGTCCTCGGCCGCAGCTTCGTCTGGGTGCCGCTGCCGGGCGGCGGCGGCCCCGACAGCGTCCCCCTCGATCTGCCCACACTGGAGATCGAGGGTCAGGCGTACGTCCCCGTCTTCAGCTCCGAGGAACAGTTCCGCCAGGTCGTCGGGGCGCATATGTCGTACGCCATCGCCCCGGCCGTGGAGTTCGCCCGCGGCCTGCCCCCGCAGGTCGGCATCGCCGTCAACCCCGACGGCACGGTGGGCATCCCGCTGCCGCCGCCCGCGGTCGCCGAACTCTGCCGCGCCGGCCGCACCCCCCTCGACGGCCCCGCCACCGGCGCCCGCGTCCGCCTCTACGAACCCGACTGGCAGGACGACCCGGTCGACTTCCTCTCCGCGGCGACACGGGAGTTCGCGGCAACCCCCACGGTCCACACGGCCCGCCGCTGCCTCGCAACGGTCGAGACCGACGCCCCCGTCATGTTCATAGGCGTCGAACTCTCCCAGTGGGACGGCGACCTGCGCGCCGAGCCTCTCGACGCCTTGGGGCGGGCCCTGGGCAAGGTCCCCGTGCGGTGGCCGGTGAACCTGATCCTCCTCGACGTGGCAGCGGAGGACCCGGTGGCCGACTGGATGAGGCAAAACGTACGGCCCTTCTACACCCAGGGGACGTAAGCAAGGGGCGCGGGGAACTGCGCGACCAGCCACCGACGACCGGCACCCGCAAGACGGACACCAGGCCCCACCTCCTGAGGCGCTTAAGCTGGACCCAAACGCGGGGCAACTTCTGAAAGGGCGGTAAACGTGAGCGCGAGCGGCACGGCGACCGGCCAGGTCGAGCACATGCTGCGCCAAGTCACGCCCGGGCGTTACGACGCCTATGAGGCGTTGCTCCGCGCACTCGCCACGCCCGCCACCGGCCAGATCTGGATGCTGCTGTGGCACGGCCAGGCCGGTTCTCCCGACGCCCAGTACGGCAGCATGGAGGTCGACGGCCACGGCTACGCCCCGTGCGTCACCTCCGCCCAGGAGCTGTCGGCCAGCGGCTGGAACCGGTCGTACGAGGTGGTCGACGGCCTGGACGTGGCCCGCACCCTCTACCCGGACCACTACGGCCTGTGGCTCAACCCGCACGCCCCGGGCGGCGGCGTCGGCATCCCCTGGCTCGATCTGCGCCGCATCGCGACCGGGCTGGACCGCCAGCCCCCCGGCCCGCTGCGGCTGTCCGAACCGGCCATCGAGATCCCGCAGTTCTACGCCCTGCTCGCGCAGAACGCCCACCGCACGCCGGCGATCCGCTCGCTGCGCCGCGCCTGGGTGCAGCCGGCGCTCGGCGCGCCGTATCTGGCCATCGGCCTGGACGTGTACGACACCTCGCCGCAGGCCGTGGACGCGGTACGCGCGATGATGCAGCAGTCCGTGGGCGCCGTACCCGACGGGCTGCCGGTGTCGACGGTCTCGATGACCGACGAGTACGACCCGGTCGCGATGTGGATGCGGGCCAACGCCCGCCCGTTCTACGACCGCGAGGCCCACGCGGCCCCGCCGCCCCCCGCCCCGGCCCAGGCGCCTGCGGCGGGCGGATACGGCTACCCCAGGCCGTACTGAGCCACAGCGACGTACTGAGACACCGCCTTCAGCAGTACCCCGGGGCCGGTTCCGCACTGCGCGAACCGGCCCTTCGGCATGCCCTCGCGTCCGCCCCCCGCGACTCCCCGTCCGGATAACGGAACCTCGCAGCCCGGATCACGTTTATGCATCCATTCACCGTCAAGTCTGGTAACCGTTCGCCGAACCGTTGAAGACTCCCGCTCCAGGGGTGTTCGTCTGGGTGTTCGCCCCTGTGTACGAAGGCTGATGACGCCGCTACAGCGGCAAGTGCGGGCCGGTCACCGCCGGTTGAGAGGGGTCCCTGCCAGATGACGGCACCATTGCACGAGCCGACCGCGGAGGCGGCCCCGAGCGCGGCCGACGAAGCGGCGGTCGCCACCGCCGGCGCGAAGGCCGTTCAGGGACGCTCCCTGGGCCGGATCGCCTGGGAGCGGCTGAAGCGGGACAAGCTCGCCCTGACGGGCGGCATCGTGGTGCTCGTCCTCATCACGGTCGCGCTGCTCGCCCCGGTCATCACCAACCTGCTGGGACAGGACCCGAACGAGTACCACGAGGAACTGATCGACCCTCTGTTCGGCACCCCCACGGGCTCGTTGGGCGGCATCAGCGGTGAGCACCTGCTGGGGGTCGAGCCGGTCAACGGCCGCGACATCTTCGCCCGCATCCTCTACGGCGCTCGTATCTCGCTGCTGGTCGGCTTCCTGTCGGCGCTCGTCGCGGTGGTCCTCGGCACGGTCCTCGGCGTCCTCGCCGGGTTCTTCGGCGGCTGGGTGGACTCCGTCATCAGCCGTGTGATGGACGGTCTGCTGGCCTTCCCGCAGCTGCTGTTCATCATCGCCCTGGTGTCGGTCATGCCGGACGAGCTGCTGGGCCTGACCGGTTCCAACGTGCGTGTGTTCGTGATGATCGTGGTCATCGGCTTCTTCGGCTGGCCCTACATCGGACGCGTCGTGCGCGGCCAGACGCTGTCGCTGCGCGAACGCGAGTACGTGGAGGCCGCCCGTTCGCTGGGGGCCGGGCGCATCTACATCCTGTTCAAGGAACTGCTGCCCAACCTCGTCGCGCCGATCATCGTGTACACGACGATGATGATCCCCACCAACATCCTCACCGAGGCGGCCCTCAGCTTCCTGGGCGTGGGCGTCAAGCCGCCCACGGCGTCCTGGGGGCAGATGCTGTCGAGCGCGCTCGACTACTACGAATCCGACCCCATGTACATGGTGGTCCCGGGCGTGGCGATCTTCATCACCGTCCTTGCCTTCAACCTCTTCGGCGACGGCGTCCGGGACGCGCTGGACCCGAAGGCCGGGCGCTGAGCCGCCGTATCACCTTTCGTCCCGTGGCACTTGGCACGGGGTCTCTCATCAAAACCGGAGGATCCGAGATCGTGACTACCCAACGCACCTCAGGGCGGCGTAAGCAGGCCCTGGCCGCTGCCGCCGCGGTCGCCGCGCTGCTGACCACGGCGGCGTGCGGCGGCGGTGGCGACGACAGCGGTGACGGCGGTTCGAAGACCGGTGCCGCCGGTTTCGACGCCGCCAACAACAAGGTCGCCCAGGCCGACCTGGCCAAGAAGGGCGGCACGCTGAAGTTCGGTGCCGCCCAGGACGCCGACTTCTGGGACACCACGCGTGGCTACTACGGCTTCATGTGGAACTTCTCCCGCTACTACAGCCGTCAGCTCGTCACGAACACGCCGGCGCCGGGCAAGGAGGGCGCCACGCTGTCGCCGGACCTCGCCACCGATCTCGCGAAGATCACCGATGACGGCAAGACCTACACGTACACCCTGCGTGACGGTGTCACCTGGGAGGACGGCAAGCCGATCACTTCCAAGGACATCAAGTACGGCATAGAGCGCGTGTGGGCGCAGGACGTGCTGTCCGGTGGTCCGACGTACCTGAAGGAGGTGCTCGACCCCAAGGGTGAGTACCCGGGTCCGTACAAGGACACCTCCCCGGACAAGCTCGGTCTGAAGTCCATCGAGACGCCGGACGACAAGACCATCGTCTTCAAGCTGCCGCAGGCCAACTCCGACTTCGAGGAGATGCTGGGCCTGACCTCGGCGTCCCCGGTCCGCCAGGACAAGGACACCAAGGCCAAGTACACCCTGCGCCCGTTCTCCTCCGGCCCGTACAAGTTCGAGTCGTACAGCCCGGGCAAGGGTCTGACCCTGGTCCGCAACGACAACTGGAAGCAGGACTCGGACCCGATCCGCAAGGCGTACCCGGACAAGATCACCGTCGAGATCTTCTCCAACGCCAACGAGCTGGACCAGCGCCTGCTCAACGGTGACCTGGACCTGGACATCAACCAGACCGGCATGTCCCCGCAGGGCCGCACCACCGCCCTGAAGGAGCACAAGGGCAACCTGGACAACCCGGTCTCCGGCTACATCCGCTACGCGGTCTTCCCGCAGAGCGTCAAGCCGTTCGACAACATCGAGTGCCGCAAGGCCGTGATCTACGGCGCCGACCACGTCTCCCTGCAGACCGCGCGCGGCGGCCCCGTCGCCGGTGGTGACATCGGCACCAACATGCTGCCGCCGTCCGTCCCGGGCTCCGAGGGCCAGAAGTACGACCCGTACGAGATCGCCGGCGCCAACAAGAGCGGCAACATCGAGAAGGCCAAGGAAGCCCTGAAGGCGTGCGGTCAGCCGAACGGCTTCAAGACCACCATCGCGGTCCGCAACAACAAGCCGGTCGAGGTGGCCACCGCCCAGTCGCTGCAGGCGTCCCTGAAGAAGGTCGGCATCGACGCCGAGATCGACCAGTACGACGGCTCGCAGACCTCCGGCATCATCGGCAGCCCCTCCAACGTGGCCAAGAAGGGCTACGGCATCATCATCATGGGCTGGGGCCCCGACTTCCCGTCCGTCCAGGGCTACGGTCTGCCGCTGTGGAACAGCAAGTACATCCTCGACAGCGGTAACAACAACTACGCCCTGATCAAGGACAAGACGATCGACGGCCTGTTCGACCAGTACGTCACCACGCTGGACGACGCCGGCAAGGCGAAGATCGCCACCGAGATCAACCACAAGGTCATGGAGGGCGCCTACTACCTGCCCTTCATCTTCGAGAAGTTCGTGAACTGGCGCTCGGACCGTCTGGCGAACGTGTACACCTCCGACGGCTACAGCGGGATGTACGACTTCGTCAACCTCGGTCTCAAGTCCGCCTCCTGACAACCGGCACACCCGCCGTACGGCACGAAAGGCAGGTGAAGGCCGGCGCAGCGTGACCGCGGGCCATCGGACAATCTCCGGTGGCCCGCGGTCCGCGGCGGGCCGAGAGCTGTGCTCGCATACCTCATCAGGCGGTTGTTCGCCGCCGCAGTGATGCTGGTGGTCATCATCACGGTGGTCTTCAGCATCTTCTTCCTCATCCCCAAGTGGGCGGGCGTCGACATTGCCTTGAGCTTCGTGGGCAAGCAGGCCGACCCCGCCGCCGTCGAAGGGGTGCGGCAGAAGCTCGGACTGGGCGAGCCGATCTACGTCCAGGTCTGGGAGTTCTTCAAGGGCGTCTTCGCGGGCCGCACCTACTCGGGCGGCGGTGACACCATCCACTGCTCCGCGCCGTGCTTCGGCTACTCCTTCCGTACCGAGCAGGCCATCTGGCCGGTACTGACCGACCGCTTCCCGGTGACCCTGGGACTGGCGCTCGGTGCCGCCGTGCTGTGGTTGGTCTTCGGTGTCTCGGCGGGTGTGCTCTCCGCGCTCAAGCGGGGCACCCTGTGGGACCGCGGCGCGATGGTCGTCGCGCTCGGGGGCGTCTCGCTCCCCATCTACTTCACCGGCATGCTCGCCTCGGCGATCTTCATCTTCGGTCTCGGCTGGGTCAACGGGAAGTACGTCCCCGTGACCGAGAACTTCGGCAGCTGGTTCGGCGCCATGATCCTGCCCTGGATCACCCTCGCCTTCCTCTACGCCGCGATGTACGCCCGGATCACCCGGGCCACCATGCTGGAGATCCTCGGCGAGGACTACATCCGCACCGCGCGCGCCAAGGGCCTGCGCGAGCAGACCGTCATCGGCAAGCACGCCATGCGCTCCACGATGACGCCGATCCTCACCATGCTCGGCATGGACCTCGGCGCCCTCATCGGCGGCGCGATCCTCACCGAGTCCACGTTCAACCTGCCCGGCCTCGGCCGGGAGGTGCTGCTCGCGATCAGGACCCAGGACCTGCCCATCATCGTGGGCGTCACCCTGATCACCTCCCTCGCGGTGCTCTTCGCCAACCTCGTGGTGGACATCCTTTACGCCGTGATCGACCCCCGAGTGAGGCTCGCATGACCGAACTGAGCAAGAGCGGGACGGCCGTGGGCGAACCCACTCCCGCGGGCGCCCCCAGCGCCTTCCTCGAAGTGCGCGACCTGAAGGTGCACTTCCCGACCGACGACGGCCTGGTCAAGTCCGTCGACGGCCTCAGCTTCCAGCTGGAGAAGGGCAAGACCCTCGGCATCGTCGGCGAGTCCGGCTCCGGCAAGTCGGTGACCTCGCTCGGCATCATGGGCCTGCACACCGCCGGCCAGTACGGCAAGCGCAAGGCGCGGATCTCCGGCGAGATCTGGCTGAACGGCACCGAACTGCTGTCCGCCGATCCTGACTACGTGCGCAAGCTGCGCGGCCGCGAGATGGCGATGATCTTCCAGGATCCGCTGTCGGCGCTGCACCCGTACTACACGATCGGCCAGCAGATCGTGGAGGCGTACCGGATCCACCACGACGTCGACAAGAAGACCGCCCGCCGCCGGGCGATCGAGATGCTCGACCGGGTGGGCATCCCGCAGCCGGACAAGCGGGTGGACAGCTACCCGCACGAGTTCTCCGGCGGTATGCGCCAGCGCGCCATGATCGCGATGTCGCTGGTCAACAACCCCGAACTGCTCATCGCGGACGAGCCGACGACCGCCCTGGACGTGACCGTCCAGGCACAGATCCTCGACCTGATCCGCGACCTGCAGACGGAGTTCGGCTCCGCGGTCATCATCATCACCCACGACCTGGGCGTCGTCGCCGAACTGGCCGACGACCTGCTGGTGATGTACGGCGGCCGCTGCGTCGAACGCGGCCCGGCCGAGAAGGTGTTCTACGAGCCCCGCCACCCCTACACCTGGGGTCTGCTCGGCTCGATGCCGCGCCTGGACCGCGAGCAGCAGGAGCGGCTCATCCCGGTCAAGGGCTCCCCGCCCTCCCTGATCAACGTCCCGTCCGGCTGCGCCTTCAACCCGCGCTGCCCGTACGCGGACCTCCCGAAGGACGACGTCACCCGCACGGTCCGGCCCGAGCTGGCCGAGGTCGGCAGCCGGCACTGGGCCGCCTGCCACCTGAGCAAGGAGCAGCGGGAGCGTATCTGGACCGAAGAGATTGCGCCGAAGCTGTGAGTGACGAGAAAGCGGTGACGATTCCCGCGCAGAGCGAAGGCACCGGCCGCCCCGACGGCGAGGTGCTGCTGAAGGTCACCGGCCTGCAGAAGCACTTCCCGATCAAGAAGGGCCTGCTGCAGCGTCAGGTCGGCGCGGTCCACGCGGTCGACGGCATCGACTTCGAGGTCCGGGCCGGTGAGACCCTGGGCGTCGTCGGCGAGTCGGGCTGCGGCAAGTCCACGATGGGCCGGCTGATCACCCGCCTCCTTGAGCCGACCGGCGGCACGGTCGAGTTCGAGGGCAAGGACATCACGCACCTCGGGGTGGCGGGCATGCGTCCGCTGCGCCGCGATGTGCAGATGATCTTCCAGGACCCGTACTCGTCGCTGAACCCGCGCCACACCATCGGCACCATCATCGGCGCCCCCTTCAAGCTCCAGGGCGTCACGCCCGAGGGCGGCATCAAGAAGGAGGTGCAGCGGCTGCTGTCGGTGGTCGGGCTCAACCCCGAGCACTACAACCGCTACCCGCACGAGTTCTCCGGCGGCCAGCGCCAGCGCATCGGTATCGCGCGCGCCCTCGCCCTGAACCCGAAGCTGGTCGTGGCCGACGAGCCGGTGTCCGCGCTGGACGTGTCGATCCAGGCGCAGGTGGTGAACCTGCTGGACGACCTCCAGGACGAGCTCGGCCTGACGTACGTGATCATCGCGCACGACCTGTCGGTCGTCCGGCACGTCTCGGACCGGATCGCGGTGATGTATCTCGGCAAGATCGTGGAGCTGGCCGATCGCGATCTGCTCTACAGGACGCCGATGCACCCGTACACCAAGGCGCTGATGTCGGCGGTGCCGATCCCGGACCCGAAGCGCAAGAACGCCAAGAGCGAGCGGATCCTGCTCAAGGGCGACGTGCCCTCGCCGATCTCCCCGCCGAGCGGCTGCCGCTTCCACACCCGGTGCTGGAAGGCGACGGAGGTCTGCAGGACCACCGAGCCGCCGCTGATCGAGCTGCGCCCCGGGCAGCAGGTGGCCTGCCATCACCCGGAGAACTTCGAGGACCAGCAGCCCCAGGACACCGTCCTGCTGACCGCGGCCAAGGAGGCGGCGGAGCTGGTGGCCGACGAGGTGCTGGCGGAGTCGGCGAAGACGTCGACGGCGGTGGCGGCGGAGACGGAGACGGAAGCCGCCTCGCAGGACGAGCCCTCCGCGGACGAGTCGCCCGCGCAGGAGCCTCCCGCCGGAGATTCTCCCGCGGAGGAACCCCCCGCCAAGGAGAAGTAAGCAATATCGAGCCCCCGCCTTGAAATGTAAGGCGGGGGCTCAGTCCTGGGTGAGAATGTGAGGGTGATCCAGCAGCTCTTCAGTCCCTCCGTCCAGCACACCCTCGACCTGATGGGCATCTTCGTGTTCGCCATCTCGGGGGCGCTGCTGGCCGTCCGCAAGAACTTCGACGTCTTCGGCATCGCCGTCCTCGCCGAGGTCACCGCGCTCGGCGGCGGGCTCTTCCGCGACCTGGTCATCGGCGCCGTACCCCCGGCCGCCTTCACGGACCTCGGCTACTTCCTCACCCCGCTGCTCGCCGCGCTCCTCGTCGTCTTCCTCCATCCGCAGGTGGAGCGCATCCAGACCGGCGTGAACGTCTTCGACGCGGCCGGCCTCGGCCTGTTCTGCGTGACCGGCACGACGAAGGCGTACGACCACGGCCTGGGCCTGACCGCCTCCGCGGCCCTCGGTCTGGCCACCGCCGTCGGCGGCGGGGTGCTGCGCGACGTCCTGGCCAACGAGGTGCCGTCGCTGCTGCGCTGGGACCGCGACCTGTACGCCGTACCGGCGATGGTCGGCGCCACGATCGTGGCCCTGTGCCTGCGCTACGACGTCCTCACCCCGCTGGCCAGCGCCCTCGCCGCGGTCACGGCCTTCGTACTGCGTCTCCTCGCACTGCGGTACCACTGGCGAGCGCCTCGCGCCTGGAACCGCCGCTCGACGGTCCGGGAGGAGTAGCGCCGTTCTCCGCTGTACGGCCCTGCCCGAGCTGCGCGGTGATCCACTCGAAGGCCGGCACCACCTGCGGCCGCCACAGCTTGAGGGTGTGGCCGCCGGCGCTCTTCGGGATGTACACGACGTGCACGGACGTCGGGGCCTTCGCCTCCCGGGCCAGGGCCTGCGCGTCCTCGTAGCCGTCGCGGGGCTGGCCGGAGAGGTACAGCGCGACGGGCGGCGGGGTGGCGGCCTTGCGCAGCAGTACGTACGGGTTGTTCTGGTCGCGCAGCGCGCGGGTCTGCGCGGCGAGCGAGTGGTGCTGGGCGCTGGGGTCGTTGTAGCCGGACAGGCTGACCGCCGCGCGGAAGCGGTCGGGGTGGGCCACCGTCAGCTTGGCCGCGCAGTGCGCCCCGGCGGAGTACCCGGCGACCGCCCAGCCCTTGGGCGCGGGCTGGGTCCGGAAGTTGTCCATGACCATCTTCGGCACGTCCACGCTCAGCCAGGTGTCGGCGTTGACCGTGCCGGTGATGTTGGCGCAGCCGGTGTCCACGCCGGGCAGCAGCGCGGTGCGCGGTGCGACCAGGATGAACGGGGCGACCTTGCCCGAGCGCATCAGCGGCAGCAGCTGTTCGTGGACCTGGAGCGAGCCGAACCACGCCTTCGCCGAGCCGGGCCAGCCGGGCAGCAGCTCCACCACCGGGAACCTGTGGGTGCGGTACGCGGGGTCGTCGTACTGCGGCGGCAGCCAGACGTAGACCTCTGCCCGGACACCGGAGACCTGGCCCTTGAGCTCGGTGACCCGTACCCCGCCGGCCGCGCCCATGCCGGGCCCCTCGGCGTCCGTGAACTCCTGCCGCACCTTCGGCAGCCGGCTCAGCTCGACCCCGCCGGTGCCGGTCCGGGCCGAGGTCGGCGGCCTGCTGCACATGGCTGCCCGTGCCGAGGAGGTCGTCCCAGTCGTCGTAGAGGTTGTTGGCGTTGTTGACCAGCACGAAGACGAGGGCGACAGCCGTGCCCTGGGCGAACACCAGCATCAGCACACGGGCCGCGGCCCGCAGGACCTTGGGCCCGCGCAGCCGCGACCACAGCGCCAGCGGCAGCGCGACGGCGGCGACGGACAGTGCGATCAGGGTGTAGAGGAACGGAGTCCCGGTGAGGCTCATGCCTGTACAGAGGGCGGGGACGGGCTCGTGGTTTACGGACGAGTACGGACACTTACCGAGAAATTGCCAACATCGACGGGTGCATGGCCGCGAGGCAGAAAGCTACCGCTTAGTAATTTGATGTTGTACGGTTTCCCTCATGCCCGAAGCAGCAGCCACCGCACGCCCCGCCACCCTCGGCGACAGCGAGTTCGACCGCGACACCACGCCCACGCCGCGCGCACCCGGCGTCTACGACATCGACCTCCCGGTCGGCTGGACCATCTTCGGCGCCGTCAACGGCGGCTATCTGCTCGCCGTCCTGGGTCGCGCCCTCGCCGACACCCTGCCGCACGCCGACCCCTTCACCGTCTCCGCGCACTACCTCAGCGCCTCCCGCCCCGGCCCGGCGCTGATCCGCACCGAGACCGTCCGCACCGGCCGCACCCTCTCCACCGGCCAGGCGTCGCTCCTCCAGTACGACGAGGACGGCCGCGAGGTCGAACGCATCCGCGTCCTGGCCTCCTACGGCGACCTGGACACCCTCCCCGACGACGTCCGTACGACGGCGAAGCCGCCGGCGTTCCCGCCGCTGAGCCACTGCTTCGGCCCCGAGGACGGGCCGACCCCGGCCAAGGAGCAGCAGTCGATCGCCGACCGGCTGATGCTCAAGCTGGACCCGGCGACGATCGGCTGGGCACTCGGACAGCCCTCCGGCAAGGGCGAGATGCGCGCCTGGTTCGGCCTGGCCGACGGCCGCGACCCGGACCCCTTCTCCCTCCTCCTCGCGGTGGACGCCCTGCCGCCGACCGCCTTCGACCTCGGCATCTCCGGCTGGGTCCCGACGGTCGAACTCACCGTGCACGTCCGCGCCAGGCCCGCCCCCGGCCCGGTCCGGGTGGCGATCACCACCCGCAACCTCGCGGGCGGCTTCCTGGAGGAGGACGCGGAGGTCTGGGACAGCGCGGACCGGCTCGTCGCACAGTCACGGCAGTTGGCGCGGGTGCGGCGGGGCTGAGGCGGGGCTGAGGCGGGGCTGTGGCGCCCTCCTCAGTCGAGCCAGTGCTCACGGCCGATCGTGATGAGCCGCAACTGCCGGGTGGCGAGCCGGGTGACGTCCTCCAGGTCGCCGTCCCGGCCCTCCTGCGCCTCCTGTGCCTCCTGCGCTTCGAGGAACAGGGACGCGGTGATGATCATCTGGTCCACGTAGAGGTGGGAGAGCATCAGCAGGTCGTCGTCGCTCCAGCCCTCCGCCGTGGGGTCCTTGGCCAGTTCGGCCTTCACCTCGGTGGCGAACCGGCCCAGTTGCTCACGGATCGCCTCCCGCACCGGCTGCACCCCGCCATGCCGCTCCCGGGCGACGAAACGGACGTGAGCGGGGTGCGCGGCCACATGGCGGGCGATCAGCTCCACGGCGCGCCTGATGCGTTCGTCGCTGCTGTCCGCCGCGGTCACGGTGTCCCGGATCATCGGGTGCAGACTGCCCAGGGCCTCCTCCACCAGGGCCACACCGAGGTCCGCGGTGGAGCGGAAGTGCCGGTAGAAGGCGGTCGGGGCGACCCCCACGGCGCGGGTGACCTCACGCAGACCCAGGCTGCTCAGGCTCTGCTCCTCCAGCAGGCCCAACGCGGCGTCCAGCAGCGCCTGTCGGGTCTTCTGCTTCTGCGCCTGCCGGATGCCGAGAGTGTGACTCATGTCATCCAGTTAACAACTGTTCTCCCGAAATGGAAAGCCGTTGTGCGCGCTAGACTCGAAGTCAGTGAACAACTGTTCTCTCGGAGGGGGATTCCGACCCATGCTGTTCCTCGTCGCCGCACTCCTGCTGCTCGGCGTCGTCCTGGGCACCGTGGCCCACGCGCCGCTCGGCTTCACCCTCGTCGCCGCCACCGTGATCGCCGCCTGGCTGGGCATCTTCGCCCTCCGCGAGCGCCACGGCCGCCGCAGCGCCGAAAGCCGCTGAAGGAGCTGACCGCCATGCACCTCACCGCACCGGCCACGAGCCGCACCGGCATCCACGACACCGACGGCATGGCCGTCGCGTCCTTCATCCTCGGCCTGGTGGGCTTCCTGGTCCTCAACATCTTCCTGGGCCCCACCGCCATCGTCCTCGCCACCATCGCCCTCCTCCGCGGCACCCACCGCAAGGGCCGCGCCTACCTCGGCCTCACCCTCGGCATCCTGGACCTGGCAGTCCTGGCCGCCTTCATCCACGCGGACTCGACGATCTCGTGGAGCCTGTAGACCGTGGCCGCCATAGCGGCTGCCGGCTGGCTGTGGGCAGTCGTTCCGCAGGGCGATGGGGGTCCCCCCGCTCGAGCGGAGCCGAGAGTGGGGGAGGGCGGGCACAGCCCCCAGCGCCGGGCACCGTGCAGCCAACCCCCGCTGCAGCTCCGGCCGACTCTCACCTGAGGTCCCGAACAACGGCCCCGTAGAATCGGCCTCACCATGGCATACCTCGACCACGCCGCGACCACCCCGATGCTCCCGGAGGCGGCAGAGGCCCTGACCGCCCAGCTGAGCATCACCGGCAACGCGTCCTCCCTGCACGCATCCGGCCGCCAGGCCCGCCGCACGGTCGAGGAGTCCCGCGAACTCCTCGCGGAAGCACTCGGCGCCCGCCCCAGCGAGGTCGTCTACACCTCCGGCGGCACCGAGGCCGACAACCTCGCCGTCAAGGGCCTGTTCTGGTCGCGCCGCGACACCGACCCGGCCCGCACCCGCGTCCTCGCCAGCCCCGTCGAGCACCACGCCGTCCTGGACGCCGTCCACTGGCTCGCCGAACACGAGGGCGCCACCGTCGAATACCTCCCGGTCGACTCCCACGGCCGGGTCCACCCGGACGCCCTGCGCGAGGCCATCGCCCGCAACCCCGACGACGTCGCCCTGGCCACGGTGATGTGGGCCAACAACGAGATCGGCACGATCATGCCGGTCCGCGAACTGGCAAAAGCCGCGGCCGAGTTCGG
Source organism: Streptomyces sp. NPDC018693 (assembly GCF_044391385.1). NCBI lineage: Bacteria > Bacillati > Actinomycetota > Actinomycetes > Kitasatosporales > Streptomycetaceae > Streptomyces > Streptomyces sp. NPDC018693. The sequence goes on along the minus strand of NZ_JBIRZZ010000011.1, from coordinate 274,453 downwards.
CGTCCCGCTGCACGCCGACGCGGTCCAGGCGTTCGGTCAGGTCCCGGTCGACTTCGGCGCCTCCGGCCTCGCCGCCATGACGGTCTCCGGCCACAAGATCGGCGGCCCGTACGGCATCGGCGCCCTGCTCCTCGGCCGCGAGTACACCCCCGTCCCCGTCCTGCACGGCGGCGGCCAGGAACGCCACGTCCGCTCCGGCACCCTCGACGTCCCCGCCATCGCCTCCTTCGCTGTCGCCGGCCGCCACGCGGCGGAGCACCGCGAGTGGTTCGCCCGCGAGATCGGCGCCCTGCGCGACCAGTTGGTCACCGCGGTCCGTACGGCCGTGCCCGACGCGATCCTCGGCGGCGACCCGGCGCCGGAGGGCCGCCTTCCGGCCAACGCCCACTTCACCTTCCCCGGCTGCGAGGGCGACTCCCTGCTCCTGCTGCTGGACGCCCAGGGCATCGAGTGCTCCACCGGCTCCGCCTGCACCGCCGGCGTCGCCCAGCCCAGCCACGTCCTGCTGGCCACCGGCACCGACCCGGACCTGGCCCGCGGCACCCTCCGCTTCTCCCTGGGCCACACCTCCAGCCAGGCCGACGTCGAGGCGGTCGCCAAGGCCATCGGACCGGCCGTGGAACGCGCCCGCGCGGCCGGGCTGACCTGACCCGGACGACCCGACCCGGTCACGCGGCGGCGGCGTGCGCCTCCCGGACCAGCCGCAGATAGCGGTCCCAGTCCCAGTGCTCGCCCGGGTCCGTGTGGTCCGTCCCCGGCACCTCCACATGGCCGACTATGTGCTCGCGGTCCACGGGTATGCCGTACCGCCGGCAGATGCCCGCCGTCAGACGCGCGGAGGAGGTGTACATCGCGTCCGTGAAGGACGACTCCTTCTCCACGAAGCCCTCGTGCTCGATGCCGATGCTGCGCTCGTTGTACGAGCGGTTGCCCGCGTGGTACGCCACGTCCAGCTCACGGATCATCTGGGCGACGCGGCCGTCCTGACCGACGATGTAGTGCGCCGCCGCCTGGTGCTCGGGGTCCTGGAACACCTTCACCGCGCTCGCGAAGCTGCCCTGGGTGACATGGATGACGACCATGTCGATCGTGTAGTCGTCCGGCCGGTCCGCCCACCGGAAGTTCGCCGAGGAGGCCGCCACCCAGCGCGCGCCCCGGTAGTCCACCGCGCCCTCCACCCGAGGCTTGCGCACCCCCGGTGTCCGCCACCACAGCCGCGCCAGTTGCTCGCGGGCCAGCACCGCCGTCCCGACGGCCGCCGCCGCGCCGCCGATCAGCAGGGCCCGCCGCCCGACCCTCCGGTCCGCGTCCCGCTCAGCCCTCTTCGTCGTCCTGGTCGCCCCCATGCCCTGCCCTTCCTCGCCCCTCCTGATCGTCAACGCGAACGCGCGGCCCACGGTTCCCGGCGCCCCGTACCCTGGAAGGGTTATGACTGAGACCTCGCAGCGCCCCCGCCCCCTTCGCGTACTCGCCGCCATGTCCGGCGGTGTCGACTCCGCCGTCGCCGCCGCCCGCGCCGCCGAAGCCGGGCACGACGTCACCGGCGTCCACCTCGCGCTCTCCGCCAACCCGCAGTCCTTCCGTACGGGCGCGCGGGGCTGCTGCACCATCGAGGACTCCCGCGACGCGCGCCGCGCCGCCGACGTCATCGGCATCCCGTTCTACGTCTGGGACCTCGCCGACCGCTTCCGCGAGGACGTCGTCGAGGACTTCGTCGCCGAGTACGAGGCGGGCCGCACCCCCAACCCCTGCCTGCGCTGCAACGAGAAGATCAAGTTCGCGGCCCTGCTGGACAAGGCCCTGGCCCTCGGCTTCGACGCGGTCTGCACCGGCCACTACGCCAAGGTGATCGTCCGCGAGGACGGCACCCGCGAGCTGCACCGCGCCTCCGACATGGCCAAGGACCAGTCGTACGTCCTCGGCGTCCTGGACGACCGGCAGCTCGCCCACGCGCTGTTCCCGCTCGGCGACACGGTCACGACGAAGGACGAGATCCGCGCGGAGGCCAAGCGCAGGGGACTGGCCGTGGCCAAGAAGCCCGACTCGCACGACATCTGCTTCATCGCCGACGGCGACACCCAGGGATTCCTGGCGAAGAGGCTGGGCAAGGCCGAGGGCGACATCGTCGACGAGTCCGGCACCAAGCTGGGCACCCACGAGGGCGCCTACGGCTTCACCATCGGCCAGCGCAAGGGCCTGCGCATCGGCACCCCGGCCGCCGACGGCAAGCCGCGCTACGTCCTCGACATCTCCCCGGTGGACAACACGGTGACGGTCGGCCCGGCCGCCGCCCTGGACGTCTGCGCCCTCACCGCGATCAAGCCGCGCTGGTGCGGCGCCGCCCCCACCGGCCCCGGCACCTACACCGCCCAGCTCCGCGCCCACGGCGGCGAGACCGAGGTGACAGCCGAGCTGGTCGAGTCCGAGCTGCGCGTGACCTTCACGGCCCCGGTCCGAGGCGTGGCCCCCGGCCAGGCGATCGTCCTCTACGACGGCACCCGAGTGGTCGGCTCCGCCACCATCGCGTCGACCACACGCGCGGCGACCCCTTCACTGACCTGAGGGGCAGCGCCGTCAGGGGCGCGGGGAACTGCGCGACCAGCCACATACGGCTTGCACTCGCAGCAAAACCACACCCATGGCGATAAGGCGGCAGGGCCGAAGGGCCCTGAAACAGGGCCGGCCGGCCGTACCCGGCCGGCCCTGCCCGGTGATGTGATGCGAAGCATCCCCGCGTCACTGAACTAAAAGAAAGCAGCCCATGCCCCGCCCAGCCGCCCTGGCCCTGTCCACCTGCCTCCTCGCCACGGCCGCCGCCGTGGTCTCCTTCAGCCAGGGCGCCTGGGCAGGGATCGTCTGGGTGCTGCTGGCCGGGCTGACGTCCAACATGGCCTGGTACTACATCCGCAGGACCAGGACAGCCAGGAGTACGTGCGCCTCGCCGTCGGCAGGGCCGTGCGGCGGCTGCGTGAAGCAGGTCTGCCGGTGACCGACGACTACCACGCCCTGCTCGCCCGCCGCGAGGCCATGCGCCTGCGCGACCAGCTCCTCACGCCCGCCACGCGCGCGGGACGCGCATCGGCCCCCGCGCCCCGGGGCACGTACGAGGGGGCAGCCGACCAGGAGCTGATCACCCGGAACCTCGCCCAGGTCACCCCCTTCGACGAACTCATCGGCCACCTCTACGAGGCCATGTTCGAACGGCACCCCTATCTGCGGCAGCTGTTCCCCGACTCGATGGAGTTCCAGCGGGCCCATCTGGAGCGGGCGTTCTGGTACCTGATCGAGAACCTGCACCGCCCCGACGACCTGGCCGCCTACTGCGCCCGCCTCGGCCGCGACCACCGCAAGCTCGGCGTGCTGCCGGTGCACTACGACGTGTTCGAGGAGGCCCTGGTCGAGGCCCTGCGCCGCAGCGCGGACGGCCGACTGGGCGCGGACGTCGAGGCGGCATGGGTGCGCATGCTGCGGTTCGTCGCGGCGGCCATGGTGGACGGCGCCAAGGGCGCACTCGCGGAACCGTCGTACTGGGGCGGCACGGTGACGGAGCATCAGCGACGCCGTCCGGACCTCGCGGTGCTCCGCGTCCGTCCCTCCCAGCCGTACCCGTACCGGCCCGGCCAGTACGCCACCCTGCAGACCCCGCTGCTGCCGCACACCTGGCGCCCCTACACCCCGGCTGGCCTGCCGGGACCCGACGGCGAGCTGGAGTTCCACGTCCGGCGCACCGGCCCCGACGGGGTGAGCGACGCCCTGGTGACCCGGACCGGCGTCGGCGACACCCTGCGCCTGGGACCCGCCCGGGGCACGGTGACGCTCGACGACGACCTCGCACGGGACGTCCTGATCGTGGCCGGCGGCACCGGCTGGGCCACCGCCCGGGCGCTGATCGAGGACCTCGCCGCCCGCCGCCGGCCGGGCCGCACCGCCCACCTCTTCCTCGGCGCCCGCACCGCCGAGGACCTCTACGACGTCCCTGTCCTGTCGCGGCTGGAGAAGCGCTGCCCCTGGCTTCGGGTGGTCCCGGTGATCGGCGACGGCCCCGGCGCGTCCGAGCACGGGTCGGTCGTCGAGGAGATGACCCGGCACGGCGACCTCACGGACCGCACCGCCTACGTCAGTGGCCCGCCCGGCATGGTCGCCGCCGCCGTATGGCGCCTGACCGGTCTCGGGCTGCCCGCCGAGCGCATCCGCCACGACCCGGCGACCGCGACCGGCAGGACCGCCGTGCCGCTCGGGCTCACACCGTGAAGAACTCCCTCAGCACCGGCGCCACCACGTCCGGGTCCACCATGTGGGTCTGGCCCTCCAAGACCCGGTACGTCCCCTCCGGAAGCGCCTCCGCCACCGCGCGCGTGGCCTCGCGCATCCAGTCCGGGCTCGCCCCACCGGCCAGCGCCAGCACCGGCACGGTGACCGACGCCAGCCGCTCCCGGGGCACCAGCGAGTCGCCCATGACCCTGTCGTCGTAGGCCAGGCTCGGGGCGACGGACTCCATGCCCGGCCACATCGGCGACTGCCGGGCGCCCCGGATCACCTCCTCCGCCATGCCGGTCAGCCGGAGGAACAGCTCCACCGCGTCCCCGCGCCGGCCCTCGGCGAGCGCCTCGGTCAGGTTCCGGGTGTACGCGGCGCGTTCCTCGGCGCCGGCGGGGGAGAAGTCGGCGTACGGCGTCTCGTAGACGGCCGCACGACGCACCGGCAGCCCCTCGGCCAGCGCCTGGAGCACCAGCGCGCCGCCCGAGGACACACCGAACAGCGCCGCCTCGCCGCCGACCACCTCGACGAGCGCCGCGAGGTCCTCCACCTCGCGGCGCACGTCGTACGGCGGGGTGTCGCCGCTCCCGCCACGGCCCCGGCGGTCGTACACCACGGTCTCGAAACCGTCCGCCAGCCGGGCGGCCAGCGGGGCGAGCGTGCCGCCCGTCGACATCGCGCCGCTCACCAGGATCACCGCGGGACCCCGGCCGGAGCGGGCGTAGGCGATCGAGGTGCCGTCGCGGGAAAGAGTCTTGTCGTCCATGCCCGTGCAGACTGCCTCAGGGCGCGCGGCTCATCGCGCTACGACACGTCCGTGCCCTCCACTGCGCCCTCTGCCCCGTCAACGTACGTCTCGTAGAAGCACAGGTGGCCCTCGATGGCGGCCACCTCCGGCTTCGGCTCGGGGTACGCCCACACCAGATCGGGCGCGTCCGGCAGCGACCAGTAGGAGGCCGTGCCCTTGAACGGGCAGTACGTGTGTGTCCCGGACGGTGTGAGGAGGTCCATGCGGACGTCGTCGGCCGGGATGTAGTAGCGCACCGGACAGCCCGTCTCCCGCAGTACGAGCGGTCGGTCGCTCTCCGCCAGCACCTGGTCGCCGTGGATGACACGGACCCGCTGTGTGCCCTGTTCGATGGTGATGCGGTGACCTTCGGTCACGACCGTGCCTCCCGGGGATAGCCGTCCGTTGTAGCTACAGCGCAAGCTGTCGCCGAGTTCTTCCCCACGGAGGCCCTCATGGGATCCACAGACCTGTCCAGAAACCGTCGAAGCCTCCTCCACCAGGCCCGCTACGCCCTGCGCCACCCGGGCCGCGTGCCGGCCCACGTCCGTCGCACGGTCCGTGACACCTGGCTGCGCCTGCGGTACCGCGACCACATCGCCTACTACCGCGCGGTCATGGCCTCGGACACCGCCCGCGACCCCCGGGCCGCCGTCGGCCACAACCCGTCGGCCGAGGCGTGGGAGCGGATCGGGCGGATGCAGTACGACTACCTGCTGCGGCACGGGCTCCAACCGCACCACCGGATGCTGGACATCGGCTGCGGCAACCTGCGCGCCGGACGGCTGTTCATCGACCACCTCGACGCCGGCCACTACTACGGCATCGACATCTCCCCGCACATCCTGCTCGCCGCCCAGGACACCCTCGTACGCGAGGGTCTGCAGGCCAAACTGCCCCACCTCGCGCTCGCCGACGACCTCACCTTCGCCTTCCTGCCCGACGGGTACTTCGACGTCGTCCACGCGCACAGTGTCTTCTCGCACTCGCCGCTGCACGTCATCGAGGAGTGCTTCGCCCATGTGGGCCGCATCCTCGCCCCCGGCGGATTCTTCGACTTCACGTTCGACCGCACCGAGGGCACGGAACACCAGGTGCTGCACGAGGACTTCTACTACCGGACCCGGACCCTGGTGGAACTCGCCGCCCGGCACGGTCTGTCCGCCCGCTTCATGGACGACTGGGAGGAGCTTCCGCACCGGCAGTCGAAGATCCGGGTGACCGCGATGTCGGACCGGGCCCCTACGGTGGGGTCATGAACATCTGTGTCTTCCTCTCCGCCGCCGACCTCGACGACCGCTACACGCGCCCCGCGCGCGACTTCGCGACGCTCATCGGCAAGGGCGGGCACACCCTGGTCTGGGGCGGCTCGGACGTGGGGCTGATGAAGGTCGTCGCGGACGGTGTGGAGGAGGCGGGCGGGCGGCTGGTGGGGGTGTCCGTGGAGTTCCTGGCGGCGAAGGCCCGGCCGGGCGTGGACGAGATGGTGATCGCGGCCGACCTCGCCGAGCGAAAGAAGCTGCTCCTGGAGAAGGCCGACGCGGTCGTGATCATGGTCGGAGGGACGGGGACGCTCGACGAGGCGACGGAGATCCTGGAGCTGAAGAAGCACGGCCACACGGAGAAGCCGGTGGTGCTGTTGAACACGGCCGGCTTCTACGACGGGCTGAAGACGCAGTTCCGCCGCATGGAGGACGAGGGCTTCCTGCCCCGGCCGCTGTCCGAGCTGGTCTTCTTCGCGGAGGAGCCGGTGGGGGCGCTGGCCTACCTGGAGGAGAGTGTGGGCGTCCGGTAGTGCGAGCATGGCGGGCATGGCTACTCATGTGATCACCGGAGCGGGCTCCGGCATCGGTGCGGCCGTCGCCCGCCGGCTGCACGCGCGCGGGGACGAGCTCGTGCTGCACGCGCGCGACGCGGGGCGGGCGAAGGAGCTGGCGGCCGAGTTCCCCGGCGCGCGGACCCTGGTCGGCGACCTGGCCGACCCGGACCGGCTGTCCTGGGCCTTCTCCCACCAGACGCTGCCCGACCGGGTGGACTCCCTGCTCCACATCGCCGGTGTGGTCGACCTGGGCCCGGTGGGCGAGCTGACCCCGAAGTCCTGGCGCCACCAGCTGAACGTCAACCTCGTCGCGCCCGCCGAACTGACCCGCCACTTCCTGCCGCAGCTGCGGGCGAGCCGGGGACATGTGCTGTTCGTGAACTCGGGCGCGGGGCTGAACGCCCACGCCGACTGGTCCGCGTACGCGGCCTCCAAGCACGGGCTGAAGGCGCTGGCGGACTCCCTGCGGCACGAGGAGCACGGGAACGGGGTCCGGGTCACGTCCGTCTATCCCGGGCGTACGGCCAGCCCCATGCAGGCCAAGGTCCACCAGCAGGAGGGCAAGGAGTACGACGCGTCGCGGTGGATCGACCCCGAGTCGGTCGCGACGACGATCCTCATGGCGCTGGACCTGCCGAGGGACGCGGAGGTCAACGACCTGACGGTGCGGCCGGGCCGGTGAAGGGTCCGCCTCTCGACCGGCCGGGGGTTACGTAGGCTGCCGGGGTGAGCAACAACTGTGGTGCAGCCACCGGTATCGGATCCATGCCCGGCGCAGACGCCCGCGAGGCCGCCAAGACCGTCACCGGGACCTTCGAGGACTTCCCGTACCTCGCCGAACTGCCGAACCGGGGCCCCGGCGCCGACATGATCGGCCGTACCGCCGGCCTGCTGGTCGAGCTGTACGCGCGCGTGGAGCCCAGCGGCTGGCGGATCGGCGACCGCCCGGGCCGGGACACCAGGCGCGCGAGGTCCTGGCTGGGCGAGGACCTCGACGCGCTGGAGGAGTTCACCCAGGGATACGAGGGCCCGCTGAAGGTGCAGGCGGTCGGCCCCTGGACCCTGGCCGCCGCGCTGGAGCTGAAGAATGGAGAGGCCGCCCTCTCCGACCCCGGCGCCTGCCGCGACCTGGCCGCTTCCCTCTCCGAGGGCCTGCGCCAGCACCTGGCCGAGGTCCGGCGCCGCATCCCCGGCGCCCGCCTCGCCCTCCAGCTCGACGAACCCTCGCTGACCGCCGTACTGCGCGGCCAGGTGAAGACCGCCAGCGGCTACCGCACCCACCGCGCCGTGGACCGGCAGATCGTCGAGCAGACCCTGCGGGACGTCATCGGCGTCCATGACGGAGACGGCGGTGATGGCCTCGTCGTCGTGCACACCTGCGCCCCGGACGTCCCCTTCGCCCTCCTGCGCCGCGCCGGCGCGACCGCGATCTCCTTCGACTTCTCGCTCCTCACGGAACGTGACGACGACGCGATCGGAGAGGCCGTCGAAGCGGGTACCCGGCTGTTCACCGGTGTCGTGCCGGGCGTGGACGGCCCATTGTCAGACCCTGCCGGTAGCGTCATGGGTGTCAGGACGCTGTGGCGCAGGCTGGGGCTGCAACCAGGGCTGCTCGCGGAGGCGGTCACGGTGACGCCGGCGTGCGGACTCGCGGGGGCCTCCCCGGCGTACGCGCGCAAGGCCCTCGCCCACTGCGTCCGGGCGGCGAGATCCCTCGCGGACAACCCAGAGTAACGGGAGGACAACACGGTGGCCGGCGACAAGCAAGCGGAGACGACGGTGCCCGCCGAGGCACGGGAGCAGCACGCGAAGCTCGCTGAGCAGATCGAGGAGCACCGCTTCCGGTACTACGTGAAGGACGCTCCCGTCATCAGCGACGCCGAGTTCGACCGCCTGCTGCGGTCCTTGGAGGCGCTGGAGGAGGAGTACCACGAGCTGCGCACCCCGGACTCGCCGACGCAGAAGGTCGCGGGCGCGTACGAGACGGAGTTCACGGCCGTCCAGCACCGCCGGCGGATGCTCTCGCTGGACAACGCGTTCGACGACCTGGAGCTGGCCGCCTGGGGCGAGCGCGTCCACAAGGACGTCGGGTCGTCCGTGTACCACTTCCTGTGCGAGCTGAAGGTCGACGGCCTCGCCGTCAACCTCACCTATGAGCACGGCCGGCTCACCCGCGCGGCGACCCGCGGCGACGGCCGCACCGGCGAGGACATCACGCCCAATGTGCGCACCATCGCGGAGATCCCGGACCGGCTGCGCGGCGACGGCGTCCCGGCCCTCGTCGAGATCCGCGGCGAGGTCTACTTCCCGATGGAGAAGTTCGAGGAGCTCAACGCCCGCCTGGTGGAGGCCGGCGACAAGCCCTTCGCCAACCCGCGCAACGCGGCGGCCGGTTCGCTGCGCCAGAAGGACCCGCGGGTCACCGCCACCCGCCCGCTGCACATGGTGGTCCACGGCATCGGCGCCCTGGAGGGCTACGAGGGCCTCACCCGCCTCTCCGAGGCGTACGACCTGCTGAAGACCTGGGGCCTGCCCATCTCCACGCACCACAAGGTGGTCGGCGACCTCGACGGGGTACGGCAGTTCATCGCGTACTACGGCGAGAACCGCCACTCCGTGGAGCACGAGATCGACGGTGTCGTCGTCAAGCTCGACGAGATCCCGCTGCAGGGCCGCCTCGGCTCCACCTCACGCGCCCCGCGCTGGGCGATCGCGTACAAGTACGCGCCGGAGGAGGTCAACACCAAGCTCGTCAACATCCGCGTGGGCGTGGGGCGTACGGGCCGGGTGACGCCGTACGCCCAGGTCGAGCCGGTGACGGTGGCCGGCTCGGAGGTCGAGTTCGCGACCCTGCACAACCAGGACGTGGTCAAGGCCAAGGGCGTCCTCATCGGCGACACCGTGGTGCTGCGCAAGGCCGGTGACGTCATCCCGGAGATCCTCGGCCCGGTCGTCGACCTGCGCGACGGCACCGAGCGGGAGTTCGTGATGCCGTCCGAGTGCCCCGAGTGCGGTACGGCGCTCAGGCCGATGAAGGAGGGCGACGTCGACCTGCGCTGCCCCAACGCCCGAAGCTGCCCCGCCCAGTTGCGTGAGCGCCTGTTCTACCTGGCCGGCCGCAAGGCGCTGGACATCGAGCACTTCGGCTATGTGGCCGCGGCCGCCCTCACCGCTCCGTTGGAGCCGAAGACCCCGCCGCTGACGGACGAGGGGGACCTGTTCGACCTCACCGTCGAGCAGCTGCTGCCCATCAGGGCGTATGTCCTCGACCAGGACAGCGGGCTGCCCAAGCGGGACCCGAAGACCGGCGAGGAGAAGATCGCCACGGTCTTCGCCAACCAGCAGGGCGAGCCGAAGAAGAACGCGCTCGCCATGCTGGAGAACATCGCGGCGGCCAAGGAGCGTCCGCTCGCCCGCGTCCTGACCGGTCTGTCGATCCGTCATGTGGGACCGGTCGCCGCCGAGGCGCTGGCCCGCGAGTTCCGCTCCATCGACCGGATCGAGCAGGCGAGCGAGGAGGAGCTGGCCGCCACCGAGGGCGTCGGCCCGATCATCGCTGCCTCCCTCAAGGAGTGGTTCGCCGAGGACTGGCACCAGGAGATCCTGCGCAAGTGGAAGGCGGCCGGAGTCCGGATGGAGGAGGAGGGATCCGCCGAGGACGAGGGCCCGCGCCCCCTCGAAGGACTCACCGTCGTCGTCACCGGCACCCTGGAACACTTCACCCGGGACGGCGCCAAGGAGGCCCTGCAGACCAGAGGGGCGAAGGTGACCGGATCGGTTTCGAAGAAGACCTCTTTCGTCGTTGTGGGCGACAACCCCGGTTCGAAGTACGACAAGGCGATGCAGGTGAAGGTTCCGGTTCTGAACGAGGACGGTTTCCACGTCCTCTTGGAGCAGGGGCCGGAGGCGGCCGCCGAAGTCGCCCTGCCGGTCGAGGAATAGCGGTTGAAGGCCACCCGAACGGCGCATATCAGATGCATACGGGTGGCTGGGATGCATTCGGGCAACCGTCGACGACCGCTGCCCGTGGAAGCCTTCTGCGGCCTACTGTTGAGATGTGCGCCTGCCGTGCCCAGTCGCGGTCGGGGCATCCCCGTAGTTCTTGGTGGGCTCATGAGGACCGGGGCAAGGGTTTTCCAACGCGGCGCCGTTGATGGCTGTCGGGCATCGGGCCGCGGGGCGTGGGCACCGCCGGCTGTGAGAGGGACGGGAATGGAACCGACCGAGAGCGCCGCCCCGGACTCCCGGCTGCCCCTGCGCCGGGCCGCCGGCGCCTGGTGGGCGGGTCGGTGGGCGGCGTGGTCAGCCCGTCGTCCGGGCGCGGGTGAGCCGGGAGGGTGGGAGCAGCTCGGGGTGCGGGGGGAGCGCGGGGCGCGCACTCTCGGCGCACCCGCCGCCCTGGATCCGCGCCTCGCCGTGCCCACCGCGGTGCCCGTCACGGGGGTGCCCGTCACGGGGCTGCCGGGCGGTGAGCACGAACGGCAACCGTCCTGGCCCGCGCTGCCCGCCGCCGTCGTCGCGGCGGCCGGCTTCGCCCTCGGCGCCGGCTTCTACCGCTGCTTCACCGACCACCACGCGCTCTTCCCGTCCGGCGTGGTCGGCTGGTCGCTGGCCGTGCTGACCGGCATCATCGTCGGCCATCTCGTGATGCTCGGCCGCTCCCGCTGGTGGGGCGGCACCGGCTCCGGCGCCGCCCTCACCCTCGCCGTCCTGCTGCTGTACGGCTGGGTGCCCGCCGGGATGGTCAGCCTCACCGTCGTCGTCCTGGTCGGCATAGCCCGCCGCCACCGCTGGCGGCAGGGCGTGCTGCACGGCGCGGTGGACATCCTCGGCATCGGCGCCGGCGCCCTCGTCCTGGCCGCCTTCGGACGCGTACCGTCCGTCGAGTCCCCCTGGTACCCGCACACCTGGACCTTCTACACCGCCCCGCAGGTGATGCTGGTCGCGGCCGCCTACCTCGCCGTCACCCGCGTCCTGCTCTGGTATCTGCACGCCCCGCGCTCCGGCGGACTGCCCACCGTCGCCCGTACCGCCCTGGTCAGACAGGGCCTGGTCGCGATCGCGCTGCTCGGTATCGCCCCGCTGGTGTGTGTGGTGGCCGTCGCCAAGCCCATCCTGCTGCCGCTGTTCTCCATTCCGCTCATCGCCCTCGACTCCACCCTGTGGATAGCCCGGGCCCGCGCCGAGGAGCAACTGCGCGACCCGCTGACCGGGCTGCCCAACCGGCAGTGGCTCCTGGAGCGCATCTGGACCGCGCTGGACGACGCCGAGCGGATCGGCGCCCGCGCCGCCCTGATGCTGATCGACCTCGATCGTTTCCGATCGGTCAATGACACGCTCGGTCATCTCGCCGGTGACCGGCTGCTGTTGCAGATCGCCGACCGGCTGCGGCTGGCCCTGCCACGCGGGGCCGAGGTGGCGCGGCTCGGGGGCGACGAGTTCGCCGTCTTACTGCCCGTGGCCGACTCCACCACCTCCGCGACCCGGGTCGCCCGCGGGCTGGTCTCGGCCCTCAGCTCCCCGCTCGACCTCGACGGGCTCACCCTCGTCCTGGAGGCCAGCGCCGGGGTCGCCGTCTTCCCCGACCACGCGCTCGACGCCGAGGGCCTGCTGCGGCGCGCGGACGTCGCGATGTACCAGGCGAAACGGGACCGTACGGGCGTGGAGGTGTACGAGTCCAAGCGGGACTCGAACACCCCTGACCGGCTCGGTCTGCTGGGGGACCTGCGCCGGGCGCTGGACGCGCACGAGGTGCAGCTGCACTACCAGCCCAAGGTGCGCTTCGACGGACAGGTCGCCGGCCTGGAGGCGCTGGTGCGGTGGGTGCATCCGGAGCGGGGGAAGGTGCCGCCGGACGAGTTCATAGCGATCGCCGAGTCGTCCGGGCTGATGCCGCACCTCACGGAGTACGTGCTGGAGACGGCCCTCGGGCAGGTCGCGCGGTGGCGGGCGCAGGGGCTGTTCGTGCCGGTCGCGGTGAACGTCTCGCCGCGTGACGTCCACACCCCCGGGTTCGCCGGCTCGGTCGCGGCGCGGCTGGCGCGGCACGGGGTCCCCGCCGGGGCGCTGCAGCTGGAGATAACCGAGCATGTGCTGCTGGAGGACCCGCAGCGGGCCGCGGACACGCTCAACGGACTCACCGGCCACGGCGTGAAGATGTCCCTGGACGACTTCGGCACCGGGTACTCCTCGCTGGTGCATCTGCGGCGGCTGCCGGTGAGCGAGCTGAAGATCGACCGGTCGTTCGTGGCGCGGCTGGCGGTCGACGCGCAGGACGCGGAGATCGTGCGGTGCACGGTGGATCTGGCGCACTCGCTGGGGCTCCTCGTGGTCGCCGAGGGAGTCGAGGACGACGAGACCTGGGAGCGGCTGCGGGATCTGGGGTGCGACGCCGTGCAGGGCTGGCTCGTGGCGGCCGCGATGCCGCCGGAGGAGACGACGGCGTGGCTGCGGGCCCGGGGGTCGCGGGGGTGGCAGCGGCCGCGCGCCGCGCTGCCCGCCGCCGAATAGGTCTCCCACCCGCGCACCACCCGCTTCCAGTGGGCTGAGAGGCTGGGCAACAGGTGGGGAGTGCTCGCCGTCGGCGGCTTTCCCCGCAGCGTTGCGGGGCGTGGGCGAAACCGTTTCACGGTCATCGTCCGCCGCCCCCTAGGATTGGGCCCAAACCACACACACTCACCCCAGAGGAACGCTGCATGCCTGGCATCACGCGCGAGGAGGTCGCCCACCTCGCCCGGCTGGCGCGTCTGGAGCTGAAGCCCGAAGAGCTCGACCACTTCGCGGGACAGCTGGACGACATCATCGGCGCGGTCGCCCGCGTCAGCGAGGTCGCCGACCAAGACGTACCGCCGACCTCGCACCCGCTCCCGCTGACGAACGTCATGCGGGCGGACGAGGTCCGTCCGTCGCTCACCCCCGAGCAGGCGCTCTCCGGCGCCCCGGCCCAGGAGCAGCAGCGTTTCAAGGTGCCGCAGATCCTGGGGGAGGACTAACAGCCATGACGGACATCATCAAGCTCACGGCCGCCGAGATCGCCGCGAAGATCGCTTCCGGCGAGCTGACCGCCGTCGAGGTCACCGAGGCCCACCTGGCCCGGATCGAGGCCGTCGACGAGAAGGTGCACGCCTTCCTGCACATCGACCGCGAGGGCGCGCTGGCCCAGGCCCGCGCCGTCGACGAGAAGCGCGCCCGGGGAGAGAAGCTCGGCCCCCTGGCCGGCGTGCCGCTCGCACTCAAGGACATCTTCACCACCGAGGGCGTGCCCACGACGGTCGGCTCGAAGATCCTGGAAGGCTGGATCCCGCCGTACGACGCGACGCTCACCAAGCGGCTCAAGGCCGCCGACGTCGTCATCCTCGGCAAGACCAACATGGACGAGTTCGCCATGGGGTCCTCCACCGAGAACAGCGCCTACGGCCCGACCGGCAACCCCTGGGACCTCACCAAGATCCCCGGTGGCTCCGGCGGCGGGTCGAGTGCCGCGCTGGCCGCGCACATGGCCCCGCTCGCCATCGGCACCGACACCGGCGGCTCCATCCGCCAGCCGGCCGCCGTCACCGGCACGGTCGGCGTCAAGCCGACGTACGGCGCGGTCTCCCGTTACGGCATGGTCGCCTTCTCGTCCTCCCTCGACCAGGGCGGGCCCTGCGCCCGCACGGTCCTGGACGCGGCCCTGCTCCACGAAGTGATCGCCGGGCACGACCCGATGGACTCCACCTCCATCGACGCCCCGGTCCCGCCGGTCGTCGAGGCCGCCCGGGGCGGCTCCGTCGCCGGCATGCGCGTCGGCGTCGTCAAGCAGTTCCGCGGCGAGGGCTACCAGGCCGGCGTCATCCAGCGGTTCGACGAGTCGGTCGAGCTGCTGAAGGAGCTGGGCGCCGAGATCGTGGAGCTGGACTGCCCGTCCTTCGACCTGGCGCTGTCGGCGTACTACCTGATCGCGCCGAGCGAGTGTTCGAGCAACCTCGCCCGCTTCGACGGCCTGCGCTACGGCCTGCGTACCGGCGACGACGGCTCGCACTCCGCCGAGGAGGTCACCTCCCTCACCCGTGAGGCGGGCTTCGGCCCCGAGGTGAAGCGGCGCATCATGCTCGGCACGTACGCCCTGTCGAGCGGCTACTACGACGCGTACTACGGCTCGGCCCAGAAGGTCCGCACGCTGATCACGCGGGACTTCGAGAAGGCGTTCGAGCAGGTCGACGTGATCGTCTCCCCGACGACCCCGACCACCGCCTTCGCGATCGGCGAGCGCGCCGACGACCCGATGGCGATGTACCTGGCCGACCTGTGCACCATCCCGACCAACCTGGCGGGCAACGCGGCCATGTCCCTGCCCTGCGGGCTCGCCCCGGAGGACAACCTCCCGGTCGGGCTGCAGATCATCGCCCCGGCGATGCAGGACGACCGCCTCTACAAGGTGGGCGCCGCCGTCGAGGCCGCCTTCGTGGAAAAGTGGGGCCACCCGCTCCTGGAGGAGGCTCCGTCGCTGTGAGCAACGCACTGTCGAAGGCCAAGGGCTTCAAGAAGTCCAAGTCCGGTACGTACCTGTCCATGGCCACCACCGCGTTCGGCGCGTTCGGTGTCGCCAAGCAGATCAAGAAGGCCCGGGCCGAGCAGGACACGCTGCGGCTGATCGACGCCACCGTCTCCGCGGTCGCGATCGTCACCGGCCTCGCCATCCTGTACCGCGAGCTGAAGCGGCTGGGCGACGACGACGTCCTGCTGGGCTGAGAGGGAAGTTTCACCGTGACCACCACGACCGACCTGGTGTCGTACGAGGACGCGCTGGCGTCGTACGACCCCGTCATGGGCCTTGAGGTCCATGTCGAACTCGGCACCAAGACCAAGATGTTCTGCGGCTGCTCGACCTCGCTCGGCGCCGACCCGAACACCCAGACCTGCCCGGTCTGCCTCGGCCTGCCCGGCGCGCTCCCGGTCGTCAACGCGACCGGCGTCGAGTCGGCGATCAAGATCGGTCTCGCGCTGAACTGCGAGATCGCCGAGTGGTGCCGCTTCGCCCGGAAGAACTACTTCTATCCGGACATGCCGAAGAACTTCCAGACCTCCCAGTACGACGAGCCGATCGCCTTCAACGGCTACCTCGACGTGCAGCTGGAGGACGGCGAGACCTTCCGCGTGGAGATCGAGCGCGCCCACATGGAGGAGGACACCGGCAAGTCGACCCACGTCGGCGGCGCGACGGGACGTATCCACGGCGCGCAGCACTCGCTGCTCGACTACAACCGCGCCGGCATCCCGCTCATCGAGATCGTCACCAAGCCGATCGTCGGCGCCGGCGAGCGCGCCCCCGAGGTGGCGAAGGCGTACGTCCGTGAACTGCGCGAGCTGATCCGCGCGCTCGGCGTGTCCGAGGCCCGTATGGAGATGGGCCAGATGCGCTGCGACGTGAATCTGTCGCTGCGCCCGCACGGCACCGAGAAGTTCGGCACCCGCTCGGAGACGAAGAACGTCAACTCGCTGCGGTCCGTGGAGCGCGCGGTGCGCTTCGAGATCCAGCGGCACGCGGCGGTGCTCGGCGACGGCGGCAGCATCGTCCAGGAGACCCGGCACTTCCACGAGGACACCGGCTCCACCACCTCCGGGCGTACCAAGGAGGAGGCCGAGGACTACCGGTACTTCCCGGAGCCCGACCTGGTCCCGGTGGCGCCGTCGCGCGAGTGGGTCGAGGAGATCCGCGCCGCGCTGCCGGAGCTGCCGCTGGCCCGCCGTACCCGGCTGCTCGCCGACTGGGGCATCTCCGCCACCGACATGCAGGCGATCCTCAACGCCGGCGCGCTGGACCCGATCGTCGCCACGATCGACGCCGGAGCCGACGCCGCATCCGCCCGCAAGTGGTGGATGGGCGAACTGGCGCGCAGCGCCAACGAGTCGGGCAAGGCGCTGGACGAGCTGGCGATCACGCCGGAGCAGGTCGCCCGGGTCACCGAGCTGGTCGCCAAGGGCGATCTGAACGACAAGCTGGCCCGCCAGGTCATCGAGGGCGTCCTCGCGGGCGAAGGCACCCCGGACGAGGTCGTGGAGAAGCGCGGGCTGAAGGTCGTCTCCGACGACTCGGCTCTCGGCACGGCCGTCGACGAGGCCATCGCCGGCAACCCGGCCATCGCGGAGAAGATCCGCGGCGGCAAGGTGGCCGCGGCCGGCGCCCTGGTCGGCGCGGTCATGAAGGCCACCCGAGGCCAGGCCGACGCGGCCCGCGTCAAGGAGCTGATCCTGGAGAAGCTGGGCGTCAGCGAGGGCTGAGCACACAGCCGAGGGGGTGCACCGGCTCAACTCCGGCGCACCCCTTCAGCACGTTCCCGGTGTCACCGTCGTCGGCCCACGATCCGCGCGAACCCGAGCGAGCGGCCTTCGTCGGCGCGCAGCAGGGACACCGAGTCGCGGGCCATCTTCGCCATGAACTCGCTCGGGCTCTCCTCGGCGCACACCTCGCTCCACAGCAGCCAGTCGCGCCAGCCGTCCGGCTGCCAGTCGGCCGTCTCGACGTCCACGGCGCCGGTGCGGGTCCAGTTGCGCCGCCACCACTCGGGGGAGTGGAACGCCCAGAAACCGGCGTCCCAGTGCGCCTTGAGATGCTCCGGCGGCTCGGTGCCCTCCGGCTCGTCGCGCAGCGACGGCACGACGATCCCGATCCGCCCGCCGGGCTTCAGCAGCCGCGTCACGGTGGGCAGATACAGGTCGGTGGTGCCGAAGTACTGGTAGGCGTCGACGCAGACGATCGCGTCGAAGCCGCCCTCGGCGAACGGCAGGTCGTGCGCCTCGGCGTGCACAGGGAACACCCGGTCCGAGAACCCGGCCTCGGCGATCCGGGCGGCGTTCTCGTCGGGCCTGATCCACAGGTCGGCCGCGGTGACCTGCACGTCGTACTCGCGGGCCAGGAACACCGAGGTCAGCGCCCGCCCGCAGCCCAGGTCGAGCACGCGCGCGCAGGGGCGCAGGGAGTCCAGGCCGAGCGCGGGGGCCAGCCACTCCAGCAGCCACAGCGGGTGCGGGCCCATCTGGTTCTCGATCAGCCACTGGACGTCGTAGTGGTTGCTGCGCGGATAGCGGGGGTGCGTCAGACGGTCGACGAGGTCGGCACGGTCGGCGGCGTCGGCGCGGTCGGCGGGCATCGGTGTAAGGGCTCCTCGTCCTCGGAATCCACCAGGGCGGAAGGTGATACGTCGGTTCCGGTCGGGACCCTCAATGAAGCACCACCTTCACAGGTAGGGGCGACACCTTTTCACCGGACGTGCCCGTTCCGCACTCGCCCGGAAGGGGTACGCTCCCGCGCCATGAGTGGACGTACCGACTTCGACACGCGTGAGGAGGCCGAGGCCGAGACCGGCGTCGAGGACGCCCGGCGTGCCCGCTGGACCGCGAGCGGCACCGGCGGCCTGCTGACCCTCGCCGGCCTCGCGGCGGCGCTACTGCGCCTGACCGGCGGCTCCGCCCCGGCCACCGCACCCGCCGCCTACGCCCTCGGGGCCGCCGTCTGCGCGCTCGCCGCGGTGCTGGGTGCCCGGGGCCGCACCCGGCGTGCCCTGTGGCTGCTGATAGGCGGGGTGATGGTGATGGCCGTGGGGGACCAGCTGGACTGACAACCGGCGCGTTACTGTCCTGTGATCTGCCTCCCAGTCCTGTGAATAAGCACACGAACGCCGCAAATGATCTCATCGGCCTGCCAGAGTGGCAGCAGATTGCTCATGCGTTCTTTGCGGGCGTTCGGTTCACTGGCGACGTTCTGACGGTTCAGAGGGTTCTGACGGTTCAGAGGGTCGGCTGACGACGGTTCCCGGTCAAAGATCCACCCACGTCCCCGGGAGCACGTCCGTGGCAGCCCTCGCACGCTGGTGTGTCCAGCGCCGCCTCGTCGCCGTCCTGTTGTGGTTGCTCGCCTTCGGCGGGGTCGCCGCGGCCGCGACGGCCGCCGGTACCGCGTACTCCAACGACTACCAGGTCCCCGGCACCGAGTCCGGCCGAGCCACCCAGCTGCTGGAGAAGGGTTTCCCGGACCTCGGCGGTGACAGCGACACCGTCGTCTGGCACACCACGTCCGGCACCGTCCGCGCCGCCGACGTCGAGCAGACGATGACCCGCACCCTGCAGGAGATATCGGACCTGCCCGGGGTGGCCGCCGTGACCAGCCCCTACGACGAGCACAGCCCCGGCCGGATCAGCGAGGACGGTCGCACCGCCTATGCCACCGTCACCTTCGAGGACCGCGCCGAGGACATCGACAAGGCCGAGGCGCAGGCCGTCGTGCGCACCGCGGAGGCCGCCCAGGGCGACGGGCTCCAGGTGGCGCTCGGCGGCAGCGCGATAGCGCTCACCCAGTCCTCCGGCGGACACCTCGCCGAGGTCATCGGTGTGGCCGTCGCCGCGGTGGTGCTGTTCCTCGCCTTCGGCTCGCTCGCCGCCTCGCTGCTGCCCATCGCCACCGCGCTGGTCGGCGTCGGCACCGCGTACGCCGGGATCGTGCTGCTCGGGCATGTGATGACCGTCGCCGACTTCGCGCCCATGCTGGGCATGCTCATCGGGCTCGGCGTCGGCATCGACTACGCGCTGTTCATCGTGACCCGGCACCGGCGCGGGCTGAAGCGGGGCCTGTCCGTCCACGAGGCCGCCACCCAGGCCGTCGCCACCACCGGACGCGCGGTGGTGTTCGCGGGCGCGACCGTGTGCATCGCCCTGCTCGGGATGCTCATCCTGCGGCTGAACTTCCTCAACGGCGTCGCGCTCGCCGCGTCCCTGACCGTCGTCCTCACCGTCGCAGCCTCGGTGACCCTGCTGCCCGCCCTGCTGTCCTTCATCGGCCTGCGCGCGCTCAGCCGCCGCGAGCGGCGCCGGCTGGCCCAGCACGGACCGGAGCCCGAGCTGCCGACCGGACTCGCCGCCCGCTGGTCGGCCTTCGTGGAGCGCCGGCCCAAGGCGCTCGGCGCGCTCGCCCTCGCCGTCATCGCCGTCCTCGCCCTGCCCACCCTGGGCCTGCGCCTCGGCACCTCCGACCAGGGCAACGACCCGCAGTCCAGCACCACCCGCCAGGCGTACGACCTTCTCGCCGACGGCTTCGGCCCCGGCGTCAACGGCCCGCTCACCCTGGTGACCCATGTCGACGGCGCCGAGGACCGCCTCGCCCTCGACGGCCTCGACGCCACCCTGCGCGCGACCGAGGGCGTCGCGTCCGTCACACCGGTGACCTACGACTCCGGCGGTACGACGGCGTACCTCAGCGTGATCCCCGAGTCCGCCCCGCAGTCCCGGGACACCAGCGACCTCGTCGACCGGCTGCGCACCGAGGTGCTGCCCCGCGCCGAGAGCGGCACCTCCCTCGACGTGCAGGTCGGCGGGGTGACGGCCGCCTATGACGACTTCGCCGAGGTCATCGTCGGCAAGCTGCCCCTGTTCGTCGGCGTCGTGATCGGGCTCGGCTGTCTGCTGCTCCTGCTCGCCTTCCGGTCCGTCGCCATTCCCCTCAAGGCCGCCGCGATGAACGTCGCCGCCGTCGCCGCCGCCTTCGGTGTCGTCGTCGCGATCTTCCAGTGGGGCTGGGGCAGCGAACTGCTCGGCCTCGGCCGCGCGGGCCCCATCGAGCCCTTCCTCCCGGTGATCATGGTGTCGGTCCTCTTCGGGCTCTCCATGGACTACCAGGTCTTCCTGATCAGCCGGATGTACGAGGAGTGGCTGGAGACCGGCGACAACCGGCGCGCGGTCCGGGTCGGCCTGGCCGAGACCAGCCGGGTGATCAACTCCGCCGCGGTCATCATGATCTCGGTCTTCCTCGCCTTCGTCCTCAGCGGGGACCGCGTGATCGCGATGTTCGGCATCGCGCTCGCCTCGGCCGTCGCCCTCGACGCCTTCGTCCTGCGGACGCTCCTCGTACCCGCCCTGATGCATCTGCTCGGCTCCGCCAACTGGTGGCTGCCCGGCTGGCTGGACCGCCGCATGCCCCGCATCAGCATCGAACCGCCCGAGTCCCGTGCCGCCGCCCATGAGAGGCTCACGGACGTCGTGGCGGAACTCGAGAAGGAGCGGGACCAGCAGGATGTACGCGATATCCCTGGGTGACGACGGCGCCGAACTGCGGCCGCTGGAGGTCTGGCACGCCGAGGAACTGCTCGCCGGCATCGACCGCGGCCGGGAGTTCATCGGCCGCCACATCGGCATGCCCGACGTGCTGAGGGATCTGGACGGGGCCCGTTCCTGGCTGCGGTCGTACGCCGACAAGCGCGCCGCCGACGCCGGCAGCCTGCACGGGCTGTGGCTGGACGGCAGGCTGGTCGGCGGACTGCTGTTCCGCGTCTGGGACACCCCCTCCGGCACCTGCGAGGCCGGCTGCTGGCTGGAGCCCGCGGCGACCGGGCGCGGACTGGTCACCCGCGGCATGCGCGTGCTGCTCGACTGGGCGTTCGACGAGCGCGGCATGCACCGCGTGGAGTGGCGGGCGTCGTCTGCCAACGAGCCCAGCCTCGACGTGGCCCGGCGCCTCGGCATGACCCGCGAGGGCGCGTTCCGCGAGCACTACCCCCACCGGGGCGTGCGCACGGACACCGAGGTCTGGTCGCTCCTCGCCCCCGAATGGCGCGCCGCACGCGTGCGCGCCGCGCACAGCGATCATTAAGGGACCTCTCAGAGAGCGTCCGTACCGTGCGGGGCATGGAAACCAGGACTGCTGACGAGAGCACCGAGCCGGCCGTGGCTGCCGAAGCCATCGAGGACGAGTACGACGCCGAGGCGGCGGAAGCGACCGAGGAGCGCCCCTTTGGTGTCGGTGTCGGCCAGGGCGCCGGGGCGATCGTCTCCATAGCCCTCGGCATCGTGTCGCTCACCGGCGGCTGGATCGGCACCGTCGCCGCCGCCCGCGAGACCCTCGTCGGGCAGTTGGAGACCTCGTCGAGCGCCAGTGTCGCCCAGCAGATCCAGGAGGTCTACGGCGACGCCTGGCACACCACCGCGCTGTGGGCGGGACTGTTCGCGCTGGCCGCCCTGGTCACCGCCGTCGTCGTCCTGATCCGGCCCGCCTTCGGCACCCCAGGCCGGCCACAGGCCCTGTGGATCCGGTCGGCCGCCTGGGCGGGCGTCTGGCTCGGCGCCGTCGCACTGCTCCTGGCCGTCCTCAAGTACACCGACGCCCTGCTCGGACTGCCGTCCGCGAACTGAGGCGACGCCTCTAAGGCATGAGGCGCGTCCAAGGGCGCGCCTAAGACCTCCCGAACGCCGGCTAAGGCCCCGCTCCTCGTCGAAGATGCGGAACTCTCCCGATGTGGCGGACCCACCTGGGAGACGAAGGTTGAGGCATCGCAGGAAGCGAGATCCGAAACCGCCGTCCGAGGGGGACACCATGTACGAGTACGAGATGCACCAGCACCGCTCCGCCGAGCTGATCCGCCGGGCCGAGCAGGACCGGCTGGTCCGCGAGGTCCTGCGCGCCGGCGACGACGACCACAAGACCGAGGGACGCGGGGCCCCCGCCCACCGCGTGCGCCGGTACCGTTTCGCCCGGGCCGCGTGACCGCGCCGCGCCCTCTCCCGCCGGTCGGTCCGGTCTCTCCGGTCTTTCCGGTCCTTCCGGCGAGGAGTAGGGCGGTGCCGGACGCCTGTGCGATGCTCGGAGCCGTGGAGACCAGGTCCGTCAGCCCCGTTTTCGTCGGCCGCGCCGACGAGTTGGACATGCTGAGCGATGCGCTCGCCCGTGCCGCCGGTGGGGGTACCTCCCAGGCTTTCGGCACTGGGGGAGAGCCGCAGGCGTTGCTCGTCGGAGGGGAGGCCGGTGTCGGCAAGACCCGGCTGGTGGAGGAGTTCGCCGGGGCCGCCGACCGCGCGGGCGCCGTCGTCGCCGTCGGCGGCTGCGTCGAGATCGGCGCCGACGGGCTGCCGTTCGCCCCGTTCTCCACCGCGCTGCGCGCCCTGCGCGCCGCCCTGCCCGGCGAACTCGCCGCCGCCGCGGCCGGCCAGGAGGAGGAACTCGCCCGGCTCCTCCCGGAGCTGGGCGAACCCCGCACCGGCCGGCACGACGAGGAGGGCATGGCCCGCCTCTTCGAACTCACCGCCCGCCTCCTGGAACGCGTCGCCGCCGACCGCACGGTCGTCGTCGCCCTGGAGGACCTGCACTGGGCCGACGCCTCCACCCGCCACCTGCTGTCCTACCTGCTGCGCACCCTGCGCACCGGCCGCCTCGTCGTGCTGGCCACCTACCGCTCCGACGACATCCACCGCCGCCACCCGCTGCGTCCCCTGCTTGCCGAACTCGACCGGCTGCGCACGGTCCGCCGCATCGAACTCGCCCGCTTCAACCGCGAGGAGGTCGGCCGCCAGATCGCCGGCATCCTCGCCGCCGAACCCGACCCCGCGCAGGTCGACGACATCTTCGAACGCTCCGACGGCAACGCCTTCTTCGTCGAGGAACTCGCCGTCGCCGCCCACGCGGGCTGCCGCACGGGCCTGACCGACTCCCTGCGCGACCTGCTGCTGGTGCGTGTCGAGACTCTGCCCGAGAGCGCCCAGCACGTGGCCCGGATCGTCGCCGAGGGCGGCTCCACCGTCGAGTACGCGCTGCTCGCCGCGGTCGCCCGGCTCCCCGAGGACGACCTCATCGAGGCGCTGCGGGCCGCGGTGAACGCCAGCATCCTCACGCCCGCCCCGTCCGGCGACGGCTACCGCTTCCGGCACTCCCTGGTCCGCGAGGCCGTGAGCGACGACCTGCTGCCCGGCGAGCGCTCCCGCCTCAACCGGCGCTACGCCGAAGCCCTGGAGGCCGATCCCGCCCTGGTGCCCGCCGACGCGCGGGCCACCCGGCTGGCGAGCTACTGGTACCACGCGCACGACCCGGCCAAGGCCCTGCCCGCCGTCCTCGACGCCTCCGTGCAGGCCCGCTCCCGCCACGCCTACAGCGAGCAACTGCGGCTCCTGGAGCGGGCCATGGAGCTGTGGGACATCGCCCCCGAGGACGTCCGCCGGCGCCTGCGCATGGCCGACTACAGCGAGGTGTACCGCCCCTGCGGTGGCGATTCCGCCACCGACGGGCTGAGCTACTACGACCTGATGGCCGAGGCCGCCGTGGCGGGCCGGTTCTGCGGCGAACGCGAGCGCGCCCTGAAGATCACCAAGCGGGCACTGCGGCTGCTGGGGGACGACGACCCCCTGCGCTCGGCGTGGTTCTGGGTGCAGCGCTCCCGGCTCACCCAGGCCCTGGCGCGCGACGACGGCTGGGCCGAACTCGCCACCGCGCAGGACCTGGTGCGCGGCCTGCCCCCGTCCGAGGTGCACGCCGAGGTCCTCGCGGCCGTGGCGGGCTGGTCCATGCTGCACCAGCCGGGTCCCGACGCCATGACCGCCGCCGAACGCGCCGTCGAGTACGCGCGCATGGTCGGCGCCCACGACATCGAGCTCAACGCCCGCCTCACCCTCGGCGGCCTGCGGGTCGACTCCGGTGACACCGAGTCCGGGCTGGCCGAGATGTACGAGGTCAAGGAGCGGGCCGCGGAACTGGGCCTGGACAACGAGCTGGGCCGCAGCCTGGTCAACCTGCCGTCGGTGCTGGAGGGCGTCGGACGCTCGGCGGAGGCGGTCGGCATCCTGGAGGAAGGCGTCCGGATCACCCGCAGGCTCGGGCTGCTGGACTCCGAGGCGTGGATCTGGGGCAATCTCGCCGAGTCGCTGTACTCCCTGGGGCGCTGGGACGAGGCCGCCGAGGCCGCGGCCAACGCCCAGCGCGTCGAGCAGAGCGCCAAACCCCGCACCGGCGGCTCCGTGCGCCTCGCCTACCTCGCCCTCGCCCGGGGCGACCTGGCCGGGGCCGCCCACCACCTCGCCGCCGCACGGGCCTGCCTCGGCACCCATGACCTCATGCCGCAGTACTCCCTGCCGATGAGCTGGATCGCCCTCGGCATCGCCGCGGCCCAAGGGCGCCTGGAGGACGCCCGCGCCGAACTGGACCGGGCCCTGGACGCCGGACTCCCGCCCGGCACCCAGCGCTATGGCTGGCCGCTGCTGCTGGCCGCCGCGACCGCCGAAGCCGACGCCCAGGGCCTGCCCGCCGCCGCACCCGGGCGCGCCCGGATCCTCGAACGCCTGCGCACGGCGACGAAGGGCCTGGCCACCGGAGCGCCCCTGTGGCGGGCCCACGAGCAGTGGCTGGGCGCCGAACTGCTGCGCGCGGAGGGCAGCTTCGCCCCCGAGGAGTGGTGCAGGGTCGTCACCGCCGTGGAACCACTCGAGCGGCCCTACGACCTCGCCCGCGTGCGGTACCGCCTCGCCGAGGCCCTGCTGGGCGCCGCCCCGGGCGACGACGAGCGGGCCCGCGCCACGGAACTGCTCCGCCTCTCGGGCGCGGTGGCCGAGCATCTCGGCGCCCGCCCGCTGTCCGACGCCGTCACCCGCCTCGCCCAGCGCGCCCGCCTCACCCTGACCCACGCCCCCCGCTCCGCCCTCACCCCCGCCGACGCCCTGGGCCTGACCAACCGCGAGCGGGACGTGCTGCGCCTGGTCTCCGCCGGCCGCACCAACCGCCAGATCGCCGAGGAACTCTTCATCTCCCCGAAGACCGCCAGCGTCCATGTCTCCAACATCCTCTCCAAGCTGGGCGTCTCGGGCCGCGGCGAGGCGGCGGCGGTGGCCCACCGGCTGGGGCTGTTCCGGGCGGAGGCCGAGGGCAGGCCCGTGGCGGGTTGAGGACAGACACCGACGTGTACCCGGACACCGACCAACCCGAATGGGAAAGGAAACGCGATGTTCAGCACCTTCGAGGAGTTGTTCGCACCGGGCCGCAAGCACACCCGGGAGGAGAAGAACCGCCTCGCGACGACCCGCGTGGACGTGGGGGACAACGACCCCAGCCGGGGGCCGATAGACCTGGCGTCCGGGAAGGTCGTCATGCGGCGGCCGAAGCCGGAGCCTTCACAGGACAGCGGCGATAACTAGCTCACATCCACCTCCAGGATCCGGTCGTCGCCCTCCTTCGGGTTGCCCCGGCCGTCCGTGTTGCTGGTGGTCAGCCAGAGTCTGCTGCCGCCGGCCGACACCACCGTGCGCAGGCGGCCGTGCTCGCGCAGGAAGAACGCCTCCGGGTCCGCCGAGGTCTCCGTGCCCTTCAGCGGGACCCGCCACAGGCGGTTGCCGCGCAGGCCCGCCATCCATATCGAGCCCTCGGCGTAGGCGATGCCGCTGGGGGAGGCGTCCTCGGGGCGCCACTGGGTGATCGGGTTGTGGAACGCAGGGTCGTCGGACCTGCCCTCGACCTTCGGCCAGCCGTAGTTCTCGCCCGGCTTGATCGTGTTCAGCTCGTCCCAGGTGTTCTGCCCGAACTCGGAGGCGAAGAGCCGCTGCTTGGTGTCCCAGGCGAGGCCCTGCACATTGCGGTGCCCGAACGAGTACACCGGGGAGTCGGGGAAGGGGTTGCCCGGGGCCGGCTCGCCGTCGGGGGTGAGACGCAGGATCTTGCCGCCGAGCGACTCCTTGTCCTGGGAGAGCCCCTCGTCGCCGCGCTCGCCCGTGCCCACGTAGAGCATCCTGTCCGGGCCGAAGGCGATCCGCCCGCCGTTGTGGATCATGCCCTTCGGGATGCCTCTGAGGATGGTGTCGGGCGCGCCCAGCTGCTTGCCTGCGGGCTTCTTCTCGTCGTAGATCATGCGGACGACGCGGTTGTCCGAGGCGGAGGTGAAGTACGCGTAGACCATGTGGTCCGACGCGTAGTCCGGGGACAGGGCGATGCCCATCAGGCCGCCCTCGCCGGCCGGCTCGACGCCCGGCACCTCGCCCAGCTCGGTCTTCTTGCCGCTCTCCGTGTCCACGCGGGTGATCGTCGCCTCGTCGCGCGAGGAGACCAGCAGATCACCGCCCGGAATCGGGGCCAGGCCCCAGGGGGTGTTCAGGCCCTCGGCGACCGTGCGCACCACCTTCGCGCTGCCCTCCGCCGGCGGGGTCTCCTCGCCGCCCGGTGGCGAGGGGGTGCCCTGTGCGGACGTACCGCCCGGGGAGGTGGTGGCGCCGGGGGTGCCTCCGTCGTCGGAGGAGCAGCCGGCCGCCAGCAGCAGCGCGCCCGCGGCCAACACGGCCGTCACAGCTCGACGTTGCACGATCATGATCCCTTCGACGCGGGCGGGTTCTCACTTGTCATACACCGCTCGCGCCTCACAGGTTCCCGATCACCGAAACCCGAACCACGCCGGGTCCACAATTCCCCGGACCCGCACGCCCACGACGCTCGCTCCCGCGATGATCGCCCCCCTTGCCCCCTTGTCCCTACGCCTCTCGCCCCTACGCCTCTCGCCCTACACCCCTCGCCCCACGCTCCTCACTCCCACGACCCCCGCGCCCCGGGCAGCCCCGCCACCTCCGCCAGGTCCTCCGGGGTCAGCCGCAGCCCGGCCGCCCCCGCGTTCTCGATCACCCACCGCTCCTGCTTGGCCCCCGGCACGGGCACCACATGGCGGCCCCGGGACAGCACCCACGCCAGGGCCACCTGTGCCGGGGTGACGTTCTCCCCGTGGCGCCGGGCGATCCGGCGCAGGCCGGCCACGATCGGCTGGTTGGCTGCCATCATCTCGGCGGTGAAGCGGGGGTGCCGGGCCCGCATGTCCTGCGGCTCGAAGCCCTGGCCGGGCGTGAGCGTACCGGTGAGGAAGCCGTTCCCCAGAGGCATCGCCGCGAGGAAGCCGACCCCGCGCTCCTCGCACCACGGCAGCAGCGCGTCCAGCGCCTCCGGCGACCACACCGACAGTTCGGCCTGCACCGCGCTCACCGGGAACACCTGCTGCACCCGGCGCAGTTGGCGCAGCGTCGTGTCGTACAGCCGGGCACCACCCGCCCGGCGTCCGCCGCGTACCCCGACCGCGCACAGGCCGAGCGCCCGCACCTTCCCCGCCCCGACGAGTTCCGCCATCGCGCCCCATGTCTCCTCGACGGGGACCTCCGGGTCGGCGCGGTGCAGCTGGTAGAGGTCGATCACATCGGTCTGGAGCCGGCGCAGCGACGCGTCGCAGGCCCTCCTGACGTATCCGGGGCGGCCGTTGGCCACGATGTGCTGCTCGCCGACCAGCAGGCCCACCTTCGTCGACACGAACGCGTCCCGGCGCCGTTCCTTCAACACCCGCCCCACCAGCAGCTCGTTGGTGAACGGCCCGTACATGTCGGCGGTGTCCAGCAGTGACGACCCGAGGTCCAGCGCCCGGTTGACCGCTCTCAGCGACTCGTCGCCCCGCTGCCGCGACGCGCTGTACGCCCAGCTCATCGGCATGCACCCGAGTCCGACGGCCCCCACCTCGAGCGCCGCCGCGCCGATCCTCCTGCGCTCCACCTGCTCGTGACCCTCCCTGTGCCGAACCCCAACCTAACCTCTGCACGCGCGTGTCCCTGACATAGCCTCCCGTCATGACGAACGACATGGTGAGAGACGTGTGGCTGCCCCTTCCGCCCGGTGACATCGACGGCCTGCCCGAGGGGCTCAACTACCTGTTCTGGGACGGCGGGGAGAGCGGTGACCAGCCGTACCCGGGGGACCCCGCCGACTGCGTCGTGTACGTGGTGCCGTACATGAAGCGGCAGTCGGTGAAGGTCCGTCCGCTCAAGGAGCTGCGCAACGTCCGGCTGGTGCAGACGCTCACCGCCGGCGTCGACGACGTCACCGCGAACCTGGCCGACCTGGTACCGGGGGTGGCCCTGTGCAACGCGCGCGGGGTGCACGAGGCGAGCACCGCCGAGCTGGCGCTGACCCTGACGCTCGCCTCCCTGCGCGGCATCCCGGGCTATGTGCGCGCCCAGCAGGAGGAGCGCTGGCAGACCGGGTTCCGGCCCGCGCTCGCCGACAAGAGCGTGCTGATCGTCGGCTACGGAGCGATCGGCGCCGCCATCGAGGACCGGCTCGCACCCTTCGAGCTCGCGCGGGTGGCGCGCGTCGCGCGCTCCGAGCGCACCACGGCGCGCGGCCCGGTGCACCCGATCACCGAACTGCCCGCCCTGCTCCCTCAGGCCGACGTCGTGATCCTGTCCACGCCGCTCACCGACACCACGCGCGGCCTGGTGGACAAGGGCTTCCTGGCCCGGATGAAGGACGGCGCGCTGCTGGTCAACGTGGCCCGGGGCGCCGTCGTGGACACCGGCGCCCTGCTCGCCGAACTGGAGAGCGGCCGCATCACCGCCGCCCTGGACGTCGTCGAACCCGAGCCACTGCCCCCGGGCCACCCCCTGTGGCACGCGCCGGGTGTGCTCATCACTCCGCACGTCGGCGGCCCCAGTTCCGCCTTCCTGCCGCGCGCCGAGCGCCTGCTGGCCGACCAGTTGCGGCGTTTCGTGAACCAGGAGCCGCTGCGGCACGTGATCCTTACGACGGGCACGGCAAGCGTGTAGTCCGGTTCGAGCACCCTCCGCAGTCCCCCGAACGCAGCACGTACGCGTGTCGCTGCCGCCGTCACTGAGCGTAGAGGAACTATGTCCCTGAGTGACGAGACTGGTGTATCGTCCCGACAGGGGCTGCGCCGTGCACCGTTCGGCGCCGGGGATCGACATTGCAGACTTGTGAGGGGGGCAACGGGCGATGCACGGCCTATGGACGAACGATCCGACGCGGCGGGGCCGCCGACGGCGACCCTGGCGCACGGCCGCGCGCAGGCGCGGCCACGGCACTCATCACAGCCATCACCACCCCAGGCACGGCGTCCGCAGGAGGAACGCCCACCCAGCGCACCGCGACCGGCCGGTGCGGACCGGGAGGGTCCGGTGACCGCGCCGCCGTCGACCTCCACGGGCCTCCTCGACGGGGCACCGAGGGCACAGGCTCCGGCCGGGCCGACCCCGGCCGGACCTCCGCCCTCCGGTGCCACCCGGTCGGGCCTGGTCCACCAACTGCTCCTGGCCCTGGTCTGCGCGGGATACGCCGTCGGTTCCGCGTTCGGCTGGGGATCCAGCAAACTCGCCCTGATCATGGGCGACTTCGGGCTCAGCGCCGCGGCGGGCGCCGCGGCCGTCTCCTGCTTCCTCTACGCGCGCTCACGCCGCGTCCGCTTCCGCCCCGCCTGGCTGCTGTTCGCGCTCTCCTCGGCGATGGCGGCCCTGGGCAACGGGGTCTGGGGGTGGTACGAGGTCATGCTGGAGCGACCCGTGCCCAGCCCCTCCTACGCGGACCTGTTCTTCCTGTGCTTCGCGCCGCCCGCGATCGTCGGCCTGCTGGTGCTCGCCACCCGGCCCGCGAACAAGGCCGGCTGGGTCTGCCTGGCACTGGACGCCTGGCTGATCGCCGGCTCGCTGCTCACCCTCGCGTGGAGCCTCGCCCTCGCCCAGGCCGCCCGGTTCGAGGGGGCCAGTGTCGCGCACGCCGCGCTCTCCCTGGCGTACCCGCTGCTGGACATCGCCCTGGTGAGCATGGTCCTGGTGCTGCACTTCCGCAGGACCGCCGTCAACCGCACGGCCGTCAACACCGCGATCGGGGCGCTCGCCCTGACCGTGATGTGCGACGCCCTGTTCACCTCACCGCTGCTGCACCACACCTACCGCTCCGGCCAGCTGCTCGACGCGGGCTGGTTCGCCGGCTCGCTGCTGCTGGCGTACGCCCCCTGGGCCACCCCCCGCCGCCACCGCGGGCCGGGCGAGGCCGACGGGTACACGCGTGTGGTGCACGAGCACCTGCCCGGCCAGCGCACCGGCGCCCCGCACCCCTCCGTGACCGCGCAGGCCGTCGCCGCGCAGACCGGCGAGCACACCCGGTACCAGGTCACCCGGCCCATCACCGGCTCCCTCGCCGCGCTGACCCCCTATCTCGCCGCAGCCGTCTGCACCCTGGGGATCCTCTACAACGTCCTCAACGGCCGCGACGTCGACCGCGTGGTGCTCCTGACGGCCGGCACCGTCGTCCTCGCCCTCGTCGTGCGCCAGGGCATCATGCTGCTCGACAACATGGCCCTCACCCAGGAACTGGCGCAGAAGGAGAACCACTTCCGCTCCCTGGTGCAGGGCTCCAGCGACGTCATCATGATCGCCGCCCCCAGCGGCGTCCTGCGCTACGTCTCCCCGGCCGCCGCCGGTGTCTACGGCCGCCCGGCGGAGGAGCTGGTGGGCACGGAACTGGCCAATCTCATCCACCCGGAGGACCTGGGCTGCGTCGTGCACGAGGTGCGGCGTTTTCTCGCCGCCAGCCCACTTGAGGAGCCCACTACGCGCATCGAGTGCCGTTTCCGTTCGGGTGACGGCGGCTGGCTGAATGTCGAGTCGACCGTCAACCGCCACCACGGCGGCCTCATCTTCAACAGCCGGGACGTGACCGAAAGAGTGCGCCTGCAGGCGCAGCTCCAGCACAACGCGGAGCACGACCCGCTCACCGACCTGCCCAACCGCGCCCTGTTCACCCGGCGCGTCCAGCAGGCCCTGTCCGGCCGCCGCAGCTCCGACCGGGGCACCGCCCTGCGGAACACGGCCGTCCTCTTCATCGACCTCGACGGCTTCAAGGCCGTCAACGACACGATCGGGCACCAGGCCGGCGACGAACTGCTCGTCCAGGCCGCCCGCCGGCTCCAGGAGGCCGTCCGGCAGGGCGACACCGCCTCCCGGCTGGGCGGCGACGAGTTCGCGGCCCTGATCGTCGGCGACCACACCCGTGACCGCGTCGCCCGCGAACGCCACATCCTGGAGCTCGCCGACCGCCTCAGGCTCACCCTCTCCCAGCCCTACACGATCGACGGCAACGAGGTCCGGGTCGCCGCCTCGATCGGCGTCGCCTTCGCCGAACCCGGCCTCGGCGCGGGGGAGCTGCTGCGCAACGCCGACCTCGCGATGTACCGCGCCAAGGCGGGCGGCAAGGGCCGGGTCGAGCTGTACAAACCGCAGATGCAGCAGGACGTCGTACGCAAGGCGGAACTGGCCACCCGGCTGCGGGCCGCGCTGCACGACGGCGAGTTCACGCTGCTGCACCAGCCCGTGGTGCGGCTCGACGACGGCGCGATCACCGCCGTCGCCGCCCAGGCCCGCTGGCGGTCCTCGCAGGGTGTGCTGTTCACCCCCGCCGAGTTCCTGCGGGTCGCCGAGGACAGCGACCGGACGGCCGAGCTGGGCCGCTGGATGCTGGAGGAGGCAGTGGAGCAGGCCGCCGAGCGCACCGCGAGCGGGGTCGTCGTCCCCGTGGCCGTGCGGATGAGCGCGCGCCGGCTGCTGGACCGGTCGATGCCGCTCGGCTCGATCGAGGCCCTGCTGACCCGGCACGGCCTGCCGTCCGGCTCGCTGATCGTCGAGCTGTCCGACACCGACCCCCGCGTCCCGCTGGACGAGCTGGAGCGCCGCCTGGGCGCCCTGCGCCGGCTCGGCGTACGGATCGCGCTGGACGGCTTCGGCAGCGGCTACGCGGCGCTCACCGCGCTGCGCAGGCTGCCCCTCGACGTCCTCAAGCTGGACCGCGGGCTGGTCGAGGGCGTCGTCGAGTCGGCCCGACTGCACAAGATCACCAGCGGCCTGCTGCACATCGCCACCGACCTGGGACTGCAGTCCGTGGCCGACGGCGTCGACCTGCCGGAGCAGGTCGCGGCGCTGCGCGCGATGGGCTGCACCCATGGGCAGGGCATGGCGTTCTCGGGGCCGCTGGACGAGTACCGGCTGCGCCGGGCGCTCGGTTCCGGCCACTGTCCGATGCCGCAGCCACCGGCCGAACCGGCCTTCGCCCTGAGCGGCATCACACCCCTGCGTTCACATAATGAGACCCCCGTCCCACCCACTTGACAGTGAGTGCGTGCCGGGGGGAGGGTCTGTGCCATGCGCACCCGAATTCTCGTACTTGGAAAGCGCGTCGGCTGACGCTGAGCCCCTGACCGCTCAGCGACCCCACCGGCGCGCTCCCCTCGCTTGCCTTACGGCACGAGGGGTTTTTTGTTGCACCAGCACCCGTCGTACTTCGCCCAAAACTCGCAAAACACCCTCAGCATCGAGAAGAGAATGCCGATGACCGAGCAGGCCACCGGGGCCCCTCATCCGCAGCCCCGGCCCCGATCCGGAGGACACAACTCCGCTCCCGTCGAGCACGTCACGGGTGCGCAGTCCCTCATCCGCTCTCTCGAGGAGGTCGGGGCCGACACGGTGTTCGGCATTCCCGGCGGTGCGATCCTTCCGGCCTACGACCCGCTGATGGACTCCACCCGGGTCCGCCACGTCCTGGTCCGCCACGAGCAGGGCGCCGGCCACGCCGCCACCGGCTACGCGCAGGCCACCGGCAAGGTCGGCGTCTGCATGGCGACCTCCGGCCCCGGCGCCACCAACCTGGTCACCCCGATCGCCGACGCCCACATGGACTCGGTGCCGCTGGTGGCGATCACCGGCCAGGTCGCCTCCAAGGCGATCGGCACGGACGCCTTCCAGGAGGCGGACATCGTCGGCATCACCATGCCGATCACCAAGCACAACTTCCTGGTCACCAAGGCCGAGGACATCCCCCGGGTGATCGCGCAGGCGTTCCACATCGCCGCCACCGGCCGCCCCGGCCCGGTCCTGGTCGACATCGCCAAGGACGCCCTCCAGGCGAAGACCACCTTCACCTGGCCGCCCACCATGGACCTGCCGGGCTACCGCCCCGTGACCAAGCCGCACGCCAAGCAGATCCGCGAGGCCGCCAAGCTGATCACCACCGCCAAGCGGCCCGTCCTGTACGTCGGCGGCGGCGTCCTCAAGGCCAGGGCGACCGCCGAGCTGAAGGTGCTCGCCGAGCTGACCGGCGCGCCCGTCACCACCACCCTGATGGCGCTCGGCGCGTTCCCCGACAGCCACCCGCAGCACCTGGGCATGCCCGGCATGCACGGGTCCGTCGCCGCCGTCACCGCCCTGCAGAAGGCCGACCTGATCATCGCCCTCGGCGCCCGCTTCGACGACCGCGTCACCGGCAAGCTGGACAGCTTCGCCCCGTACGCCAAGATCGTCCACGCGGACATCGACCCGGCGGAGATCGGCAAGAACCGCGCCGCCGACGTGCCGATCGTCGGTGACGCCCGCGAGGTCATCGCCGACCTCATCCAGGCCGTCCAGAAGGAGCACAGCGAGGGCGGCCAGGGCGCCTCCGCCCAGGAGAACTACGCAGCCTGGTGGACCGACCTGAACCGCTGGCGCGAGACCTACCCGCTCGGCTACGACCAGCCCGACGACGGCTCGCTCTCCCCGCAGCAGGTCATCGAGCGCATCGGACAGCTCGCCCCCGAGGGCACGATCTTCGCGGCGGGCGTCGGCCAGCACCAGATGTGGGCCGCCCACTTCATCGAGTACGACAAGCCCGCCACCTGGCTGAACTCCGGCGGCGCGGGCACCATGGGCTACGCGGTCCCGGCCGCCATGGGCGCCAAGGCCGGAGCCCCCGACCGGACCGTCTGGGCGATCGACGGCGACGGCTGCTTCCAGATGACCAACCAGGAGCTCACCACCTGCGCCCTGAACAACATCCCGATCAAGGTCGCCATCATCAACAACGGCGCCCTCGGGATGGTCCGCCAGTGGCAGACCCTGTTCTACAACCAGCGCTACTCCAACACAGTGCTGCACAGCGGCCCCAACGACATCAACCCGGAGGCCAGGGGCACCCGCGTCCCCGACTTCGTGAAGCTGTCCGAGGCCATGGGCTGCTACGCCATCCGCTGCGAGTCCCCCGACGACCTCGACAAGGTCATCGAGGAGGCGAACTCCATCAACGACCGCCCCGTCGTCATCGACTTCGTCGTCCACGAGGACGCCATGGTGTGGCCGATGGTCGCCGCCGGCACCTCCAACGACGAGATCATGGCCGCCCGGGACGTCCGCCCCGACTTCGGCGACAACGAAGACGACTGAGCGAGAGAGACGTAAAAGATCATGTCCAAGCACACGCTCTCCGTCCTGGTGGAGAACACGCCGGGCATCCTGGCCCGGATCGCCGCCCTGTTCTCCCGGCGCGGCTTCAACATCGACTCGCTCGCCGTCGGTGTCACCGAGCACCCCGACATCTCCCGCATCACCATCGTGGTGAACGTCGAGGACCTGCCGCTGGAACAGGTCACCAAGCAGCTCAACAAGCTGGTCAACGTGCTCAAGATCGTCGAACTGGAGCCGTCCCAGGCCGTCCAGCGTGAACTCGTTCTGGTGAAGGTGCGCGCCGACAACGAGACCCGCTCCCAGATCGTCGAGATCGTCCAGCTGTTCCGCGCCAAGACCGTGGACGTCTCCCCGGAGGCCGTCACCATCGAGGCCACCGGCAGCAGCGACAAGCTGTCCGCCATGCTCAAGATGCTGGAGCCGTACGGCATCAAGGAGCTGGTCCAGTCCGGAACCATCGCGATCGGCCGCGGCGCCCGCTCCATCACGGACCGCTCGCTGCGCGCCCTCGACCGCAGCGCCTGATCCTGGATACGGGCGGTCGTCCCGGCCGCCCGTATGGCGAGACCCCGAAACCTTCCCTCTCCCCGCCGTCATACGGTGGGACGCAACACCAGCACTCCAAGGAGAGAACCCAAAGTGGCCGAGCTGTTCTACGACGCTGACGCCGACCTGTCCATCATCCAGGGCCGCAAGGTCGCGGTCATCGGCTACGGCAGCCAGGGCCACGCGCACGCCCTGTCGCTGCGCGACTCCGGTGTCGACGTCCGGGTCGGTCTGCACGAGGGCTCCAAGTCCAAGGCCAAGGCCGAGGAGCAGGGCCTGCGCGTGGTGACCCCGTCGGAGGCCGCCGCCGAGGCCGACGTCATCATGATCCTCGTCCCGGACCCGATCCAGGCCCAGGTCTACGAGGAGCACATCGCCCCCAACCTGAAGGACGGCGACGCGCTGTTCTTCGGCCATGGCCTCAACATCCGCTTCGGCTTCATCAAGCCCCCGGCCGGCGTGGACGTCTGCATGGTCGCCCCGAAGGGCCCGGGCCACCTGGTCCGCCGCCAGTACGAGGAGGGCCGCGGCGTTCCGTGCATCGCCGCCGTCGAGCAGGACGCCTCCGGCAACGCCTTCGCGCTGGCCCTGTCGTACGCCAAGGGCATCGGCGGCACCCGCGCCGGCGTCATCAAGACGACCTTCACCGAGGAGACCGAGACCGACCTGTTCGGTGAGCAGGCCGTGCTGTGCGGTGGCACCGCGGCGCTGGTGAAGGCGGGCTTCGAGACCCTCACCGAGGCCGGCTACCAGCCGGAGATCGCCTACTTCGAGTGCCTGCACGAGCTGAAGCTGATCGTGGACCTCATGTACGAGGGCGGCCTGGAGAAGATGCGCTGGTCGATCTCCGAGACCGCCGAGTGGGGCGACTACGTCACCGGCCCGCGGATCATCACCGACGCCACCAAGGCCGAGATGAAGAAGGTCCTCGCGGAGATCCAGGACGGCACCTTCGCCCAGCAGTGGATGGACGAGTACCACGGCGGTCTGAAGAAGTACAACGAGTACAAGTCGCAGGACTCCGAGCACCTGCTGGAGACCACCGGCAAGCAGCTGCGCAAGCTGATGAGCTGGGTCGACGAGGAGGCGTAAGCCTCAAGGGGCGGGGCCGGAGCGAGCACGCTCCGGCCCCGTTGTCCAACCCGGCCACCCCGGTCGGGTGATCCTTCCGCAGAGGCGTAAGACGCGCCTCGTCGCGCCACTACACTGGCGCACAACAGAACGCGTCAGGCCCACAGCGTCGTGCGTCTTCCGCGGCTAGCCCCCTCCTCCGCCTGCGGCCGTCGGACGGCCGTCCGCATGCATTGGACTTGTGAGGACTCACGTGAGCTCGAAACCCGTCGTACTCATCGCTGAAGAGCTGTCGCCCGCGACCGTGGACGCGCTTGGCCCGGACTTCGAGATCCGGCACTGCAACGGAGCGGACCGAGCCGAACTGCTCCCCGCCATCGCCGACGTCGACGCCATCCTGATCCGCTCGGCCACCAAGGTCGACGCCGAGGCCATCGCCGCCGCGAACAAGCTGAAGGTCGTCGCCCGGGCCGGCGTCGGCCTGGACAACGTCGACGTCTCCGCCGCCACCAAGGCCGGCGTGATGGTCGTCAACGCCCCCACCTCCAACATCGTGACCGCCGCCGAACTGGCCTGCGGTCTGCTCCTCGCCACCGCCCGCAACATCCCGCAGGCCAACGCCGCACTGAAGAACGGCGAGTGGAAGCGCAGCAAGTACACGGGCGTCGAGCTGGCGGAGAAGACCCTCGGCGTGGTCGGCCTCGGCCGGATCGGCGCCCTCGTCGCGCAGCGCATGTCCGCCTTCGGCATGAAGGTCGTCGCCTACGACCCCTACATCCAGCCCGCGCGCGCCGCGCAGATGGGTGTCAGGGTGCTGTCCCTGGACGATCTGCTCGAGGTCTCCGACTTCATCACCGTCCACCTGCCCAAGACCCCCGAGACGGTCGGCCTGATCGGCGACGAGGCGCTGCGCAAGGTCAAGCCGAGCGTGCGCATCGTCAACGCCGCGCGTGGCGGCATCGTCGACGAGGAGGCGCTGTACTCGGCGCTGAAGGAGGGCCGCGTCGCGGGCGCGGGTCTGGACGTGTACGCGAAGGAGCCGTGCACGGACTCCCCGCTGTTCGAGTTCGACCAGGTCGTCGCCACCCCGCACCTCGGCGCGTCGACCGACGAGGCCCAGGAGAAGGCCGGTATCGCCGTCGCCCGGTCCGTGCGGCTGGCCCTCGCCGGTGAGCTCGTGCCCGACGCGGTGAACGTCCAGGGCGGCGTCATCGCCGAGGACGTCAAGCCGGGCCTGCCGCTCGCCGAGCGCCTCGGCCGGATCTTCACCGCGCTCGCCGGCGAGGTGGCCGTCCGCCTCGACGTCGAGGTCTACGGCGAGATCACCCAGCACGATGTGAAGGTGCTGGAGCTGTCCGCGCTCAAGGGTGTCTTCGAGGACGTCGTCGACGAGACGGTGTCCTACGTCAACGCCCCGCTGTTCGCCCAGGAGCGCGGTGTCGAGGTGCGGCTGACCACCAGCTCCGAGTCGGCCGACCACCGCAATGTCGTCACCGTGCGCGGCACCCTCGGTACCGGCGAGGAGGTGGCGGTGTCCGGCACGCTGGCCGGCCCGAAGCACCTGCAGAAGATCGTCGCGGTCGGGGAGTACGACGTCGATCTCGCACTCGCCGAGCACATGGTCGTACTGAAGTACGAGGACCGGCCGGGTGTCGTCGGCACGGTGGGCCGCATCCTCGGCGAGGCGGGCATCAACATCGCCGGTATGCAGGTCGCCCGGGCGGTGGCGGGCGGTGAGGCGCTGGCCGTCCTCACGGTCGACGACACGGTGCCCGCCGGGGTACTGACCGAGCTCGCGGCGGAGATCGGCGCGACCTCGGCCCGTGCGGTGAACCTGTCCTGAGGTCGCCGCCCCTGGAGCAGGGCTTGT
Source organism: Streptomyces sp. NPDC018693 (assembly GCF_044391385.1). Classification (NCBI taxonomy): domain Bacteria; kingdom Bacillati; phylum Actinomycetota; class Actinomycetes; order Kitasatosporales; family Streptomycetaceae; genus Streptomyces; species Streptomyces sp. NPDC018693. Next base: position 236,308 of record NZ_JBIRZZ010000011.1, on the reverse strand, counting down.
ACAGGAACGCCGGGCGCGCTGGTTTCCAGCTCGCCCGGCGTTCTTTCGCGCGTCAGACGCCGGTCAGGCGTCCCTCCCGCATCTCTATCACCCGGTCCGCGAAGTGTCGTACGACCGCCCGGTCGTGGCAGATGAAGAGGTAGCCGAGGCCGAGGTCGTCCTGGAGGTCGGTGAGCAGGTTCAGGACGCCCGCGCGTACCGAGGGGTCCAGTGCCGACACCGGTTCGTCGAGGACCAGCAGGCGGGGTTCGGACGCCAGTGCCCGGGCGATTCCGGCGCGTTGGCACTGGCCGCCCGACAGTTCATGCGGGTGGCGTTCGCCGTACGACGGGTCCAGGCCGACCCGGTCGAGGAGTTCCGCCACCCGGTCGGGGCCGGTGGCGGGGTCCCAGCGGCCCTGCACCTTCAGCGGCTCCGCCACCGCGTCCCGGATCCGGTGGCGCGGGCTGAGCGAGCCGTACGGGTCCTGGAAGACCGGCTGCATACGGGGGCGCAGCGGGCGCAGCTCCCGCTCGTCGAGGGCGGTCAAGTCACGTCCCTCGAACCAGACTTCGCCCGCGTCGGGGCGGCGCAGCTGCAGCACCGCCAGGGCGGTGGAGGACTTGCCGCAGCCCGAGGGGCCGTCCAGGGCCAACGTCTCGCCCGCCTCCACGGAGAAGGAGACAGCGTCGACCGCGATGGCCTTGCCGTAGCGGACGACCAGGTCGCGGACGTCCAGCAGGGTCATAGGAACTCCCTTGACGGGTACGGCACTTCGGTTGCCCGGTGGCAGGCGACCAGGCGGTCGTCCACTGCTGTCGGGGCCGGCTCCTCGCCCGTGCGGCAGATGTCCGTCGCCAGCGGGCAGCGGGGTGAGAAGGCGCAGCCGGGCGGGAGGGCGCCGGGGGCGGGCGGGGTGCCGGGGAGGGCGGGCAGGCGGCGGCGCCGGGGGCCGTCGTCCTGGGGGAGTGACGCCAGCAGGCCCGCCGTGTAGGGGGCACGGGGGTGCGACAGCACCGCGCCCGCCGGGCCGTGCTCCGCCGTGCGGCCCGCGTACATGACCAGCACGCGGTCGGCGTGCTGTCGTACGGCGTCCATGTCGTGCGTGACGAGGACCAGGGCGGCGCCGACCGCCTCGCGCTGCTCCGCCAGGACCCGCAGCACCTGCGCTCGGCGGTCCTCGTCCAGCGCGGTCGTCGGCTCGTCGGCGACCAGGATGTCCGGCTCGTTGATGGTGGCCATCGCGATGACCGCGCGCTGGCGCATGCCGCCGGAGTACTCGTGGGGGTACGCGCGTGCCCTGCGGGCGGCGTCGGGGATGCCCACCCGGTCCAGTGCGGCCACCGCGAGCGTGCGGGCCTCGGCGCGCGACACCCGGCGTACCGACCGTACGGCGGCGGCGAGTTGGTCGCCGACCGGGTGCACGGGGGACAGGGCGGACAGCGCGTCCTGGGGGACCAGCGCGATACGGCGGCCCCGCGCGGCCGACAGGTCCGGGTGCACGCTTGCGGTGCTCGTCGCCTCGCGGGGCAGCATGCCGAGCAGCGCCCGCGCGGTGAGCGACTTGCCCGCGCCCGACTCGCCCACCAGGGCGAGCACTTCCCGGGCCCGCACGTCGAAGGACACGCCACGGACCGCTTCGACGCCGGCGAAGGCGATGCGCAGGTCGCGCACCGAGAGGAGGACGTCGTCGGGCAGGGGGGCGTCGGCCGCGAGCAGCACCTCGTCGGGCAGTGTCAGATCATCCGGCAACGGGGACCTCCTTCTTGCCGTGCGGCACGCTCGTACGACGTGCCGTGCGAGGCGCCGAACCGCGCCGCCGTCCCTCCGCGTACGCCGCCCCCGACACCGCCAGCCCCGCCAGCAGCGCCAGCGCGACCGCGGGGGCCAGGGCGGCCCACGGCGCGCGTTCCACGTACGCGCGCGATTCGTCCAGCAGCAGGCCCCACTCGGGAGCCGGCGGCTGTGCGCCCAGTCCGAGGAAGCCCAGCGACGCCAGGGCGAGCGCGATGCCGGGCAGGCGCAGCAGCGCGTGGCGGACGACCGGTGCCACGACCGACGGCAGGACGTGGCGGGTGAGGACCCACCACGGTGTGGCGCCGATGGCGCGCTGGGCCGTGAGGAACGCCGATGCCCGGACCTCCTGCACCAGCGCCGCCGCGTGGGCGGCCAGCGGGGGCCAGGAGATCAGCGCGACCGCCAGTGCCGCGCCGCCCGTCCCCGGGCCCGCGGCCGCCGCGACCAGGATGCCGACGATGACCGGCGGGAGCGCGTTGGCGATGTCCGCCGCGCCGGCCGCGACGCCCGGCAGGAAGCCCAGCGCCAGCGACAGCAGCAGGCTCAGCAGACAGACGGCCGCGGCCGTGCCGACGGTGGTGGCGGCGCCGTGGCCGAGCCGGGCCAGGACGTCCCGGCCGAGGCCGTCGGTGCCGAGGGGGTGCGCCCAGGTCGGCGCGGCGAGCCGGGCCGCGGTGTTCACGGCGTACGGGTCCCGCGACAGGCCCCAGCAGATCGTCACCGTCAACACGGTGAACAGGGCCGACGGGATCACCGGGTGTGTACGGACCGGGCGGGCCGGCGGCAGCGCCAGCGAGGCGTCACGCAGTGCCGGGCCCAGCAGCCGGCGCCGTGTGAACGCCGCCCCCGCCCCGGCGACCAACCCGAGCAGCAACAGGGCCAGCACCGAGCCCTGGAGCAGCGGCAGGTCCTGTGACTTCGCCGCCCCCAGGGCCGTACGGCCGATGCCGGGCACCGCGAACACCGTCTCCACCGCGACCGCGCCACCGGTCAGCCCGACCGCGACCATTCCGAACTGCGGCACCAGCGGCGGCAGTACCCGGCGCAGGGCAGCGGCGGCGATCCGCGCGCGGCTCACGCCCGCGCCCCGCCACAACTCCACCCACCGCTCCTCCAGCACACCCGGCAGCGCGTCCGCGACCAGCCGGCCGAGCAGCCCACCCCCGGGCACGCCCAGGGCGATCGCGGGCAGCACCATGTGCACCGGGCCCTGCCAGCCGGATGTGGGCAGCCAGCCCAGCCACACCCCGCACACCAGCAGCCCCACCGTGGCCAGCAGGAACTCCGGTACGGCGGCCAGCATCGCGGCGCCCGCCCCGGCCGACCCGCGCCCGCGCACCAGCACCGGCGCGACCAGCACCACGGCGAGCAGCACCGCCACCGCGAACGCCGCGCCCATCAGCCCCAGCGAGACCTGGAGCCCGGCGGTCACGGACGGCAGGACGTCGGTGCCCGACACCCACGACACCCCGAGGTCGCCGCGCAGCAGGTCACCGGCCCACCGCCCCAGCAGGACGAGCGGCCCGGCGTCCAGCCCGAGGTCACGGCGGACGGCGTCCAGGGCCTCCCGCGTCGGCTCCTGCTCGGCGGAGCGGGCCCGCAGCACGGTGAGTGCCGGGTCGCGGCCGGAGAGCCAGGGCAGCAGGCCCACCGCGGACACCACCGCGAGCAGACACACCAGCCGGGTGACCCCGGCGGTGCTCGGCCTCAACCGGCTTACCAGGTACTTCACTTGACGTATGTGTCGACGGTGACCAGCTCACGCTCCCGCGGGTCGTGCGCGGCGCCGACGACACCGGCGGCGTCGCCCTGGATGACCCGCTCGTGCAGCATCGGCACGGCAGCGTCCGTCGCGAGGACGGCGGCCTCGGCGGCGATGATCGCCTTGCGGCGGGCGTCACCGGTCTGGGTCTCGCCGGCCTTCTTCAGCGCCGCGTCCACGGTCGGGTCGGCGAGCTGGGGGATGTTGAAGGAGCCGTCGGAGGCGAAGTCGCTGTAGAGGTAGGCGGCAGGGTCGCCGGAGTCCAGGACGGTGGCCCGGGACAGGATGAAGGCGTCGAAGGCGCCCGCCAGCATGTCGGCCTCGATGTTGGCGTACTCGCGGATCTCCAGCTTCACCTTGAACCCGGCCTTCTGCAGCTGCTGTTGCAGCGCGGCGGCGACCTCGGGGAGTTCGGCGCGGTCGGTGAAGGTGCCGATGGTGATCGACTTGCCGGCCGGGTCGCCCGCCTTCGCGCGCCGCACCGGTGTGCGCAGTTCGGCCGCCCACGGCAGCGCGGGGCCGAGCAGGCCCTGGGCGACGTCCGCGCGACCCTCGTACACGCCCTTCACGATCGATTCGGCGTCGATCGCCTCCCGGGCGGCGGCGCGCAGCGAGGCGTCCTTGAAGACGCCCTTCTCGGTGTTGAGGTAGAAGGTGTTGGTGCGCGGCATGGGGACCTGGGTGATGAGGTCCTGGTCGAGCAGGGCCGCCTGCGACACGGGGACGGACTCCACGATGTCGGCCTCGCCGCTGCGCAGGGCGGCGGCCCGGGCGGTGCCGTCGGGCACGAACGTGGCGTCGATGCCGGCGGCCTTGGCCTTGCCGCCCCAGTAGCCGTCGTAGCGGTCGAGGCTCGCGGAGGCCGTGCCGTTGACCTTGACCAGCTCGAAGGGGCCGGTGCCGGCGCCGACCGGGTTGACCGTCTTGCCGGTGTACGCCTTGGCGGCGAGGATCGCGAGCTGCGGCGAGCTGAGGCGCTGCGGGACTAGGGGGTCCTCGGTGCCGGTGGTGACGCTGACGGTGTCGGCGTCCACGGCCTTCGCCGTCAGCTCGACGCCGTCGAGGATGCGGGGCTTGGGCGAGGCGGTCGCGGCGGTGGTGAGGGAGCGGACGACGGCCGCCGCGTCCAGCTTGGTGCCGTCGTGGAAGGTGACGCCGTCGCGTATCTCGAAGGTCCAGGTGCGGCCGGACTGCTGCCACTCGGTGGCCAGCGCGGGCTGGGCGTCGCCCTCCTTGTCCAGCTTCACCAGCGTCTCGGCCGTGGACCAGCGGGACAGCTTGAAGGCGTCGTCGGTGAGCGGGTTCAGGCCGGAACGCGGCGGCTGCATCATCGCGAGGCGAACGCGCTTGCCCTCGCCCTGGGCGTCCCCGGTGTCCGAGCCGCCCGTGAAGCAGCCGGTGAGCAGGAGGGAGGCCGCGGTGAGCGCGGTGGCGGGGAGCAGATGGCGGGCGGGCAGGGGCACAGGACCCTCCGGGTGCAAGGGTGATCAAGAGAGCGGTTTCACCGACCGTAGCATGATGACAATCATTTTCAGCAATCGGCCCTCTCGCCCCTCTTCCCCGGCCCTGTGTTGTCATCTGGCGATGTCGGTGACGTAGTTGATGGCGGATGCGGCGGTGTCGGTGGTGTGGGTGGACCGGTATGCCGCTTCGGTCCAGGTTCGGCTGCCCGACACCCGGATACTGTGTGCGCCGATGCCTGTCGCGCCGCCGGGACCCGGCGTGGCGGGCCCCGGCGGCGGGCGTCAGCGGGTCAACGGGTGCACGGCACCGGCGACGAGCACGGACCGATCCCGGCACCGGTGAGGGCATGACGTTGACGCATTGCATTCCTTTCGAGGAGGTCGCGGTGACGGAGAAGGGTGGAGCCGCTACGGCGAGACGATGGTCTGCCAGCCGGGGGCCTCGTCGTGGACACTGCCCGATTCGGTGAGGCATTCCTGGATGTCGATGTACTCGACGGTGCTCGCGTTGAAGTTGAAGCTGAAGGACTTGTAGCTGGAGTTGTTGCCGTCGGTGTCGGCCACGAACTCGTCGCGCGGGAAGAAGCTGTCGCTGTACCACGCGCGGATGTTCAGGCACGCGCCGTGGCCGTCCGACAGGGTGTCCCTGACGTACCCCGTGACGTAGACGCGGCTGCCGCTCACGTACGAGTTGCCCCAAGTGTGCGAGCCGGCGATGTCGGAGGCGCTGTAGGTGTTCCCCTTCCAGGCGCCGACGGGCGTCACCGCCGTCGCCTGGGACGCGAAGATGCCGAGGGCGCTGACGGCGGTGATGCCGGCCGTGATCACGCGACGGGACCATGGGTGCATGAGAATCTCCCGCAGAATTGGGTGGTTGTGCCCGATCGGGCAGCACCGATGTTGCTGAGACGGCTGAGGCGGGACAAGAGCCGTCGGCTGTCCCGGACAGCGAACGGCTGTCCGGACTGGTCAGAGGGCTGTCCGGGACGACCCGTACTTCAGTCGCCCGGTTCCTCGGTCCACCCGCACGAGGAACCGTTGACCGGCGCCGCCCGTGCACCGTTCCTCAACGGCTTCTGCCCCTTCGGCAGTGTCCTCGTCAGCGATTCCGACGCACCCGGCCGCTGTTGCCCGGGCCGGTGCTCATGACCGTCAGGCAGCCCTTTCCCTCCTGGGGTGGTGCCACTGGATGCGGTACAGGTCCTCGCCGGCCGGTTCGAGCCAGGTGCGGGGCACGGCGCGGCCTGGACGCAGGGGAGCTGGACCGCGTTCGCGTAGGCGCCAGCGCGGTCGCGTCAAGCTGGTCGTGCGGAACGCCGTCCGGCGTGACCGCACGCCAACGGCTTCCGCGGTGTCCGGTGTGCTCTCCGCCCCGTCCTCGGACTTGGATGACATGGCCGTCCCGGCGGCGATGCGGGCGGATAACGAAGTCGCGCATCCCAGACCACCTCACAGCCGCGCCGCCTTCAACGCCATGTGCAGCAGCAGTCGGTCCTCGCCGTCGTCCAGGTCCAGGCCCGTCAGCTGTTCCACCCGGGAGAGGCGGTAGTAGAGGGTCTGGCGGTGGATGCCCAGTTCCGCCGCCGCGCGGCCGGCCTGGCCGGCGCAGTCCAGGTACGTCTCGGCGGTGCGGGCCAGTTCGCGGTGGGCGGGGGCGAGGAGCGGGGCCGCCGCCGGGTCGTGGGCGGAGGTGAGGGAGGTCAGCAGCCGGTACGGGCCGATGCGCGACCACTCGGCGACGGGGCCGAAGCGGGGCTCCGCGCGGGCCGCGCGGGCCGCCGCCGACGCCTCCTGCCAGGCGGTGCCCAGCTCCACCAGCCCGGTGCGCCCCACCGCGACCCCGGCCGCCGCCCCCTGCCCGCCGGTCCGCTCCAGCAGGCGGCTCGCCGCCGACACCGCCGGGGCCACCGTGTCCGCCGAGCGCAGCCGCACCAGCACGGCCAGACACTGCTCCGTGGTCCCCCAGGGCGCCGTGCACAACGCCGTCGCCCCCGGCAGGGTCCGCACCGAGGGCGCCTCGGCGGGGTCGGCCGACGGCCAGGGCGCCACACACACCACCGTGTGCGGGCCGTCCGCGCGGGCCCCCAGCCCGGTGCGCAGCTCCGCCACCGCCATGTCCCGCTGCCAGCCGCGCTCGGCGGTCAGCACCGCCCGCAGCTCCCGGGTCAGATCCGCCCCGTGCTGCACCTCGTCGGCGAGCAGCGCCCCGATCCGCGCCGCCACCCCCATCGCGGCGGCCAACTGCTCCTCCGACGGGCCCGGATCGCTGTCCAGCAGCCACACATAGCCGAGGACGACGCCCCGATGGCGTACGGGGAGACAGATCCGCCCGCGGTACACCCCGGCGTCCGGTGTCGGCGGGATCCGCACCGGGCCCGTCGCCCGGGTGATCCCGAACCCCTCGAACCAGGCGCGCACCGCCGCCGTGGAGCGCCGGGTGAGGATCGAGCGGGTCCGGACCGGGTCCAGCGCGGAGGGATCGAGGTCCACCTCACTGTCGTACGCCCCGAAGGCGATCAGCTCGAAGTCACGGTTCTCCAGGGTCGCGGGCGCGCCGAGCAGTTCGGAGATCTCGTCCACCAGCTCCTGGTAGTCACCCGTGTGGTCCGACGTCACCTGGGCATTCTCCCGCATCCTGGCGAGACCTTCATACATCTGTCTGAGATCTGCGGCACGGATGCGTGACAGCTGTCGATGGCCGACGATCGGAGGGATCCTTAGGTTTCACGGTGGTTCTCCGTGCCGTACCCGAATCGTCGGGTGTCGGCCGTCATGGCATGTTCTGTGGAGGTGCCCCGTGCTGGGTCCCGTGATTCTCGCCGCGTCGCGCAGCGACCGGATGCGACGCCTGATCTCGGCGGCCCCGGTGACGAAGCAGGTCGTCGACCGGTTCATCCCCGGTGAGACCGTCGACGACATCGTGCCGATCATCCGGGAGCTCACGGCCAAGGGCCTGGAGCTGACCATGGACGTCGTCGGCGAGGACATCACCACCCCCGAGCAGGCCGCCGCCGCTCGGGACGCCTACCTGGAGCTCGTCGAGCGCCTGAAGGCCCTGGACCTCGGCGAGCGCGTCGAGATGTCGGTGAAACTGTCGATGTTCGGCCAGGCGCTGGAGGGCGGCCACGAGCTGGCGCTCGCCAACGTCCGTCCGGTCGTCGAGGCCGCCGCCGCCATCGGTACGACCGTCACGCTCGACGCCGAGGACCACACCACCCTCGACTCGATGTTCGCCATCCACGACGAGCTGCGCAGGGACTTCCCGCAGACCGGCTGCGTCATCCAGGCGTACCTCTTCCGCACCGAGGCCGACGCCCGCCGCCTCGCCGCGAACGGCAGCCGCGTACGACTGGTCAAGGGCGCCTACAAGGAGCCCGCCGAGGTCGCCTACCAGCAGAAGCACGAGATCGACAAGGCGTATGTGCGGGTCCTGCGCACCCTGATGGAGGGCGAGGGCTACCCGATGATCGGGTCCCACGACCCGCGCCTGATCTCCATCGCCCAGGAACTCGCCCGCAAGGCGGGCCGCAAGCTCGACGAGTACGAGTTCCAGATGCTCTACGGCATCCGCAGCGACGAGCACCTGCGACTGGCCGCCGAGGGTCACCGCATGCGCGTCTACACCGCCTACGGCACCGACTGGTACGGCTACTTCATGCGCCGCCTGGCGGAGAAGCCGGCCAACCTGCGCTTCTTTGTCCGCAGCATGATCACCAAGGGCTGAGACCGAAACACCGCTCACTAAGGAGTTACGGAAAACATGGACGCTGTGACCCAGGTCCCCACCCCCGTCAACGAGCCGGTGCACGGCTACGCCCCCGGCTCGCCCGAGCGTGCCCGTCTGGAGGCCAGGCTGAAGGAGCTGGCCGAGAACCCGATCGACCTGCCGTGCACCATCGGCGGCGAGCGGCGGATGGGCGGCGGCGAGACCTTCCAGGTCGTACAGCCGCACAACCACAAGGCCGTCCTCGGCACGTACCGCAACGCCACGCAGCAGGACGCGCAGGACGCGATCGACGCCGCCCTGGCCGCCGCGCCGGCCTGGCGCGCGATGTCCTTCGACGACCGCGCCGCGATCATCCTGCGCGCCGCCGAGCTGCTGGCCGGCCCCTGGCGGGAGACCCTGGCCGCCTCCACCATGCTCGGCCAGTCCAAGACCGCCCAGCAGGCCGAGATCGACACCCCGTGCGAGCTGGTCGACTTCTGGCGCTTCAACGTCAAGTACGCCCGCGACCTGCTCGCCGAGCAGCCCCCGGCCAACTCCCCGGGCGTCTGGAACCGCCTCGACCACCGCCCGCTGGAGGGCTTCGTCTACGCGATCACGCCGTTCAACTTCACGGCGATCGCCGGCAACCTGCCGACCGCGCCCGCCCTCATGGGCAACGTGGTCGTGTGGAAGCCGTCCCCGACGCAGACCCACGCCGCCGTGCTGCTGATGCAGCTGCTGGAGGAGGCCGGTCTGCCCAAGGGCGTCATCAACCTCGTCACCGGTGACGGCATCGAGGTCTCCCAGGTCGCCCTGGAGCACCGGGACCTGGCCGGCATCCACTTCACCGGCTCCACCAAGACCTTCCAGTACCTGTGGAAGACGGTCGGCGCCAACATCGAGAAGTACCGCTCCTACCCGCGCATCGTCGGCGAGACGGGCGGCAAGGACTTCGTCGTCGCCCACCCGAGCGCCGACCGCGCGGTGCTGAAGACCGCGCTCACCCGCGGTGCCTTCGAGTACCAGGGCCAGAAGTGCAGCGCCACCTCCCGGGCGTACATCCCCGCCTCCATCTGGAACGACGGCTTCCGTGAGGAGTTCGCCGCCGAGGTCGACTACCTGACCATGGGTGACGTCACCGACCTGTCGAACTTCATCGGCGCCGTCATCGACGAGCGTGCCTTCGCCAAGAACAAGGCCGCCATCGACCGCGCGAAGTCCGACCCGGCCTGCACGATCGTCGCGGGCGGCAGCTACGACGACTCGGTCGGCTACTTCGTGCGCCCGACCGTCGTCGAGTGCACCGACCCGGAGAACGAGGTCTTCACCACCGAGTACTTCGGCCCGTTCCTCGCCGTGTACGTCTACGAGGACGAGAAGTACGACGAGATGCTGACGCAGATGGAGTCGGTGTCCGCCTACGCCCTCACCGGCTCCGTCATCTCCGCCGACCGCGCGGCGGCGGCGTACACGATGGAGAAGCTGCGCTACGCGGCCGGCAACTTCTACATCAACGACAAGTCGACCGGCGCCGTCGTCGGCCAGCAGCCCTTCGGCGGCGGCCGGGCCTCCGGCACCAACGACAAGGCCGGCGCCCCGCAGAACCTGATGCGCTGGACGCTGACCCGCGCCATCAAGGAGACGCTGGTCCCGCCGACCGACTACACGTACCCGCACATGGGCTGACGATCAGTCATGCACCTTGAGGGGCCGGGCGGTTGCCCGGCCCCTCGCGCGTGCAGAATTGCTGCCGTGACCGTGGGAGGCGGGGGCCTCGGCCGTCACAGGTGGCGGCCGAGAAAGTGCCGCATGAGCCCGGCGATCTGGTCGGCGTGGGTCTCCAGCGCGAAGTGGCCCGTGGGCAGCAGATGCACCTCGGCCTTCGGCAGGTCCCGCTGGAAGGTTCCTCCTACACCCGCGACTGGTGGGCCGCCCAGGACTGGATCCCGGCCGCGAGCGTGCGCGCCGAGGACGACGGGGCGGTGCTGTCGATGGTCGGCAGCGGACTGGGCATGGCGATCATGCCCGCGCTGTCGCTCACCCGGACACCGGACGGCCTGCGGATCACCGACCTCGGTCCGGACCGCCCCACCCGCCGGGTCGGCTATGTCACCACCCCCGAACTGGCCACCACGGCGGCCGTGCGCGCGCTCGTCCGCGAGCTGCGCTCCCGTGTGAAAGCCCAGGTCAGCGGGGTGTGACCCAGTCCACCGTCTCAGATAGTAGGAAGTCCGACTAATTGTGGAGACAGATGCCCGGTCGTCACTTAGTTTTGTAGGAGCCGAACGTCTCGCTCGATCAAGCGAAGGGCGTCGCGAGCCGGGCCCCGTGCAGGCAACCCCTGCGGCCACCGCTCCCGCCCATCCGGCGTCTCGTAACCCCCTCCTTGCACTCCATGGTTCTCGAAGGAGTCGATTTCCCATGGCCGAGACGACCGTCCGCCGCCGAGTCCGCCACACCTCCCGTACGAGCGAGTCCGACCGCAAGCAGGCCGCCGCCGCCCTCCAGCGCGCCCTCGACCGCCGTGACAACGGCGGCCAGAGCGGCCACTGAGCCGTTCTCCGCACGTCTCCGAGAGTCTTCCGGGGACTTCACGAGCCGGGAGCCGCACCCGCAGGAGGATGACACGGCGCTGTCCGTATGGCGGACAGTGCCGTGTCATTCCCTGGGACGAGGAGTAGGGTGCCGGGCATGTCTCGCAGCCTCAATCTCGCAGTGATTCCCGGTGACGGCATCGGCCAGGAGGTCGTGGCCGAAGGTCTCAAGGTCCTCTCCGCCGTCCTTCCGCAGGATGTGAAGCTGGAGACCAAGGAGTACGACTTCGGCGCCCAGCGGTACCACGCCACCGGTGAGACCCTCACCGACGCCGACCTCGACGCCCTGAAGAAGCACGACGCCATCCTGCTGGGCGCGATCGGCGACCCGAGCGTCCCCTCCGGCGTCCTGGAGCGCGGCTTCCTGCTCAAGCTCCGCTTCGCCTTCGACCACCACGTCAACCTGCGCCCGTCGAAGCTCCTCCCGGGTGTCGCCACCCCGCTCGCCGGTGAGCCGCAGATCGACTTCGTCGTGGTCCGTGAGGGCACCGAGGGCCCGTACACCGGCAACGGCGGCACCATCCGCAAGGGCACCGAGCACGAGGTCGCCACCGAGGTCTCCGTCAACACGGCCTTCGGAGTCGAGCGCGTGGTCCGCGACGCCTTCGCCCGCGCCCAGGCGCGCCCGCGCAAGAAGCTGGCGCTGATCCACAAGAACAACGTGCTGACCTTCGCCGGTCACCTGTGGACCAACATCTTCAACAGGGTGGCCGAGGAGTTCCCCGAGGTCACCACCGAGTACATGCACGTCGACGCGGCGACCATCTACCTGGTCACCCAGCCCGAGCGGTTCGACGTCATCGTCACCGACAACCTCTTCGGCGACATCGTCACCGACCTCGCCGCGGCCGTCTCCGGCGGCATCGGCGTCGCCGCGAGCGGGAACATCAACCCGTCCGGCGAGTTCCCCTCGATGTTCGAGCCGGTGCACGGTTCCGCGCCCGACATCGCCGGCCAGGGCAAGGCCGACCCCACCGCCACGGTCCTGTCCGTCGCCCTGCTCCTGCGCCACCTCGGCCACGACGCCGAAGCCGACCGCATCGACGCCGCGGTCGCCGCCGACCTCACCGAGCGCGCCGGGCAGCCGGCCCGCTCCACCTCCGAGATCGGCGACGCCCTCGCCGTACGCGTAGCCGGCTGACCCGCCGCGCTACGTCACCACACGAAGCCGTCGGGTCGCATTCCGCGCCCGGCGGCTTCTCGTATGCGGCGCCGGGTGCCACCATCAACCACTGGGCCGCATTCACCCCGATTCCTTCCGGCGCACTCCTAGGGCGATAATCGGACCCGGAGCCGCGAAATGAGGGAAAGCTCGGACGTCCTAGCACTGGCCGGAAAAGGTCGGTGCGAGGCATGAGTTGCGGCCCGTCACAACCAACCGGTGAAGGACAACCACTCATGACGACGCCCACGATCGAGCTCAAGCCCTCCGCCCACCCGCTCTCCGCCGCGGAGCGCGAGGCGGTCCTGGCCAACCCCGGATTCGGCCGCCACTTCACCGACCACATGGTGACGATCAAGTGGACCGAGGGCCGCGGCTGGCACGACGGGCAGCTCGTCCCGTACGCGCCGCTCTCCCTCGACCCCGCCACCATGGTGCTGCACTACGCCCAGGAGATCTTCGAGGGCCTCAAGGCGTACCGGCAGCCCGACGGGACCGTCGCCACCTTCCGCCCCGAGAAGAACGCCCTGCGCTTCCAGTCCTCCGCCCGCCGCCTCGGGATGCCCGAGCTGCCGGTCGAGACGTTCATCGAGGCGTGCGACGCGCTGGTGCGGCAGGACCAGGCGTGGGTCCCGCCGCACGGTGGCGAGGAGTCCCTCTACCTGCGCCCCTTCATGATCGCCACCGAGGTCGGCCTGGGCGTCAAGCCGGCCAACGAGTACCTCTTCCTGGTCATCGCCTCCCCGGCCGGCGCGTACTTCCCGGGCGGCGTGAAGCCCGTCTCCATCTGGGTCTCCGAGGACCACGTCCGCGCGGTGCCGGGCGGCATGGGCGACGCGAAGACGGGCGGCAACTACGCCGCCTCCCTGCTCGCCCAGGCCGAGGCCGCCGCCGAGGGCTGCGCCCAGGTCTGCTACCTCGACGCGGTCGAGCGCAAGTGGGTCGAGGAGCTCGGCGGGATGAACCTGTACTTCGTCTACGGCGACAAGATCATCACCCCGTCCCTCACCGGTTCCATCCTGGAGGGCGTCACCCGTGACTCCCTCCTCACCGTCGCCCGCGACCTCGGCTACGAGGCCGAGGAGGGCCGCGTCTCCGTCGACCAGTGGCAGCGCGACTCCGAGAACGGCACCCTCACCGAGGTCTTCGCCTGCGGTACGGCGGCCGTGATCACGCCGGTCGGTACGGTCAAGCGCACCGGCGTCGCCTGGCAGCAGTCGGACGGCGAGCCCGGCGAGGTCACCCTGCGACTGCGCCAGGCCCTGCTCGACATCCAGCGCGGCACGGCCGAGGACCAGCACGGCTGGATGCACAAGCTCGGCTAGACCTCGCTCTTCGCCAGGGCCGCAGCGGACTGTGGGTCCGAGGCGGCCCTGTCGCTCTCCCGGCCGCCCGGCGTCAGCAGCAGATACGCCGCTCCGCCGACCGCCCCCGACAGCAGGAAACCGCAGTCCACCCCGCCCGTCAGCGACAGCAGCGGGCCCTCGTACTGCGGCAGGGACACCGACAGCAGGCCGATCGTCGCGCCCAGCAGCCAGGATGCCGTGGCCGGGATGTTCCAGCCGGCGTGGAACCAGTAGACGCCGCCCCGGGCGCGGCGGTTGAAGACCTGGAGGGCGTCCGCGTCGTAGACGCCCCGGCAGCGGGCGAAGCCGATGAGGGTGATGACCGCCCAGGGCGTGCCGATGGCGGTGAGCAGGAGGACGAAGGACGTCATCGCCTCCTGCGCGCTGGAGGCGTAGTGGCCGGCGAAGACACAGGCCGTCGCCACGACGGCGACCGCGTAGGTGGCGTTCGCCCGTGACGCGCGCGGCAGGATCGCGTCCAGGTCCAGGCCCATCGAGTACAGCATCAGCCCCGCGTTGCCGACCGATCCGGCCGAGGCGGCGAGCAGCAGCGGCAGCAGGTACCAGCCGGGGGCCGCGTCGACGAGCGGACCGGCGTAGTCGAGGGCGGCGCGCGCCGCGAACGCCGTGAAGGTGCCGAACAGCTGCGGGACCAGCAGGCCGAGGATCAGGCCCAGCCAGGTCGCGCGCAGCACCGTGCGTGAGGAGTGGCGGGCCGGCGAGATGTAGCGGGTGTAGTCGCCGAGCAGGGTGATGAAGGCGATCGGGCCGGAGAGGCCCGCGGCCACCATGGCGAGCAGCCAGGTCGGCCAGTAGCCGCCCAGCAGATGGCCGCCCGCCTCCGGCAGCGCGTCCGTCGTGAAGTCCGGCGCGTACGCGATCACCCCGAGGACCAGCAGCGCCGTCATGCCGATGGCCAGCACCCGGGACAGCGCGAGCAGCACCCGGTAGCCGTAGACCGCGCCGGCGACGGTCGCCGCCGCGAGCAGCGCGTAGATCAGGCCGTACGACATCCCGTCCGCCGGCAGTCCGAACAGCCGGCCGAGGACGCCGACCATCACATCGCCGCCGATCCACACCGTCAGCGAGGTGTAGCCGAGGGCGAGCAGCAGGCCGACGACCGAGCCGACCAGCCGGCCGCGCACCCCGAACTGGGCCCCGGAGGAGGTGGACAGGTTGGTCGCCGTGCGCAGCGAGATCAGGGCCAGTGGGGCGGTCAGGGCGGTGCCGACCAGCGTGCCCACGACGATCGAGGTGACCGACGACCACCAGTCGAGCCCGAAGGACGGCGGCAGCCAGCCGAAGACGACCACCCCCAGGCAGAGGTTGGATCCGAGCAGGATCGAGACCAGGTCGCGGGGCCCGCTGCTGCGTTCCTCGTCGGGGATGGTGTCGACTCCGCGCTGTTCCATCGGCATGGCAGGTCTCCTTCGATCGGCCGTGCGGTGAGCATTGTTAGAGCGACGTTCAATGTGGGCTATCGCGTTCCAGCGGTCAACACCTTGATTCCCTGAATTTCGTGTTTAGAGTGATGCTCTAACTCGAGGGAGGCAAGGAGGTGCCCGGAGCATGAGACTGACCCCCACGGAACGTGACCGGCTACTGCTCTTCGGAGCCGCCGAGCTGGCCCGGGCGCGGCGCGCGCGTGGGCTGCGGCTCAATGTGCCGGAGGCCACCGCGCTGATCGCGGACACGGTGTGCGAGGCCGCGCGGGACGGCGTCCGGCTCGCCGAGGCCATCGAGCGCGCCCGCTCGGTCCTCGGCCCGGACGACGTGCTGCCCGGCGTCGCGGACGTGGTCACCGAGGTCCATGTCGAGGCCGTCTTCGACGACGGCTCACGGCTCGCGGTCGTCTCCGACCCGATCGGCGGCGGGTCGGGGGAGCGGGCGCCGGGCGCCCTGCTGCCGGGGCCCGAGCACACCGAGCCGGAGGCGGCGGTCCGGCTCACCGTCACCAACACCGCGACCGTGCCGGTGTCCGTGACCTCCCACTTCCACTTCTTCGAGGCCAACCCGCGCCTGGACTTCGTACGGGAGACGGCCTACGGCATGCGGCTCGCCGTGCCCGCCGGGTCCTCGGTGCGGTTCGGGCCGGGGGAGAGCGTGGAGGTCGGGCTGGTGCCGATCGGGGGCGAGCGGATCGCGATCGGCTTCGCGGGGCTCGTCGACGGGGTGCTGGACGCGCCGGGGGTGCGGGAAGAGGCCCTGCGCAGGGCCGCCGCCTGCGGATATCTGGGAGCGACACGATGAATCCGTACGAGTACGCCACCACTCACGGCCCCCGCGCCGGCGACCGCGTCCGCCTCGGAGACTCCGGCCTGGTGATCCGTGTCGAGTCCGACTCCCAGCGCCCCGGCGACGAGTTCCTGGCCGGCTTCGGCAAGACGGCCCGCGACGGGCTGCACCTCAGGGCGGCCGCCGTCCGCGAGACCTGCGACGTCGTCATCAGCAATGTGGTGGTGATCGACGCGGTGCAGGGCATCCGGAAGGTGTCCATCGGCATCCGGGAGGGACGGATCCACGCCATCGGGCGGGCCGGCAACCCCGACACCCTCGACGGGGTCGACGTGGTGGTCGGCACCGGCACGTCCATCGTCTCCGGCGAGGGACTCATCGCCACCGCCGGCGCCGTCGACACCCATGTCCATCTGCTGTCGCCGCGCATCATGGAGGCATCGCTGACCTCCGGTGTGACCACGGTCATCGGCCAGGAGTTCGGGCCGGTGTGGGGCGTCGGCGTCAACTCCCCCTGGGCGCTGCGGCACGCGTTCAACGCCTTCGACGCCTGGCCCGTCAACATCGGCTTCCTGGGCCGGGGTTCGTCCTCCCACGCGGCGCCCCTGGTGGAGGCGCTGGCCGAGGGCGGCGCGAGCGGCTTCAAGGTGCACGAGGACATGGGCGCCCACACCCGCGCCCTGGACACCGCGCTACGGGTCGCCGAGGAACACGACGTCCAAGTCGCCCTGCACAGCGACGGGTTGAACGAGTGCCTGTCCGTCGAGGACACCCTGCGCGTCCTGGAGGGCCGCACCATCCACGCCTTCCACATCGAGGGCTGCGGCGGCGGACACGTACCGAACGTGCTCAGGATGGCCGGGGTGCCGAACGTCATCGGCTCCTCCACCAACCCCACCCTGCCCTTCGGCCGGGACGCGGTCGCCGAGCACTACGGCATGATCGTCTCCGTCCACGACCTGAAGACCGACCTGCCCGGCGACGCCGCAATGGCCCGCGACCGCATCCGCGCCGGGACCATGGGCGCCGAGGACGTGCTGCACGACCTGGGCGCGATCGGTATCACCTCCTCCGACGCGCAGGGCATGGGCCGGGCGGGCGAGACCGTCCGCCGCACCTTCGCCATGGCTGGCAAGATGAAGGCCGAGCTCGGCGCGCCGGACTGCGGGCACGACAACGAACGCGTCCTGCGTTACCTGGCCAAGCTGACCATCAACCCGGCCATCGCCCACGGACTTTCGCACGAGGTCGGCTCCATCGAGGTCGGCAAGCTCGCCGACATCGTGCTGTGGCGCCCGGAGTACTTCGGCGCCAAGCCGCAACTCGTCCTCAAGGCGGGCTTCCCGGCGTACGGCGTGGTCGGCGACCCCAACGCGGCCACGGACACCTGCGAACCCCTGGTCCTCGGACCGCAGTTCGGGGCGTACGGCGCCACCCCCGCCGACCTCTCGGTCGCCTTCGTCGCGCGGGCCGCCGTCGACCAGGGCCATGACGCGATGCCGACCCGGCGCCGCCGCGTCGCCGTGCGCGGCACCCGCGGGATCGGCCCGGCCGACCTGCGCCTCAACTCCCGTACCGGATCGGTCGAGGTCGACCAGCGCACCGGCCTGGTGACGCTGGACGGTGAGCCGCTGCGCTCCCAGCCCGCCGAGTCCGTCTCCCTCAACCGTCTCTACTTCCTCTGAGGACCCACGATGTCTGCTGCCGCCGACGGCTTCCGCATGCCCGCCGAGTGGGCGCCGCACGAGCGCACCTGGATGGCCTGGCCGGGCCCCAACCCCACCTTCGACGACCCCGAGGACCTCGCCGCCGCCCGCACCGCCTGGGCCGCGGTCGCCCGGGCCGTACGCCGCTTCGAACCGGTGACGGTGGTGTGCGGGCCGGGCCGGTCGGCCGAGGCGCGGGCGCTGCTCGGCCCCGGCATCGAGACGGTCGAACGCGATCTCGACGACGCGTGGATGCGCGACATCGGCCCCACCTTCCTCACCGGCGCGGGCGGTGAACTCGCCGCCGTGGACTGGACGTTCAACGGCTGGGGTGCCCAGGACTGGGCCCGCTGGGAGCACGACGCGAAGATCGCCGGGTATGTCGCGGACCTCGCGGGAGCCTCGAAGACGTACGCCTCGCGGCTCGTCAACGAGGGCGGCGCCATCCACGTCGACGGCGAGGGCACGGTCCTGCTCACGGAGACCGTCCAGCTCGGCCCGGAGCGCAACCCGCACTGGACCCGCGAGCAGGTCGAGACGGAGATCCACGCGATGCTCGGCACCCGCAAGGCGATCTGGCTGCCCCGCGGGCTCACCGGCGACTACCCCCCGTACGGCTTCGGCACCCTCGGCCATGTCGACATCGTCGCCGCCTTCGCCCGCCCGGGTGTGGTCGTCGCCCACCACCAGCCGGACCCGGCCCACCCCGACCACGAGGTGACCAAGGAGGTCATCGGCCTGCTGAAGGCCCGGACCGACGCCCGCGGGCGCCGCCTGGAGGTGGTGGAGATCCCCGCCCCGACCGTCCTGGAGGCCGACGGCCACTGGGCCGACTACTCCTACATCAACCACTACCTCTGCAACGGCGGCGTCGTCCTGTGCGCCTTCGACGACCCCCGCGACGAGATCGCCGCCGGCATCTTCCGCCGCCTCTTCCCGGACTGCACGGTGACCCTGGTGGACGCGCGGACGATCTTCGCGGGCGGCGGCGGCATCCACTGCATCACCCAGCAGCAGCCCAAGGCGCCCGTCCGTCAGACCTGTCCGGTAGAACAGACGCGTGAACGCACCCCGTCGCCGTACCCCCGCCCCGCCCCGTGAGGACGTGCTCGTCGCCGCCATGGCGATGATCGCCGAGCGGGGGCTGGAGAAGCTCACCATGGCGGGGCTCGGGCGGGAGGTCGGGATGAGCAGTGGGCATCTGCTCTACTACTTCCGGTCCAAGGACGAGCTGCTGCTGCAGACCCTGGAGTGGAGCGAGGGACGGCTCGGTGTCGAGCGCGGGCGCGTACTGACCCGGCAGGCCACCGCCCGCGAGCGCCTCGACGCCTACGTCGACCTGTACGTCCCGGACGGACACCGCGACCCGCACTGGACGCTGTGGCTGGAGGTCTGGAACCGCTCGCAGAACGCCGACGGCGACGCCCGTGACCGCCAGGCCGCGATCGAGGGCGCTTGGCACCGCGACCTGGTCGCCCTGCTCGCGGAGGGCATCTCCCGCGGCGAGTTCCGCCGGGTCGACCCGGACCGCTTCGCCTCCCGCGTGCGGGCCCTGCTCGACGGCTTCTCCATCCATGTCGCGATCGGCCTGCGCGGCACGGACCGCGAACAGGTCCTCGGCCACGTCCGGGAGTTCCTCACCGACTCGCTGCTGGAGCGAGACGCCTGACCGCATCCTGAGACGGACGGTGAACGCGGGGACACCTTGTGCCAGACTGCCCCCGTGCTCTCGTTCGCCATGATTATTGGCAGCAGGCGCGCCGGTCCGCAGTGACCGCGTCGTACGAACAGGTACGGGCGGACACCGTTGTCCTCGACCCGCGCGCAGACCTCTCGCACCCGCGAGAGGTTTTTCTGTTTCCTGGCCCACCCACAGCCGGGAAGAGAGCGCGAGGGAGACCATGGGGGATGGTGGAGCCGGTCATTCCGGTAGACCGAGATCTCAGTTTCAGGAGCCTTGAGACCATGACCGAGACGGCAACCAACGAGCTCGACGACTCGTTCCACGTCTTCGACACCACCCTGCGCGACGGCGCCCAGCGCGAGGGCATCAACCTCACCGTCGCCGACAAGCTCGCGATCGCACGGCACCTGGACGACTTCGGCGTGGGCTTCATCGAGGGCGGCTGGCCCGGCGCCAACCCCCGCGACACCGAGTTCTTCGCCCGCGCCCAGCAGGAGATCGACTTCCGCCACGCCCAGCTCGTCGCCTTCGGCGCCACCCGCCGCGCCGGCGCCAAGGCGTCCGAGGACCCGCAGGTCAGGGCGCTCCTGGAGTCCGGCGCCCCGGTGATCACACTGGTCGCCAAGTCCCACGACCGGCACGTCGAGCTGGCCCTGCGCACCACGCTCGACGAGAACCTGGAGATGATCCGCGACACGGTCTCCTACCTGCGCGACCAGGGCCGCCGCGTGTTCGTCGACTGCGAGCACTTCTTCGACGGCTACCGCGCCAACCCCCAGTACGCCAAGGCGGTCGTCCGTACGGCGTCGGAGGCCGGCGCGGACGTCGTGGTGCTCTGCGACACCAACGGCGGCATGCTCCCGGCGCAGGTCCAGGCGGTGGTCGCCACGGTCCTCACCGACACCGGAGCCCGCCTCGGTATCCACGCCCAGGACGACACCGGCTGCGCGGTCGCCAACACCCTCGCCGCGGTCGACGCGGGTGCCACCCATGTCCAGTGCACGGCGAACGGCTACGGCGAGCGCGTCGGCAACGCCAACCTCTTCCCCGTCGTCGCCGCCCTGGAACTGAAGTACGGCAAGAAGGTCCTCCCCGACGGCCGGCTCCGCGAGATGACCCGCATCTCGCACGCCATCGCCGAGGTCGTCAACCTCACGCCCTCCACGCACCAGCCGTACGTCGGTGTCTCCGCCTTCGCCCACAAGGCCGGTCTGCACGCCTCCGCCATCAAGGTCGACCCGGACCTGTACCAGCACATCGATCCCGAACTGGTCGGCAACACCATGCGCATGCTGGTGTCGGACATGGCCGGGCGCGCCTCCGTGGAGCTCAAGGGCAAGGAGCTCGGCGTCGACCTCGGCGGCGACCGCGCGCTGGTCGGCCGGGTCGTGGAGCGGGTCAAGGAGCGCGAACTCCAGGGCTACACCTACGAGGCCGCCGACGCCTCCTTCGAACTCCTGCTCCGCTCCGAGGTCCAGGGCGGCCCCCTGCGCTACTTCGCGGTGGAGTCCTGGCGCGCCATCGTCGAGGACCGCCCCGACGGCACCCACGCCAACGAGGCCACGGTCAAGCTGTGGGCCAAGGGCGAGCGCATCGTCGCCACCGCCGAGGGCAACGGCCCGGTCAACGCCCTCGACCGCGCCCTGCGCGTCGCCCTGGAGAAGATCTACCCCCAGCTCGCCAAGTTCGACCTGGTCGACTACAAGGTCCGCATACTGGAGGGCGTGCACGGCACCCAGTCCACGACCCGCGTCCTGATCTCCACGACGGACGGCGCGGGCGAGTGGTCCACGGTGGGTGTCGCCGAGAACGTCATCGCGGCGTCCTGGCAGGCCCTGGAGGACGCGTACACCTACGGGCTGCTGCGGGCGGGCGTGCAGCCGGCCGAGTAGCCGGCCGGGCGGAGGTCGGGGCCGGCCGCGGACGGCCCCGATTTCCCGCGCCCTCATTGTCCCCTTTGGGGCATGTTCGGGTAGCTTCGATATATGAAGGTCGCGACCCGATCCACGGGCATGGCCGGCTTCTTCGGACTGCTGGTCGCGCTGGCGCTCGCCGCCCTGACCCTGCTCCCGGCGGCCCCCTCCGCGACCGCGGCGCCCGCCGCCCCGACGGCCACCAGCGTCTCCGCCATCGCCGAGGCCCTGCGCGAGAGCCCCGTCTACGTCGACCCCGCCGCCTCGGACCAGCTGTCACCGGGCGACGCGCAGGCCCTGCGGGAGCGCATCGAGAACGCCGACAAACCGCTGTTCATCGCCGTCCTGCCGGCCGACCAGCCCACCGAGAACCTCTTCACCGACCTGCGCACCGCCACCGGTGTCACCGGCCTGTACGCCATCCGGCTCGGCGACCGCTTCGACGCCCGCGCCGACTCCGCGGTCCTGTCGAACACGGCCGTGCGCAACCTCGTCGACAGCGTCCGCGGCGAGACCGACGCCACGACCCAGCTCGACGACTTCACCGACCGGGCCGTGGCCAACATGGGCGGCGTCGCCCCCCTCTCCTGGGACACCTCCGAGGGCACCGGCGTCTCCACCGCCGCCCTGATCACCACCGGCGCGGTCCTGGCCGCCGGCGGCGTGGGCGCGTACGCCCTGGTCCGCCGCAACCGCAACCGCCATCTGGCGGAGCAGCGGGCCGCGCTGGAGAAGCTGCGGGTCGTCGTCGACGAGGACATCACCGCCTTCGGCGAGGAACTGGACCGGCTCGACTTCCACCCGGCCGAGGCCGGCGCCGACGACGCGATGCGCGCGGACTACGAGCGTGCGCTGGACGCCTACGACCAGGCCAAGTCGGCGATGGCGGCCGCCACCCGGCCGGACGACGTCCGCGCCGTCACCCAGGCCCTGGAGGACGGCCGCTTCAGCCTGGCCCAGCTGGCCGCCCGCCGTGAGCACGCGCCGCTGCCGGAGCGCCGCCCGCCCTGCTTCTTCGACCCTCGCCACGGCCCCTCGGTCGCCGACGCCACCTGGTCACCGCCCGGCGGCGCGCCACGCGAGGTCCCGGTCTGCGCCGCCGACCGGACCCGGCTGGCCGACGGCCGCGACCCGGTGATCCGCGAGGTCGACAGCGACTACGGCCGCCGCCCCTACTGGGAGGCCGGCCCCGCCTACGGCCCCTGGGCCGGCGGCTACTTCGGCGGCGGCATCCTGCCCGGCCTGCTGATCGGCACGATGCTCGGCTCCATGATGGCCACCCCCGCCTACGCCGCCGACTACGGCTCCGGCTACGGCGACTTCGGCTCCGCCGGCTACGAGGGCGGGGACGTCTCGGGCGCCGACTTCGACACCGGCGACTTCGGCGGCGGCTTCGGTGGCGGCGGCTTCGACGGAGGCGGCTTCGGCGGGGGAGGGGACTTCGGCGGCTTCTGACGCCATGCACAGGGCCCGGCGCGCCGAGGCGCCGGGCCCTGTGCCGTCGTACGGGAGGAACTGTCGTACGGGACGAGCAGGTCAGAGCGTGGACGCCGCCGAGGCGATCGCGGAGGCGAAGGTGGACACCTCGGCGTAGACGCCGGGCGCGTTCGGCCGGGCGCAGCCGTCGCCCCAGCTCACGATGCCGACCTGGATCCACGCACCGGCGTTGTCCCGGCGGAACATGGGCCCGCCCGAGTCGCCCTGGCAGGTGTCGACACCGCCCTGCGGGTAACCGGCGCAGATCTCCTCGCTCGCGACCAGGCCGCTGTAGTAGCCGCCGTAGCTGCGGCAGGTGGCGTCGTCGACGAACGGCACGGTGGCCTTGAGCAGGTAGCGCTGCTGGGGCCCGCCCTCACGGGCCGCGCCCCAGCCGGCCACGGTGAAGGTGCCGGTGTTGTACTGCGTGGTCGTGGCGATCTTCAGCGTCGGCAGGTTGATGGGCTGCGCCAGCTTGATGAGCGCCCAGTCCTTGCCGGTGCCGTTGTAGCCGGGGGCGCGGTAGACGTACGTCGAGCGGACCTGGATCCGGCTGCTGGACTGCAGGTCCGCGACGCCGGCGGTCGCGGTGATGCTGGTGTTGCGGCCGGTCGAGCCCACGCAGTGCGCGGCGGTGAGGACGATCTGGGGGGTGTACAGCGAGCCGCCGCAGCCCATGGAGAGCCGCACCATGAACGGGAACTCGCCCTGCGCGGCCTGGCTGCCGCCGATGACGGGCTGCGGCGCGGCCTGGGCCGCCGACACGGGCTGGAGGCTGGCTACACCGAGGACGACGGCACCGAGCGCGACGCATCTCTTGAGCGCCGTGAGGAGCTTCTTCAACGTGATGCCTTCCGTGGGGGGTGAAGGGTGGCAGGCTCATGTCAAGCCTGTCCGTTGGATTATGAGAACGCCGGGAGCGACCCCACAAGGGAGGGATTCCGGCCACGGAACACGCCGACAAGGCACAACAGGTGGCTTTCTCCAGGCCAGTTGCTGACCCATAAGCGCCGTACGGTACCCCCATGACCACCGATGCCCACCCCTTCGCCTCCGCCGCGGACCTCGACGCCTGGCTGACCGCGCACCCCGCCCCGCACCCCGGCCTCTGGGTGAAGGTCGCCAAGAAGGGTGCGGGTGTCCCCTCCGTCACCGCGGGGCAGGTCAACGACGTCGCGCTCTGCCACGGCTGGATCACCGGTCAGCGCAAGAGGCTCGACGACTCGTACTTCCTGCAGCGGATCACCCCCCGACGCCCTGGCAGCCTCTGGTCGATGGTGAACGTGCGCCGGGTGGCGGAGTTGACCGCCGAGGGGCGGATGCGACCGGCCGGGCTGGCCGAGGTCGAGGCGGCGAAGGCGGACGGACGGTGGGACGCGGCGTACGAGTCGCAGCGGAACGCGACCCTCCCCGAGGACTTCGCCGCCGCGCTGGAGCGCAGCCCCCGGGCCAGGGCGGCGTTCGAGGCGCTGGGCCGGACGGACCGTTACCTGGTCATGCTCGATCTGCTGCGCGCCCGTACCCCCGCCGGCCGTGCGGCTCGACTGGCCGCCGCCACAAGGAAGTTGGAGGACTCCGGGGCGTGAGCCGCGGACGCGCGAGCGCCCGCCTTCCCGGGGGGTGTGGAAGGCGGGCGCGCTCGACGCGGGCGTGACTCAGTCGGCGTTCTTGATGGCCGAGATGTCGAAGTTCAGCTTGATCTTGTCGGAGATCAGCACACCGCCCGTCTCCAGCGCGGCGTTCCAGGTCAGGCCCCACTCGGAGCGCAGGATCTCCGCCTTGCCCTCGAAGCCGACGCGCTCGTTGCCGAACGGGTCCTTGGCGGCGCCGTTGAACTCCAGGTCGATGGTGAGCGGCTTGGTGACACCGAGGATGGTCAGGTCGCCGGTGATGCGGTACTCGTCGCCGCCGAGGGCCTCCGCCTTGGTGGAGCGGAAGGTCATGACCGGGAACTCCTCGATCTTGAAGAAGTCCGCGCTCTTCAGGTGCCCGTCGCGGTCGGCGGACCCGGTGTCGATGCTGTCCATCTTCACGTCGATGGAGGCCGTGGAGCCGGCCGGGTCGGTGCCGTCCAGGTGCAGCGAACCGGTGAAGTCGTTGAACTTGCCCTTGACGTTGGTGACCATCGCGTGGCGGGCCACGAAGCCGATCGTGGAGTGGGCGGGGTCGATCGAGTACTCGCCGGTCAGCGCGGCGAGATCCGGGTTCACCGCGGCGGGGGCGGCGGCGGTCGTCGCGGCGTCGCTGCTGTCCTTGCGGCCGAAGATGCCCATGGCGTGCTCCTTGGGGGGAGGGAGTGGTTCCGTTTAATGTTCAACGATGTCAACGGAACCGACTGTAGACCTATTCCGTTCAACGTTCAACATCTGGCGGGCGAAGTCCGGGGTATCCCTGGGGTTGGTTACCCTCGACGGGTGAATCGGGTCCCTGAACCTCTCTTTGTTGGACCTGCACAACCAGCGCGCCCTCTGAGCAGTCGAAATGCCTGCATGGTCGTCCGGTTCTGTTCAGGGGCACCAGGAAAACGCGCCGGAGACTGTACGGAGTCGACGGCTCGCTTTCCTTGCTGCTCTTCGTAAGGTCACTACATGACCGTTTTGGAAGAGACGACGGGCGAGCCGACCGGGGAGCCGACGGACGCGCGCGGGCGGGTGGCCGAGCTGCACGAGATCCGCGCGCAGGCGCTGGCCGGCCCCAGCGAGAAGGCCACCGCGGCGCAGCACGCCAAGGGCAAGCTGACGGCCCGGGAGCGGATCGAGCTGCTGCTGGACCCGGGTTCCTTCCAGGAGGTCGAGCAGCTGCGCCGGCACCGCGCGACCGGCTTCGGCCTGGAGGCCAAGAAGCCGTACACCGACGGTGTCATCACCGGCTGGGGCACGGTGGAGGGTCGTACGGTCTTCGTCTACGCCCATGACTTCCGGATCTTCGGCGGCGCGCTGGGCGAGGCCCACGCCACGAAGATCCACAAGATCATGGACATGGCCATCGCGGCCGGTGCCCCCCTGGTGTCCCTCAACGACGGCGCCGGCGCCCGTATCCAGGAGGGCGTCTCCGCCCTCGCCGGCTACGGCGGCATCTTCCAGCGCAACACCAAGGCGTCCGGCGTCATCCCGCAGATCTCGGTCATGCTCGGCCCGTGCGCGGGCGGCGCGGCCTACAGCCCCGCCCTGACGGACTTCGTGTTCATGGTCCGCGAGACCTCGCAGATGTTCATCACGGGCCCGGACGTGGTCAAGGCGGTGACGGGCGAGGAGATCACCCAGAACGGCCTGGGCGGCGCCGACGTCCACGCGGAGACCTCCGGCGTCTGCCACTTCGCCTACGACGACGAGGAGACCTGCATCGCCGAGGTGCGGTACCTCCTCTCCCTGCTCCCGCAGAACAACCGTGAGAACCCCCCGCGGGTGGACTGCACGGACGCGGCCGACCGCCGCAGCGACGTCCTGCTCGACCTGGTCCCGGCGGACGGCAACCGCCCGTACGACATGGCCCGGGTCATCGAGGAGATCGTCGACGACGGCGAGTACCTGGAGGTCCACGAGCGCTGGGCGCGCAACATCATCTGCGCGCTGGCCCGCCTGGACGGCCAGGTGGTCGGCATCGTCGCCAACCAGCCGCAGAGCCTCGCGGGCGTCCTGGACATCGAGGCGTCGGAGAAGGCGGCCCGCTTCGTCCAGATGTGTGATGCCTTCAACATCCCGATCGTCACTCTTCTGGACGTACCCGGCTTCCTGCCCGGCGTGGACCAGGAGCACGGTGGAATCATCCGGCACGGCGCCAAACTCCTCTACGCCTACTGCAACGCGACCGTGCCGCGGATCTCGCTGATCCTGCGCAAGGCGTACGGAGGTGCCTACATCGTCATGGACAGCCAGTCCATCGGCGCGGACCTCACCTACGCCTGGCCGACGAACGAGATCGCCGTGATGGGTGCCGAGGGCGCCGCCAACGTGATCTTCCGCCGCCAGATCGCCGAGGCCGAGGACCCGGAGGCCATGCGGGCCCGCATGGTCAAGGAGTACAAGGCCGAACTGATGCACCCGTACTACGCGGCGGAGCGCGGCCTGGTGGACGACGTGATCGACCCCGCCGAGACCCGCGAGGTCCTGATCAGGTCCCTGGCGATGCTGCACACCAAGCACGCCGACCTGCCCTCCCGCAAGCACGGCAACCCCCCGCAGTAACGGAGACCGACACATGACCACGCCTGACATCCGCGTCGAGAAGGGCCACGCCGAGCCCGAGGAAGTGGCCGCCATCACGGCCATCCTCCTGGCCCGCGCCGCCGCCCGCCCCACCGAGACCCCGACCCACCGAGCCCGCGCAAAGGCCGGCTGGCGCCGCCTGGAACGCGAACCGGGCTTCCGCGCCCCCCACAGCTGGCGCTGACCCCGAGGCAGAAAAGAAGGGCCCCTCTTCAACAGAGGGGCCCTTTCTTGACCACGGGCGCGGGGAACTGCGCGAACGGCCACCGACTGCCCGCAGACGGCCGACAACCGCCGCAGGCAGCCCAGTGGCCGCACACACCTACCGCAACCGAGCCATCAACGCATGCTCGACCAACGTGATAAGAGTCGACTTCGCATCGGCCCGATGCCGTGCGTCGGTCGTGATGATCGGGGTGTCGGGCCCGATCTGCAGCGCTTCCCGCACCTCGTCGGGGTTGTAGGGCTGCTGCCCGTCGAAGCCGTTGAGGGCGATGACGAACGGCAGTCCGCTGTTCTCGAAGTAGTCGACCGCGGGGAAGCAGTCGGCGAGGCGCCGGGTGTCCACGAGGACCACCGCGCCGATCGCGCCGCGTACCAGGTCGTCCCACATGAACCAGAAGCGGTCCTGGCCGGGCGTGCCGAACAGGTAGAGGATCAGGTCCTGGTCCAGGGTGATACGGCCGAAGTCCATCGCGACCGTGGTGGTCGTCTTGTCCCCGGTGTGGGTGAGGTCGTCGATGCCCGCCGAAGCGGATGTCATGACGGCCTCTGTGCGCAGCGGGTTGATCTCCGAGACGGCGCCGACGAACGTGGTCTTGCCCACGCCGAAGCCGCCCGCCACCACGATCTTCGCGGAGGTGGTGGAGCGGGAAGGACCGCCGCTAGAGCTTGCGAAGTCCACTGAGCACCCTTTCGAGCAGTGTCACGTCTGGCTGGCCACCGGCGTTCTCGTCGCCGCCGGGCTGATGGATGGCGACCAGTCCCGCCTCCGCCAAGTCGGCGACGAGGATCCTGGCCACGCCGAGGGGGATGGTCAGCAACGCCGAGATTTCGGCCACCGACTTGATCTCCCGGCACAGGTTGCAGATCCGCTGATGCTCGGGCAGTTGGCCCTGCATCTGGTGCGGAGCCGCGGTGGTGTGCACCAGTGCCTCGATGGCGAGCTGGTACCGCGGGCGGGTCCGGCCGCCGGTCATGGCGTACGGACGCACCAGGGGGTTGTTCGACGCCCCGGCGGGCGTCGGCTCGGGGGTGCGGCGCTGCGACTGCACGGGCTGGATGCGCGGCGCCTGCGGCTGATCGTACGGCGACTGCCCGGGACCCTGCGGGGCCTGGGGCACGTACGGCTGCCGATGGCTCGGTGCGGAGGGGAAGCTGTACGGGTTCGCGGAACCGTCGCCCTGGCCCTGGGCAGGACCGTACGACCAGTTACCCGACGAACCGCCTGGGGGTGTTGCCACGTTCTCTCCTCCTCCGACTGTGCCTGGCATCCAACCCTGTGGAAGCCGCGTCCCGAAACCCTACGGCCTCGGGACGCCAATACGCACCGTCCGACTGTCAGTTGAGAAGGCTCCCTTGGAGCTCCGCACGAAGGTCGGGCGTCAGGACCGTACCGGCACGGTCCACCAGAAGGGCCATCTCGTACCCGATGAGGCCGATGTCGGCCTCCGGGTGTGCGAGAACCGCGAGCGACGAACCGTCGGAGATGGACATGATGAACAGGAATCCCCGCTCCATCTCCACGACCGTCTGGTTGACGCTGCCTCCCTCGAAGATCCGGGAGGCGCCTGCCGTCAGTGACGTCAGACCGGAGGCGACGGCCGCGAGCTGGTCGGCCCGGTCGCGGGGAAAGCCTTCGGACATCGCCAGAAGGAGTCCGTCGGCGGAGACCACCACCGTGTGGGACACCCCCGGGGTGTTGTCCACGAAGTTGGTGATCAACCAGTTCAGGTTCTGTGCCGCCTGGCTCATCGGGCTCACACTAACGCTCCTGGTCGTAGGTGCTGTCAGGACCACTGTGGTGATTCCTAGTGGCCTGGCCGTTCGTTTCACTGCCTGCGTTGCGGCCTCGCTGGACGCCGCGCCGCAGGTTGCTCAGCCTGCCCCGGACGTCCTCCGGGGCGCGGGAGACCTGTGGGCCTCCCTGGGGGGTGGTTTCGGCGGCACCCTCGACCAGGTTGGCCTTGGGCACCCGCCGGGGCAGACCGGAGGAGGTGACCCCGCCCGCCTTGGGCTTCCGCAGCTGCGCGGCCTGCTGCCAGCGCTCGTCGTTCGCCGAACGCCAGCTGCTGTCGCCGTTGCTCTGGGAAGCGGGGGCCGGCTCTTCCTGGCTCACGGGCCGCTGGGCGCCGTTCGAACCGTTCGCCGCGAAGGATCCGCGGCGGGGAAGCCCGGCATCGGTCAGCTCGTGGCCGGCGGAGGGGGCCGGTCCCGGACGGTCGAAGCCTACGCTGTCCCGCTCACCTGCGTCAGCGGCCTGCGCGGATTCCGTTTCCGGGCCGCCCGGAGCGTAGCCGTTCGAGTAGCCGCCCTGGTAGCCGTTCTGCTGCGGCCAGTCGTCCTGGTAGGACGGCTCCTCGTACGACGGGTAGCTTTCCGGCGCGGTCCCGCCGGCCGTCGGCTGCTCCGGCTGACCCGGCTCCGCATACGCGGTTTCCGGGTAGCCGCCGTTCGGCGCGTAGTACTGCTCCTCGTACGCGGGCTGCTGGGGCTCCTCGTACGCCGTCTGCTCGGTGTAGCCCGCGGGCTGCTGCGCATAGCCGGTGGTGCCGGCGTCGTAGCCGTTCTGCGCACCGTCGTAGCCGGACTGTCCGTCGTCGAAGCTCTCGCCGTACGCCGCTGCGCCGTCCGGCTGGGCGGGCGTCTGCTGGTCCTGCGGCTGCTGGCCGTGCGTCTGGGACTCCAGGGCCGCGCGGCGCCCCTCGCGCATCAGCGAGCGGCCCACGGGGTCCAGGTCGCGCAGGTCGTCGGGGACGTCGCCGTAGCGGCTGTCGTCGAAGCCGAGTTCGGCCGCCGTGCGCATCGGCTGGCTGAAGCTCTCGCCGCCCTGGAACTGCTGCTCCGGGATGATCTGCGAGACGGTGAACTCGTCGGGGTTCGTGTGCGGCTCGCCGCCACCGCCGTGGGTGATGGCGTCCGGCAGCATGACCAGCGAGGTGGTGCCGGCCTGCTCGCCGGAGGGGCGCAGCTGGACGCGGATGCCGTGCCGGTCGGACAGCCGGCCGACCACGAACAGGCCCATGCGCTGGGAGATCGCGGCGTCCACGGTAGGCGGGTTGGCCAGCTTGTGGTTGATGTCCGCGAAGTCCTCGGCCGTGAGGCCGATGCCCTTGTCGTGGATCTCGATCATGACGCGGCCGTCGGGCAGCCGGGTCGCGGTGACCCGGACCTTGGTCTGCGGCGAGGAGAACGTCGTCGCGTTCTCCAGCAGCTCCGCCAGCAGGTGCACCAGGTCGGTGACCGCGCGGCCGTGGATCTCGGCCTCGGGGACGCCGGAGAGCTCGATGCGCTCGTACTGCTCCACCTCGGAGGAGGCGGCGCGCAGGACGTCGACCAGCGGGACCGGCTGGTCCCAGCGGCGGCCGGGCTCCTCGCCGGCGAGGACCAGGAGGTTCTCGCCGTTGCGGCGCATACGGGTCGCGAGGTGGTCCAGGCGGAAGAGGTTCTCCAGCTGGTCCGGGTCGGCCTCGTTGTTCTCCAGGTCGGTGATCAGGGTCAGCTGGCCCTCGATCAGCGACTGGTTGCGGCGCGACAGGTTGGTGAAGATCGCGTTGATGTTGCCGCGCAGCAGGGCCTGCTCGGCGGCGAGCCGGACGGCCTCGCGGTGGACCTGGTCGAAGGCGCGGGCGACCTCACCGATCTCGTCGCGCGTGTTGATCGGGATCGGCGCGACCCGGGTGTCCACACGGCCGGGGTCGGTGCGCGAGAGCTGGTCGACCAGCATCGGCAGACGCTGCTCGGCGATGCCGAAGGCGGCGTTGCGCAGTTGGCGCATCGAGCGGCTCATCTGGCGGGCGACCGCGCCGGCCAGGATGAACGCGACGAGCAGGGCGACCACGACGGCCGCACCGGTGATGATCGCGTCGGTCTTCGCCTCGGAGGCGATGTCGGACGCCTCGTTCACCGCGGTGTCGGCCAGGTCGGACTCGATCTGGCGGTACGCGTCGTACTTGAGGCTGGTGACCGCCCACCAGTTCTCGGGGGTGATGCCCTGCTGGGCGAGCGCGGCCCGCTCGGAGGAGTCGGTGCTGGTCAGGCCGGACATACCGGCGACCATCACGCTCGGGTCGGACGGCGGGGCGACATAGTCAGGGTCCTTGGCCTTGGCCTCCCTGGCCTGGGCCTCCGCCTTGGACTTGATGTCGGTCTCGGCGTCCTTCAGCCGCTGCGCGTCGGCCTCGGTGCCACCGCCGACGTACTCCTCGATGGCGATGCGTTCCAGGTAGGCGTACGAGGTCAGCGCCACCCGCTGCTGGGCCAGGTCGGTCGCGGAGGGACCCGGGTTGACCAGCAGATGCGTGCCGATCGACCGCTCCAGGGAGACCGCGCTCTTGGTCAGCGTGATCGCGTAGACGGTACGGCCGTAGGAGGTGACGTTGCCGGTGCCGAGGCCGAGTTCGTTGGCGAACTCGGTCAGCGGGTGGGAGATCTGGACGTAGCCTTCCTCGGTCTGCACGCCCTTGAGGTTGTTGGTGTAGGCGGCGCCGCGCAGTGTCTGCAGCTTGGGCTCGGCCTCGCGGAACAACTGCAGCCGGCGCTCCAGGCCGGCCTTGTCCGGCATGTCCTGGGCGGCGGCGTCGAAGGCGTCGGCGGCCTTGTCGGTGGCGTCGCGGGCGGTCTTGACGGTCTCGTCGTCGGCGCCACTGCCCTTCAGCAGCGGGGCGGCGGTGACGTCACGCTCGTGGTACAGGGCGTCGGCGTAGGTGAGGGCGGCCCGCACCAGGCGCGCGGTCTTCTCCGCGTCCTCGGCCTCCTGCCAGGTGTCGATCGAGCTCTTCACCTGGAAGCCGCCCATGACGAGGCCGACCAGCACGGGTATGAGCAGGATCGCGTTCAGCCGGGTGGGCACCCGCCAGTTGCGCGGGGCGAGCCTGCCGCCGCTCTTCTGGGGTGCGGCCGCGGGCTCCGAGCCGGGCACAGGGGCGGGCGCCGCTCCGCGCGGCGGCGGGGTGAAGTTGCCCCGGGCCGCCGGCTCGGGACTTTTCTTGCTTCGCCTCACTCGACCAACAACCTCTCGGCGGTCGGCACCTTCGTCGTGCCGCAGTGTCTCAGAGCCCGATCAGCCATCGACCATGAGTACGTCATTGACTATTGGGCAGTTCAGGCATTCCAGCACGTCAACCAGCGCTCTTCCAAACAGTGGGATGGGCCGATTGCGAGTGATGTAAGCCCCAGATAAATCGGTCAAAAAGAGCGAGCCCCGCCAAAAGACGGGGCCTTCGTGCGCACAGCGACACCAACCGACCGCGCGGTGTGGCGGTACCACCCGATTCCTCTGCCGAAACGTTATGAACACCGAAGCCGGCCGTGTCAAAGGCCACAGCCGGCTCCGAGTTCGGCTACGACAACTGCAGTAACCGAAAGTTGACTTGAACGCTACCTCAGCCGGGCCATCAGCGCGTGCTCGACCAGCGTGATCAACGCGCTCTTGGCGTCCGCGCGGTGGCGGGCGTCGGTCGTGATGATCGGGGTGTCGGGCCCGATCTGCAGCGCTTCCCGCACCTCGTCGGGGTTGTAGGGCTGCTGCCCGTCGAAGCCGTTGAGGGCGATGACGAACGGCAGTCCGCTGTTCTCGAAGTAGTCGACCGCGGGGAAGCAGTCGGCGAGGCGCCGGGTGTCCACGAGGACCACCGCGCCGATCGCGCCGCGTACCAGGTCGTCCCACATGAACCAGAAGCGGTCCTGGCCGGGCGTGCCGAACAGGTAGAGGATCAGGTCCTGGTCCAGGGTGATACGGCCGAAGTCCATCGCGACCGTGGTGGTCGTCTTGTCCCCGGTGTGGGTGAGGTCGTCGATGCCCGCCGAAGCGGACGTCATGACGGCCTCCGTGCGCAGCGGGTTGATCTCCGAGACGGCACCCACGAACGTGGTCTTGCCCACGCCGAAGCCACCCGCCACCACGATCTTCGCGGAGGTGGTAGCCCGGCCCCCGTCAGAGCTTGCGAAGTCCACTGAGCACCCTTTCGAGCAGCGTCACATCCGGTGCGCCGCCGTTGTTCTCATCGCCACCCGGCTGGTGGATGGCGACCAGGCCGGCCTCCGCCAGGTCGGCGACCAGGATCCGGGCCACACCGAGCGGCATGGCAAGCAGTGCCGACACCTCGGCCACCGACTTGACCTCACGGCACAGGTGACAGATGCGCTGGTGCTCGGGAAGGAGCCCCATGAGCGCTGCCGGGTCGGCCGTCGTGCTGATCAGCGCCTCGATGGCGAGTTGATAGCGCGGCCGGGTCCGGCCACCGGTCATCGCATAGGGACGCACCAGCGGCTGGTCGCCCTCGTCCCCGTACGGCTCGGCGTACGGATCATGATGGGCGGTGGGCGGGGTCATGAATCCTCCGGACGGGACAGCAAGTCGGTCAGTCGTGCCGTCTGACGGGGCCGATGGGGGGATTGTGGCGGCCTGACGGTGATGTGGTGAGGCGGGTTGGAACCGAACGGTCAGTGAAGCAGACTGCCTTGGAGTTCGGCGCGCAGGTCGGGCGTGAGCACGGCTCCCGCGCGGTCGACCAGCAGCGCCATCTCGTAGCCGACGAGGCCGATGTCGCACTCCGGGTGGGCGAGAACCGCGAGCGACGAGCCGTCGGAGACGGACATGAGGAACAGGAATCCCCGCTCCATCTCCACGACCGTCTGCGCGACGTTGCCGCCCTCGAAGATCCGGGAGGCGCCCGCCGTCAGCGAGGTCAGGCCCGACGCGACCGCCGCGAGCTGGTCCGCGCGGTCGCGCGGGAAGCCCTCGGACATCGCAAGCAGGAGACCGTCAGCGGACACCACGACGGTGTGGGACACCCCCGGGGTGTTGTCCACGAAGTTCGTGATCAACCAGTTCAGGTTCTGTGCCGCCTGGCTCATCTGGCTCAACTAACGCTCCTGCTGGTGAGTGGGGAAACTGCCCGTCTGGCCGGGGCCGGTACCGGCCTGACGACCCTGGGCGATGCCCCGACGGAGATTGGTCAGCCGCCCGCGTACGTCGTCAGGCGCACGCGAGACCTGCGGACCGGCTTGGTGCTGTTGCTGCTGAGCCGTGCCCGGGACGAGGTTCGCCCGGGGCACCCGGCGCGGCAGGCCGGAGGTGGTGACGCCGCCCGCGGCCGGCTGCCGGACGCGCTCGGCCTGACGGACCAGCTCGTCGTTGGGCGAGGTACGCCAGGCGGCGTTGCCCGACCGCTGGGGACCGGAGGGCTGCGGAGCGGGCGCCTGGGGAGCCGCCGGAGCCTGCGGCTGCCGCGCGGCCGGGGCGGAACCGCCCTGCTGGCCCTGCGGACCGCCGTGGAACCAGTTGGTCTCCAGGTTGTCGTAGAGCGGCGTGCGGCCGTCGCCCGGACCGGGGGCCGGCGGCAGTGCCCACCCGTCACCCGGCCCCCGCCCCTCATCGGGCCGCTGCGCGGCGCCCCTGTCGTCGGGCTCGGGACGCGCGGACCGCGGCGGCATGCCGTAGTTGCCGCCCTGGGGCCGCTCGAACTGCCCCGTCGACGCCGGGTCCTGGCGACCGGGCAGCGCGTGCTGACCGGTGCTGGAGCCGTCCTGGCCGGGGGCGGCGAACTGGCCGGTGGAGCCGTTGTCGTACGCCTGCGGAGCGAACCGGCCCGGACCCGCGGGCTGTCCGCCCGGGGTGCCGAAGACGTCGGAGCGGACGTACGAGCCGTCCTGCTGCTGCGCGGGCGCCGGGAACTGACCCGTGTCGTGGTGCCCGTTGACACCCGGACTCGGGAACTGGCCGGTGTCCTGCGGGCCGGTGGTGCCGGGACGCGCGAACTGGCCGGTGTCCTGCGGACCCGTCGTGCCAGGACGCGCGAACTGGCCGGTGTCCTGCGGGCCGGGCATCGCCGGGCGGGCGAACTGGCCCGTGTTCTGGGAGCCGTTCGCACCGGGGCGGCCGAAGTCGGCCGGAGGCACCTGGTGTTCGTCGACGCGCGGAACCACCGGCATCTCCGCGGTGGAGCCGGGGCCCTGGCGCTCGTCGAAGCGCGGCATCTGGGAGGTGGCGGCGACATCCGGCTCGTCGTGGCCGCGCGGGGCGTCCAGCGGGGTGTGCGACACCTGCGGCTGGGCGTTCTCGTCGCCCCAGCCGGTCACCCGCGGCTGCGGGGAGCCCCCGGGCAGTTCGGCACGCGGACCGCCGCGACCGGACAGCTGCGGCCTGCGGCCACGGCGGCCACCGCCCTGCTCCGCGTCGTCACCCGCGCGCGGCGACGGGACCTGACCACGGGAGGCACCACCGAAGGCGTCCCGGCCCTGGCCGTCGAAGCCACCGTTGCCCGCGGACTGCAGGCCCTGCGGAGCGCCCGGCGCCTGACCGAAGGCACCGGCGCCGGCACCGGCCGGAGTCCGGCCCTGCTGAGGCCCGCGCGCACCGCCCGGCGCACCCGGACGACCGTCCTGGCCCACCCCGGGCAGCGCGGCCCGCGGGCCCTGCCCGGCGCCGAGCCGCCCACCGCCGCCACCGCCCAGCGCACCCGGGGCGCCGCCGAGGGCACCGCCCTGCCGACGGGCCGCGGCGGCACCGGCGGCGGCCTGTGCCGCGGCCGGACCACCGGAGCCACCCGCGCCCTGACCGGGCTTGGGCTGCGGCTTCTTGCCGCCCTGGGCGACATCGACGGGCAGCATGACCAGCGCGGTCGTACCACCGGAGTCGGACGGGCGCAGCTGGATGCGGATGCCGTGCCGCTGCGACAGACGACCGACCACGAACAGACCCATGCGGCGGGAGACGGAGACGTCCACGGTGGGCGGCGAGGCGAGCCGCTCGTTGATCGCCGCGAGGTCCTCCGGCGACAGACCGATACCGGTGTCGTGGATCTCGATCAGCACCCGGCCGTCGGGCAGGGCGTGACCGGTGACCTTGACCTTGGTCTGCGGGGAGGAGAACGAGGTGGCGTTCTCCAGCAGCTCGGCGAGCAGGTGCACGAGGTCGTTGACCACGCGGCCGGCCACTTCGGTGGTCGGTACGGAGGCCAGCTCGATGCGCTCGTACTGCTCCACCTCGGACGCGGCGGCGCGGAGCACGTCGACCAGCGGGACCGGGCGGGTCCAGCGGCGGCCGGGCTCCTCACCCGCGAGGACGAGGAGGTTCTCACCGTTACGGCGCATGCGCGTCGCGAGGTGGTCGAGCTTGAACAGCGAGGACAGCTGGTCCGGGTCGGCCTCGCGGGACTCCAGTTCGGAGATCAGCGACAGCTGGCGCTGGATCAGACCCTGGGAGCGGCGCGAGAGGTTGGTGAACATCGCGTTGACGTTGCCCCGCAGCAGGGCCTGCTCGGCGGCGAGGCGGACCGCCTCGCGGTGCACGTCGTCGAAGGCCGCGGCCACCTGGCCGATCTCGTCCCGGGAGTGCACACCGACCGACTCCACGGACGTGTCGACGTCCTGCGGGTCGGACTCGGACAGCTGCTTGACCAGTTCGGGCAGGCGTTCCTGGGCGACCGTGGTGGCGGTCTCCTGCAGTCGGCGCAGCGAGCGGATCATGGACCGGGCCACGACGAACGCGCCGACCAGCGAGATACCGAGGACCAGCAGGATCAGCGCACCGGAGATGATCGCGTCGCGCTCGGACTCGGCACGCAGCTCGCGGGCCTTCTGCTCCATCTGCTCCAGCAGCGTCCGCTCGATGTTGGCCATCTGGCGGATCTTGGTGGTGCTGGCGTCCAGCCAGTCACGGTAGGAGCGCTTCTCGAGCGACTGCAGACCGCTCTTGGAGGCGAAGGCGCGGGTGGCGTAGGTGTCGGCCTGCTGGATCGTGGTGTTGCCCTGCTCGATCACCCGCAGCATGTCCTCGGCGCCCTCGTCGCCGTAGATGCTGCGGAAGATGGCCGTCTGGGACTCCTCGCTCTCCAGGGCCATCTCGCCGTACGTCCGGTCGTTGTCGGAGAGACTGCCGAACTGGGTGTTGCTGGCGGGCAGGGCCGCGGCGAGGATCGCGCGCTGCATCGACGCGTACTCCTTGGCGGACGAGAAGGCCGCCAGGGCGCGCGTGCGCTGGATCATCTGGGGGTTGGAGGTGGCCTCCGCCATGTCCTGCGAGAGGTCGATCAGCCGGCTGATCAGACGGTGGTATCCCTCCACCGTCTGCATGGCGTTGCCCTCGGAGGTGTACGCGGACTTGCGGATCTTGGCGAGTGTGCCGAGGTCGCTGACGAGGCCGACGAGGTTGTCGCGGACGCCCTGGAGGTTGCCGTTCTTGCTGGAGGAGTCGATCTCCTCGGAGGAGTCGACGAAGTTCCGCAGGGCCCGGTCGGTCGCGTCCCGCTGGCCCTGGATGTCCGCCACGCGCGCGCCGTGTGCCAGCACACCGGCGGACTCGTCGCGCTCCTCCTGGAGCTTGGCGGCGAGCTCGGTGGCCTGCTTGGTCATGGCCGTCAGCAGCTTCATGTTGTCGAGCTGCTCGATGTCGTCCATGGACTGGTCGATACGGACCGCGCCCAGCGTGGTGGCCGCGACCACGGGCAGCGTCAGCAGCGCCACCAGACGCGTGGAGATGCGCCAGTTGCGCAGGGCCACGCGCGGGCCGGGGTCGCCCGCGCCCTTGGCCGGTTTGATCGTGGGTGTCGCGGGGTTGGAGCCCGCGGGCTGGGAGGCGTGCGCGCCGGGGCGCGCGGAGCGCTCCGTGCCGTCGCCGGACTGGCCCTGGTTCTGGGCGTGCTGGGGCGAGGAGCTGCCGGCTATCGGGCCAGTCCCGCCGTGCGGCTCCGGCTCCGCCGAAGCGCTGCCATCCCTCTTGAAACGTCCCTGCACTAGCGTCGCAACCTCTGGACCAGGCGCCCTTCCGGGTGAACGGAAAGACGGTGTCGGCGTCTTGAGGGGCGCCCTGAATACGCCCCCCGGTAGTCGTGAGTGACCGGCGCTGGCTTCCCCCTTCTCGCCGCCACTCGGCGCTGCTGAGCGCCCTTGCGCGCCGGTCGATCCCGCGGCGGTCCGTGGAATTCCAGCACAGTGCAGGATCTCCAACAAGGCTGGTTGGTCAGGTTGTGACATCCGTGACAGCGCGTGAGGGCCGGGTCACCGGATGTAGAAAGTGATCTCCCCGATAACGGTCAGACCGGGGCGTATCGCCGAGGGGTGGGGGGTGTCCCAGTCGACATGATCAGGAGCGGAATGGCTGCTTCAGGGGGCGAATGTCCGTTTCATGACGTTCGAGTGCGGGCCTGAATTGACCGGTTTGAGCGCGGATTCGTGAGCAAACTCACACGGCCGGGATGGCACCCCGTGCCTTCCCGCGGGGAATCGGCTGTCTAGCCTGACGCTTTACAAAAAGGAAGCTTCTGCCGATCCAAGCCTCTGTCGGCCCAAGCTTTCCGCCGATCCTTTCCGCCGGCCCCGAGACGAACAGGTCACCACAACAGTGAAGACGACGACGATGTTCCACAAGATCGCCAACCCGCGGCGCACCACGCTGGCCCATCTGGAGGACGCCGACGCCCTGCAGACCCCGCAGCAGCCGGAGCACTCCGTCGACCTGCCCGCCCAGACCGCCAACCCGCGCCGCACCGTCCTGATGGAGCTCCCCGTGGGTGCCGCCGCGCAGTAGTACGCGCCGGGGCCGCCGCATGTTCAGGCGAGCCCGCCACGGATGTCAAGGGCGTCCCCGTCCGGGGGCGCCCTTCCGCGTTAGCCTGGAGCGTCAGACTCCAGCCAGCTCAGTCAAGGGGCCAACCAACCCGTGCGCATCGCCAGGTTCTCCATCGACGGGAACGTCGCCTTCGGCGCGGTCGAGGGCGACAAGCCGGACGAGCTCGTCCTCGACATCATCAAGGGCATCCCGTTCGCGGAACACGAGCTCTCCGGTACGAAGGTGCCGCTGAGCAAGGTCCGGCTGCTCCCGCCCGTGCTGCCCAACAAGGTCGTGGCCTTCGGCCGCAACTACGCCGAGCACGCGCGCGAGCTGGGCCACGAGGTGCCGGACGCACCGTTCGCCTTCTTCAAGCCGTCCACCTCGGTGATCGGCCCCGGCGACGACATCCAGTACCCGCCCTTCTCCTCCGACCTGCACCACGAGGCGGAACTCGCCGTCGTCATCGGCCGTATGTGCCGTGAGGTCCCGCGCGAGCGCGTCAAGGACGTGATCCTCGGCTACACCTGCGCCAACGACGTCACCGCGCGCGATGTGCAGAAGCGCGAGAAGCAGTGGGCGCGGGCCAAGGGCTTCGACACCGCCTGCCCGCTCGGCCCCTGGGTGGAGACCGACCTGGACCCCTCGGACCTCACCATCCAGCTCACGGTCAACGGCCAGCAGCGCCAGCTCGGCCGGACCAGCGAGATGATCCACTCCATCGAGGACCTCATCGTCAACATCACCGAGGCCATGACGCTGCTCCCCGGCGACGTGATCCTCACGGGCACCCCGGCTGGGGTCGGCCCCCTGGCTGTCGGCGACGAGGTCGCCGTCACCATCGAAGGCATCGGCACTCTCACCAACAAGGTTGTCAAGCGTGGCTAGCGCACCCGTACGCGTACGTTTCTGCCCCTCGCCCACCGGTAATCCGCATGTGGGCCTGGTCCGCACCGCCCTGTTCAACTGGGCCTTCGCGCGCCACCACCAGGGCACCCTGGTCTTCCGCATCGAGGACACCGACGCGGCCCGCGACTCCGAGGAGTCCTACGAGCAGCTGCTCGACTCGATGCGCTGGCTCGGCTTCGACTGGGACGAGGGCCCGGAGGTCGGCGGCCCGCACGCGCCGTACCGCCAGTCGCAGCGCATGGACCTCTACAAGGACGTCGCCCAGAAACTCCTCGACGCGGGCCACGCCTACTACTGCTACTGCTCCCAGGAGGAGCTGGACACCCGCCGCGAGGCCGCCCGCGCCGCCGGCAAGCCGTCCGGCTACGACGGCCACTGCCGCGACCTGAGCGCCCAGCAGGTCGCCGAGTACCAAGCGGCGGGCCGCACCCCGATCGTCCGCTTCCGCATGCCCGACGAGACGATCACCTTCACGGACCTGGTCCGCGGCGAGCTGACGTTCACCCCGGAGAACGTCCCGGACTACGGCATCGTCCGCGCCAACGGCGCCCCGCTCTACACGCTGGTGAACCCGGTCGACGACGCCCTGATGGAGATCACCCACGTCCTGCGCGGCGAGGACCTGCTCTCCTCCACCCCGCGGCAGATCGCCCTGTACAAGGCGCTGATCGAACTGGGCATCGCGAAGCGCGTCCCCGAGTTCGGCCACCTCCCCTACGTCATGGGCGAGGGCAACAAGAAGCTCTCCAAGCGCGACCCGCAGTCGTCGCTGAACCTCTACCGCGAGCAGGGCTTCCTGCCCGAGGGCCTGCTCAACTACCTCTCCCTCCTCGGCTGGTCGCTCTCGGCCGACCAGGACATCTTCACGATGGACGAGATGGTCGCGGCCTTCGACGTCAAGGACGTCAACCCCAACCCGGCCCGCTTCGACCTGAAGAAGTGCGAGGCGATCAACGGCGACCACATCCGGCTGCTCGATGTGAAGGACTTCACGGAGCGCTGCCGCCCGTGGCTGAAGGCGCCGTTCGCCCCGTGGGCGCCGGAGGACTTCGACGAGGCCCGGTGGCAGGCGATCGCCCCGCACGCGCAGACCCGCCTGAAGGTTCTGTCGGAGATCACCGACAACGTCGACTTCCTGTTCCTGCCGGAGCCCGTCTTCGACGAGGCGAGCTGGGCGAAGGCGATGAAGGAGGGCAGCGACGCGCTCCTGCGCACGGCCCGCGAGAAGCTGGACGCGGCCGACTGGACGTCCCCCGAGTCCCTGAAGGAGGCCGTCCTGGCCGCCGGCGAGGCCCACGGCCTCAAGCTCGGCAAGGCCCAGGCCCCGGTCCGCGTGGCCGTCACCGGCCGCACGGTCGGCCTGCCCCTCTTCGAGTCCCTGGAGGTCCTGGGCAAGGAGAAGGCCCTGACCCGCATCGACGCGGCACTGGCGAAGCTGACCGCGTAACGCCCGCAGACGCGAAGGGGCGGCACCCGGGATTCCCGGGTGCCGCCCCTTCGCGTCCGACTCAGCCCGCGTCGGCCTCGTCGATCAGATACGCGAACTCGTCGAAGATCTCCAGGACGACGACGACCATGATCGCCCCCGCGACCATGTACTCCAGCATGACGCCAGGGGCCACGTACGCCTTGCGCAGGTGCTCGTCCGGGCCGAGCTGTGCGGTCGCGTTCTTGCGGAACGGATCACGCGCCAGTATCCGCACCGCCCTGTCCAACTGGGCTCGACGCTCGCCGGGCAGGCCGTCGTAGGCCGCGCGGGCCTCGACGGTGAACTGGACTCGGTACTCGGTCATGCCCTCAGTGTGCCAGCCCCGCGATACCGTCGGGGACATGAGCATCCGAGCCGTGGTCTGGGACGTGGACGACACCCTCTTCGACTACACGACAGCGGACCGTGAGGGGATGCGGGCGCATCTCGTCGCCGAGGGGATGCTCGACCGGTACGGAACCGCCGAGGAGGCCCTCGACCACTGGCGGGAGGTCACCGACCGGCAGTGGGAGCGGTTCGCGGCGGGGGAGACCAGCTTCGAGGGACAGCGCAGGGACCGGGTCCGGGTCTTCCTGGACGCCTCCCTGAGCGACGACGAGGCCGACGACTGGTTTCACCGGTACATCGGCCATTACGAGGCCGCCTGGAGCCTCTTCCCGGACGTCCTGCCGGTCCTGGACGCCCTCGCCGCCAGTCACCGGCACGGAGTGCTGTCCAACTCCAGCCTCACCGTGCAGGACCACAAGCTGCGCGTCCTCGACGTCCACGACCGCTTCGAGACCATCCTGTGCGCCGCGGAGCTCGGCGTCTCCAAGCCCGAGGCAGGCGCCTTCCTCGCGGCCTGCGAGGCGCTGGACCTGCCCCCGCACCAGGTGGCGTACGTCGGTGACCACCCGGAGATCGACGGGCGGGGCGCCGCCGAGGCCGGTCTGCTGTCGGTGTGGATCGACCGCCGGGGCGGCCCGGTCGGCACCGGCGTACCGCCCGGAGGGCACCGGATCACGACCCTCTCCGAACTGCCCGCGATCCTCGGCGCGGATACCCGTTTTGGAGCCCCGTCCACCTTCGGGTAATGTTCTTTCTGCGCCGCCGGGGAGCGGGCCGAGAGGCCGGAAACCCGGGGGAGCGAACTAGAACAAGATCCCCTCTGGGGCTTGCGTTCCAGTGGCCTATGGTGTAATTGGCAGCACGACTGATTCTGGTTCAGTTAGTCTTGGTTCGAGTCCAGGTAGGCCAGCTCGCAGACGCTTTGAATGAAACACAGCATCTGCAAAGCCCCCGTTGTGTAGCGGCCTAGCACGCTGCCCTCTCAAGGCAGTAGCGCCGGTTCGAATCCGGTCGGGGGTACTGGTTCCGGTCTTGATCGGAATCGCTAGGGCCCCCGTTGTGTAGCGGCCTAGCACGCCGCCCTCTCAAGGCGGTAGCGCCGGTTCGAATCCGGTCGGGGGTACTGACTGGTCTAAACCACATTGGTCTATGGTGTAATTGGCAGCACGACTGATTCTGGTTCAGTTAGTCTTGGTTCGAGTCCAGGTAGACCAGCTCGGACCTGCGGAAACGCAGTGTCCACGCCCCCGTTGTGTAGCGGCCTAGCACGCCGCCCTCTCAAGGCGGTAGCGCCGGTTCGAATCCGGTCGGGGGTACAGAAGCCCGATGGGGCCCTCACTTCGGTGAGGGCCCCATCGGCGTTCTCACCCGAAGCCGTACCGCCGCGTCGTCTCCTCCTCCTGGGCCAGCCGGTGCAGCGCCTGCAGCACCGGCTCGTTGAGGATCGCCCCCAGGACCGCGGACTCGACCTGCTCCGCCTCCGACGGGTGCTCCTCCATGAAGTCCAGGTCGAGGACGGCTGTCCGGTGCATCAACTCCGCGTATGGTGCGAGCAGTTCGGCCCCCCAGTCGTAGCCGAGCCGACGGAACGCGGCCACCGCCACCACCAGCGAGCGGTACGCGGGGGAGATGGTCGACAGCCGCAGGGCGTTCTCCCAGCCGAGCCGGTCGAGGAGCGTGTGGACCTCCTGGTGCGCCGCCCGGACGTACTCGTCGTCCTCGTCCGGCTCCGGCACCCGCGGCAGTGCCCACATCGCCGCGCCCAGACGGATCGAGCGGCCCAGGGAGTCGTCGTCCACGTGCCCGAGCACCTCGCGCACCTTCGCCACCGGAAGCCCGCCGACCTGGATCATCGCGCGCACCAGCCGCAGCCGGCGCAGATGCTCCTCGCTGTACTCCGCGGTGGTCCGGTTGACCTGGCGGCCGGGCGGCAACAGCCCCGCGCGCAGGTAGTACTTGATCGTCGCGGCGGAGACACCGCTCCTCTCGCTGAGTTCCGCCAGCCGCACGTCTTGCGCCCCTTCTTGGATAACAGCACTATCCAAGCGTGCCCGAGAAGCCTGTCAGTCGTACCACCGCCATACCCGGGGGCGTGGTCGTCCTGATGGGGATGCGGGAGGCGTGGGGGAAGATCAACCGCCTTGAGCGGGGCGGGAGGCTGCGCGGGCAGGTGGGGGTCTGGCACGAGGTGTAGGTCGTGCCGGAGGGGTCTTACGAGGCGGTCTACGGGACATGCCGACGTTCGGGCCGACGGCCGCGCACGGACAGGTGCCGCTGCAGGCGCGGGGGCGCTACGCGAGGACCGGTTCGGCCTGGCGGGAAGGCAGGGCGACTCCCTGGGGGAAAGAGCCTGCCGCGGCGTTGAGGCCGGCGCTTTCCCTGGGGGCCGCTCCTGGTTGATCAGCTCGAGCGGCGCAGGGCCTCGGAGAGGCGGGCCGCCGCGTCGATGACGGCCTGCGCGTGCATACGGCCCGGGTGGCGGGTCAGACGCTCGATGGGGCCGGAGACCGAGACGGCGGCCACCACGCGGTTCGACGGGCCGCGTACGGGGGCGGAGACCGAGGCGACGCCCGGCTCCCGCTCGCCGATCGACTGGGCCCAGCCACGGCGTCGTACGCCCGACAGGGCCGTCGCCGTGAAGCGGGCGCCCTGCAGGCCGCGGTGGAGGCGCTCGGGCTCCTCCCAGGCCATGAGGATCTGGGCCGAGGAGCCCGCCTTCATCGTGAGCGTCGAGCCGACCGGGACCGTGTCCCGCAGGCCGGACAGGCGTTCCGCCGCGGCGACGCAGATGCGCATGTCGCCCTGGCGGCGGTAGAGCTGGGCGCTCTCGCCGGTGACGTCACGGAGATGGGTGAGCACCGGGCCGGCGGTCGCGAGGAGGCGGTCCTCGCCGGCGGCCGCTGCCAGTTCTGCCAGGCGGGGGCCGAGAATGAAGCGCCCCTGCATGTCGCGCGCCACCATACGGTGGTGTTCCAGAGCCACGGCCAGCCGGTGGGCCGTGGGTCGTGCCAGTCCGGTCGCGGTGAC
Organism: Streptomyces sp. NPDC018693; assembly: GCF_044391385.1. Lineage (NCBI taxonomy): Bacteria > Bacillati > Actinomycetota > Actinomycetes > Kitasatosporales > Streptomycetaceae > Streptomyces > Streptomyces sp. NPDC018693. Next base: position 191,758 of record NZ_JBIRZZ010000011.1, on the reverse strand, counting down.
CAGCCCTGCGAGGGTGGCCGGACCGGACTCCAGGGCGCTCAGGACAAGGGCTGCCTTGTCCAGAACGCCGACGCCGCTACTGTTGTCCATGCAACGATACTCCCGTCTCACTCTGTGAAACGCAAGTTCATTTTTCCGTGAGACGCGCAACCCTTGGAGCACAGCGGCCCGTAGACCTAACGGGCCGGTCTCTAGTTGTGGTCGGCGCACCTCTGCCGGCCGGAGGGAAAGCGATGGGTAGGACACTCGCGGAGAAGGTCTGGGACGACCATGTCGTCCGGCGCGCCGAGGGCGAGCCCGACCTCCTCTTCATCGATCTGCACCTGCTGCACGAGGTGACCAGCCCCCAGGCGTTCGACGGCCTGCGCAAGAGCGGTCGCCAGGTGCGCCGGCTCGATCTGACCATCGCCACCGAGGATCACAACACCCCGACCCTCGACATCGACAAGCCCATCGCGGACCCGGTCTCCCGCGTCCAGCTGGAGACGCTGCGCAAGAACTGCGCCGAGTTCGGCGTGCGGCTGCACCCGCTGGGCGACGTAGAGCAGGGCGTCGTGCACGTCGTGGGTCCCCAGCTGGGGCTGACCCAGCCGGGCATGACCGTCGTCTGCGGCGACTCCCACACCTCCACGCACGGCGCCTTCGGCGGCCTGGCGTTCGGCATCGGCACCTCCCAGGTCGAGCACGTCCTGGCCACCCAGACGCTGCCGCTGGTCCGCCCGAAGACCATGGCCATCACGGTCAACGGCGAACTGCCCGAGGGCGTCACCGCCAAGGACCTGATCCTGGCGATCATCGCCAGGATCGGCACGGGTGGCGGCCAGGGCTACGTCCTGGAATACCGCGGCGAGGCCATCGAGAAGCTCTCGATGGAGGCCCGGATGACCATCTGCAACATGTCGATCGAGGCCGGTGCCCGCGCGGGCATGATCGCCCCCGACGAGACCACCTTCGCCTACCTCAAGGGCCGCCCGCACGCCCCCGAGGGCGAGGACTGGGACGCGGCCGTCGCGTACTGGAAGACGCTCAGGACGGACGACGACGCCGAGTTCGACGCCGAGGTGGTCATCGAGGCCGCCGAGCTGTCCCCGTTCGTCACCTGGGGCACCAACCCCGGCCAGGGCGCACCGCTTTCGGCATCCGTCCCCGACCCGGCTTCGTACGAAGACGCATCGGAGCGCCTCGCCGCCGAAAAGGCCCTGGAATACATGGGGTTGGAGGCCGGTCAGCCGCTGCGCTCCATCAAGGTGGACACCGTCTTCGTAGGCTCCTGCACCAACGGCCGCATCGAGGACCTGCGCGCCGCCGCCGAACTCGTCAAGGGCCGCAAAGTCGCCGACGGCGTACGCATGCTCGTCGTCCCCGGCTCCGCGCGCGTGGGTCTGCAGGCCGTCTCCGAGGGCCTGGACGTGGTCTTCAAGGAGGCCGGCGCCGAATGGCGGCACGCGGGCTGCTCCATGTGTCTGGGCATGAACCCGGACCAGCTGGCCCCCGGTGAGCGCTCCGCGTCCACCTCCAACCGCAACTTCGAGGGCCGGCAGGGCAAGGGCGGTCGTACGCACCTGGTGTCGCCGCAGGTCGCGGCCGCCACGGCCGTCCTGGGCCACCTGGCCTCCCCGGCCGACCTGTCCGACGCCGAGACCCGTACGCCCGCTGGAGTCTGATCAGCCATGGAAGCATTCACCACGCACACCGGCCGGGCCGTCCCGCTGCGCCGCTCCAACGTCGACACCGACCAGATCATCCCCGCCCACTGGCTCAAGAAGGTGACCCGGGACGGCTTCGAGGACGGGCTGTTCGAGGCATGGCGCAAGGACGAGAGCTTCGTCCTCAACCGGCCCGAGCGGCAGGGCGCGACCGTGCTGGTCGCCGGCCCCGACTTCGGCACCGGCTCCTCCCGCGAGCACGCCGTCTGGGCGCTGCAGAACTACGGCTTCAAGGCCGTGATCTCCTCCCGCTTCGCCGACATCTTCCGAGGCAACTCGCTCAAGAACGGCCTGCTCACGGTGGTTCTGGAGCAGAAGATCGTGGACGCCCTGTGGGAACTCACGGAGAAGGACCCCACTACTGAGGTCACTGTGGACCTTGAGGCTCGTGAGGTGCGCGCCGAGGGCATCACCGCCGCCTTCGAGCTGGACGAGAACTCCAGCTGGCGGCTGCTGAACGGGCTGGACGACATCTCCATCACCCTCCAGAACGAGGCCGACATCGCCGCGTACGAGGCGAAGCGCCCCTCCTTCAAGCCGCGGACGCTGCAGGTCTGAGCATCCGCTGACACAGGTCGAGTTTCGGCCACCGCGAACCACCCGCCGTACCCCCGATCGGACCGATCGGGGGTACGGCCGTTTCTGTGCCCCTCCGGCTCTGTGATCCACCCGGAACCTTCTCAACTTCCCACGTTAGAGCGGTGTTTGCCGGGGTACGCGGCTGCTGTGGACGCGGCGTCCGCCCGTGCCCGGAAGGCCGTTCGGGGCGGCAGTTGCACCCCTGGGGGGCGACAACTCGCCCCAGATGGCACAATCTGTGCATGGAACACGACGGCCAACTCGAGCTCTATACGGCGGTCGCGAACCAGCTCAAGGAAGCGCACGCAAGAGTGCGCGCACTGCAAGTCCCGGAGGGCGTACGGATGGCGCTGACCCGGAAGCTGCTGGTCATTACGGCCGCGGCCAAGCACGATCTCGCCGACGCGACAAGGCGGCTGGAGCGGTTCACGGCGGACCTCGACGAGGGACGGATCCCCGACGAGGAACGCTGAACGCGCCACCGCGGCCGAGTCTGTTGCGGCACAAGGGTGATAAGCCCGTTTCGTGTTTGATTTGCGGTATATATCTGCCTAACGTGCGAAAAAGCTTGAACACTTTCGTTCGGGCAATGTCTCCGAAGGGGAAGACGTGAACAAGGCGCAGCTCGTAGAAGCGATTGCCGACAAGATGGGCGGCCGCCAGCAGGCCGCCGATGCTGTCGACCATGTACTGGACGCCATCGTCCGCGCGGTCGTCGCAGGTGAGCGGGTCTCTGTCACCGGCTTCGGTTCGTTCGAGAAGGTCGACCGCCCCGCTCGCTACGCCCGCAACCCCCAGACCGGCGAGCGGGTTCGGGTCAAGAAGACCTCCGTGCCGCGCTTCCGCGCCGGTCAGGGCTTCAAGGACCTGGTGAGCGGCTCGAAGAAGCTCCCGCGCGGTGGCGAGGTCGCCGTCAAGAAGGCACCCAAGGGCAGCCTGACCGGCGGCGCGGCCGCGACGGTCAAGAAGGCCGCCGCGAAGAAGACCACCAAGGCGGCCGCGGCGAAGAAGGCCGCCCCCGCGAAGAAGACCACGGCGGCCGCGAAGAAGACCACGGCCAAGAAGACCACGGCGAAGAAGACGACGACCGCCAAGAAGACCACGGCGGCCGCAAAGAAGGCCGCCCCCGCGAAGACCGCGGCGGCCGCGAAGAAGACGACGGCCAAGAAGGCGCCGGCGAAGAAGGCGACGGCCAAGAAGGCCCCCGCCAAGAAGTCGACCGCACGCAAGACCACCGCCAAGAAGGCCGCCGCCCGCTAGGCACCAGACGTCGAAGGGCACTCACGCGCCGGGCCGGACTCCCGCATGGAGTCCGGCCCGCGGCGTGCTCGGAACCTCAGGGCACCTGTGTGGTCAGAGCGTCTGGAGTGTCACCAGGGTGATGCGCCGGGCCTCGCCCTCGCCCTCCGTCTCGATCCGCACCCGCTGCCCCGGCCGCAGCAGCCGCAGCCCGCCCGCGTCGAACGCCACGGCGTCGAAGGGCACCGGCGTGCCGTCGTCGAGCAGCACCTGACCACTGCGGCTCTCGGGGTCGTACGTGTACGCGGTCGCCTGCATGAAACGCAGCCTACTGCCCCGCTGTCAGCAGCCGCGCGGCGGCCGCGGCCGTCCGGGGACCCACACCCAGCGCCAGCGCCGCCCGCAGATCGCCGCCGGTGTCCACGTCCTGGCGCACGGAGTCCACGTCCGTGAGACCGAGTTCCCGGGCGCCGGAGGCGCGGTGCCGGGCGCGGGAATCCGTACCGAATGCCGGCCGCAATTCATCGCCGGGGGCCACCGCCAGCAATGTCGTGCCGATACCGGCCGCATCCGCGAGAAAAGCGCGGGGGAATTCCGCGGCGGAGTCGAGCACCCGGGCCAATTCCGGCGGCCGCAGCGCCGGCAGATCCGCGTTGAGGGCCGCCACGGCACTTCCCGGGCGTGCGGAACGTACGGCGGAGGCGCCGTGCGCCAGCGCGGCGTTCAGGCCGGAGCGCGGCGCGTCCGGCACGATCCGGGCGCCCAGCGCCGAAAGCTCCCGCCCGGCCAGCGTGTCGTCCGTGACGACCACCACATCCCGTACCGGCGGCGCGGCCAGCGCGGCCGCCACCGTGTCCTGCGCGAACGCGAGTGCGAGCGACGGGCGCAGGGCGTCGTCGGCGGTGTCCGCCAGCCTGCTCTTGGCCCGTGCCAAGGGCTTCAGGGGGATGACCAGGGTCCACTGCACCGACGTACCGCCCTCTCTCGTGGCCGTCATTGTCACCCGCCATTCACGTGGCTCATCCGGCGGTTCTCCGGTCGGGGCGTACGGTGTTCTCGACAGACCGGCGGCCCGGCGCCACACTTGTGCGGCCCCCCGGGCCCGGAGGAAGTCCCGGGAAGGCCCGGGAAGGGCCTGGGTAGTCCTAGAGGAAGGTGTCCGCGTGCCCCGCCGCAGAATCGGCTTCTGGTACCGCTTCGCCGCGGTGCTCTGCAAACCGCCGCTGGTGGTTCTGATCAAGCGGGACTGGCGTGGAATGGAGCACATTCCGGCCGAGGGCGGATTTATCACCGCGGTGAACCACAATTCCCACATCGACCCCTTCGCCTACGCGCACTACCAGTACAACACCGGGCGAGTGCCGCGATTCCTGGCGAAGAGCGGGCTCTTCAAGAAGGGGTTCATCGGCGCCGCCATGCGCGGCACCGGGCAGATCCCCGTCTACCGCGAGTCCACCGACGCGCTCAGCGCCTTCCGGGCCGCGATCGACGCCGTGGAGCGCGGCGAGTGCGTCGCCTTCTACCCCGAGGGCACCCTCACCCGCGACCCGGACGGCTGGCCGATGACCGCCAAGACCGGTGCCGCGCGCGTCGCGCTGCAGACCAAGTGCCCGGTCGTCCCGGTCGCTCAGTGGGGCTGCAACGAACTGCTGCCGCCCTACGCCAAGAAGCCCCACCTGCTGCCGCGCAAGACCCACCACGTCCTCGCGGGCCCGCCCGTGGACCTCTCCCGCTTCTACGACCAGGAGATGACCGCGGAGCTCCTCAAGGAGGCCACCGAGGTCATCATGGAGGCCATCACCCGCCAGCTGGAGGAGATCCGCGGCGAGAAGGCGCCCGAGACGCCCTACGACCCGCGCCGGGAGCGGATCGAGCAGCGACGCAGGACCGAGGCGCAGGCCGGACGTGAAGGGGAGAGCGGCAAGTGAGCAAGACCGTCAGGGCAGCCGTCTTCGGCACCGGATCCTGGGGCACCGCCTTCGGCATGGTGCTCGCCGACGCGGGCTGCGAGGTGACGCTGTGGGCCCGCCGCCCCGAACTGGCCGACGCGGTCAACTCCACGCGGACCAACCCCGACTACCTGCCCGGTGTGGAACTCCCCGAGAACCTGCGCGCCACCGCCGACCCCGCCGAGGCCGCCCGCGACGCCGACTTCACCGTCCTGGCCATCCCGTCGCAGACGCTGCGCGCCAACCTCGCCGAGTGGACCCCGCTGCTGGCGCCGCACACCGTGCTCGTCTCCCTGATGAAGGGCGTCGAACTCGGCACCACCATGCGGATGAGCGAGGTCGTCGAGGACGTCGCCAAGGTCGGCCGGGACCGCGTCGCCGTGGTCACCGGTCCCAACCTCGCACGCGAGATCGCCTCCCGCATGCCGGCCGCGTCCGTCGTCGCCTGCACCGACGAGGCCGTCGCCCAGCGGCTCCAGGCCGCCTGCCACACGCCGTACTTCCGCCCGTACACCAACACCGACGTGGTCGGCTGCGAACTGGGCGGCGCGGTCAAGAACGTCATCGGACTCGCGGTGGGCATCGCCGACGGCATGGGCCTCGGCGACAACGCCAAGGGCTCGCTGATCACCCGCGGTCTGGCGGAGACCACCCGGCTCGGCCTCGCCATGGGCGCCGACCCGCTGACCTTCTCCGGGCTCGCGGGTCTGGGCGACCTGGTGGCCACCTGCTCCTCACCGCTGTCGCGCAACCACACCTTCGGCACCAACCTCGGCAAGGGCATGACCCTTCAGGAGACCATCGCGGTCACCAAGCAGACCGCCGAGGGCGTCAAGTCCTGCGAGTCCGTGCTGGATCTGGCCCGCCGGCACGGCGTCGACATGCCCATCACCGAGACCGTCGTCGGCATCGTGCACGAGGGCAAGCCGCCGGTGGTCGCGCTCAAGGAGCTGATGTCGCGCAGCGCGAAGCCGGAACGACACTGAGCGACGCCGTCCCGAAGGGCCGGGGTGGACGCTGTCTCGGCGCCCTACCACCGGGTACTCTCATCGCGATATGAGCACCGAGAACCTCCCCCAGAGCCCTCAGCAGCCGCCTCGCAAGCCGCGCGTGGCCGTCGTGTTCGGCGGCCGCAGCTCCGAACACGGGATCTCCGTGGTCACCGCCGGCGCCGTCCTGAAGGCCATCGACCGGACCGTGTACGACGTCCTGCCGATCGGCATCACCCAGGACGGCCGCTGGGCGCTCACCGCCGACGAACCGGAACGCATGGCGATCACCGAGCGCCGCACGCCGAACGTCGAGCAGCTGGCCGAGTCCAGTGAGGGCGGCGTGGTGCTCCCCGTCGACCCCGCGAGCCGCGAAGTCGTCTACACCGAGCCCGGATCGGTGCCCAAGGCGCTCGGCGAGGTCGACGTCGTCTTCCCGGTGCTGCACGGCCCCTACGGCGAGGACGGCACCCTGCAGGGCCTGCTGGAGCTCTCCGGTGTGCCGTACGTGGGTTCGGGCGTGCTCGCCTCGGCCGTCGGCCAGGACAAGGAGTACATGAAGCGGGTGTTCACCTCCTTCGGGCTCAAGGTCGGCCCGTACGTGGTGATCCGGCCCCGCGAGTGGCAGCAGGACGAGTCGGCCGCCCGCAAGAAGATCGTCGACTTCGCCGCCGAGCACGGCTGGCCGCTGTTCGTGAAGCCCGCGCGCGCCGGTTCGTCCATCGGCATCACCAAGGTCGACGACCTCGCCGGCCTGGACGACGCCATCGCCGAGGCCCAGCGGCACGACCCGAAGATCCTCGTCGAGGCCGCGCTGCGCGGCCGTGAGATCGAGTGCGGCGTCCTGGAGTTCGAGGACGGCCCGCGCGCCTCCGTGCCCGCCGAGATCCCGCCGCCGGACGCGCACGCGTACTACGACTTCGAGGCCAAGTACATCGACTCCACGCCCGGCATCGTCCCCGCCCCGCTCTCCCCGGACGAGACCGCCGAGGTCCAGCGCCTCGCCGTGGCCGCCTTCGAGGCCGCCTCCTGCGAGGGCCTGGTCCGCGCGGACTTCTTCCTCACCGAGGACGGCGACTTCGTCATCAACGAGATCAACACGATGCCCGGCTTCACGCCGATCTCGATGTACCCGCAGATGTGGCAGGCGAGCGGGATCAGCTATCCCGAGCTGGTGGATCGCCTGATCCAGGCGGCCCTGCGCCGTTCAACGGGCCTGCGCTGACCCACCCAGGGGCGCGGGGCTGTATCGATATGCGGCTCCGCCGCGTGGGCGGGACCAGCCACAGACGGCCCGCACGCGACAGCTCATCGCGCCCCCTACGGCGACTGGTCGGCAATTCCTTCCGGCACCGCTTTCTCAATGGCAGGCGCCAGATCCACCAACGGCGCCATCCCGTTCGCCGCACGCTTCGCGGGGATGGACACCTCGACATACGCCCTGCGCAAGGCCGTCGTGAACCGGAACGACCCGTCGTCCTGCTCCTCCATCAACCACCCCACCCCGTCCACCTCGACGGAGTCCGCCTCGGGGTCGGACATCTTCTCGGGTCGCTCGACACCGCAGCGCAGTATGATCGCCGGGTCCCCCCACCCCGCGGTCAACGCGGAGACCGGCGTGGGATCCCGGCGATCCTGGTCGTCCACCCTCGACGGCAGCTCCTTGTCCAGGTCACGGCAGAGTGCCGCGGCCCGGTCCCCCGGCGAGGGAACCGCCGTCGACGCGGTGTCGTCTGCTGAGGAGCAACCCGCCGCCGCGATCGACAGTGCGAGCGCGGGCGGCCCGATGAGGATTCTGAGCCGGTGACGCGAAGAGTTCACCGGCCAAGGGTAGACGGGGGTTACAGATGCACGACCGGGCAGGTCAGGGTTCGGGTGATCCCGTCCACCTGCTGGACCTTGGCGACCACCATCCGGCCGAGGTCATCGACCGTGTCGGCCTGGGCCCGCACGATCACGTCATACGGTCCGGTCACGTCCTCTGCCTGGACGACACCGGGAATCTTGCTGATGGTCTCGGCGACGGTCGACGCTTTGCCGACCTCCGTCTGGATCAGGATGTACGCCTGTACCACGGAACCTCCAGGGCGGCCACGAGGATCATGTGGGGGAAAGGAACGCCACGGTATCGCGTCGCCGCTCGCCGCGGGGAGACCTGCGGGAACCGCGACTCACGCGCCGGGGTGCAGGCACGACGGAAGACGACGGTCACCTCGACCGTATCGAGGACACTGGTCCTGCGCGACCGGGCACGGACAGGAACAGAAGGGGCGTAAGGGTAATGAAGGGCACTGTTGGTGAGCTCGGTGAGTTCGGGCTCATCAGGGAGCTCACCTCCCGGCTCACCACCACCCCGGCGGTGCGGGTCGGCCCCGGCGACGACGCAGCCGTGGTGGCCGCGCCCGACCGGCGGGTCGTGGCCAGTACGGACATCCTCCTGGAGGGCCGGCACTTCCGGCGCGACTGGTCCACCGCCTACGACGTCGGCCGCAAGGCCGCCGCCCAGAACCTCGCCGACATCGCCGCCATGGGCGCCGTGCCGACCGCCCTGCTGCTCGGCCTGGTCGTGCCCCCCGAGCTGCCGGTGACCTGGCCGAGCGAGCTGATGGACGGGCTGCGCGACGAGTGCCAGGTGGCCGGCGCGGCCGTGGTCGGCGGCGATGTCGTACGCGGCGACCTGATCATGGTGTCGATCACCGCGCTCGGCGATCTGCGCAACCAGGAGCCCGTCACCCGGGGCGGCGCCCAGCCCGGCGACCTCGTCGCCGTCACCGGCTGGCTGGGCTGGTCGGCGGCCGGGTACGCGGTGCTCTCCCGCGGCTTCCGCTCGCCGCGCGCCTTCGTCGAGGCGCACCGCCGCCCGGAGCCGCCGTACCACGCGGGCCCGGCGGCCGCCGCGCTCGGCGCGACCGCCATGTGCGACGTCAGCGACGGGCTGATCGCCGACCTCGGGCACATCGCCGAGGCCAGCAAGGTGCGTATCGACATCCGTTCCGGTGCGATCGACATCCCGTCCCAGATGAACGACATCGGGCAGGCCGTCGGTGTCGACCCGATCCAGTGGGTGCTCAGCGGCGGCGAGGACCACGCCATCGTGGCGACCTTCCCGCCGGACGTGAAGCTGCCGGCCCGCTGGAAGGTCATCGGCGAGGTCCTCAACCCCTCCGCGCTGCCCCAGGTGACGGTCGACGGGGCACCGTGGACCAGCAAGGGCGGCTGGGACCACTTCGGGGACATCGAGTCATGATCCCCAGGGTGTTGACCGTGGCGGGCTCCGACTCCGGCGGGGGTGCCGGGATCCAGGCCGACCTGAAGACGATGCTGGCGCTCGGTGTGCACGGCATGAGCGTGGTCACCGCGGTCACCGCGCAGAACTCCCTGGGCGTGCAGGGAGCTTGGGAGCTGCCGGTGGAGGCGGTGCGGGCGCAGTACCGCAGCGTCGTGGACGACATCGGCGTGCAGGCCGTGAAGACCGGCATGCTCGCCTCGGCCGAACTCGTCGAGGCCGTCGCCGGGTTGCTGGCCGGCACGGACGCGCCCGCCGTCGTCGACCCGGTCGGCGTCTCCAAGCACGGCGATCCGCTGCTGGCCGCCTCCGCCCTGGACTCCGTACGGACCAGGCTGCTGCCGGCCGCCACCGTCGCCACGCCCAACCTCGACGAGGTGGCCCAACTCACCGGCGTACGCGTCGAGTCGGAGGGCGACCTGCGGCGGGCCGCGGCGGCCGTGCTGGCGTACGGGCCGCGATGGGTGGTGATCAAGGGCGGTCATCTCGCCGGTGAGGCCGTCGACCTGCTCACCGACGGCACCGAGGAGCACTGGCTGCGCGCTCCCCGCCACGACAACCGGCACAGCCACGGCACGGGCTGCACTCTCGCCTCCGCCATCGCGTGCGGTCTGGCGAGGGGCCGGTCCGTGCCGGAGGCGGTGACCGCGGCCAAGGAGTACGTCACCGGGGCGATCGCCGCGGGCTTCGCGCTCGGCGCGGGGATCGGGCCGGTGGACCACGGCTGGGACCTCAGGAGGGACACACAGGGCGTCTGAGGCCCGGTGTGCGCGGGCATGCCAAAAGCCGGTCCACACGAGGTGGACCGGCTCCGAGCAGCGAACCAGCTGTGGCCGCGCGCTTAGCTGAGCGTCAGCGCGAGACCTTGCCGGCCTTGATGCACGAGGTGCAGGCGTTCACGCGCTTCGGCGTCCCGCCGACCACGGTACGCACACGCTGGATGTTCGGGTTCCAGCGGCGGGACGTACGGCGGTGCGAGTGCGAGATGTTGTTGCCGAAGCCCGGCCCCTTGCCGCAGACGTCGCAGTTGGCAGCCACGGGTCACTCCAAAGACTTCAGATGCACTTACGGTTGATCCCGGCATGCCGGGATCGAGATCCTAAGACCTGAATCTTGAGTGGCGTTGCCAGGGGAAGAGCCCGATCGGGATCGGGCAACCGGAGCAGCATACAACGGCTGCGTCCGTACAACGAAACTACCATGGTCGGCCCGGGACCCGCGTCCGGCCCTGCCCGGCCCTCTTCCAGCGGGCAACCGATCAAGGTCTACGCTGCGTCCCACGTTCCAGCAGCTCAAGGAGGCGCAGGTGGCGCAGGTGCCGCAGACATTCCTCGATGCTCTCGCGGTACGCACCTGGTGCGGCCTCGCGCTCCGGGCGCTGGGACGCGCGCGTGAGGAGATCGACGCGATCAACGTGTACCCGGTGGCCGACGGGGACACCGGCACCAACCTCTACCTGACCGTCGAGTCCGCGGCCACCGCGGTCGAGGCGGTCTTCGCCGGGCACGAGGCCGGGGCCGCGCCGGCCGGCACCCCCTCGCTCGCCGACGCCACGCGCGCGATGGCGCACGGCGCGCTCATAGGGGCGCGCGGAAACTCCGGGACGATCCTCGCCCAGCTGCTGCGCGGCATGGCGCAGGTGCTCGCCGCCGACGGTGAGACCCCGCACACCGACGGCGCGGGGCTGAGCCGTGCACTGCGGTGTGCCGCCGACGCGGCCCGCCGGGCCGTCGCCCACCCGGTGGAGGGCACGGTGCTGTCGGTCGCGTCCGCCGCGGCCGACGCGGCCGCGGAAGCGGAGGGCGAGTGCGGGACGGTCGCCCGGGCCGCCTACCGGGGGGCGTGCCGCGCGCTGGCCGAGACCCCGTCCCAGTTGCCCGTCCTGGAGCGGTCCGGCGTGGTCGACGCGGGCGGGCGGGGGCTGGTGGCGGTGCTCGGGGCCCTGGTGGAGACGTTCACGGGGGAGACGCCGGGGGCGCTGGGCACGGACCACTCCGCCGCCTGGGTCCACGCGCGCGTGGAGCAGCACGACGCCGCCCCGGCCGAGAGCTGCGGGGACGACAGCGGGCCCGCCTTCGAGGTGATCTACCTCCTGGAGGCCGAGGACGCCGCCGTGGACCGGCTGCGGCAGCGGCTGGACGCCCTCGGCGACTCCCTCGTGGTGGTCGGCGGCGACGGCCTGTGGAACGTCCATGTGCACGTCGACGACGCCGGCGCCGCCGTGGAGGCCGGCGTCGAGGCGGGACGGCCGTACCGGATCAGGATCACCCACTTCGGCGCCGGCGACGTGCACACCGCGCGCGGCGAGCGGCCGCCCCGCGAGCGGGTCCAGCGGGCCGTGGTCGCCGTGGTGCCCGGTGAGGGCCTGGCCGGGCTGTGCGCCGAGGCCGGCGCGACCACCGTCCTCGCCCGCCCCGGGGAGCCGCCCGCCAGCGGGGAGCTCGTCGAGGCCGTACGGCGCGCCCACGCGCGCGAAGTCGTCCTGCTGCCCAACGACGCCGAGCTGCGCCACACCGCCGCCGCTGCCGCCGAACAGGCCCGCGCCGAGGGCATTCGCGTCGCCCTCATCCCGACCCGCGCCGCGGTCCAGGGCATCGCCGCGCTCGCCGTCCACGAGCCCGACCGCCGCTTCGACGAGGACGTCGTCGCGATGACCTCGGCGGCCGGCGCCACCCGCTACGCCGAGGTCGCCGTCGCCGAACGCCAGTCGTGGACCATGGCCGGCATCTGCCAGGCCGGCGATGTCCTCGGCCTCATCGACGGCGATGTGGCGGTGATCGGCTCGGACGTCACCGCCACCGCCCGGGCCGTCCTCGACCGGATGCTCGCGGCGGGCGGCGAACTCGTCACCCTGGTGCTCGGCGACGAGGCCCCCGAGGGCATCGCCGAGCACCTCCAGGCACGCGTACGGGAGGCGTACCTCGCCGTCGACACGGTGGTGTACCGAGGCGGGCGACAGGGAGCGCTGCTGCTGATCGGCGTGGAGTAGGGCTTGGCGCAGGCGCTCGCCCTACGCCTGTTCCCGCGCCGTCTGCAGCAGCTGCTCCGCCTCCGCACGACGGGCCCGTACCGTCTCGTCGTCGCCCGCGTCCCCGGCGTGCTCGCCATGGTCGCCGTACGCCGCCAGCACCGCACGCGCGCGTGCCGTCGCCCGGTCGGGCCGTGCGAGGTCGGACTCCAGCCAGCCCGCGGCCAGCTCCGCCCCGGTGCGCGCGTGCAGGGCCGCGTCGCCGAGCGGGGCGAACACGGCGACCGCCTGCGCCAGCTGGGACAGCGCCTCCTCCAGCGTGTCCCGGATGGACTCCTCGTCGGCGTCCTCGGACGCGGAGCGGGCGAGCAGATCGCCGAACTGGCGGTGGGTGTGCCCGAGCTCGGCGACGAGCCTGAGCCGCGCCTCCTCGTCGTCGTCACACACCGCGCCCAGCGCGTCCGCGCACTCGCCCACGGCGTCCGCCATCAGCTCCCGCGCGTCCCGCGCGCCCTCCACGCCGGCGCGCAGCGCCAGCCACGCGCGGGCGCGCAGGGAGCGCACCAGGCCGTGCGGGTCGCCGAGGGAGCGCCACAGCTCGCCCGCGCGCGCGTACGCCCGCTCCGCCTCGGCGGGCATGCCCGCCTGGCCGAGGGACTCGGCGGCCAGATGCGCCAGCGTGGCGTGGTCCTGCTGCTCGGGCCACTGCCGGGCGATCTCGGCGGCCTGCAGCCGGCGCTCGGCGGCGGCCCGGTGCTCGCCCAGTGCGCTCAGACAGTCCCCGAGCCACCACTGGGTCTGGACGACCGTCCCGTCGCCGTGCGTCTCGGGGCTCAGGTCCGCCAGCGCCGCCTCCAGCACCTCCGCCGCCTCCGCCCACCTGCCCTGCCGGACCAGGAACCCGCCGAGCTGGTGGCGCGCCCACGCGCCGAACGCCGGGCCCTCACCCGCCTCGTCGGCCCAGTGCGCCGCCTCCAGGGCGTGCTCGGCGGCCTCCGCGGCGCCACCCCGGTCACCGACGACCTCCGCGAGCTGGAGGTGCAGCTGCGCCCGTCCGACCGGCTCCAGATGGGGCCCGCCGTGCTCCAGGGCCGCGCGCAGCGCCCGCTCCGCCTCCGCCATGTCGCCCAGATGGTGCGCCAGACCGGCCAGCCGGGCCTCGTACTCCACGGCGAACCAGGGCAGCCCGGCCTCGACGAACTCCCGCGCCGCGCGTGCGAACAGCTCCGCGCCCGACTCCGGGTCCCCGGAGTGCGCCGCCAGCTCCGCGAGCATCGCGTGCCCCTCGGCGACCCGCGCCGCCAGCCGTACGTCATCCCCGGCGCGCCCCTCGACGAGCGCCAACAACTCGCGTACCGCCGTCTCGGCATCGGCCAGGGCGCTCGCCCCGACGGGCCCCTCGGCCTCGTGCACCCGGCGCATCAGGATCCGCGCCCGCCCGATCAGCACGCCCGCCGCCTGCCGCACCCCGGTGCCGTCCTCGGCGTACAGGGCCAGGACGGCGTCGTAGGGCTCGGAGACCGCCTCCAGCGCGCCCTCGACATCCCCGGCCAGCGCCCGGAGATAGGCGGCACGCGCGCGTGCCGCCAGGGACTCCCCGGGGTCGCCGGCCTCCATGTACAGCGCGGCGGCCCGCTCGAACGTCCCGGCGCCCTCCGGACCCTGCCCCATCGCCTCGTGGTCGGCGATCTCCGCGCGGGCGCGCGCGTCCAGCACGTCGTCGTCGCCCTCCTCGGCGGCCCGGGCCACCGCCGCCCACGCCTCCACGGCGTTCGGCCGCAGCGCGTCGGACAGCGCACGGGCCTCGGCGAGCAACGCCGTCAGATCCCGCGGCTCGGCCGAAGCGACGGCCGCAGGGCGCGCCGTGGGCACCACCACCGGCGGGCGCACCGCGCGCACGCCCAGCGGCAGCCGCTCCACCACCGGCCGCTGCGCCATCCGCGCGCGTGCCCACTCGCTGACGTACGCCGTGCCGTTGCGCGCGTCGAAGCGGGCGGCCAGCTCCAGCGCCTCCGCGCGCGCGTGCGCGGCGAGTTCCGCCGCCGTCCACGACCGCTCGACCGGACCCGGTACCCGCTGCCCGTCCAGGCCCAGCGCGCACAGCCGGTCCATCAGCAGCGCCACCACACTCAGGAAGTCCAGCTTGCTGCGCGGCTGCCCGTCGTCCGTGAAGTACGCCGGCCGCTCCGCGAGCAGCTCCAGGGCGCGCGCCTCGTTGCCGGTCAGCGCGCAGAACTCCACATGGTCGGCGTACGCGCCGCGCATGCTCTCCATGGACCGCACCAGCCGAAGACCGCGCAGATGGTTCGCGCGGGCCTCCTCCGGGCGGCCCAGCCGCAGCAGCGGCACCAAGGACGACGCGAGGACCGCGTGCGGCTCGTGCGCGCACGTGTACGCGCCCTCCAGCACCGGCCCCCACACTCCCAGGGCCTCCTCGTCCCGGCCCTGCTCCGAGTGCCACCAGCCCTGCCCGTGCAGCTCACACGCGTGGCAGTCGGCCATGGAGTCCCGGTCCGCCGCCAGCCACGCCGCGAACGCCCGCTCGGCCCGCGCCACGTCGCCGACATGCGCGGCCACACTGAACTCGGCGCTGCGCACCGCCCGCTCCGAGTGCCCTGCGAGCCGGTAGCGGTGCTCCATCTCGCCGAGCCACTTCTCCACCGACGCCAGCGGAATGTGCGGCTGGTCCAGCATGCCGGCCGACATCCACTTGAACACCCAGTGCAGCGAGTGCGTCTCGTACTCGTCGAAGTCCTCCGGGTGTTCGTCCCACATCCGCAGCAGCCGCGCGAACGGGACGAACATCTTCGCCTTCTCGGAGCTGTAGTTGTAGACCTTCAGCTGATGCCCGAGCGCCTCGATCACGGCCAGCGGGATCTCCAGCTTCTCGGCCACCGCGAGCAGCTCCTCCGCGCGCGCGTTGCGGGCCGGGCCCTCCGGCTGCTCGGAGTTCTCCGCCATCGCCCGGCGCAGGGAGTCGAAATCGCCGATCGCACTCATCGCCGTCCCTCCTCACCGTGGGTGGCCCACTCCAGCAGGCCGATGAACGCGCGGTTGAGCAGCGCGGAGTCCGCCGGCCGCAGCGGCCGCTGCGCCATCAGCAGCGCCTGCCCGTACAGCGACTCCGTCGCGGTGCCGATCAGCTCCGGATCCTTCAGGGAACTGATCCGCCGGATCAGCGGGTTGAGGTGGTTGAGCACCAGACGCGCGCGGGGCGCGCTGCCGCGCAGCGA
This sequence comes from Streptomyces sp. NPDC018693, assembly GCF_044391385.1. NCBI lineage: Bacteria > Bacillati > Actinomycetota > Actinomycetes > Kitasatosporales > Streptomycetaceae > Streptomyces > Streptomyces sp. NPDC018693. The sequence goes on along the minus strand of NZ_JBIRZZ010000011.1, from coordinate 175,809 downwards.
CCCCAGGATGCCCGCCCACAGGTCGTCCGCCTGCGCCTCGGCCTCCGCCCGGGCCTGCTCGTGCCGGGCCGCCCGGTCGTCCAGGTGCAGCGCGGGCACCGACAGCGGATGGAAGGCACGCAGGACCACATCGCAGCCCAGCGGGTCCAGCCGGGCCCGCGAGGCCGCCAGAAAGCCCGACAGGGCCAGCTCCTCCGCCGGGTCCACGGCGTCCAGATGCGCGGTCACCGTGTCCGCGTCCAGCTCGGCGACCACCGTGCCCGGCCGCACCGACGGCAGCGCCTCGACCAGCTCGCTGTCGTAGGTGTAACCGCCGTTGATCACCCCGATGCCCTGCGCGGACGCGATCGGCGCGACCTGCCGGTACTCCTCCACCGTGCGGGTGAAGTGCACCAGCTGGTGCCGCTGCGCGAACTCCTCCAGCGACAGCCGCCCGTCCGTCGTCTCGAACGGCAGCCAGGGCAGCATCGTGCGCAGCATCTCCGCGTCATGGCGGGCCAGCGACTTCACACCCAGGTGGTGCACCGACAGGAAGGCCGCCAGCCGCTCCGGATCGCCCGCCGCCAGACCGGTCAGCCAGGACCTGATCCGCTCGCCCAGCGCCTCCCGTACGGCGGCCAGCGTCTCGTCCTCGTACAGCGCCTCCCGCGAGGCCGTCGGCCGCAGACTGTCGGTGTCCAGGACGCAGCGCACGAAGAACGCCCAGTCCGGCAGCAGCTGTTCGGCCCGCTCGGTCAGCAGCATGCCCTTCAGATGCACCCGGTGCCCCGCGCGCTGCGCCGGGCTGACCGCCGACGGCAGCACATACGCCACCCCGCGGATCCCCGCCAGCGGCACCGACAGGTCGATCGAGTCCAACGGCGTGAAACCGAACAGCTCGTGACAGTGCCGGGCCAGTGCCACCCGGCGGTTCGCCGGGGAGGGGTACGACCGGTCCCAGGGGGCCGGCAGATCGGTGACCGCCTCCTCGCCCACCCGGACGTCGTACGGCAGCAGCGAGCCGAAGTCCCGCGCCAGCGCGGCCACCCGCTCGGGCGCCAGCCACTCCCCGGCGCCCGCCCGCGCCACCAGGTGCACGGTGGTGCCGGGCTCGGGCCGGGCGTCGTCCGGCAGCGTCCGTACGGTGTACGAGCCGTCGTCGCGCGCCGTCCACTCCACGGGCGGAGCGTCCGGCACGCGGGCGCTGCGGCTGACCACCCGGATCCGCTCGGCGACCACGAAACACGCCAGCAGGCCGATGCCGAACTGCCCGAGGAAGTCCGAGCGCGCCTCCTGCAACCCCTCGGCCCGCTTGGAACTGCGGCCGATCGTCGCCAGCAGGTCGTGCACATCGGCCTCGGTGAGCCCGACGCCGGAGTCCGCCACCCGCAGGGCGCCGCCCTCCGCGGACAGCCGGACCCGGGCCGGAGCGTCGGGATCCACCGCCCGCCGGGCGGTGATGGCGTCCACCGCGTTCTGCAGCAGCTCCCGCAGGTAGACCCTGGGACTGGAGTAGAGGTGATGGGACAGCAGGTCCACCAGACCACGCAGGTCGACCTGGAACGAATGAGGTGACGGTGATGTCTGGGATGACTGTGAGGTCTGGGAGTCCATCGTCGCTGCGCCGGTGGGGGATTCGCGACGGCGCGGGGTCGGGCGGTCCCGTGTGGGGCGGGGATCCGCGGGATGGCCGGAGCGCGCCATCCTAAGTCCCGAACGACGCGCCTGACCAGGGGTTTCGACACACGTATACGGCATTGTCAGTGGCGTGGTGTGCAATGGATCCCGTGCCCGCACTGGAACAACCACTGAAGAACGTGCTCGGTGCCCCCACCGCGAAGGTGATGGCCGAGCACCTCGGCCTGCACACCGTCGGCGACCTCCTCCACCACTACCCGCGCAGATACGAGGAGCGCGGCCAGCTCACCCACCTCGCCGACCTCCCCATGGACGAGCACGTCACGGTGGTCGCCCAGGTCGCCGACGCCCGCCTGCACACCTTCGCCTCCACCAAGGCGTCCCGGGGCAAGGGGCAGCGCCTCGAAGTCACCATCACCGACGGCAGCGGCCGCCTCCAGCTGGTCTTCTTCGGCAACGGCGTCCACAAGCCCCACAAGGAACTCCTGCCGGGCACCCGAGCGATGTTCGCGGGCAAGGTCTCCGTCTTCAACCGCCGCCTCCAACTCGCCCACCCCGCCTACGAACTGCTCCGCGCGGACACCGAGGAGACCGTCGAGTCCTGGGCCGGCGCCCTGATCCCCCTCTACCCGGCCACCGCCAAACTGGAGTCCTGGAAGATCGCCAAGGCCGTCCAGACCGTGCTGCCCAGCGCCCAGGAGGCCCTCGACCCGCTCCCGGAGAAACTCCGCGAGGGCCGCGGCCTGGTCTCCCTGCCCGAGGCCCTCCTCAAGATCCACCGCCCGCACACCAAGGCCGACATCGCCGCCGCCCGCGACCGCCTCAAGTGGGACGAGGCATTCGTCCTCCAGGTCGCCCTCGCCCGCCGCCGCCACACCGACGCCCAACTCCCGGCGCTCCCGCGCAGACCCAAGCCGGACGGCCTGCTCTCCGCCTTCGACGACCGCCTCCCCTTCACCCTCACGGAGGGCCAGCAGAAGGTCTCCGAGGAGATCTTCGACGACCTGGCGACGGACCACCCGATGCACCGCCTGCTCCAGGGCGAGGTCGGATCCGGGAAAACCCTGGTCGCCCTGCGCGCCATGCTCGCCGTCGTCGACGCGGGCGGTCAGGCCGCCATGCTGGCGCCCACCGAGGTGCTCGCCCAGCAGCATCACCGGTCCGTCGTCGAGATGATGGGGGAGCTCGCCGAGGGCGGCATGCTCGGCGGATCCGAGCACGCCACCAAGGTGGTGCTGCTCACCGGCTCCATGGGAGCGGCCGCCCGCCGCCAGGCCCTGCTCGACCTGGTCACCGGCGAGGCCGGCATCGTCATCGGCACCCACGCGCTGATCGAGGACAAGGTCCAGTTCCAGGACCTGGGCCTGGTCGTCGTCGACGAACAGCACCGCTTCGGGGTGGAGCAGCGCGACGCCCTGCGGAGCAAGGGCAAACAACCCCCGCACCTCCTCGTCATGACGGCCACACCCATCCCGCGCACGGTCGCCATGACCGTCTTCGGCGACCTGGAGACCTCCGTCCTCGACCAGCTCCCGGCCGGCCGCTCACCCATCGCCAGCCATGTCGTCCCCGCCGCCGACAAACCCCACTTCCTCGCCCGAGCCTGGGAGCGGGTCCGCGAGGAGGTGGCGGGCGGCCACCAGGCGTACGTCGTCTGCCCCCGCATCGGGGACGAGGAGGACGACCCGAAGAAGGCCAGGAAGAAGTCCCCGGAGGACGAGGCCGAGAAGCGGCCCCCGCTCGCCGTCCTGGAGGTGGCCGACCAGCTGAGCGGCGGCCCCCTCAAGGGCCTGCGCGTCGAGGTCCTGCACGGCCGTATGGCCCCCGACGACAAGGACGCCGTCATGCGCCGCTTCGCCGCCGGGGACACCGACGTCCTGGTCGCCACCACCGTCATCGAGGTCGGCGTCAACGTCCCCAACGCCACCGCCATGGTGATCATGGACGCCGACCGCTTCGGCGTCTCCCAGCTCCACCAGCTGCGCGGCCGCGTCGGCCGGGGCTCAGCCCCCGGTCTCTGCCTCCTCGTCACCGAGATGCCCGAGGCCAGTGCCGCCCGCCAGCGCCTGGCCGCCGTCGCCTCCACCCTCGACGGCTTCGAACTCTCCCGCCTCGACCTCGAACAACGCCGTGAGGGCGATGTCCTCGGCCAGGCCCAGTCCGGCGCTCGCACCTCCCTGCGCGTCCTCGCCGTCATCGACGACGAGGAGATCATCGCGGAGGCGAGGCAGGAGGCGACGGCGGTGGTGGCGGCCGATCCGGAGCTGACCGACCTCCCGGGCCTGAGAACGGCCCTGGACGCCCTCCTGGACGAGGAGAGGGAGCAGTACCTGGAAAAGGGCTGAGGGACACCGACCTGGGGGCGCGGGGCTGTAATCCGTATGCGGCTACCGCCGCGCGGGCGCGACCAGCCACACTGATACCTGAAGCCGCCCACGACCAAGGACCAAAGATGACCCGCGTGATCGCCGGCGCAGCCGGCGGACGTCGCCTGGCCGTCCCGCCAGGGACCGGCACCCGCCCCACCTCCGACCGCGCCCGCGAAGGTCTCTTCTCCACCTGGCAGTCCCTCCTCGGCGGCCCCCTGGACGGCGACCGCGTCCTCGACCTCTACGCCGGCTCAGGCGCCGTCGGTCTGGAAGCCCTCTCCCGAGGCGCGGGCCACACCCTGCTGGTCGAGGCCGACCCCAAGGCCGCCCGCATCATCCGGGACAACGTCAGAAACCTCGGCCTCCCCGGCGCCGAGGTCAGATCCGGCAAGGCGGAACAAGTCATCCAGACGGCGCCGACAGCCCCGTACCACATCGTCTTCCTCGACCCGCCGTACGCCGTCACCGACGCCGATCTTCGCGAGATCCTGCTCACACTCCGCACCCAGGGCTGGCTCACGCCGGACGCGCTCGTCACCGTGGAGCGCAGCACCAGAGGCGGCACATTCGCCTGGCCGGACGGTTTCGAGCCGCTCAGGTCCCGTCGCTACGGCGAGGGAACGTTTTGGTACGGTCGCGCCGCCTCCACGTGCGAAGACGCACGATGACCGGACTCGAGAGCGAGGGATCACTAGTGCGCCGCGCCGTCTGCCCCGGGTCGTTCGACCCGATCACCAACGGACACCTCGACATCATCTCCCGCGCCTCCCGCCTCTACGACGAGGTCTATGTCGCGGTGATGATCAACAAGTCGAAGAGGGGCCTGTTCGAGATCGACGAGCGGATCGACCTGATCCGCCGGGTCACCGCCGAGTACGAGAACGTGCGCGTCGAGGCGTTCCACGGCCTCCTCGTCGACTTCTGCAAGGAACGCGAGATCCCGGCCATCGTCAAGGGCCTGCGCGCCGTCAGCGACTTCGACTACGAGCTGCAGATGGCCCAGATGAACAACGGCCTCTCCGGCGTGGAGACCCTGTTCGTGCCCACCAACCCGACCTACAGCTTCCTGTCCTCCTCGCTCGTCAAGGAGGTCGCGACCTGGGGCGGCGACGTCTCCCACCTGGTGCCCCCGGTGGTCCTGGAGGCCCTGAACAAGCGCCTGCGCGAAGGCTGATGGGGCTACAGTCGTCCCGTCCGTCTCCAACACAGCTGTAGAGAGTGGCGAGCACACGGTGGACGTGCAGAACAAGCTCGACGAGATCGTCTCCGCGATCTCCAGTGCCCGGTCGATGCCGATGTCGGCCTCGTGCGTGGTCAACCGCGCCGAACTGCTCTCGATGCTGGAAGAGGTGCGCGCGGCGCTGCCCGACTCCCTCGCCCAGGCCCGGGAGGTGATCGGCGACCGCGAGCAGATGGTCGAGCAGGCCCGCCAGGAGGCCGAGCGGATCATCGCCGGCGCGCACGCCGAGCGCGGCTCCCTGATCTCCGACACCGAGGTCGCCCGCCGCTCCCGGGCCGAGGCCGACCGCATCCTCGCCGAGGCCCGCCAGGAGGCCGAGGACATCCGCGCGGAGGCCGACGACTACGTCGACTCCAAGCTCGCCAACTTCGAGGTCGTCCTCACCAAGACCCTCGGCTCGGTCGGCCGCGGCCGCGAGAAGCTCCTCGGCACCGGCCCCGGCCTCGACGAACAGGGCTACGTGGACCCCGAGGACGACGACGCCCCGGAGCGCAGCCACGACCCGGAGACCCTGCGCCGGGACGCCGACGCCTACGTGGACGCCAAGCTGGGTGCCTTCGAGGCGGTGCTGGCCAAGACCCTGGACGCGGTCGGCCGGGGCCGGCAGAAGCTGCACGGCCGGATCGCCACCGACGACCTCGGTGCCCTCGCCGACGACACCACGACCTTCCAGCACTCCTCCGACGCCGACTACCTCGCCGACCTGGCGGCCCTCGCGGAGCAGGACACCCCGGCCGAGCAGCGGCAGCAACAGCCGCAGCAGCCGTCGTACGAGCCCCAGCCCGCCTACGGCTACCAGCAGCAGCCCGACCCCTACGGCGGCGGACAGGACGCGTACGGGTACCAGCAGGACGCCTACGGATACCAGCAGGCCGACCCCTACTCCTACCAGGGCTACGCCGCCCAGCAGCCCGCCTACGACCCGAACCAGGCCCTGCAGGGCTACCCGCAGCAGCCCCAGGTCCCGGCCCAGGCGAACGCGCTCGACGAGACCAGCCTCTTCGACACCAGCATGATCAGCGCCGAGCAGCTGCGCGCCTACGAGCAGGAACGCGGGCTCTGAACACGCTCCGTGCCCGGAAGCCGGGGGACCGGATTGGGCCCTGAGCGAAAGCTCCAGTATCCTGGCTCTTCGGTCGCGCGTATGTCCGCGATCAGTGCTGCCCCCAGGACACCGGACGGCGGCACCCCATCCCGTGTCCCGAGCTCGGAAACCGAAAGCAGGAATGGCTCTGAACGCCCGCCTCGACCACCGCAACCCCCTCGTGTTCGACACGCACGAGCTGGGACGGCGTCCTGGTGCGCTGCAGCGCCTGACCCGCACGGTGGACGCACCCAGGGACCTGGGGATCCAGGACGTCATCGGAGTGCCGGAGGGCGCCCCGGTGGAGCTCGAACTCCGCCTTGAGTCGGTCATGGAAGGGGTGCTTGTCACAGGCACCGCCCGTGCACAGGCCGAGGGGGAGTGCGTAAGGTGTCTGGAGCCGCTTCGGCTGGACGTCGAAGCGGACTTCCAGGAGATGTTCTCGTACCCTGACGCCGACGACCGGGGCCGCGTGATCGCGGACGCCGGCGACGACGCCGAGGACGACGAGGACAGGCTCTTCCTCGAGGACGGACTCTTCGACCTCGAACCTCTGCTGCGCGATGCGGTGGTGCTCGCACTGCCGATGCAGCCGGTGTGCCAGGAAGACTGCCCGGGCCTGTGCTCCCAGTGCGGAGAGCGGCTCGCGGACGACCCGGACCACCACCATGACGCCACCGACATCCGTTGGGCGGCATTGCAGGGACTCGCCGGTTCACTCAAGGACGGCGAGAAGGACGAGATGAGCGGCGCCGAAGCTGGCGTCGACGAGAAGCAGGAGAAGTAGCCGTGGCTGTTCCGAAGCGGAAGATGTCGCGCAGCAACACGCGCCACCGCCGGTCGCAGTGGAAGGCTGCGGTCCCCACCCTGGTTGCGTGCGAGCGCTGCCACGAGCCCAAGCAGCAGCACATCGCGTGCCCGTCGTGCGGCACCTACAACAAGCGCCAGGTCCTCGAGGTCTGAGCGGCCGGTGAGAGGCACTGTGTCCAGCCCGAAGAAGAACTCGTCGGACAACCAGGCCTCGTCCCACACGCTTCTGGAAGGGCGGCTCGGCTACCAGGTCGAGTCCGCCCTTCTGGTGCGAGCCCTGACCCACCGTTCCTACGCGTACGAGAACGGCGGTCTGCCGACGAACGAGCGGCTGGAGTTCCTCGGTGACTCCGTCCTCGGCCTCGTCGTCACCGACACGCTGTACCGCACCCACCCCGATCTGCCCGAGGGCCAGCTGGCCAAGCTGCGGGCCGCGGTGGTCAACTCACGTGCGCTCGCGGAGGTCGGTCGCGGTCTCGATCTGGGTTCCTTCATCCGGCTGGGCCGTGGTGAAGAGGGCACGGGCGGCCGGGACAAGGCGTCCATCCTCGCCGACACCCTGGAAGCGGTGATCGGCGCGGTCTATCTCGATCAGGGCCTCGACGCGGCCTCCGAACTGGTGCACCGCCTGTTCGACCCGCTCATCGAGAAGTCCTCCAACCTCGGAGCCGGCCTGGACTGGAAGACCTCCCTCCAGGAGCTCACCGCGACCGAAGGGCTCGGCGTCCCCGAGTACCTGGTCACGGAGACCGGCCCCGACCACGAGAAGACCTTCACTGCTGCCGCCCGCGTCGGAGGCGTCTCGTACGGCACCGGCACCGGCCGCAGCAAGAAGGAGGCGGAGCAGCAGGCCGCGGAGTCCGCCTGGCGGGCCATCCGCGCCGCGGCGGACGAACGCGCCAAGCAGGCGGCCGCGGCCAGGGAAGCGGTCGCACAGGCCGCCGAGGGCGACACCGACGCCGCACCGGCCTCCGCCTGACCTGACAGCACAGCAGCAGCGACCCGAGCGCCCGCCCCCTGCCCGGGGCGGGCGCTCGGCTCGTACACCGGTCGTCACGTCGTCACGGGGGAGCCATGCCCGAACTGCCCGAGGTCGAGGTCGTACGGCGCGGTCTGGAGCGCTGGGTCGCCCATCGCACCGTCGCCGACGCCGAGGTGCTGCATCCGCGCGCGGTGCGCCGGCACACGGGCGGTGCCGACGACTTCGTCCACCGCCTCAAGGGACACCGCATCGGGGTGCCGAGCCGCCGCGGGAAGTACCTGTGGCTGCCGCTGGAGGACACCGACCAGTCGGTGCTGGCCCACCTCGGCATGAGCGGCCAGCTGCTGGTCCAGCCGCACGAGGCGGCGGACGAGAGGCATCTGCGGATCCGGGTGCGCTTCGCGGACGACCTGGGCACCGAGCTGCGCTTCGTCGACCAGCGCACCTTCGGCGGACTGTCCCTGCACGACAACACCCCCGACGGGCTGCCCGACGTCATCGCGCACATCGCGCGCGACCCCCTCGACCCGCTCTTCGACGACGAGGCGTTCCACCGGGCACTGCGCCGCAAGCGCACCACCATCAAACGGGCACTGCTGGACCAGTCGCTGATCAGCGGGGTCGGCAACATCTACGCCGACGAGGCGCTGTGGCGCTCCCGCCTCCACTACGACCGCCCCACGGCGACCTTCACCCGCCCGCGCACGACGGAACTCCTCGGCCATGTGCGGGACGTCATGAACGAGGCCCTCGCGGTCGGCGGCACCAGCTTCGACAGCCTGTACGTCAACGTCAACGGCGAGTCGGGCTACTTCGACCGGTCGCTCGACGCGTACGGGCGTGCGGGGCTGCCCTGCAAGAGGTGCGGCACGCCCATGCGCCGGCGGCCGTGGATGAACCGGTCCAGCTACTTCTGCCCGAGGTGTCAGCGGGCGCCGCGCGTGGCGTCGTAGCGCTCGCGGGCGGCGAGGACGTCGTCCATCCGCCCCTCGACGAAGTGGATGAGGCCCAGCAGCCGCTCGGCGATCCCACGGCCCAGCGGTGTGAGTTCGTAGTCGACCCGCGGTGGGTTGGTGGGCTGGGCCTCGCGGTGCACCAGGCCGTCGCGCTCCAGCGCGTGCAGCGTCTGGGAGAGCATCTTCTCGCTGACGCCGTCGACGCGTCGGCGCAGCTCGTTGAAGCGCAGCGACCCTTCGTGGAGCGCGCCGAGCGTGAGGGCGCCCCAGCGGCCGGTGACATGCTCCAGTGTGCCGCGTGAGGGACAGGCCCTGGCGAACACGTTGTACGGGAGCTCCTGCTCCGCTGCGGGCTCCTCCTGGGTGCTGCTCATACCCCAAGCGTACGCGAGCACAGCGCTAACCGGCAGTTAGCGCTGTCGCTTACTCAGTGTCCGAGCGGGCTCAGTACCCGAAGTTCTGGGTCCACCAGGGACCGCCCGAGCCGAAGTGGACGCCGACTCCCAGGGTCTTGAAGTCGCAGTTCAGGATGTTCGCGCGGTGGCCGGGGCTGTTCATCCAGGCGTCCATGACGGCCGCCGCGTCCGCCTGGCCGCGGGCTATGTTCTCGCCGCCGAGGCTGGAGATGCCGGCCTTCTCGGCGCGGTCCCACGGGGTGTTGCCGTCGGGGTCGGTGTGGTCGAAGAAGCCGCGGGCGGCCATGTCCTCGCTGAAGTTCTGCGCCAGCTCGGTCAGCGCACTGTTCGCGGCGAGGGCGCCGCAGCCGACCTTCGCCCGCTCCTCGTTGACGAGCCGCAGCACCTCGGCCGCCGCCTGGGCCTCCGCCGTGAGCGTGACCGCGGTGGACGCCTTCTTCTCCGGGGCCTTGGAGGCTGTCCGGGAGGGCGTCGGGGTCGGAGTCGGGGTCGGTTCCTTGGTCGGCGTCGCCGAGGGCTTCTCGGAGACCGTCTCGGTCGGGGACGCCGACACCGAGGGGGAGGGCGTCGGTGAGGCCGACGGTGATGCCGAGCGCCCGGTGTCGCGGCTGGTCGACGCGGACCCGCGGGTGTCGGCGGAGCCGGACGTGCCGCCCTGTTCCGAGGCGGAGTTCGACGGGGTGTCCACGGCCCGCACATTGTCGTCGGTGCTGGTGCCGCCGCCGAGCCGGTAGCTCTCCAGGCCGGGCACCACCCCGGTCGCCACCGCGACCGTGCCGAGGGCGACCGCCGCGGAGACCCCGAGCAGTCCCGTCTTCACCGGCGTCGCGGCCTTCCTGCGGCGCCGCCGCCCACCCGCCCGGGGACGGACGTCGCCGTCGACGGCCGGGAACTGCGCCGTGTGCGTGGCGTGGGCGTACTCACCGTCCGCCGAGAAGTCGCTCGTCGAGAAGAGGTACTCCTCGCTCCTGGCGTAGGCGTCGGCGTACGCCTCCGGGTGCACATAGGGCGCGGTACCCATCGTGGGCGTGCCGTCGTACGAGTCCCCGGGAGCCCCGCCCGGTATGTGCGAGCCCTCCGGCTGGGTGTCCCCCGTGGCGCGGCCCGTGGCGGCGCGGCCGGCGTCGGAGCGTCGGTGGCGTCCCATGTCCTGGCCTTCCTCGTCCTAGCGGTCGACTCGTCCCCTGCGGTCAACGCGACTCACTCGATCGAGTGAGTTTCATATGAGATGCATTGGGTGGGGACGGTACCGCATGACGCCAGGGGAGGAAGTGCCCCGAGGGACATTGGCCGGTTAGGTTGCAGCCATGAGCGAGGATGTACGGCTGGTCGCCTGGGTGCGCGGACAGGTCCAAGGTGTGGGTTTCCGCTGGTTCACGCGGGCGAAAGCGCTTGAGATCGGTGGCCTGAGTGGTTTTGCTCTCAATTTGGCCGACGGGCGCGTGCAGGTCGTCGCGGAGGGCCCGCGGGTGGGCTGCGAGGGCCTTCTGGACTGGCTCCAGGGTGACGACACGCCCGGGCGCGTGGACGGTGTCACCGAGATCTGGGACACACCCCGCGGCGGCTACGACGGCTTCGCGATCCGCTGACCCACCCGCCTCGCGGCGGGCGCCGGAGCCGCGGGTGTATGCCAGTGGCAATCCTCTCTAGGAGAAAGGAGCAGGTGGTTGCCAAGAAGCCCTTGTGGTGGCAGGCTCGCGACGTAAGGATGATCGCCACGCCCTGAGGGCCCCGCAGGAGTCGCCGCGCCGCCGAATTCGGCCGCGCGCCACCGGGTTGCCCGCCAATACGGGGCGTGATCGTGTTGACCGTCAAACTTTTTGGTGAGACGCTGAAAGCCCCGCGCACCTTAGCTGTTTGGCATGGATGAACGGCAGCAGGAACAAGATCCTGCCAAGCATCGCGGGTGCGAAATCCCTCACGACCCACACCGCTTCGGTCGGTCACTCAGTGTGGAGGACCATCCATCATGGCAAAGGCGCTTCTCGGTTACGTCGGCGGCTCCGACCCTCGACTCCTTGCCGAGATGCGACGGCTCCAGCAGCGCGTACAGGACCTGGAATCCGAGCTCGGACGCATCCAGGCGGAGAACGACGCCCTGCAGGCTGCCGCTTCTCACGACAGGATCATGGAGAGCATCGACGCACACCAGGCGGAGCCTGCGCTCACCTGATCGCTGCATCGCTCCACGACAGCGCAAGCAGCGGTCTGGTTGTCCGTATCAACGGCGTCGAACCGCCAAGTTGTCAGAGTTGCAAGGGACGCCTCGGCGTCCCTTCTTTCTTGCCTCCCCCGTGTCGCCCGCCCGAGTCACCCGGCCCCTGGCCCCGCTCGTTGCCCCGCGCACCTTTCAGACTCTTTAACGAGTGGTGTGCCCTGGACGTTCATGGGTGAAACCGCCGGTTCATGGAGTGAGACACCCCCGGGAGGTAGAGTCCGACGGCGTGCACCTCAAGGCCCTGACCCTCCGCGGATTCAAGTCGTTCGCCTCGGCCACCACGCTCCGGTTCGAGCCGGGTATCACCTGCGTCGTCGGCCCGAACGGCTCGGGCAAGTCCAATGTCGTGGACGCGCTCAGCTGGGTCATGGGGGAGCAGGGAGCCAAGTCGCTGCGCGGCGGCAAGATGGAGGACGTCATCTTCGCCGGCACCACCGGCCGACCGCCGCTGGGCCGCGCCGAGGTGTCCCTGACCATCGACAACTCCGACGGCGCGCTGCCCATCGAGTACGCCGAGGTCACCATCACGCGGATCATGTTCCGCAACGGCGGCAGCGAGTACCAGATCAACGGCGACACCTGCCGCCTCCTCGACATCCAGGAGCTTCTCTCCGACTCCGGCATCGGCCGCGAGATGCACGTCATCGTCGGCCAGGGCCAGCTCGACTCCGTCCTGCACGCCGATCCCATGGGCCGCCGGGCCTTCATCGAAGAGGCCGCCGGTGTGCTGAAGCACCGCAAGCGCAAGGAGAAGGCGCTCAGGAAGCTCGACGCGATGAAGGCCAACCTCGCGCGCGTGCAGGACCTGACCGACGAACTGCGCCGGCAGCTGAAGCCGCTCGGCCGCCAGGCCGCCGTCGCCCGCCGTGCCGCCGTCATCCAGGCCGATCTCCGGGACGCCCGGCTGCGCCTGCTCGCCGACGATCTCGTACGGCTGCGGGAGGCGCTCCAGGCCGAGATCGCCGACGAGGCCGCGCTGAAGGAGCGCAAGGAGGCGGCCGAGGAGGAGCTGCGGAAGGCCCTCCAGTGCGAGGCTCTCCTGGAGGACGAGGTCCGCCGGCTCACCCCGCGCCTGCAGCGCGCCCAGCAGACCTGGTACGAGCTCTCCCAGCTCGCCGAGCGCGTCCGGGGCACGATCTCGCTCGCCGACGCGCGCGTGAAGAGCGCCACCTCCGTGCCGCCCGAGGAGCGGCGCGGGCGTGATCCCGAGGACATGGAGCGTGAGGCCGCCCGCGTCCGCGAGCAGGAGGCCGAGCTGGAGGCCGCCCTGGAGGCGGCCCAGCGCGCGCTCGACGACACCGTCGCTCACCGCGCCGAACTGGAGCGCGAACTCGCCGTCGAGGAACGGCGTCTGCGGGACGCGGCGCGCGCCATCGCCGACCGCCGCGAAGGGCTGGCCCGCCTCAACGGGCAGGTGAACGCGGCCCGTTCGCGTGCGGCCTCCGCACAGGCGGAGATCGACCGGCTCGCCGCGGCGCGCGACGAGGCGCAGGAACGTGCCGTCACCGCGCAGGAGGAGTACGAGGCCCTCAAGGCCGAGGTCGACGGCCTCGACGCCGACGACGCGGACCTCGCCGAGCAGCACGACGCGGCCAAGCGCCGCCTGACCGAGGCCGAGGCCGCCCTCACCGCCGCCCGCGAGGCCGCCACCGCCGCGGAACGCCGGCGCGCCGCGACCCAGGCCCGCCACGAGGCGCTGGCACTGGGCCTGCGCCGCAAGGACGGCACCGGCGCGCTGCTGGCGGCCGAGGACCGGCTGACCGGCCTGCTCGGCCCGGCCGCCGAACTCCTGACGGTGACCCCCGGCCACGAGGTCGCCCTCGCAGCGGCCTTCGGCGCGGCGGCGGACGCCATCGCGGTCACGACACCGTCCTCAGCGGCCGCCGCGATCCGCCTCCTCCGCAAACAGGACGCGGGCCGCGCGGCCCTGCTCCTGGCGGGCGCGCCGGAGGATGCTCGGCTGGAGGCCCCGGGAGGTGGGGGCAGCGGAGAGGGTGCTGCGGCTTCCGCCTCCGCTGGGGCACGTAACGGGGCGGGGCCGACGAGTGCGGGGCCGAGCGGGTCTGGATCGGCTGACGCTGCGCAGTCGGGTGTCGGGGCGGGCGAGATTGTGGCGGGTGGTGCTGGGTCGGCTGGTGTGGGGGCGGGCGAGGTTGGGGCCAGCCGGGCTGGGTCGGCTGGTGTGGGGGCGGGCGGTGTCGGGGCGGGTGGTGCTGGGTCGGCTGGTGTCGGGGCGAGCCGGGCTGGGTCGGCTGGTGTGGGGTCGGGTGGTGTCGGGGCGGCTGGTGCTGGGTCGGGTTGCGTCGGGGCCGGTGGTGCTGGGCCGGTCGGTGTCGGGGCGAGCAGTTCCGGGTCCGCCGGTGTCGGGGCGGCCGACGTCGCATCGAGCGGTGCTGGGCCGGCCGGTGCCGGGTCGGGTGATGCCGGGGTGGCCGGTGTGGGGTCGGGGGGCGTCGTATCGAGCGGTGGCGAGTCGGCCGGCGGCGGGGTGACGGGGACGGTGGCCTGGGATGCCGCGCCGTCGTGTGCTGTACGGGATGACGCCGCCCCGGCCGAGCCCGTACCGTCCGCCGCCGTCCCGTCGGGGTCACCTGCCGCCGGTCGGTGTTTCGCCGCCGACCTCGTGCGTGGTCCCGCCGAGCTCATGCCCGCCGTGCGCAGGCTGCTCCACGGGATCGTCGTGGTGGGGACGTTGGAGGAAGCCGAGGCTCTTGTCTACGCGGAGCCGCAGCTCGTCGCGGTGACTGCGGAGGGTGACCTGCTGGGCGCGCACTTCGCGCACGGTGGGTCGGCGGGGGCGCCGAGTCTGCTGGAGGTGCAGGCGTCGGTGGAGGAGGCGGCTGCCGAGCTGGCGGAGTTGGCGGTGCGGTGCGAGGAGCTGGCGGAGGCGCAGCGCGGGGCGGGGGAGCGGCGCACGGAGGTCGCCGCGCTCGTGGAGGAGCTGGGGGAGCGGCGCCGGGCCGCCGACCGGCAGAAGTCGGCGGTCGCGCAGCAGCTCGGGCGGCTCGCCGGGCAGGCGCGCGGCGCGGCCGGCGAGGCGGAGCGGTCGGTCGCGGCCGCCGCGCGGGCGCAGGAGGCGCTCGACAGGGCGCTGGAGGAGGTCGAGGAGCTGGCCGAACGGCTGGCCGTCGCCGAGGAGATGCCGGTCGAGGAGGAGCCCGACACGTCGGTACGGGACCGTCTCGCCGCCGACGGGGCCAACGCCCGGCAGACCGAGATGGAGGCCCGACTCCAGGTCCGTACGCACGAGGAGCGGGTCAAGGGACTCGCCGGGCGCGCCGACTCGCTCGACCGGGCCGCCCGCGCGGAACGCGAGGCACGCGCGCGTGCCGAGCAGCGGCGGGCGCGGCTGCGCCACGAGGCCGCCGTCGCCGAGGCGGTCGCCTCCGGCGCGCGGCAGCTGCTCGCACATGTCGAGGTGTCCCTGGAGCGCGCCGAGCGGGAGCGGGCCGCCGCCGAGGCCGCCAAGGCGCGGCGTGAGCAGGAGCTGGCCGCCGCCCGCACGGCGGGCCGCGACCTCAAGGCCGAGCTGGACAAGCTGACGGACTCCGTGCACCGGGGAGAAGTCCTCGGCGCCGAGAAGCGGCTGCGGATCGAGCAGCTGGAGACCAGGGCGCTGGAGGAACTGGGCGTCGAACCCGCCGGGCTCGTCTCGGAGTACGGTCCGCATCAGCTCGTACCGCCCTCCCCGCCCGCCGAGGGAGAGCAGCTCCCCGACGACCCTGAACACCCCCGAAACCAGCCGAGGCCGTTCGTGCGGGCCGAGCAGGAGAAGCGGCTCAGGTCGGCCGAACGGGCGTACCAGCAGCTCGGGAAGGTGAATCCGCTCGCCCTGGAGGAGTTCGCGGCGCTGGAGGAGCGCCACCAGTTCCTCAGCGAGCAGCTGGAGGACCTGAAGAAGACCCGTGCCGACCTGCTCCAAGTGGTCAAGGAGGTCGACGAGCGCGTCGAGCAGGTCTTCACCGAGGCGTACCGGGACACCGCCCGTGAGTTCGAGGGCGTGTTCAGCCGGCTGTTCCCGGGTGGTGAGGGGCGGCTGATCCTGACCGATCCCGACAACATGCTCACCACCGGCGTGGACGTCGAGGCCCGCCCGCCGGGCAAGAAGGTCAAGCGGCTCAGCCTCCTCTCGGGCGGCGAGCGGTCGCTGACGGCCGTGGCGCTGCTGGTGTCGATCTTCAAGGCCCGGCCCAGCCCGTTCTACGTCATGGACGAGGTGGAGGCCGCCCTCGACGACACCAACCTGCAGCGGCTGATCCGCATCATGCAGGAGCTGCAGGAGTCCTCGCAGCTGATCGTGATCACCCACCAGAAGCGGACCATGGAGGTCGCCGACGCGCTGTACGGCGTGTCCATGCAGGGTGACGGGGTGTCGAAGGTCATCAGCCAGCGACTGCACTGAAGCAGCGCGGCACCCTGATGGCCTGGAATCAAGGGCAAGACGCTCGAGGAGCCGGGCCGGCTCGTCATCCGCCGAGCCGGGGCAGTACGTCGTCGCACAGCAGCCGCAGACCGCGCCATCCCTCCTCCACCGGCATCCCGCCCGCCAGCGGATGCAGCACCCAGGTGTCCAGCCCCTTGGCCACGCACTCGTCCGGGGTGAGGATCCGGTACACGCCCTCCGCGCGCAGCTCGTCGACCGTCGTCGCACCCGACCGCACGGCCGAGCGAACACCCCCGGACTGCCAGGAGGCGTACGTCCGCGCCTCGTGCAGGAAGTGCCGCCCGTACGCCGCCCACGCCCGGTCCGGGTCCTCGGAGAGGTGCAGCAGCGGGGTCTGCGGCCCCGGCATCATCGTCCAGCCCTCGGTGCCGTACTCCGTGAGCCGCTCCTTGTAGTACGCCTCCAGCTCCGGCAGATGCGCGCTCGGGAAGAACGGCAGCCCCAGCCGGGCGGCCCGGCGCGCGGCCGCCTTCGAGGACCCGCCGACCAGCAGCAGGGGGTGCGGGCGGGTGTACGGGCGCGGGGTGACCCGTACCGTACGCCCCCGGTAGGCGAACTCCTCGCCGGTCCACGCCGCGAGCAGCGTCTGAAGCAGCTCGTCCTGGAGCCGGCCGCGCCGCCGCCAGTCCACTCCGGCCCGCGCGTACTCCTCGGGCCGGTACCCGATCCCGGCCACGGTCACCAGCCGTCCGCCGCTCAGCAGATCCAGTACGGCGATGTCCTCGGCCAGCCGCAGCGGATCGTGCAGCGGGCCGATCGCCGCCGACACCGTCACCCCCAGCCGCCGGGTCGCCCCCAGCACCGCGCCCGCGAAGACGAACGGCGAGGGAAGCCAGTTGTCCCCGACGCCGTGATGCTCCTCGGTCTGCACGGTGGTGACCCCACGCTCGTCGGCGTACGCGGCCATCTCCAGGGCGGCGCGGTACCGCTCCCGCAGCTCGGCCGGGCCGGCCCCGGGCGCGACCAGGTTGAAGCGGACGACGGTGACGGGCATGAGGTCCCCCTTCCGGCGTGGTCCGCCCGGGACGGTAGCTGACGAGCCGTCATATTGCCATGGCCGCGACACCGGCACCGTAGGCTCGGGGTGGTGACGAGACCCGTCGCGCTGACAGACCCGCAGGCCGAAGCCGTTCCGGGATGGATCGCGCTCCGGACCGCCCCGCACCAGAGAGAACTCGTCGGCTGAGCCCGCCGTACGGCCGTGGCGTCCGACGGGCCCGTCGGGGCCGGGGATGGATACTGGAGCGTGTTATGGAAACCGTCATCCTTGCTGTAGTCATCGCCGTGGTCGTGCTCGGTGTGATCGGCGGGCTCGTCGTCGGCAGTCGGCGGAGGAAGCCACTGCCCCCGCCGCCCCCGGCCGCGCCCGACATCACCGCGCCCCCGGCCGAACCGCACATCGGCGAAGAGGCCGAGACGCCGCGCGAAGAACCGCGCCGCACGATAGAGGAAGTGGATCTTCCGGGCGGCCCCGCGCCGGTCGAGGTCGAGGAACCCCCCGCCGACCTCGTCGAAGCCCCCGAGATCGAGATCCCCGAGCCCACCGCCGGCCGCCTGGTCCGGCTGCGGGCCCGGCTCTCCCGCTCCCAGAACGCCCTCGGCAAGGGGCTGCTCACGCTGCTCTCGCGAGAGCACCTCGACGACGACACCTGGGAGGAGGTCGAGGACACCCTGCTCACCGCCGACGTCGGCGTGCAGCCCACCCAGGAGCTGGTCGAGCGGCTGCGTGAGCGCGTCAAGGTGCTCGGCACCCGCACCCCGCAGGAACTGCGCACCCTGCTGCGCGAAGAGCTGCTCAAGCTGGTCGGTACCGATGTCGACCGCACCGTGAGGACCGAGCCCGAGGACCGCAAGCCCGGCATCGTGATGGTCGTCGGCGTCAACGGCACCGGCAAGACCACCACCACCGGCAAGCTCGCCCGCGTGCTCGTCGCCGACGGCCGCACCGTCGTCCTCGGCGCCGCCGACACCTTCCGCGCCGCCGCCGCCGACCAGCTGCAGACCTGGGGCGAGCGGGTGGGCGCCCACACCGTGCGCGGACCGGAGGCCGGCGACCCCGCCTCCGTCGCCTTCGACGCGGTGAAGGAGGGCAAGGAGATGGGCGTCGACGTGGTGCTCATCGACACCGCCGGACGCCTGCACACCAAGACCGGCCTCATGGACGAGCTCGGCAAGGTCAAGCGTGTCGTGGAGAAGCACGCCCCGCTCGACGAGGTGCTTCTCGTCCTCGACGCCACCACCGGTCAGAACGGCCTCGTCCAGGCCCGGGTCTTCGCCGAGGTCGTCGACATCACCGGCATCGTGCTGACCAAGCTGGACGGTACCGCCAAGGGCGGCATCGTCGTCGCGGTCCAGCGGGAGCTGGGCGTCCCGGTCAAGCTGGTCGGACTGGGCGAGGGCGCGGACGACCTCGCGCCGTTCGAGCCGGAGGCGTTCGTTGACGCCCTTATCGGGGAGTGACGCCGGGCACCTCCGAAAACCCGGATGTGAGAAGCGCCCGCCCCCGAGGTGCAGTCGGGGAGCGGGCGCTTCGCCGTGTGCGCGTCGTGCGGCCTCGTAGGCGCTACGCCCGCGACCGGTGCGCCACATACGCCAGCGTGCCCAGCAGCAGCCGGGCGGCCGGCGGGCGGCTCGCCGTGTCCAGCTCCGGCGGACGCAGCCAGCGCACCGGGCCGAGGCCCGCCCGGTCGGAGGGGGGCGCGGTGATGAACGTACCGGGGCCGAGACCGCGCAGATCGAGGGCGCCCGGGTCGTCCCAGCCCATGCGGTACAGCAGCTCGGTCAGCTCGGCGGCGGCGCCCGGCGCGACGAAGAAGTGGGCGCGCCCCTCCGGGGTCGCGGCGACAGGGCCGAGCGGCAGGCCCATCCGCTCCAGCCGGACCAGCGCGTGGCGGCCCGCGGACTCGGCCACCTCGATCACGTCGAAGGAGCGCCCGACGGGCAGCATCACCGACGCGCCCGGCACCTCACGCCAGACCTCGGTCACCTCGTCGAGCGTGGCGCCCGCCGGCAGTCGCGGCACGAAGTCCAGCGGATGCGCCCCCGGCGCGCGGCAGTCCCGGCGACCGCAGGAGCAGGCACCGGCCGCGGTCCGGGCGCCCGGCACGACGTCCCAGCCCCACAGCGCGGTGCACTCCGCGACGATCGTGCAGTCGGACGGACGGCCGCGCCTGCGCGCGCCGGAGCGGATCTCGCGAATGCCGCCGATCGTGAAGCCCATGCCCCCTCCAACGGGTCCGACGCACCGGTGGTTACGTAGCGGACGCAGAACGTGACTCTCTGTATTTATGCCTGCTGCTTATGCGTCCTGGGACACCCCGCGTGGGCAGCGCCTGGGAGCACGCCGGGTGGTGTGCCGGGCGGTGCGCGCCCCTGAGTGCATCGCTCCGCTCACTTCCGGCTGGTCTGTGTCAAGTGAATCGCGTACCGGTCGTCGTGAGTTCATTCGAAGGGGTGGCGAATGGTGGCGTTTCCGGGATCCCCGTGGCTGAGTGCGTGATCGTAGGACTACTTTGGGTGCACGAGTCCTGGGGGCACATGCACTCGTGGATATGCCGGAGGCAACCCGGCCTTCCGTTCGAAGAGTGAGAACCGGCGGACGGGCGGCCTCACCCCCCGGCATTCTGATAAGGGTTGGCGCACTCAAGGCTTGTTCGCGCAGAGCGACAAGTGGTCTCAGGGATGGGGGCGTTCCAGTGAGCGGCAACGACGGTAGCGAGACGAACGCTGCGAGCGCGGACAAGCGCCCCAACGAACTCCTCACGTCGTGGTTCGTACGCAGCGGCTGGTCGAAGGGCGAACTCGCCCGCCAGGTCAACCGCCGAGCCCGTCAGCTGGGCGCCAACCACATCTCCACCGACACCTCCCGCGTGCGCCGCTGGCTGGACGGCGAGAACCCCCGCGAGCCCATCCCCAGGATCCTGTCCGAACTGTTCTCCGAGCGGTTCGGCTGTGTCGTCTCCGTCGAGGACCTCGGTCTGCGCACCGCGCGGCAGTCGCCCTCCGCGACCGGGGTCGACCTGCCCTGGACGGGCCCGCAGACGGTGGCGCTGCTCAGCGAGTTCTCGCGCAGCGATCTGATGCTGGCGCGGCGCGGTTTCCTCGGGACCTCGCTGATGCTGTCCGCGGGCCCGTCCCTCATCGAGCCCATGCAGCGCTGGCTGGTGCCCACCCCGTCCTCCCCGCGCCGGGAACCCGACCGGCCGCTGCCCACCAGCCGGGCCCGCGGCCGCCTCTCCAAGCCCGAACTGGACCTGCTGGAGTCCACCACCAGGATGTTCCGGCAGTGGGACGCCCAGTGCGGCGGCGGCCTGCGCCGCAAGGCCGTCGTCGGCCAGCTGCACGAGGTGACCGACCTCCTCCAGGAACCCCACCCCGAGGCCACCGCCAAGAAGCTCTTCAAGGTCGCCGCCGAACTGGCCGAACTGGCCGGCTGGATGTCGTACGACGTCGGACTCCAGCCCACCGCCCAGAAGTACTTCGTCCTCGCCCTGCACGCCGCCAAGGAAGCGGGCGACCGCCCGCTCGGCTCGTACGTCCTGTCCAGCATGAGCCGCCAGATGATCCACCTCGGACGGCCCGAGGACGCCCTGGAGCTGATCCACCTCGCCCAGTACGGCAGCCGGGACTGCGCCGGCCCGCGCACCCAGTCCATGCTGTATGCGATGGAGGCCCGCGCCTACGCCAACATGGGCCAGCCCGGCCGCTGCAAGCGGGCCGTGCGGATGGCCGAGGACACCTTCGCCGACGTCGACGACTGGGACGAGCCGGACCCCGACTGGATCCGCTTTTTCAACGAGGCCGAGCTCTACGGCGAGAACTCCCACTCCTACCGGGACCTCGCCTACGTCGCCGGCCGCAGCCCCACCTACGCCTCCCTCGCCGAACCCCTGATGCACAAGGCCGTCCAGCTCTTCGCCGCGGAGAGCGACTACCAGCGGTCGTACGCGCTCAACCTCATCGGCATGGCCACCGTCCACCTGCTCCAGCGCGACCCCGAGCAGGGCGCCGAGTACGCCACCCAGGCCATGCGCGCCGCCAAGAAGGTCCGTTCCGAACGGGTCAACACTCGTATCCGAAAGACCGTCGACACCGCCGTACGCGACTTCGGCGACCTCGCCGAGGTCGTCGACCTCACCGAGACCCTCGCGGCCGAGCTGCCCGAGACCGCCGAGGCCGTCTGACCCCGCACACCCCAGAGCCCCGGCCGCGGCCGGCCCTCCCGAACTGCCCGACTCGGCTCCCCCCATGCCAGGTCATCGGAAGGCCGCCGCGGCCGGCTTTTTCCTTTCCCGCGACGACTCCGACGGGGAAGGTTGCGCCACGATAACGATCGTGCGGCCCGACATCCGGCACTTCACCGACGCGTAACACACAGGGCGCCTTCGTCACCCGTGCGAAACAACCAGGGGCTTCCGCCGAAACCGCGCTGCGCCAATCTCTTGCCGCATAACCGGCCCACCCCCTCACACCGCTCAGGCTTCGCCCGCACGGGGCCGTACTCACGACGAGGAGATACCGGCATTGAACGGCACAGATACCGGATTCGTTTTGATCAGTGCAGCGCTCGTCATGTTGATGACGCCTGGGCTGGCCCTGTTCTACGGCGGCATGGTGCGCTCCAAGAGCGTCCTCAACATGCTGATGATGTCCTTCATCTCCCTGGGCGTCGTCAGCGTGCTCTGGGTGCTCTACGGCCACTCCCTCGCCTTCAGCGGTGACACCGGTGGCTTCATCGGCAACCTGGACATGATCGGCCTGAAGGGCATCGACGCGAGCAGCGTGGTGGACAGCTTCGTCACCGACGACGACGGCACCGCGCACCAGATCTCCACCTTCGCCTTCTCGCTCTTCCAGATGCTGTTCGCCGTCATCACCGCGGCCCTGATCAGCGGCGCCCTCGCCGACCGCGTCAAGTTCGGCTCCTGGATGATCTTCATCGGCGTGTGGGTCACCGTCGTGTACTTCCCCGTCGCCCACTGGGTCTGGGGCGGCGGCTGGCTCGCCCAGCTCGACCCCGCGGTGATCGACTTCGCCGGTGGTACCGCGGTCCACATCAACGCCGGCATCGCCGGACTCGCCGCCGTCCTCGTCGTCGGCAAGCGCGTCGGCTTCAAGAAGGACCCGATGCGGCCGCACAACATGCCGCTCGTCCTGCTCGGCACCGCCCTGCTGTGGTTCGGCTGGTTCGGCTTCAACGCCGGCTCCGAGCTCGGCGTCGACGGCACCACCGCCCAGATGGCCATCAACACGCAGGTCGCCACCGCCGCCGCCATGCTCGGCTGGCTCGTCTACGAGCGCATCCGTCACGGCGCCTTCACCACCCTCGGTGCCTGCTCCGGCGCCGTCGCCGGCCTCGTCGCCATCACCCCCGCCGGCGGCAACGTCAACATCTTCGGTGCCCTGCTCATCGGTGTCGTCGCCGGTGCCCTGTGCTCCTGGGCCGTCAGCCTCAAGTACAAGCTCGGCTACGACGACTCCCTCGACGTCGTCGGCGTCCACCTCGTCGGCGGTGTCATCGGCACCCTGATGGTCGGCTTCCTCGCCATCGACGGAACCGGCAGCCTGAAGCAGTTCGGCTCCCAGGCCATCGGCGCCTTCTCCGTCATGGGCTACACCTTCGTCGTCACCTACCTCCTCGCCCTCGCCCTGCAGAAGACCATCGGCTTCCGGGCCACCGAGGACGACGAGGTCGCCGGCCTCGACCAGACCGCCCACGCCGAGACTGCATACGACTTCAGCGGCGCCTCCGGCTCCCACATCTCCGCCGCCGCCCCCGCCCCGACCGGCACCGCCGCCGCCAGCAAGAAGGTGGACGCATGAAGCTCATCACCGCCGTCGTCAAGCCGCACCGCCTGGACGAGATCAAGGAAGCCCTGCAGGCGTTCGGTGTCCACGGCCTGACGGTCACCGAGGCCAGCGGTTACGGTCGTCAGCGGGGACACACCGAGGTCTACCGCGGCGCCGAGTACACGGTCGACCTGGTCCCCAAGATCCGTATCGAGGTTCTGGCCGAGGACGACGACGCCGAGCAGCTGATCGACGTCATCGTCAAGGCGGCCCGCACCGGCAAGATCGGTGACGGCAAGGTCTGGTCCCTCCCGGTCGAGACGGCCGTACGGGTCCGCACCGGCGAGCGCGGCCCGGACGCGCTCTGACCGCAGAAACGAACAGGAGTCGCTGGGTGACGAGTACGGACATGCGCAACGAAGCAGAGGACTCGGGACCCAGCGGCTACGCGGCGGCCCGGCTGCGCCTCCTCACCGAGGGGGCGCGGTCCGGGCCGCCGCGCCGTGCGGCCCTGGCCGAACTCACCGACGAGTGGCTGGCCGGCCTCTTCACCGCCGGCGCCGAAGGGCTGCGCGGCGCCTCCCTGGTCGCCGTCGGCGGCTACGGCCGTGGCGAGCTCTCCCCACGCAGCGACCTCGACCTCCTGCTGCTGCACGACGGCAGCGACCCCAAGGCCGTCGCCGCCCTCGCCGACCGCCTCTGGTACCCCGTCTGGGACCTCGGCCTCGCCCTCGACCACTCCGTACGCACCCCGGCCGAGGCCCGCAGGACGGCGGGCGAGGACCTCAAGGTCCAGCTCGGCCTCCTCGACGCCCGCCATCTCGCGGGCGACCTCGGACTGACCGCCGGACTGCGGACGGCCGTCCTCGCCGACTGGCGCAACCAGGCCCCCAAACGCCTCCCCGAACTCCAGGAACTCTGCGCCGAACGCGCCGACCGCCAGGGCGAGCTGCAGTACCTGCTGGAACCCGACCTGAAGGAGGCCCGCGGCGGACTGCGCGACGCCACCGCCCTGCGGGCCGTCGCCGCCTCCTGGCTCGCCGACGCCCCCCGCGAGGGCCTCGACGACGCCCGCCGCCGCCTCCTCGACGTACGCGACGCCCTCCACCTCGCCACCGGCCGCGCCACCGACCGACTCGCCCTCCAGGAACAGGACCAGGTCGCCACCGAACTCGGCCTCCTCGACGCCGACACCCTGCTGCGGCAGGTCTACGAAGCCGCCCGCGTCATCTCGTACGCCAGCGACGTCACCTGGCGCGAAGTGGGGCGCGTACTGCGCTCGCGCGCCGTGCGGCCCCGGCTGCGCGCCATGCTCGGCGGCGGCAAACCGACCGCCGAGCGCTCACCGCTCGCCGAGGGCGTCGTCGAACAGGACGGCGAGGTCGTGCTCGCCCGCGCCGCACGCCCCGAACGCGACCCCGTGCTCCCCCTGCGCGCCGCGGCCGCCGCCGCACAGGCCGGACTCCCGCTCTCCCTGCACGCCGTACGGCGCATGGCCGCCACCGCGCGCCCCCTGCCGACGCCCTGGCCCGCCGAGGCACGCGAGCAACTGGTCACCCTGCTGGGCTCCGGCCGACCGACCGTCGACGTCTGGGAAGCCCTGGAGGCGGAAGGGCTGATCACCCAGCTCCTCCCCGACTGGGAGCGGGTCCGCTGCCGCCCGCAGCGCAACGCCGTCCACGTCTGGACCGTCGACCGCCACCTCATCGAGACCGCAGTCCGCGCCTCCGAGTTCACCCGCCGCGTCAGCCGCCCCGACCTGCTGCTGGTGGCCGCGCTCCTGCACGACATCGGCAAGGGCTGGCCCGGTGACCACTCCGTCGCCGGCGAGATCATCGTCAAGGACGTGGCGGCGAGAATCGGCTTCGACCGGGCCGACGTGGCGGTCCTGGCGACCCTCGTACGACATCACCTGCTGCTGGTCGAAACGGCCACGCGACGCGACCTGGAGGACCCGGCGACCGTACGCCTCGTCGCCGAGGCCGTCGGCAGCCAGAGCACCCTGGAGCTGCTGCACGCCCTCACCGAGGCCGACGCGCTCGCCACCGGCCCGGCGGCCTGGTCCTCCTGGCGCGGCTCCCTGGTCGCCGAGCTGGTACGACGGGTCGCCGCGGTCCTCGCAGGAGACGTACCGGACGAGCCGGAGGCCGCCGCGCCCACCGCCGAACAGGAACGCCTCGCCATCGAGGCGGTCGCCACCGGCGGACCGGTGCTGTCCCTGCGCGCACAGACCGAGCCGCCCGGCGACGAGCCGCCCGGAGAACCCGAGCCGCTGGGCGTGGAACTGCTCATCGCCGTGCCCGACCAGCCGGGAGTCCTGCCGGCGGTCGCCGGAGTCCTCGCCATGCACCGCCTGACGGTGCGTACGGCCGAGCTACGGGCCCTGGAGCTGCCCGACGGCGTCGAGGGCTCGGTGCTGCTGCTGGACTGGCGGGTGGCGGCGGAGTACGGCTCGCTGCCCCAGGCGGCGCGGTTGCGCGCGGATCTCGTACGGGCGCTCGACGGCTCCCTGGACATCGCGGGGCGGCTGGCGGAACGGGACGCGGCGTACCCGCGGCGTCGCGGCTGGGTGGCCCCACCCGCGCGCGTGACGGTGGCGTCGGCGGCTTCCCACCACGCCACGGTGATCGAGGTACGGGCCCAGGACGCGCCGGGGCTGCTGTTCCGGATCGGGCGGGCGCTGGAGGACGCGGGGGTGCGGGTGCGCAGTGCGCATGTGAGCACGCTGGGCGCCAACGCCGTGGACGCCTTCTACGTCACAGGGTCCAGAGGCGTTCCCCTGCCGGGGGACGAGGCGACTGCTGTGGCGCGGAAGCTGGAGGAGACTCTGCGGGGGTGAACCCGGTTCTGCCGCTCCGGGATACCCTGGAGGGCGATTCCCGAAGCCAACACCGACCCCGAGGACCGCGAGCGCCGTGTTCGATACTCTCTCCGATCGCCTCTCAGCGACTTTCAAGAACCTGCGCGGCAAGGGACGGCTCTCCGAGGCGGACATCGACGCCACGGCTCGTGAGATCCGCATCGCGCTCCTCGAAGCGGACGTGGCGCTGCCTGTCGTCCGGACGTTCATCAAGAACGTCAAGGAGCGCGCGCTCGGGGCCGAGGTCTCCAAAGCGCTGAACCCGGCGCAGCAGGTGCTGAAGATCGTGAACGACGAGCTCGTCACGATCCTCGGCGGCGAGACCCGTCGTCTCCGCTTCGCCAAGCAGCCGCCCACCGTGATCATGCTGGCCGGTCTGCAGGGTGCCGGTAAGACGACTCTCGCGGGCAAGCTGGGCCGGTGGCTGAAGGAGCAGGGGCACTCTCCGCTGCTCGTGGCCTGTGACCTGCAGCGGCCGAACGCCGTCAACCAGCTCGGCGTCGTCGCCGAGCGCGCCGGTGTCGCCGTGTACGCGCCGCAGCCGGGCAACGGCGTCGGTGACCCGGTGCAGGTCGCCAAGGACTCCATCGACTTCGCGAAGTCCCGCGTCCACGACATCGTCATCGTCGACACCGCCGGCCGCCTCGGCATCGACCAGGAGATGATGCAGCAGGCGGCCGACATCCGGGACGCCGTCTCGCCCGACGAGATCCTCTTCGTCGTCGACGCCATGATCGGTCAGGACGCCGTCAACACGGCCGAGGCGTTCCGGGACGGCGTCGGCTTCGACGGTGTGGTGCTGTCCAAGCTGGACGGTGACGCCCGTGGTGGTGCGGCGCTGTCGATCCGGCAGATCACCGGCAAGCCGATCATGTTCGCGTCGAACGGCGAGAAGCTCGACGACTTCGACGCGTTCCACCCGGACCGGATGGCCTCCCGGATCCTCGACATGGGTGACCTGCTCACCCTGATCGAGCAGGCGGAGAAGACGTTCAGCCAGGAAGAGGCCGAGAAGATGGCCTCCAAGCTGGCGTCGAAGAAGGGCCAGGACTTCACCCTGGACGACTTCCTGTCCCAGATGGAGCAGGTCAGGAAGATGGGCAGCATCAGCAAGCTGCTCGGCATGCTGCCCGGTATGGGGCAGATCAAGGACCAGATCAACAACCTCGACGAGCGGGACGTCGACCGCACCGCCGCGATCATCAAGTCGATGACCCCGGCGGAGCGTCAGGACCCGACGATCATCAACGGCTCGCGGCGGGCGCGTATCGCCCGGGGTTCCGGTGTCGAGGTCAGTGCCGTGAAGAACCTGGTCGAGCGGTTCTTCGAGGCCCGGAAGATGATGTCCCGCATGGCTCAGGGCGGCGGCATGCCGGGTATGCCGGGGATCCCGGGCATGGGCGGCGGGCCGGGCCGTACCAAGAAGCAGCCGAAGAAGGCCAAGGGCAAGCAGCGTTCCGGCAACCCGATGAAGCGCAAGCAGCAGGAGCTGGAGGCGGCCCAGCGCCGTGAGGCGGCCGCGCAGGGCGGGAACGCGTTCGGGCTGCCGCAGCAGGGCGGTCAGGACTTCGAGCTGCCGGACGAGTTCAAGAAGTTCATGGGCTGAGTGCCCTGAGTGTGCCGTCGAGGGCGCCCTTCTTAGGAGGGGCGCCCTCGGTCCGTTCCCTAGGGCACGCGGGCGATCAGGTAGCGGAACACGTTCGGCATCCACACCGTGCCGTCGTGGCGCTGGTGGGGGTGGAGTGCCTCGGTGAGTTCCTTGTCGACCTGGGCCGGGTCGGTGGCGGCGGTGGCCGCGTCGAAGAGGCCGGTGGAGAGCAGTCCGCGGACGGCGCTGTCCATGTCGGCGTAGCCGAAGGGGCAGGCGACCCGGCCGGAGCCGTCGGGTTCGAGGCCGGCCTGCCGGGCGGCCTCCTCCAGGTCGTCGCGCAGGGCGGCGCGCCAGCAGCCCTCGGAGGGAAGCGGTTCGGCCAGTTTGGTGGCCGCCCGCAGGACGGAGACGGTGGCGCAGCGCTCGGGTGGTCCCCAGCCGGTGAGTACGACGGGTGTGCCGTGGTCGGTGAGCGGTGTCGCGGCGGTCAGCAGGTCGGTGAGGTGCTCCGCGTCGCCTGCGGTGCAGCCGATGGGGTCGAAGGCCGTCACGAGGTTGTACGGGGGTGTTCCGGGGCCGGCCGCGTCCTCGGGTGGGCCGTCGACGAGGTGGGTCCGCACGCGCGCGTGCGGGTGGCCCGTCGCGTCCGGCAGCAGCCGCTGCCGGGCCAGGGTCAGCCGTTCGGGGTGGACGGATTCGACGCCGGTGAGGGTGGCGCCCTTGGTGGCCGCCATCAGCAGAGCGAGTCCGGAACCGCAGCCGAGGCCCAGCAGCCGGGTGCCGGGGCCCACTTCCAGTCGCTCGTAGACGGCGTCGTAGAGCGGGACGAGCATCCGCTCCTGGATTTCGGACCAGTCACGCGCGCGTGCACCGCGGTCCACGCGGGGGTGAGGTCCCCCGTGAGGCCGGTGCTGTCGCACGAGCGTAGGTGTCATGGATAAGCGCCCCAATCGCCGAGAGTTCGAGAGTTCGCCTCCGTGCCCGTTTTCCTGACCCCCGTGCAGTGCGCTCGCACTCCCCCCGTATGTCAGGTAACTCCCTGCTCGCGACCGCGTCCAGAGGAAAGGGACTCCTCTTTGCCGGGTGACGGTGCGGGTGGCGAGAATTCACATCGCGGCAACGTGGGTCGTCCCCTCGCGCCATGACGGAGACGGGACGGGTCGATGTCGGAGGACGGGGGCGCACCGGGTAACGTCGCGATCGTGGCGTGCGCTTACTGAGGCGTGGGTCGGGGCGTGAGAGCGGCCGGAACTCCCCTTGCGCCCCACCACACCTCCCGTGCGCCGGCGTGCGGAGGAGGCGTACGCGCCGGGGCGTACGTGTGTCTACGCACCAGCTTGTGCTGAGCTGGGCGGCTTCTCCGCAGATCAGCGCACCCGCCCTCGTCGGGGAGCATCAGCGGCAACTGACGGGTACGTGCAAATTATTTGGGATGCCCCGGAATAGGAACACAATGGCCCTCCCGCTCGTTCTCATTACGTGAGCACGACACAGACACCACCTGTTCTCGCCGCAGAGCTGGCGCAGGCGTGGGCCGACATTCAGCGGCACCACCCCGAGCTGCCTGACCTTGCCGCGCCAGAGTCCCTGATCGGGGAGTCGTCGTCCGCGTGCGGTCACGAGCTCTCCTTCGAGCGACTGCTCCATGAGGCAGTCCATGGCATCGCCGCCGCGCGCGGCGTGCGCGACACCTCCCGTGCCGGCCGCTACCACAACCGCAGATTCCTCGCGATCGCCGAGGAACTGGGCCTTGACCACCCCGAGGAGCCGCACCCGAGCAGCGGTTTCTCGCTGGTCACACTCAACCCCGAGGCCAAGCGGCGCTACCGCTCGACGATCGAGCGCCTGCAGCGGGCCCTCAAGGCCCACACGGCGGCCACCTCCGCCGAGACCACCCGCGCCTTCCGGGGCCCGGCCGCCCGCCATGGCTCCTCCGGCGGCGGGGTCAGGGTCAAGGCGGTCTGCGACTGCGGGCGCAACGTACGGGTCGTCCCCTCGGTGCTGGCCCAGGCGCCGATCGTGTGCGGGGGGTGCGGCAAGCCGTTCCGGATCCCCGAGGTGGCCGGCGCGGCGTAGGCCCGCGCACGCGGTACCGGCATCTCGTGGCTGCCGGTGCGGCCGAACGACCCGGGGTGCCGCGCCGTGAGCGGGGCGGCACCCCTCTCCGGCGCGCCCCGTGACGGCTCCCGGGGACCCTCGGCGATAGGCGACCTCCGAGGTGTGGCAGAATGGCTAGCTGTACTCGACAGCCGCACAGGACCCCTCTCTCCTCCGGCTGACGCGTCCATCGGGCACTCGGGTACCGCAACCCCACGCGGCATTCTCGCCGTGCCCAACCACGTCAAATCCAGGAGAACCCACTCCCGTGGCAGTCAAGATCAAGCTGAAGCGTCTGGGCAAGATCCGTTCGCCTCACTACCGCATCGTCGTCGCCGACTCCCGTACCCGCCGTGACGGCCGGGCCATCGAGGAGATCGGCAAGTACCACCCGACCTACCACCCGTCGGTCATCGAGGTGGACGCCGAGCGCGTGGCGTACTGGCTGGGTGTCGGCGCGCAGCCGACCGAGCCCGTGCTCGCCATCCTGAAGAAGACCGGCGACTGGCAGAAGTTCAAGGGCGAGCCCGCCCCCGCTCCGCTGCTGACCGCCGAGCCGAAGAAGGCGCGCCCGTCGTTCGAGGCCCTGGGCGGCGACGACGAGGGCAAGGGTGAGGCGATCACCCAGAAGAAGAAGGCTGAGAAGAAGGACGAGGCCGCGGCTGAGTCCGAGTCGACCGGGGCCTGAGCATGCTCGAGGAGGCTCTCGAGCACCTCGTGAAGGGCATCGTCGACAACCCTGACGATGTGCAGGTCGCCTCGCGCAACCTGCGCCGTGGACGTGTGCTCGAGGTCCGGGTCCACCCGGACGACCTCGGCAAGGTGATCGGCCGCAACGGCCGCACCGCACGCGCTCTGCGCACCGTCGTGGGCGCCATCGGCGGCCGCGGTGTCCGTGTCGACCTCGTCGACGTGGACCACGTCCGCTGACGCTTCACAGCAACAGCACCGGCTCGGGCCGGGGAGGGCCTTGGGGCCGTCCCCGGCCCGCAGTCGTATGACAGGAGATTTGGACACGTGCAGCTCGTAGTCGCCCGGATCGGCCGCGCCCACGGCATCAAGGGCGAGGTCACCGTGGAGGTCCGCACCGACGAGCCGGAGCTCCGGCTGGCGCCCGGTGCCGTCCTCGCCACCGATCCCGCTCCGGTGGGACCGCTCACCATCGCCGCCGGCCGCGTCCACAGCGGCCGCCTCCTCCTGCGCTTCGAGGGCGTCGCCGACCGCACCGCGGCCGAGGCCCTGCGCAACACCCTCCTGATCGCCGAGGTCGACCCGGAGGAGCTGCCCGAGGAGGAGGACGAGTACTACGACCACCAGCTGATCGACCTGGACGTGGTCACCGAGGACGGCACCGAGGTCGGCCGGATCACCGAGATCTCCCACCTGCCCTCCCAGGACCTGTTCATCGTCGAGCGGGCCGACGGCAGCGAGGTCATGATCCCCTTCGTCGAGCAGATCGTCACCGAGATCGACCTGGCCGAGCAGAAGGCGGTCATCTCACCGCCCCCCGGCCTGATCGACGACCGGGCGGAGATCGACTCCTCCCGGGAGGAGCAGGACTGATGCGGCTCGACGTCGTCACGATCTTCCCCGAGTACCTCGACCCGCTGAACGTCTCCCTGGTCGGCAAGGCACGCGCGCGTGGACAGCTCGACGTCCATGTGCACGACCTGCGCTCCTGGACCTACGACCGGCACAACACCGTCGACGACACCCCCTACGGCGGCGGCCCGGGCATGGTCATGAAGACCGACCCCTGGGGCGACGCCCTGGACTCGGTCCTCGCCGACGGCTACGAGACCGGCTCCCACGCGCCCGCCCTCATCGTCCCGACGCCCAGCGGCCGCCCCTTCACCCAGGAACTCGCCGTCGAGCTGTCCGAGCGGCCCTGGCTGGTCTTCACCCCGGCCCGCTACGAGGGCATCGACCGGCGCGTCATCGACGAGTACGCGACCCGGATGCCCGTCCACGAGGTGTCCATCGGCGACTATGTCCTGGCCGGCGGCGAGGCGGCCGTCCTGGTGATCACGGAGGCCGTGGCCCGGCTGCTGCCCGGCGTCCTGGGCAACGCCGAGTCCCACCGCGACGACTCCTTCGCGCCCGGCGCCATGGCCAACCTCCTGGAGGGCCCCGTCTACACCAAGCCCCCGGTGTGGCGCGGCCGTGACATACCGGACGTGCTGCTCAGCGGCCACCACGGCAGGATCGCCCGCTGGCGCCGCGACGAGGCCCTGCGGCGTACGACCCTGCACCGGCCCGATCTCATCGAGCGCTGCGAGCCCAAGGTCTTCGACAAGAAGGACCGCGAGATGCTCTCCATCCTGGGCTGGGCCCCGGACCCGCAGGGCGAGCCGTACGGCCGATTTTGGCGCAGGGTCGAGGGCATGGAAGAATAGGTCGCTGTTGTGCGCCGTCCGGCGTGCGCCCCTGCCACAGGGGGACACGACGCCCGCCCCGACCGCACACGGCTTCGTGCAAACACCTAGCTACCGCTGATGACCTGTGGCATCGGCGAAGAAAGCAGACGAAATGTCTCACCTGCTCGACTCCGTCGACTCCGCGTCGCTGCGCAGCGACATCCCGGCCTTCCGCCCGGGTGACACCGTCAACGTCCACGTCCGCGTCATCGAGGGCAACCGCTCCCGTGTGCAGCAGTTCAAGGGCGTGGTGATCCGTCGCCAGGGCGCCGGTGTCCGCGAGACCTTCACGGTCCGCAAGGTCTCGTTCTCCGTCGGCGTCGAGCGCACCTTCCCGGTGCACACCCCGATCGTCGAGAAGATCGAGCTCGTCACCCGCGGTGACGTGCGTCGCGCCAAGCTCTACTACCTGCGCGAGCTGCGCGGCAAGGCCGCGAAGATCAAGGAGAAGCGCGAGAGCTGAGCGCTTTCCCGGGGTCACAGGAGGGCCGGATAGCATCTGGCCCCGATGGACACCGAAGCACAGCCCACGGAGCGCGACCGCTCCTCCCGCCCTTTCCAGGGGCCGGAGGGACGGTCGCGTTTCGCGTTGCCGCGCGGGATCACGGACCGGATCCCCGGCGGCCGGATCAGCCTCACCCTGCTGGTCTGCCTGGTCTTTGTGCTGCTCCTCGGCACGTTCGTGGTGCAGCCCTTCCAGATTCCATCCGGATCCATGGAATCCGGATTGAGGATCGGGGACCGCGTTCTCGTAAACAAGTTGGCGTACCGTTTCGGTGGCGAGCCGCGGCGCGGTGATGTCGTTGTGTTCGACGGCACTGGGTATTTCGGGAACGGGCACTACGTCAAACGCGTCGTGGGTGTGGGGGGAGACCGTGTGGTCTGCTGCGACAGGGAGGGGAGGATCCAGGTGAACGGCCGGTCGGTCGACGAGTCGACGTTCCTGTACCCCGGCGACAGCCCGTCCACGGTGCCTTTCCACGTGGTCGTGCCCGAGGGCCGGCTCTTCCTCCTCGGCGACCGTCGCAGCGCCTCCAGCGACTCCCGCGACCATCTGGGCTCGCCCGGCGGCGGCATGATCCCCGTCGACGGTGTGATCGGCCGGGTCGACTGGATCGTCTGGCCCTTCGGCCACCTCACCCGCCTGGAACGCCCGAGCGCCTACGCGCGCGTGCCCGCCTCCGCCGAAGGCCCGAGCGCCGCGGAGGCGGTCGATCGACGCGGCGGTGCGCATGGGTAACCGCGGCAAACCCCGCGGCGTCCCCAGCAGCCCCGCGGACAACCTGCTGCCCACCGGCACCCGGCGCGCCGCCGGCCCGTCCGGCGGGCGTACGCGCGCGGAGCGGCGCAAGCTGCAGCGCAAGGTCAAGCGCAGGCGCAGGCGCTCGGCCGTCAAGGAGATACCGCTCCTGATCGGCGTCGCGGTCCTCATAGCGCTCGTCCTGAAGACCTTCCTCGTCCAGGCGTTCGTGATCCCGTCCGGCTCCATGGAGAACACGATCCAGATCGGCGACCGCGTCCTGGTCGACAAGTTCACCCCGTGGTTCGGCGCCAAGCCCGAGCGCGGGGACGTCGTCGTGTTCAAGGACCCGGGCGGCTGGCTCCGGGACGAGCAGACCACGAAGAAGGACGACCCCATCGTCGTCAAGCAGGTCAAGCAGGCCCTGACCTTCATCGGTCTGCTGCCGTCCGACGACGAGAAGGACCTCATCAAGCGGGTCGTCGGCGTGGGCGGTGACCGCGTCCAGTGCTGTGACCCGCAAGGGCGAGTCACCGTCAACGGCGTTCCGCTGAACGAGGGGGATTACCTGTATCCGGGGAACGCCCCGTCCAACACGCCGTTCGACATCACCGTCCCCGAGGGGCGCCTGTGGGTGATGGGCGACCACCGGGCCAACTCCGAGGACTCCCGCGCCCACCAGGACACCGACTACGGTGGCACGGTCTCCGAGGACCAGGTGGTGGGCCGTGCCATGGTCATCGCCTGGCCGATGGGCCACTGGACCAGCCTCGACGAGCCGCGGACCTTCTCCGCGGTGGGCGACTCGGCCGCTTCCGCTGCACCGCCCGGCCCCCCGCTGTCGCATAGGGTTGCCTCCGACGAATCGAACGGAACGATCCGACTCCCGACCCCTGCGGAACTCCCGCTCGTTATGGGAGTGGTGGGCCTGCGTCGGACATGGGGCAGGCAGCGGCACAGAGTAAGGAGTTGGCGTGGGGGATGTGGCGGTTGGCGCACGGTCCGGACACGACGGCGAGGAGCACCGCGGACGTCCCGTGGAAGCGACCGACCAGGCCGCGGACGACGCCGTGACCTCAGGGAATGAGCCCGGGGCGCCCGAGGACGGGCCCACGGCGGACGACCGGGCCGGGGCCGCGGGCCAGGGCCCCGGGGACTCGACGCCCAAGGCGAGGAAGCCGCGCTCCTTCTGGAAGGAGCTGCCGATCCTGATCGGTATCGCGCTCGTGCTGGCGCTGCTGATCAAGACGTTCCTGGTGCAGGCGTTCTCGATCCCCTCGGCCTCGATGCAGGACACGCTCCGCGAGGGTGACCGGGTCCTCGTCGACAAGCTGACCCCGTGGTTCGGCTCGGAGCCGGAGCGCGGCCAGGTGGTCGTCTTCCACGACCCGGACAACTGGCTGGCGGGCGAGGCCCCGCCGGAGCCGAACGCCTTCCAGACCTTCCTCAGCTGGATCGGCCTGATGCCGTCCGCCGAGGAGAAGGACCTGATCAAGCGGGTCATCGGGGTCGGCGGCGACACCGTCGAGTGCAAGGGCACCGGCCCGCTGAAGGTCAACGGCAAGGCGCTGAACGAGGAGTCGTACGTCTTCCCCGGCAACACGCCGTGCAGCATGGACGACACCGGCGGCCAGTTCAAGGTGACCGTGCCCGAGGGCCACATCTGGGTCATGGGCGACCACCGGCAGAACTCGCGGGACTCCCGCTACAACCAGGCGGACAGGCACAAGGGCATGGTCCCGGTCGACGAGGTCGTCGGCCGCGCCATCGTGAAGGCATGGCCGATCAACCGCTGGGGCACGCTGCCCGTGCCGGACACCTTCGACCAGGACCTGAGCACCGGCTCCCAGGCGTCCGCCGCGCTGACCGTCGCGCCGCAGGGCCTGGCCCTCGTCGGGCTCGTGCCGGTGGTGGTGTGGCGGCGCCGGCGTTCATCGGCGAGCGAGCGTCGGTAGACCCGCGAGCCTCGGTAAACCCTTTCCCAGGGTTGTGACCGGGGTCCGGGGCGAAGGGCTGCCCCGGCTCGGTACCGGCGGGTAGGGTGCGGATCCATGGGTGGTCAGAGCACGACACGCACGGCCCGCAGCGGCGGCACCAGAACGGGCCCGGTGGGCGGCCGGACCGGACAGCGACTGTCCGGGGTGGCGGTCGCACTGGGCCTCGTGCTGTTTCTCGGCGGCTTCGGCTGGGCGGCGGTGGTCTACCGGCCGTACACCGTGCCCACCAACTCGATGGCCCCGACCATCGAGGCGGGCGACCGGGTGCTCGCCCAGCGGGTGGACGGCGCCGATGTGCGCCGGGGCGATGTCGTCGTCTTCACCGACAAGACCTGGGTGAGCAACGCCCCCGTGGTCAAACGCGTGGTCGCGATCGGCGGTGACACGGTCGCCTGCTGCACCGACGGCAAGCTCACCGTCAACGGCAAGCGGATCGACGAGCCCTACCTGCCCAAGGACAGCCGGGCCGAGATCACCGGCTTCCCGACCGTGACCGTCCCGGAGGGCCGGCTCTTCCTGCTCGGCGACGAGCGCGCCGGGTCCCTGGACTCCACCGCCCACCTCACGGACGCGGCCAGCGGCACGGTGGCGCGCAGCGCCGTCACCGGCCGGGTGGACGCGGTCGTGTGGCCCATGGACGGCATGCTGGGACGCCCCACCGGCTTCGAGACACTCGGCGCCCTGTCCCAGCCCGGCCCGCTGCGCCTGATCGTCGCGCTGATCGTCGTGGGCGCGGTCCTGGTACTGGGGGGCGGTGCGTACGGCCCGATCGCCAAGCTGCTGTCCCGGCGTGGGCGGACGGAGCCCGCCGGTGCCCGCTGAGACGACGGACGCGCGGGCCGACTCGTACGAGGAGGGCCTGCGCCGGGTCGCCCGGGTGGTGCTGCTCGACCCCGAGGACCGCATTCTGCTGCTGCACGGCCATGAGCCGGACGATCCGGCCGACGACTGGTGGTTCACCCCCGGCGGCGGACTGGAGGGCGAGGAGAGCCGTGAAGAGGCCGCGCTGAGGGAACTCGCCGAGGAGACGGGCATCACCGAGGTCGAGCTGGGCCCGGTGCTGTGGCGGCGGCGGTGCTCGTTCCCGTTCGCGGGCCGCCGCTGGGACCAGGACGAGTGGTACTACCTGGCCCGTACGACGACGACCGCGACCCGCGCCGTGGCCCTCACGGAGCTGGAGCGGCGCAGCGTCGCCGGTGCGAGGTGGTGGACCTGTGCGGAACTGACCGGGTCGCATGAGACGGTGTATCCGACCAGACTCGCCGAGCTGTTGCGCAGGCTGCTCGACGATGGTCCCCCTGCCGGGCCGGTGACCCTTGACACGGAAATCGTCTAGGGGCCGAGGGCACTGGCGCACAATGGGGGGACCGCACGGCTGAAGGGGAACATGCCATGAGCGCCGAGGACCTCGAGAAGTACGAGACCGAGATGGAGCTGAAGCTCTATCGGGAGTACCGCGATGTCGTCGGTCTGTTCAAGTACGTGATCGAGACCGAGCGGCGCTTCTATCTGACCAATGACTACGAGATGCAGGTGCACTCGGTCCAGGGCGAGGTGTTCTTCGAGGTATCCATGGCGGATGCCTGGGTCTGGGACATGTACCGGCCGGCGCGGTTCGTGAAGCAGGTGCGGGTGCTCACGTTCAAGGACGTGAACATTGAGGAGCTGAACAAGAGCGACCTGGAGCTGCCGGGCGGGTGAGGGGCCCCGGGCGGGTGACGGAGTTGTCCACAACCGCCGACTTCTCCACCAAGATCCTTTTCTTGGCGGCGGATGCGTGATCGTCGGTGCCGGAGGTGGTGCCGACATGAACACGGATCTGGCACGCAAGGCACTCGGCAGGTACGGCGAGGAGCTGGCCGCGCGGCGGCTGGCCGAGGCCGGGATGACGCTCCTGGAGCGCAACTGGCGCTGTGGCCGGGCCGGAGAGATCGACATCGTCGCCCGGGACGGCGACGTACTGGTCATCTGCGAGGTGAAGACCCGCCGCAGCGGCGGCTACGAGCATCCCATGGCCGCGGTCACGCCCGAGAAGGCGCAGCGGCTGCGGGGCCTCGCCGAGGGCTGGCTGCACGCCCACGGGGGCGCCCCGCCGGGCGGCGTCCGCATCGACCTCGTCGGCGTCGTCCTGCCCGACCGCGGCGCGCCCGTCGTCGAGCACGTGCGGGGGGTGGCCTGACATGGGCTTCGCACGCACATGCTCGGTGGCCCTCGTCGGTGTCGAAGGAGTCGTCGTCGAGGTCCAGGCCGACCTCGAACCCGGCGTCGCCGCCTTCACCCTGGTCGGCCTCCCCGACAAGAGCCTGACGGAGAGCCGGGACCGGGTGCGGGCGGCGGTGGTGAACTCGGGCGGTGAGTGGCCGCAGAAGAAACTCACCGTCGGACTCAGCCCCGCGTCCGTCCCCAAGGCGGGCTCCGGCTTCGATCTCGCCGTGGCGTGCGCCGTGCTGGGGGCCGCCGAGCGGATCGACCCGCGGGTGCTCGCCGACATCGTGATGATCGGCGAGCTGGGCCTCGACGGGCGGGTGCGCCCGGTACGGGGCATCCTGCCCGCCGTGCTGGCCGCCGCCGACGCCGGGTACGAACAGGTCGTCGTACCGGAGTGCGCCGCCGCCGAGGCATCGCTGGTCCCGGGGGTGTCCGTGCTCGGCGTACGCAGCCTGCGCCAGCTGATCGCCGTCCTCGCCGACGAGCCCGTACCCGCGGAGGAACCCGACCAGCAGGGCCGTCCAGACCCGCTGCTGGCCGGCCTGCGGGTGCCCGGCACCGGAGCGGCCACCGGCATGCGCAGCGTCGGGGCCGCGCAGCAGGACGCGGGGCACGACCTGGCCGACGTCGTCGGCCAGATCTCGGCACGGACAGCGGTCGAGGTGTCCGCGGCGGGCGGGCACCATCTTTTCCTGGAGGGTCCGCCGGGCGCGGGCAAGACCATGCTCGCCGAACGTCTGCCGGCCGTTCTGCCCCCGCTGACCCGGCAGGACTCGCTGGAGGTCACCGCCGTGCACTCGGTGGCCGGGCTGCTGCCGCCGGGCAAACCCCTCATCGACGTGGCCCCCTACTGCGCCCCGCACCACTCGGCCACCATGCAGGCGCTCGTCGGCGGCGGCCCCGGCGTCGCCCGGCCAGGGGCCGTCTCCCTGGCGCATCGAGGAGTGCTCTTCCTGGACGAGGCCCCCGAATTCAGCGGCCACACCCTCGACGCCCTACGGCAGCCCCTGGAGGCGGGGCACGTGGTGATCGCCCGCAGCGCGGGGGTGGTGCGGTTCCCCGCCCGGTTCCTGATGGTGCTGGCCGCCAATCCCTGTCCGTGCGGGCGCTTCTCGCAGCGCGACATTCTGTGCGAGTGCCCGCCCTCCGCGATCCGCCGCTATCAGGCGCGGCTCTCCGGGCCCCTGCTCGACCGGGTCGACCTGCGGGTCGAGGTGGACCCGGTCAGCCGGTCCGAACTCGCCCACCGCGGTGCCGGGGGTGAGTCCACGGCGACGGTAGCCGCACGGGTGCTGGCCGCACGCGAACGGGCCGCGGCGCGGCTGGCGGGCACCCCGTGGCGGACCAACAGCGAGGTCCCGGGGCGCGAACTGCGCAGCCGGTGGCAGGCCGCCGGCGGTGCGATGGACGAGGCGGAGCGGAACCTGGAGCGGGGCGTGCTGACCGTCCGGGGGCTCGATCGGGTCCTGCGGGTCGCCTGGACCGTCGCCGACCTGGTCGGACACGACCGGCCCGACGCGACGGACGTCGCCCTGGCCCTGCAACTGCGCACCGGAGTCCCCCGGGGCGTGCCCATGGCCATCGGGGCCCTGACGTGAGCGACGCCGAGCTGCTCGACCGGGTGTTTCTCACTCGGGTCATCGAGCCCGGGGACGAGGTCGGTGGACGGTGGGTGCGGCAGGAGGGGGTGGGGGAAGTGGTACGCAGGTTGAAGGGGGGTGGGAGTGCTTTGCCGGGGGTGAGTGAGCTGCGGTGGGCCGGGTTGCGGGCTCGGGCCGGGCGGGCGGAACCTGAGCGGGATCTGGAGGTGGCCCGGACGGCGGGGGTGCGGTTCGTCGGGCCGGGGGACGTGGAGTGGCCGGGGCCGCTGGACGATCTCGGGGATGCCCGGCCGCTCGGCCTGTGGGTGCGGGGGCGGCCCAGTCTGCGCATGTGGGCGTTGCGGTCGGTGGCCGTGGTCGGGGCCCGTGCCTGCACGGAGTACGGCGCGCACATGGCGGCCGACCTGTCCGCGGGGCTTGCCGAGCGCGGCTGGGTCGTGGTGTCCGGCGGCGCCTACGGGGTCGACGGGGCCGCGCACCGTGGGGCACTCGGGGCCGGCGGCGCGACAGTGGCCGTGCTCGCCTGCGGGGTCGATCGGCCCTACCCGCGCGGCCACACCGGGCTGATCAACAGGATCGCCGAACAGGGGCTGGTGGTGGGGGAGTTGCCGCCGGGGGAGCATCCGACGGCGAGCCGGTTCGTGCTGCGGAACCGGGTGATCGCCGCGCTGACCCGGGGGACGGTCGTGGTGGAGGCGGCACACCGCAGCGGTTCGCTCGTCACGGCGCGGGCGGCGCAGCGCCTGGGCCGGCACACCATGGGCGTGCCGGGCCCGGCAACCAGCGGGCTCTCCGCCGGGGTGCACGAGTTGCTGCGCGGCGAGGCGGTGCTGGTCACCGACGCCGCGGAGGTGGTCGAGCTGGTCGGCGACATGGGCGAGCTGGCCCCCGACCGGCGCGGGCCCGTCCTGCCGCGCGACCTGCTGGCGCCGGACGCCCGCCGTGTCCTGGGCGCGCTGCCCGCACGCCGGACCGCCGCCGTCGACGAGATCGCGCGCGGCGCGCAGACCGCCGAGGACGACGCGATCGCGAGACTGTACGAACTCAGAGCCCTCGGCTATGTCGAACGCCACGGCGACGGCTGGAAGTTGACACGCCAGGCGATGGTCTCCGTTCGAGAAGGGCGGCGTCAGTGCTGACCGACTCTGTTCGGCCGTCCGGGGGAACGCGGAACCCCTTGGGAATTCCCGCAGTTGACGCTCCCGGACGGTCCCTCGGATCCACCCGGACCCCCGGGAGGACGCCCAGCGGAACGTATCTGCGCATGGGTCGGGCCCCGCTCTTCGCGCACCGCGACACTCCAGTCACGCTACGCTCACGTGGATTCCGGCACAGACCGGCCGCAGGCACCCCGACCTCACGTACTTCACGGCAGAACGGCACAAGGCGACGAATGCCCCAGCACACCTCCGGGTCCGACCGGGCGGCGATCCCCCCAGCCGCCCGCGACGGTGGCAGCGTGCGGCCGCCCGCTCCCTCGACGCTCGACGAGCTGTGGCGGTCGTACAAGGCGACGGGCGACGAGCGGCTGCGGGAACAGCTGATCCTGCACTACTCGCCGCTGGTGAAGTATGTGGCGGGACGGGTCAGCGTGGGACTGCCGCCCAATGTGGAGCAGGCGGACTTCGTGTCGTCCGGGGTGTTCGGGCTGATCGACGCGATCGAGAAGTTCGACATCGACCGGGAGATCAAGTTCGAGACGTATGCGATCACCCGGATCCGGGGCGCGATGATCGACGAGCTGCGGGCGCTGGACTGGATCCCGCGGTCGGTGCGGCAGAAGGCGCGCAATGTGGAGCGGGCGTACGCGACGCTGGAGGCGCGGCTGCGGCGGACGCCGAGTGAGGGGGAGGTGGCCGCCGAGCTGGGCATCGGGGTCGATGAGCTGCACTCCGTGTTCAGCCAGTTGTCGCTGGCGAACGTGGTGGCGCTGGAGGAGTTGCTGCATGTCGGCGGTGAGGGCGGGGACGGGCTCAGCTTCATGGACACGCTGGAGGACACCGCCGCGGAGAATCCCGTGGAGGTGGCCGAGGACCGGGAGCTGCGGAGGTTTCTGGCGCGGGCGATCAACACGCTGCCCGACCGGGAGAAGACCGTCGTCACGCTGTACTACTACGAGGGGCTCACGCTCGCGGAGATCGGGAACGTGCTCGGGGTGACCGAGAGCCGGGTGAGTCAGATCCACACCAAGTCCGTGCTGCAGTTGCGCGCGAAACTGGCTGCCTTCGGTCGGTGAGTGCCGGGTGGCTCCCATCGCGGGGAGTGCGTCCGTAGAGTGGTTGACGTGCCAAGGATTCGAGCGGCCTCCGTGGCCGAGCACCGGTCGATGCAGCGAGCCGCCCTGCTGGACGCGGCGCGGTCCCTGTTGTCCGAGGGCGGTACGGAGGCGTTGACCTTCCCGGCCCTCGCCGAGCGGACGGGGCTCGCGAGGTCGTCCGTGTACGAGTACTTCCGGTCGCGCGCCGCGGTGGTGGAGGAGCTGTGCGCGGTCGACTTCCCGGTGTGGGCGGCGGAGGTCGAGGCGGCGATGGCGGCCGTGGAGGGGGCCGAGGCCAAGGTCGAGGCGTATGTGCGCAAGCAGCTGGAGCTGGTGGGGGACCGGCGGCATCGGGCTGTGGTGGCGATCTCGGCGAGTGAGCTGGATGACGGGGCGCGGGAGAAGATCCGGGCCGCGCACGGGGGGCTGGTGTCGATGGTCGTCGAGGCGCTGGGGGAGCTGGGGCATGAGGAGCCTCGGCTGGCGGCGATGCTGGTGCAGGGGGTTGTCGACGCGGCTGTGCGGAGAATCGAGCTGGGGGTCGCTGAGGATCCCGGTGTTGTCGCGGACGCGGCGGTGGGAATGGTGCTGCGGGGCGTCCGGGGCTGACGCCGACCGGGGTTGAGCCGGGGTAGGTGCGCAGCCCGGCGTGACGGGGTGCCTCCCCCAGAGGGGGGACCCCCGGCGCCCACCCGTGCCGCCTGGGGGCACCTCTCAGGCCCTTGAAGGCGCTGGGGGAGGCACGACTGCCCGCAGCTAGCGCGGGAGCGGTACGACTGCCCGCAGCCACGCGGCTACGGCGGCAGAGGCACATTGCTCACCGGTAGGAGTCTCGGTGGGGTTCGTCGTAGTAGCCAGGGTGGGAGCAGGGACAGGGGGTTGAGGTAGGTCTCGCCTCTGCGTAGGCCCCAGTGGAGGCAGTGCGCGGTGCAATGGGAGCGCGTGGCTTCCAGCGTGCCCAGGGGCTGGCCCGCGGTCACCTCGTCGCCCTTGCGCACCGTCGGTCGTACCGGCTCGTACGTCGTACGGAGAGGTGGCTCCCCCGTGTCCGTCAGTTCCACGGAGATCACGCCTCGGCCCGCCACCCGGCCGGCGTAGGAGACGCGGCCCGGGGCCACGGCGCGTACCGGGGTGCCGGGTGGGGCCGCCAGGTCGACTCCTCGGTGGCCTCGGGCGTAGGGGGTGAGTGGGGGGTCCCAGGTTCGCAGGACGGGTGGGCGGGCACCGACCGGCCAGAGCCGGGCGATGGGGCTGACCTGTTCGGGTGGCGGGGGCAGTGGGGGTGGTGGGGCCGCTCGGGCCGTCAGGGCGGCCGGCAGTGTGAGCACCAGGGTCAGGAGGCCGGCCGCGCATCGGTTCTGTCGCATGACGGCACCGTGCCGCAGCCCGCTGATCACGGCCGCGGCCTGTGGACTACTGACCGGTTGTGGACAGTGGCGTCACCCGCTGCCCCGCCGGTCCCGTACACTTCTTCTGGCGATCCGGGTCACCGGGTCGACTTCGCACGCCCCGATACGGCCCCCGGACAAGGGTTCGTATCAGCGCCCCTCGGTCCTTTGTGGCAACGGCGCATCGCGGGCGTCAGGCGCGGCCGCTGTCCGGCGGACGCGGCACAACCGAGAAACCAAGGAGAAACGGCCATGGCCGTCGTCACGATGCGGGAGCTGCTGGAGAGCGGCGTCCACTTCGGTCACCAGACCCGTCGCTGGAACCCGAAGATGAAGCGCTTCATCTTCACCGAGCGCAACGGCATCTACATCATCGACCTGCTCCAGTCGCTGTCGTACATCGACCGCGCCTACGAGTTCGTCAAGGAGACCGTCGCCCACGGCGGCACGGTCATGTTCGTCGGCACCAAGAAGCAGGCGCAGGAGGCCATCGCCGAGCAGGCCACCCGCGTCGGCATGCCCTACGTCAACCAGCGCTGGCTGGGCGGCATGCTCACCAACTTCTCGACCGTCTACAAGCGTCTGCAGCGCCTCAAGGAGCTCGAGCAGATCGACTTCGAGGACGTCGCGTCCTCCGGTCTGACCAAGAAGGAGCTCCTGGTCCTCTCCCGCGAGAAGGCCAAGCTGGAGAAGACCCTCGGTGGTATCCGCGAGATGCAGAAGGTGCCCAGCGCCGTCTGGATCGTGGACACCAAGAAGGAGCACATCGCGGTCGGCGAGGCCCGGAAGCTGAACATCCCGGTCGTCGCCATCCTCGACACCAACTGTGACCCCGACGAGGTCGACTACAAGATCCCGGGCAACGACGACGCGATCCGCTCCGTCACCCTGCTCACCCGTGTGATCGCCGACGCCGTCGCCGAGGGCCTCATCGCCCGCTCCGGCGTGGCCGCCGGTGAGAAGGGCGAGAAGGCCGCGGGCGAGCCGCTCGCCGAGTGGGAGCGCGACCTGCTCG
Organism: Streptomyces sp. NPDC018693; assembly: GCF_044391385.1. Lineage (NCBI taxonomy): Bacteria > Bacillati > Actinomycetota > Actinomycetes > Kitasatosporales > Streptomycetaceae > Streptomyces > Streptomyces sp. NPDC018693. The sequence continues at coordinate 132,213 of NZ_JBIRZZ010000011.1, read as the reverse complement.
AGGGTGAGAAGAAGGCTGAGGAGGCTCCGGCCGCCGCCGAGGCCCCCGCCGCTGCCGAGGCCCCCGCCGCCGAGGCCGCCCCGGCCGCCGAGGGCGAGCAGGTCTGACCCTGTCAGCGCTGACGACGGGGGCGGTCGACATGACGTCCGCCCCCGTCGTTCACCCGTTGGCCGGCCCGACGTACGCGGTCCGCGACTACATGTGGGTCGTGACCGTGCGGATCTAAACGAGAAAGACTCACAGACTCATGGCGAACTACACCGCCGCCGACGTCAAGAAGCTCCGTGAGCTCACGGGCGCCGGCATGATGGACTGCAAGAAGGCGCTGGACGAGGCCGAGGGCAACGTCGAGAAGGCTGTCGAGGCGCTGCGCATCAAGGGCCAGAAGGGCGTCGCCAAGCGCGAGGGCCGCTCCGCCGAGAACGGCGCCGTGGTCTCGATCATCGCCGACGACAACTCCTCCGGTGTCCTCGTCGAGCTGAAGTGCGAGACGGACTTCGTCGCCAAGGGCGAGAAGTTCCAGGCCGTCGCCCACACGATCGCCGAGCACGTCGCCAAGACCGCCCCGGCCGACCTGGAGGCCCTGCTCGGCTCCGAGATCGAGCCCGGCAAGACCGTCCAGGCGTTCGTGGACGAGGCCAACGCCAACCTCGGCGAGAAGATCGTCCTGGACCGCTTCGCGCAGTTCGCCGACGGCTTCGTGACCGCGTACATGCACCGCACGATGCCCGACCTGCCCCCGCAGATCGGTGTCCTCGTCGAGCTGGACAAGCCGAACGCCGAGGTCGCCAAGGGCGTCGCCCAGCACATCGCCGCCTTCGCGCCGAAGTACCTCTCCAAGGAGGACGTGCCGGCCGACGTCGTCGAGGCCGAGCGCCGCATCGCCGAGGAGACCACCCGCGCCGAGGGCAAGCCCGAGGCCGCCCTGCCGAAGATCGTCGAGGGTCGCCTCAACGGCTTCTTCAAGGACGCCACGCTGCTCGGTCAGCCGTACGCCCTGGACAACAAGAAGTCCGTCCAGAAGGTCCTGGACGAGGCCGGTGTCACCCTGAAGCGCTTCACGCGCATCAAGGTCGGCATCTGAGTCCGTACCGCGACGGACGCCCCGCCCCGATAGGGTCGGAGCAGTCGTCCCGATACGCCGTCACCCAGGCGTGTGGCGGACGACAGCAGATCTGACGAGGAGGCCATTGCCGAGAATGGGATGCGGAAACACGCCCCACCGGCAATGGCCTTCTCCTATGTGCACCACGTAACAAAGGCGGGATCTCCATGACCACCAAGGCCCAGAAGAGCGACGACGGCAAAGTACACGGCCGGTTTCTGCTGAAGCTGTCCGGAGAGGCGTTCTCCGGTGGCGGGGGCCTCGGCGTGGATCCGGACGTGGTGCACAAGATCGCCCGTGAGATCGCGGCCGTCGTGCGTGACGGCGCGCAGGTCGCGGTCGTCATCGGTGGCGGCAACTTCTTCCGCGGCGCGGAGCTCCAGGTGCGCGGCATGGACCGCGCCCGCTCGGACTACATGGGCATGCTCGGCACCGTGATGAACTGCCTCGCCCTCCAGGACTTCCTGGAGAAGGAGGGCATCGACAGCCGGGTGCAGACCGCCATCACCATGGGCCAGGTCGCCGAGCCGTACATCCCGCTGCGCGCCGTGCGCCACCTGGAGAAGGGCCGCGTGGTCATCTTCGGCGCCGGTATGGGCATGCCGTACTTCTCCACCGACACCACCGCCGCCCAGCGCGCTCTGGAGATCGACGCCGAGGCGCTGCTCATGGGCAAGAACGGTGTGGACGGGGTCTACGACTCCGACCCGAAGACCAACCCGGACGCCGTCAAGTTCGACGCCCTCGGCTACGGCGAGGTCATCACGCGCGACCTGAAGGTCGCCGACGCCACGGCCATCACCCTGTGCCGTGACAACAAGCTCCCGATCCTCGTCTTCGAGCTTCTGGCCGAGGGCAATATCGCCCGCGCCGTCAAGGGTGAGAAGATCGGCACGCTGGTGGGCGAACACGCCAGTCAGGGCTGATACCCCCGCCGGGGGATGGACAATGTCCTGCCGGTCGGGAAACGTGCAGGAAGAAGACGCGACGCAGCCGGCCGCCGCCCCCCGCAAGGAACCGCAGCCGGGCCTACTCAAGACACGCAGGAGCAAGTGGTGATCGAAGAGACCCTCCTCGAGGCCGAGGAGAAGATGGAGAAGGCCGTCGTGGTCGCCAAGGAGGACTTCGCCGCGATCCGCACCGGCCGTGCGCACCCGGCGATGTTCAACAAGATCGTGGCCGACTACTACGGTGCGCCGACGCCGATCAACCAGATGGCCTCGTTCTCCGTGCCGGAGCCGCGCATGGCGGTCGTGACCCCGTTCGACAAGAGCGCGCTGCGCAACATCGAGCAGGCGATCCGCGACTCCGACCTGGGCGTCAACCCGAGCAACGACGGCAACATCATCCGGGTGGTGTTCCCCGAGCTCACCGAGGAGCGCCGCCGCGAGTACATCAAGGTCGCCAAGGGCAAGGGCGAGGACGCCAAGGTGTCCATCCGCTCCGTGCGCCGCAAGGCCAAGGACGCCATCGACAAGCTGATCAAGGACGGCGAGGTCGGCGAGGACGAGGGCCGCCGTGCGGAGAAGGAGCTCGACGACCTGACGGCGAAGTACGTCGCCCAGGTGGACGAGCTGCTCAAGCACAAGGAAGCGGAGCTGCTCGAGGTCTGATGAACGACTCTTCCTGGGGGGCGCCGCCACAGGCCGGGCAGGCCGGGTACTGGGGGCCCACCGAGCGTGGGCCTGTCCAGGGGTCTGCCCCGGCGGGTCCCGCGTACGATGCGCCTGAGGCGCAGCAGACTCGCCCCATGCCCATCGTGCCCGACGGACCCGCTGTGCCTCGGTACGGCGACGACCAGGATGACGACCGGGGGGCCGCTCGGCTGAGTGGCCCCTTGTTCCGCGACGAGACGCCGCAGCAGCGGCCGTACGACACCCCGTCGGCACAGCCCTCTGCGGCGGTGCCGCAGAATCCGGAGCCCATGCCCGACGTCCCGCAGCCGGCGTCCGCGCCGCAGAAGAAGAGCGCGGGCCGTGACCTCGGCGCGGCCATAGGCGTCGGGGTCGGGCTCGGTGCGGTGATCGTCGCCTCGTTGTTCTTCGTCAAGGCCGTGTTCGTCGGCGTCATCGCGGTCGCCGTGGTCGTCGGCCTGTGGGAGCTGACCAGTCGGCTGCAGGAGCGCAAGGAGATCAGGGCGCCCCTGGTGCCGCTCGCGGTCGGCGGTGCGGCGATGGTCGTCGCCGGCTATGCCCGCGGCGCCGAGGGCGCATGGATCGCCATGGCGCTGACCGCGCTGGCGGTGCTGGTCTGGCGGATGACGGAACCGCCCGAGGGCTACCTCAAGGACGTCACCGCGGGCGTCTTCGCGGCGTTCTACGTGCCCTTCCTGGCCACCTTCGTGGCGCTGATGCTCGCCGCCGACGACGGGCCCTGGCGGGTGCTGACCTTCCTGCTGCTGACGGTCGTCAGCGACACGGGCGCGTACGCCGTCGGCTGGCGCTTCGGCAAGCACAAGCTCGCCCCGCGGATCAGCCCCGGCAAGACCCGCGAGGGACTGCTCGGTGCGGTGTCCTTCGCAATGGTCGTGGGCGCGCTGTGCATGCAGTTCCTGATCGACGACGGCACCTGGTGGCAGGGGCTGCTGCTGGGCCTCGCGGTCGCGGTCAGCGCCACGCTCGGTGACCTCGGCGAGTCCATGATCAAGCGGGACCTCGGCATCAAGGACATGGGCACGCTGCTCCCCGGTCACGGGGGCATCATGGACCGCCTGGACTCGCTGCTGCCGACCGCTCCGGTGGTGTGGCTGCTGCTGGTGATCTTCGTCGGGTCCGGCTGAGCGGTATCGATCCCGAGTGGGCTCTCGTCCTGTGCCTGTGCCTGTGCCTGTGCACGGGGCGGGGGCCCGCCGCTGTGTGCGGGGATGGCCGCTCCGGCGGACAAGTGGGACGATTCACCTGTAAGCCCTCGAAAGGGTTGTCCCAGAGGGAGGGTGACATGTCCGCCTACCACGACGAATTCGACATCGACTGCCGTCCCGAGGACGTCTGGGCCTACGTCGCCGACCCCACCCACCTGCCCGAGTGGCAGAAGAGCGCGGTGTCGGCGGAGCGGCTCGACAACACTCCACTGGGCATCGGGTCCCGGGTGCGCGTGCTCCGGCACGTCGGCCGTCGCGAGATCCCGATGACCATGGAGTACACCCAGTACGACCCACCGCGCGCCTGGGGCATGCGCGGCATCGACGGCCCGGTCAGGGGCCGCTTCCACGGCGAGATCACCCCGATCGGCGACGGCACCCGCTCCCACGTCACCCTGGACCTCGACTTCGAGTCCCACGGCATCGGCAAGGTCCTCGTCCCCCTCGTCGTACGCCCCCAGGTCCGCAAGGAGATGCCGGACAACGAGCGACTCCTCAAGGACCGGCTGGAGCACAGCACTCCGTAGACCCGTCCACATCGACCTGGGGTTGACGGCGAGCAGGTACGCTGGAAGGGCCTGTGGCGTCCTGCCACGGGCCCTTTGGTTCGTCCCCGCCCCAGCGGGGGTTGTCCTGTGAGGTCTCCCGGCTTCGGCACCGCCGAGCCGTGGTCCCCGCACACGCGGGGGTGCGAGGCCCCGTCGTCATGAGGAGTCACCCGACCGTGGCACGCCCCGCCCCCGGAGAACTCACCTTTGTCGCGCCGCGCGGAGCCAAGAAGCCGCCGCGGCATCTCGCTGATCTCACGCCCGCCGAGCGGAAAGCGGTCGTGGCCGAGGTCGGGGAGAAGCCGTTTCGTGCCAAGCAGCTGTCGCAGCACTACTTCGCGCGGTACGCGCACGACCCGGGGGAGTGGACCGACATCCCGGCCGGGTCGCGGGAGAAGCTGCGGGAGGCGTTGTTCCCCGAGCTGATGACTGTCGTACGGCATCTGTCGACGGACCAGGGGACCACCCGCAAGACGCTGTGGCGGCTGTTCGACGGGACGCTCGTCGAGTCGGTGCTGATGCGGTATCCGGACCGGGTGACCATGTGCATCAGCTCGCAGGCGGGGTGCGGGATGAACTGCCCGTTCTGTGCGACCGGGCAGGCCGGGCTGGACCGGAATCTGTCCACCGCGGAGATCGTGCACCAGATCGTCGACGGGATGCGGGCGCTCAGGGACGGGGAGGTGCCGGGCGGGCCGGCGCGGCTGTCCAACATCGTGTTCATGGGCATGGGTGAGCCGCTCGCCAATTACAGGCGTGTGGTCACGGCCATTCGCGCGCTGACCGATACCGCCCCGGACGGGCTCGGGCTGTCGCAGCGCGGCATCACCGTGTCGACGGTCGGCCTGGTGCCCGCCATCCACCGGTTCGCCGACGAGGGCTTCAAGTGCCGGCTCGCGATCTCCCTGCACGCGCCCGACGACGAGCTGCGCGACACCCTCGTCCCCGTCAACACGCGGTGGAAGGTGCGCGAGGTCCTCGACGCGGGCTTCGAGTACGCCGAGAAGTCCGGCCGCCGGCTGTCGATCGAGTACGCGCTGATCCGCGACATCAACGACCAGGCATGGCGGGGCGACCGTCTCGGACGGCTCCTCAAGGGCAGGCCGGTGCACGTCAACCTCATCCCGCTGAACCCGACGCCCGGCTCGAAGTGGACCGCCTCCCGGCCCGAGGACGAGAAGGCGTTCGTCGAGGCGATCGCCGCGCACGGGGTGCCGGTGACCATCCGGGACACCCGCGGGCAGGAGATCGACGGAGCCTGTGGTCAGCTCGCGGCCACCGAGCGGTAATCTGGGCGCGTCAGCGTCCGTACACCTTCACATCTTCATATTCCGACAGGGGAGCGCCACAGCGCTGAGAGTGCGGCGACCAGGCCGCAGACCCTCTGAACCTCGCCCAGGTCATTCTGGGTAGGAAGTTCGGTCACCGCTCAAGCTGTTGCGCCCTGCCCGGGCACCCCTCCAGGGGTCCCGGGCAGGGCCGCGTCTCTTCCTGGTCCACCCCAGGAGGAATCCAGTGCACAAGAAGAGTCTTCTCGCCGCGGCCATGGGCCTCGGCCTCGTCACGCTGTCCGCGTGCGGATCGGCGTCGTCCGACGACACCGGGTCCGCGTCCGGCGGCGGCTCCAAGATCGAGACCGTCACTCTGGTCAGCCACAACTCATGGGCCGTCTCCAAGGAGGTCCTCGCCGACTTCGAGAAGAAGTCCGGCTTCAAGGTCAAGGTGCTCACCGACGGTGACGCCGGGCAGGCCGCCAACAAGGCGATCCTGACCAAGGACAACCCGCAGGGCGATGTCCTCTTCGGCGTCGACAACACACTGCTGTCGCGAGCCCTCGACAACGACCTCTTCCAGCCGTACGAGGCCAAGGGGCTGGACCAGGTCGGCGAGGAGTACCAGCTCGACGCCGGCAAGCACCGGGTCACGCCCGTCGACTTCGGCGACATCTGCGTCAACTACGACAAGAAGTACTTCGCCGATCACAAGCTGGCCCCGCCGGCCGGCTTCGACGACCTGATCAAGCCCGAGTACAAGAACCTCCTGGTCACGGAGAACGCCTCCACCTCCTCGCCCGGCCTCGGCTTCCTGCTCGCCACCGCCGCGAAGTACGGCGACGAGGGCTGGCAGGACTACTGGAAGAAGCTCAAGGACAACGGCGTGAAGGTGGTCGACGGCTGGGAGCAGGCGTACAACGAGGAGTTCTCCGGTTCGGCCGGCGGCAGGGCGGCCGGCGCCGACCGACCCCTCGTCGTGTCGTACGCGTCCTCGCCGCCCGCCGAGGTGATCTTCGGCGACCCGAAGCCGACCACCGCCCCGACGGGCGTGGCGACCGGCACCTGCTTCCGGCAGATCGAGTTCGCGGGGCTGCTGAACAACGCGAAGAACGCCGAGGGCGGCAAGGCGCTGATCGACTTCCTGATCGGCAAGGAGTTCCAGGAGGACATGCCGCTCAACATGTTCGTCTACCCGGTGGCCGAGGGCGCGGCCGTGCCCGCCGAGTTCACCCAGTACGGACCCGCCGCCGAGAACCCCCTGACGATGGACCCGTCGAAGATCGCCGCCGAGCGGGACCAGTGGGTCAAGTCGTGGACCTCGCTCGTACTGAAGTAACGGTCCGCGAGGGCCGTACGAAGGCGTCGGTCCGGTCGGGCGCGGCGCGGCTGGGGCTGATGGTCCTGCCCGTCGCGTTCTTCGGCGTCTTCTTCGCCTATCCCGTCGCCGCGATCGTCGCCCGCGGCCTGAACGTCGACGGCAGCTGGCAGTTCGGGCGGATCGCGAAGGTGCTGGGCGACCCGGGCATCCGGCACGTCCTGTGGTTCACGACCTGGCAGGCGCTCGCGTCCACCGCGCTCACCCTGCTGATCGCGCTGCCGGGCGCGTATGTCTTCGCGCGTCTGGACTTCCCGGGCAAGCAGGTGCTGCGGGCCGTGGTCACCGTGCCGTTCGTGCTGCCGACCGTCGTCGTCGGTACGGCCTTCCTGGCGCTCGTCGGGCGCGGCGGGCTCCTCGACGAGCTGTGGGGTGTACGGCTGGACACCACCGTGTGGGCGATCCTGCTGGCGCATGTCTTCTTCAACTACGCGGTCGTCGTCCGGACCGTCGGCGGGCTGTGGGCGCAGCTCGACCCCCGGCAGGAGGAGGCGGCGCGGATGCTCGGCGCGTCGCCGCTGACGGCCTGGCGGAAGGTGACCCTGCCCGCGCTCGGGCCGGCCGTGGCGGCGGCCGCGCTGATGGTCTTCCTGTTCACCTTCACCTCCTTCGGAGTGGTGCAGATCCTCGGCGGGCCGACCTTCTCCACCCTCGAAGTGGAGATCTACCGGCAGACCTCCGAGATCTTCGACCTGTCCACGGCGGCCGTGCTCACGCTGGTGCAGTTCGCGGCCGTCGGCGCGATCCTCGCCGTGCACGCCTGGACGGTACGGCGGCGGGAGAGCGCCCTGCGGCTGGTGGACGCCTCGGTGACGGCGCGGCGGCCGCGCGGCGGCGGGCAGTGGGCGCTGCTGGCGGGGGTGCTGGTCACCGTCGTACTGCTGCTTGTGCTGCCGCTGGCCGTGCTGGTGGAGCGGTCGCTGGGGGCGGCCGACCTCGGGTACTACCGGGCGCTGACCTCGGACGAGAGCAGTGTCTTCCTGGTGCCGCCGATCGACGCGATAGGGAACTCGCTGCGGTACGCCCTCGCCGCCACTGTGATCGCCCTGGTGATCGGCGGGCTCGCGGCGGCCGCGTTGACGCGGCGGGACGCCGGACGGTTCGTACGGGGGTTCGATGCGCTGCTGATGTTGCCGCTCGGGGTGTCCGCGGTGACCGTCGGCTTCGGCTTTCTGATCGCGCTCGACGAGCCTCCGCTGGATCTGCGGGCCAGCTGGTTCCTGGTGCCGCTGGCGCAGGCGCTGGTCGGTGTCCCGTTCGTCGTACGGACGATGCTGCCCGTGCTGCGGGCGGTGGACGAGCGGCTGCGGGAGGCGGCGGCCGTGCTCGGGGCCTCGCCGTGGCGGGTGTGGCGTGAGGTCGATCTGCCGATGGTGCGGCGGGCGCTGCTGGTCGCGGCGGGGTTCGCCTTCGCGGTGTCGCTGGGCGAGTTCGGGGCTACGGTGTTCATCGCGCGCTCCGACAGTCCGACGCTGCCGGTCGCGGTGGCGCGGCTGCTCGGGCGGGCCGGGGAACTCAACTACGGCCAGGCGATGGCCCTTTCCACGATTCTGATGCTGGTGTGCGCGGCGGCTCTGCTGGCCCTGGAGGGGCTGCGGGGCGCGAACCGGACGGGGGAGTTCTGATGCTGCTGGGGCTGGAGCGGGCGACCGTGCGGTTCGGTGGGCGGGCCGTGCTCGACGCGGTCGATCTTGAGGTCGCCGAGCATGAGGTGGTGTGTGTGCTCGGGCCGAGCGGTAGCGGCAAGTCGACGCTGCTGAGGGCTGTCGCCGGGTTGCAGGTCCTTGACTCCGGGCGGGTTCTGCTGGACGGGCGGGACCAGGTGGGGGTGCCCGCGCATCGTCGGGGGGTGGGGCTGATGTTCCAGGATCATCAGCTGTTTCCGCAGCGGGACGTGGGCGGGAACGTGGCGTTCGGGCTGCGGATGCACGGGGTGTCCAAGCGGGAACGGGACGATCGGGTGGGGGAGTTGCTCGACCTCGTCGGGCTGCCCGGGGCCGCGCGGCGGGCCGTGGGTGCGTTGTCCGGGGGTGAGCAGCAGCGGGTCGCGCTGGCGCGGGCGTTGGCGCCGCGGCCTCGGCTGCTGATGCTGGACGAGCCGCTGGGGCAGCTGGACCGGTCGCTGCGGGAGCGGCTGGTGGTCGAACTGCGGGAGTTGTTCGGGCGGTTGGGTACGACCGTGCTGGCGGTGACACATGATCAGGGCGAGGCGTTCGCGTTGGCCGACCGGGTGGTGGTGATGCGGGACGGGCGGATCGCGCAGTCCGGTACGCCGTTGGAGGTGTGGCAGCGGCCGGCGGATGCGTTTGTGGCGCGGTTCCTCGGCTTCGACAACGTGGTGGAGGCGAGTGTGGTGGGGGAGGTCGCCGATACGCCGTGGGGGAAGGTGCCGGTGCCCGGCGGCTCGGCGCAGGGGGAGCGGGTGGTGCTGGTGCGGCCGGGTGGGGTGCGGTTGGTGGGGGTGGAGGCGGGGTTGCGGTGCGCGGTGAGTGGGCGGACGTTTCGGGGCACGCATGTTGCTGTGCAGCTTCAGCCGGGGGATGGGCCTCGGTTGGAGGCGGCGTGTGCGTTGCGGGAGGCGCCGGAGGTGGGGGATGTGGTGGGGGTCGACTTCGACGCGGCCGAAATCGTGGTGCTGGGCTGAAGGGCGCGGCGGTGTTGGGGGGTGGGTGCGCAGCCCGGCGCCGTGGGGTGCCTCCCCCAGAGGGGGGGACCCCAGCGGCACGACTGCCCGCAGCTACGTGAGTACGTAGGCCGCGGTTGGGTGGGGCGTCAGCGGTTGGTGCCTCGGCGGCGCATGGCGAAGATGACCGCTGTGGCGCCCAGGGTGACCAGGGTGGCGGCGATGCCGATGATGAGACCGGTGTTGGAGCCGGCGCCGGTTTCCGCGAGGTTGGATTCGCCGGCGGGGGACGGGGCGTTGATGGCCGTGTCGGTCGGCGGGGTGGTGGTGCTGGTGCTCGGGGTCGGGGTGGCGGGCTCCGACTCGGGCTGTGAGGGGGTCTGGGTGGTGGGCTCGGACGGGGTCTGGGTCACCGGCGGGGTGGGGGTGGCCGTGTCCTCGGACTTGCAGGGCTTGGAGGGCGCGGTCAGGTTCGGGGTGATGTCCTCGTCGATCTGGTTGCCGGCCGTGACGTGGATCCGGTAGATCGCGCCGGGCTCCCAGTCCTCCTCGAAGGTGATGGTGACGCCTTCCTTGGAGCCCTGGACCTCCAGCTCGCCGACCTTGCGCAGGTCGGCGCCGTTGTTCTCCAGGAACACGGAGACGACGGCCGGGGTGCCCGCGGGGTCCTTGTCGGTGACGGTGATGACACCCTTGTCGCCGTCGCAGACGGCCGCGGCGGAGAAGTCCTTGATGTTGGAGGCGAGTGCGCCGCCGGCGGCGCTGAACACGAGCGCCGCCGAGGCGGCGGTGACACCGAGCATGCGGGCCGAACGGGCGGCGATGCGGCGGGAAAGGGACACGTTTGTCCTTTACGGAGGTGCAGCTGCGGGGGGTTGGGCGGGGATGTGGCGCACCACGATGTGCCCCGGGGGGCGCAGCATCCCCACGAGACTCACAGGTCTATAAGTGCTCCATAAGAAGTGTCAATGCGCGGGCCGCTCACGGCGATTGGCTTTGCCTGCTTATTAACCGCCGAGACGTTTCAACGCCTCAGGAGCGTCCTCGATCCGGTCAACGAGTGCGATACGGGACTCCATGGCACGCTCCCGGGCGAGTTCCCGCAGCAGCGGCCAGGCCGGCAGCCGCTGCGTCCAGTGCGCGCGGTCCACCAGGACCACCGGGGTCGGCTCACCGCGCGACTCGTAGTAGTTCGGCGTCGCGTTGTCGAAGATCTCCTGTACGGTGCCGGCGGCGCCCGGCAGGAACACGACCCCGGCGTTGGAGCGGGCCAGCAGGCCGTCCTCGCGCAGCGCGTTGGCGAAGTACTTGGCGATGTGCGCGGCGAAGGGATTCGGCGGCTCGTGTCCGTAGAACCAGGTGGGGATGCCGACGGAGGCGCCGCCGTTCGGCCAGCGGGTGCGCACCTCGAAGGCTGCCGTCGCCCACTCGGTGATGGAGGGGGTGAAGAGCGGTGCCTTGGCGAGGAGTTGGAGTGCGTCGGTGAGCATCTCGTCCTCGAACGGGGCCGCGTACGCGCCGAGGTTCGCCGCCTCCATCGCGCCCGGGCCGCCGCCGGTCGCCACCGTGAGGCCGGAGCGGGCGAGTTCGCGGCCGAGGCGGGCGGCGCCGGCGTACGACTCCGTGCCGCGTGCCATCGCGTGGCCGCCCATGACGCCCACCACCCGGGAGCCGGCGAGGAGTTCGTCGAGCGCGTCGGAGACGGCGTCGTCGTGGATCGAGCGGAGCATCGACGCGAAGATGTCGCCGTCTGCCTTCGCCTGCTGGAACCAGGCGTAGGTGAGGGCGTCCGGTGTCGCCTCGTAGCCCTCGGGGAGCCCGGCGAAGAGCTCGTCGGGGGAGTAGAGCAGGCCCCGGTAGGGGTCGAAGGGGAGGCCCGGGACGGGCGGGAAGACCAGGGCGCCGGCGGTGCGGGTGTGGGTCGCGGCCTCCGGGGCCATCGGGCAGCCGAGGAAGACGGTGCCCGTGGTGTCCATGGAGAGGAGTATGTCCGTGCGGTCGGTGAGGTCGACCGCCTGGACGCGGTAGTGGCCGAGGGTGCCGTACCGGGTGATCACCTCGTCGAACTCGGCGAGGGTCTCTATCTCGCGGTCGTGGGAGCCGTCGTAGGGCTGGGACGGCGGGAACGGGCGCGCGGACGGGTTCGGCTGGGCGGGTGTCGTGTGCACCCGCCCATGCTGGCACAGGGGTGTTCGGTCTTGATCATCCCCGATCAGCTCCGGTCCCGTTGGGTCAGCCCTCGATCGCCGACGGGTCCATCCAGACGACCTCCCAGGTGTGGCCGTCGAGGTCGTCGAAGGCGCGGCCGTACATGAAGCCCATGTCCTGGACCCTCGGGGAGGCGGTGCCGCCGGCGGCGACGGCCTTCTCGACCAGCTCGTCCACCTTCTCGCGGCTCTCGGCGCTCAGGGCGACCAGGACCTCGCTGGTCTTCGTGGCGTCCGCGATCTCCTTGTCGGTGAAGGTCGAGTAGAACGGCTTGGTGAGCAGCATCGCGACGATGGTGTCGCTGATGACGACCGAGGCCGCGTTCTCGTCGCTGAACTGCGGGTTGATCGTGTAGCCCAGCTCCGTGAAGAACTTCTTCGAGGCGTCGAGGTCGTTGACGGGCAGGTTCACGAAGATCATCTGCTGGTACATGCGGGGTCTCTCCCATCGGTGTTGTGTTGTTCGGTGGGTTAGACCCGGGGGGTGATCGGAACTCATCGGTGCCTCGGGATTTTTTTCCCACGAGTTTTCCGCGGGCCTGGATCACTGGGTGAAGGGGAGGGCCGCCAGCTCGGCGACCACGAGGGTGAGGGGGGCGAACAGGGCCAGCAGGGCGCCTGCGCGCAGGGCGGCGGCGCCGCGCAGCGTGGTGGTCGGGGCGCCGAGGCGGAGCAGGGCGGCGGTGGTGTCGGCGCGGGCCTGTCTGGCCTCCACGGCCGCGGTGAGGAGGGTGGCCAGGGCGCAGCCGGTGACCAGGAGGGTGCCGAGGGTGGTGAGCGGGCCGAAGACCTGGTCCGGGGCGGTGGTGTTGTGGACGGCGGCCATCGTGTACGCGGCGGAGGCGACGGCGCAGACCACGCCCAGGGGGCGGCCGATGCGGGTGGACTCCTCCATCAGGCCGCGCCCGGCGAGGAGGCGGAGGGCGCCGGGGCGGGCGGCTTGCAGGAGGCGGCCGCAGAGGTGGGTGAGGCCGGGGCCGGCGAGGGCGAGGCCGAGGGCGGTGAGGGCCCAGCCGAGGAGGACCGCGGCGGGGCCGGTGGGGAGGCCGTCGGGGGCGGTGAGCGGGGTGCTGGGGTTGCTGCGGCCCGCGTATGCCTCCACGGCCAGTCCGGTGGCGAGGAGGGCGGTACCCCAGGGGAGGGCGGTGGGGTTGGGGCGGGGCGGTGCCTTGGGTCGGCCGCCGCTTGGGGCTGGGGTAGGGGTGAGTGCGCTCGCCCGGGTCGGCGCGGAGCCTCCCTGAGAGGGGGGCTCCTCGGCGCCCACCGCAGGCTCCGCCGGTTGGTCTGCGGGGTGGGTGGGGTGGAGGGCTGCGGTGTGGCTGCTCGCGGGTTCTGCCGGTTGGGCTGTGTTGTTCGCACGCTGGGCGGGATGGTGGTTGGGCCTTGTGGGGGCTTGTCGGGCGCCGAAGCGGCCGTATGTGCCGAACGATTCCCTTCCTGCCGGCTTGCCCTGGGCTCCGAAGCGGCCCAAGGTTCGGGCCGCTGCGCGGGTGGCCAGTCGGGTGTCTCTCGGACGGAGCATCAGGGCGACCGAGAGCGACGCCGCCAGGGGGACCAGGGACAGGAGGGTGAGGGCGGCGGGGAGGGGGAGTTCCAGGTCGGCCGCGAGGAAGTCCGCGGCGGCTCCGTCGAAGGGCATGCCCGTCAGGTCGCCTCGGAGGTGCAGGAAGACGAGGAGGGCCAGTGTGGAGCCGAGGAGGGTGGAGAGGGCTGTGGTCGTGGCCGAGATGGCCATGAGGCGGTTCGGGCCCAGGCCGATCGCCGCCAGGCCGGGGCGGGGACGGGTACCGGGGTCCGTGCGGGCCACCGCCATCGCGAGGTGGACCGTCGCCGCGAGCGGGACCGTGCACCAGGCGAGGCGGAGGAGTGAGCCGTTGGCGTTGTCCGGGTGGCCGAGGGCGTAGCCCAACGTGCACAGGAGAAGGAAGCCCGTGCCCGCCGAAGCCGCCGCCACCAGCAGGCGGCGCAACTGGACGGCAGGGTGCGCGCCGCGGGTCAGACGGAGAGCGAGCACGGCGCCCGGCCTTCCGACTCATCGGCCCCACCAGTTCCATGCGCCCCACCGGCCCCGCTACTACAGGCTCCCCCCGTAACGGCCCCACGTGTCCTGCTGCCTCCCGGCCCACCGGCCCCTGGCCCGCCGTCCCCGGCGCTCCCGACCCTGGTTCCGTCGGTGCCACCGGCCCCGGCTCCGGCCTCTCCGGTGTCCCCGACCCTGGTCCCGCCGGTCCCACCGGCCCCGACGGCACGGACCTCGGTCCCGCCGCTCTCGGCGGTCTCGACCGCGTTGACTCCGGTGTGCCCGGCCTTGTTCCCGCCGGTCCCACCGGTCCCCGGCCCGACCTTGGTCCCGCCGGTCCCACCGGCCCTGGCTCCGGCGTCTCCGGTGTTCACGGCCATGGTGCCACCGGTGCCACCGGCCCCGGCCGCGCCGACCTTGGGGCTGCCGCTCTCGGCGGTCTCGACCGCGTTGGCTCCGGTGTGCCCGGCCTTGTTCCCGCCGGTCCCGCTGGCCCCGGCCGTGGCGAGCTCGTACCTGCCGGTCTCGGCGGTCCCCACCGCGCTGGCTCCGCTGTGCTCGGCCTTGGTCCCGCCGGTCCCACGGGCCCCCGGCCCGCCGTCCCCGGCGCTTCCGGCCTTGGTCCCGTCCGTCCCGCTGACCCCGGCCGTGGCGAGCTTGTGCCCGCCGGTCTCGGCGGTCCCCACCGCGCTGGCTCCGCTGTGCCCGACCTTGGTCCCGCCGGTCCCACCGGCCCTGGCTCCGGCGTCTCCGGTGTTCACGGCCATGGTTCCACCGGTGCCACCGGCCCCGGCCGCGCCGACCGTGGGGCTGCCGGTCTCGGCGGACTCGACCGCGCTGGCTCCGGTGTGCCCGGCCTCGGTCCCGTCGGTCCCGCTGGCCCCGGCCTTGGCGAGCTTGTGCCCGCTGGTCTCGGCGGTCTCGACCGCGCTGGCTCCGCTGTGGCCGGCCTTGGTTCCGTCGGTCCCACCGGTCCCCGGCCCGCCGTCGCTCGCGCTTCCCACTCTGGTCGCGCCGGTCTCGCCGGCCCCAGACACACCGACCTTGGGCCCGCCGGTCGCGACCGCGTTGGCTTCGGTGTGCCCGGCCTTGGTTCCGACGAACCCACCGGTCCCCGGCCCGCCGTCCCCGGCGCTTGCGACCCTGGCCCTGCCGGTCCCACTGGCCCTGACTCCGGTGTCTCCGGTGTCCACGGCCCTGGTCGCGCCGGTCCCACCGGCCCCGGCTCCGGTGATCCCGGTCCCGCCGGTCGCGTCGGGCTCGGCCATCCGCTCCGTCTCCCCGATCGGTGGGAGGTGGACCGTGTGTACGCGGCGGCCGTCGAGGAGGGACACTCTGCGGTCCGCGAGGGCCGCCGTCTCAGGGTCGTGGGTGGCCAGGACGACCGTGATGCCGTGGGAGCGGGCCGCTGTGGTGAGGGTGCGGAGGACGTGGGCGCGGTCGGCGCGGTGCAGGGGGGCCGTCGGCTCGTCCGCGAAGAGGACCGTCGGGGCGGGGGCCAGTGCCCGCGTGATGCAGACGCGCTGGCGTTCCGCCTGGGTGAGGTCGTGTGGACGTTTCTTCGCCTTGTCGCCCACGTCCAGGCGCTCCAGCCACTCCAGGGCCGCCACCTTGGCACGGCGGCGGCTGGTGCCGCGCAGCATCAGGGGCAGGGCGGCGTTCTCCCAGACGTTCAGTTCGGGGACGAGGACCGGGACCGGGTCGATCCAGCCGAAGCGGTCGCGGCGCAGGCGCTCGCGGGTGAACTGGCCCATCGTGTGCACGGGCACGCTGTTGAACCAGACCTCGCCGCGCTGGGCCGGCACCAGCCCGGACAGACAGCGCAGCAGGGTCGTCTTGCCGCTGCCGCGCGGGCCGCTGACGGCGAGGATCTCGCCCTCGCGCACACCGATCGAGACCCCGCCGAGCGCGAGGGAGCCGTCGCGGTGCGTGTAGTGCAGGGAGCGTGCCCAGAGCACGTCGTTGTCCGGCGGGGCCTCCATGGGCGTACACCTCGGTTCAGATCCGTAGTTCCCTGACTTTTCCCCCGTGCGGGGGAACGAAGGCAGGGCCGATCGGTTACCAGGCACGCTAAGGAGCCGGGGGCCGTGACGCCGGACAGCACACGGCCCGGGGCGCACCCATCTCACTCGTACGGGTGCGTCCCGGGCCGTGCGACCGGCTGAACCGCCGGAGGCTAGAGCTTCGTCCACGCCTCCGTCAGCGTCGCGCGCAGGATCTGCTCGATCTCGTCGAAGGTCTCCTGGTTCGAGATCAGCGGCGGGGCGAGCTGGACGACCGGGTCGCCCCTGTCGTCGGCGCGGCAGTACAGGCCGTTGTCGTACAGCGCCTTCGACAGGAAGCCGTACAGGACGCGCTCGGTCTCCTCCTCGTTGAAGGATTCCTTGGTCGCCTTGTCCTTGACCAGCTCGATGCCGTAGAAGAAGCCGTCGCCGCGGACGTCGCCGACGATCGGCAGGTCGTGCAGCTTCTCCAGGGTCGCGCGGAACGCGCCCTCGTTGTCGAGGACGTGCTGGGGCAGGCCCTCGCGCTCGAACAGGTCGAGGTTGGCGAGGCCCACGGCCGCGGACACCGGGTGGCCGCCGAAGGTGTAGCCGTGCAGGAAGGTGTTGTCGCCCCTGTAGAACGGCTCGGCCAGGCGGTCGGAGACGAGGCAGGCGCCGATCGGGGAGTAGCCCGAGGTCATGCCCTTGGCGCAGGTGATCATGTCCGGGACGTAGCCGAACTTGTCGCAGGCGAACATGGTGCCCAGGCGGCCGAAGGCGCAGATGACCTCGTCGGAGACCAGGAGTACGTCGTACTGGTCGCAGATCTCGCGGACCCGCTGGAAGTAGCCAGGCGGCGGCGGGAAGCAGCCGCCCGCGTTCTGCACCGGCTCCAGGAAGACCGCGGCGACCGTGTCCGGGCCCTCGAAGAGGATCTGCTGCTCGATCTGGTCGGCGGCCCAGCGGCCGAACGCCTCCGGGTCGTCGCCGTGGATCGGCGCGCGGTAGATGTTGGTGTTCGGCACCTTGTGCGCGCCCGGGACGAGCGGCTCGAAGGGTGCCTTCAGGCCGGGCAGGCCGGTGATGGACAGCGCGCCCTGCGGGGTGCCGTGGTAGGCGACCGCGCGGGATATCACCTTGTGCTTGGTGGGCTTGCCGACCAGCTTGAAGTACTGCTTGGCGAGCTTCCAGGCGGTCTCCACCGCCTCACCGCCGCCGGTGGTGAAGAAGACCTTGTTGAGGTCGCCCGGCGCGTGGTGGGCCAGCCGCTCCGCCAGCTCGACCGCCTTCGGGTGGGCGTAGGACCACACCGGGAAGAACGCCAGCTCCTGGGCCTGCTTGAAGGCGGTCTCCGCCAGCTCCACACGGCCGTGACCTGCCTGGACCACGAACAGACCCGCGAGACCGTCGAGGTAGCGCCTGCCCTTGTCGTCGTAGATGTAGGTGCCCTCGCCGCGCACGATCGTCGGGACGGGGGAGTTCTCGTACGAGGACATGCGGGTGAAGTGCATCCACAGGTGGTCGTACGCGGTGCGGCTGAGGTCCTTGGTGCTCACGGTTATCGGGTCCTCACGGTTATCGGGTTCCCCACATGTAGGTCTGCTTCTTGAGCTTCAGGTAGACGAAGCTCTCGGTGGAGCGCACGCCCGGCAGCGCCCGGATGCGTTTGTTGATGACGTCCAGCAGGTGGTCGTCGTCCTCGCAGACGATCTCGGCGAGGATGTCGAACGAGCCCGCGGTCATCACCACGTACTCGACCTCCGCCATGTCGGTCAGCGCGTCGGCTATCGCCTCGACGTCACCCTCGACGTTGATCCCGACCATCGCCTGCCGCCGGAAGCCCACGGTGAGCGGGTCCGTGACGGCGACGATCTGCATCACGCCCTGGTCGAGCAGCTTCTGGACGCGCTGGCGCACGGCCGCCTCGGACAGGCCCACTGCCTTGCCGATGGCGGCGTACGGCCGGCGGCCGTCCTCCTGGAGCTGTTCGATGATGGCGAGGCTGACGGCATCCAGGTGGGGGGTGCCGCTCTTCTGCTCTGCGCTTCGACTGGCCACGACCTCACTGTGCACGACGTCTCGACAGTTGCGCAAGGCCAGATCGATGAAATTCGTTGTTTACGAGACTGAGACCTGCGGAATTCGTAGCCCTGCTCCGATCAGGGGTGTTGAAAACGTCGGGCCTCCGACTAGGCTGGGTGTCTCAAGTACTGGACACATCACTTGGAGGGCCGGCAGTGAGTACCGAGCTGGGTCGGCTGCGCAAACTACGTAACTACATCGCCGGTGAATTCCGGGACGCCGCCGACGGACGGACCACCGAGGTGGTCAACCCGGTGACGGGCGAGGCGTACGCGACCGCGCCGCTGTCCGGGCAGGCGGACGTGGACGCCGCGATGGCGGCCGCCGCCGCGGCCTTCCCCGGCTGGCGCGACACCACGCCCGCCGAGCGCCAGAAGGCCCTGCTGAAGATCGCGGACGCCTTCGAGGAGCGCGCCGAGGACCTGATCGCGGCCGAGGTGGAGAACACGGGCAAGCCGATCGGGCTCACGCGGTCCGAGGAGATCCCGCCGATGGTCGACCAGATCCGCTTCTTCGCGGGTGCGGCGCGGATGCTGGAGGGGCGCAGCGCGGGTGAGTACATGGACGGGATGACGTCCATCATCCGCCGTGAGCCGGTCGGCGTCTGCGCGCAGGTCGCGCCGTGGAACTACCCGATGATGATGGCCGTGTGGAAGTTCGCCCCGGCGATCGCCGCGGGCAACACGGTCGTGCTGAAGCCGTCCGACACGACCCCCGCCTCGACCGTCCTGATGGCCGACATCATCGGCTCCATCCTGCCCAAGGGCGTCTTCAACGTCATCTGCGGCGACCGGGACACCGGCCGGCTGATGGTCGAGCACGAGACCCCGGCGATGGCCTCCATCACCGGCTCGGTGCGGGCCGGCATGTCGGTCGCGGAGTCCGCGTCCAAGGACCTCAAGCGGGTCCACCTGGAGCTGGGCGGCAAGGCGCCGGTCGTCGTCTTCGAGGACACCGACATCGCCAAGGCCGTCGAGGACATCTCGGTGGCGGGCTTCTTCAACGCCGGTCAGGACTGCACGGCCGCGACGCGCATCCTCGTACAGGAGTCCATCCACGACGAGTTCGTGGCGGCCCTGGCGAAGGCCGCCGCAGAGACGAAGACCGGGCAGCCGGACGACGAGGACGTGCTGTACGGGCCGCTGAACAACCCCAACCAGCTCAAGCAGGTCTCCGGCTTCATCGAGCGGCTGCCCGCCCACGCCAAGGTCGAGGCCGGCGGTCAGCGGGTCGGCGACAAGGGCTACTTCTACGCGCCGACCGTCGTCTCCGGGCTCAAGCAGAACGACGAGATCATCCAGAAGGAGGTCTTCGGGCCGGTCATCACCGTCCAGTCCTTCACGGACGAGGAGCAGGCGGTGGAGTGGGCCAACGGCGTCGAGTACGCGCTCGCCTCCTCCGTGTGGACCAAGGACCACTCCCGTGCCATGCGGATGTCCAAGAAGCTCGACTTCGGCTGCGTGTGGATCAACACGCACATCCCGCTGGTCGCGGAGATGCCGCACGGCGGCTTCAAGAAGTCCGGCTACGGCAAGGATCTGTCGGGGTACGGCTTCGAGGACTACACGCGGATCAAGCATGTGATGACGTCGCTGGACGGGTAGTTCGGGTGCGGGTGCGTGGGGGCTGGTCGCGCAGTTCCCCGCGCCCCTGGGTCGGCGGTGCCGGCCCGGAGTCCAGTGGCTCCGGGCCGGCTGTGCTCTACGCCGCCAGTTCCTTGCGGATGCGGTCCAGCATGAACGCCGACGACTCGCGGGCCCGTTCCTCCCACGCGAAGACGCACGCCGTCGCCACGCCGTCGAAGCCCAGTTCGCGCAGGGTGCCGAAGAAGGCGTCCCAGTCGACCTCGCCCTGGCCGATGTCCAGGTGCTGGTGGATCCGGGCCGTGGTGCCGGGCGGGTTGAGGATGTAGCGCAGTCCGCTGGACCCCTTGTGGTTGAAGGAGTCCGCGATGTGCACATGCTGCAGCTTGTCGCCCGCGTAGCGCATCATCGCCGCGATGTCGGCGCCGACCTGCGCGGTGCCGGACAGGTGGAAGGAGTGCGGCGCGCAGTAGAGGTAGTTCACCCAGGGCTTGTTGATCGCGCGGACCAGGTCGACCGCGGGGGTGTTCTCCTCGCAGAAGTCGTCCGGGTGGGCCTCCAGGTTCAGGGCGATGCCTTCACGCTCGAACAGGGGCAGCAGTTCCTCCATCGACCGCCAGAACGCGGCCTCGCTCTCGGCGGCCCGCTCGGGGCGGCCGTTGAACTCCGAGTTCATCAGGGTGCAGCCGAGGTCCGCGGTGATCTCGATCATCCGCTTCCAGTAGCGGACCGCCGCCTGCCGCTCGGTCTCGTCCGGGGACGACCACTTGTACAGCGGCAGCACCGAGGACAGCTGAACGCCGTGCCTGCGCAGCGAGTTCTTCAGCTCGGCGATCCGCTCGTCGTCCGCCCGCGGGTGCAGGAAGAACGGCATGAAGTCGTCGCGCGGCGACAACTCGATGTACTCGTAGCCGAGTTCGGCGACGGTGCGCACCATGTCGTCGATCGGCAGCGCGCGGAACATGTACGGGTCGAGGGCGATCTTCATGCGGTGCCTCCGTAGAAGGCGGGTCGGGGCTTCATGTCGACGGTGACGACGGCACCGCCGGACTCCAGGGACTTCACGGCGGCGTCCGTGATGACGGTGGCGGCGTAGCCGTCCCACGCGGACGGGCCGGTGGGCTCGGTGCCCGCCTCGACGGAGGCGATCCACTCGCGGAACTCGGTGTCGAAGGCGTCCACGAAACGCGCCTTCCAGTCCTGCGGTACGGCGGTGCTGTGCCGGCCCGCCGTACGGACCCCGGCGGCCGCGGGCTCGGGCAGCCGGACCAGGCCCTCCTCGCCGACGGCCTCGCACTGGATGTCGTAGCCGTACTGGCAGTTGACGAAGACCTCCAGATCGATCCGGACGCCGTTCGCGGTGTCGAAGTACATGATCTGCGGGTCCTTGAGATGCTCGAACCGCTTACCGGTGGCGCGCGGGGTGACGACCTGCGCGGAGACGATCTCGTCGTCGAGCAGCCAGCGCAGTACGTCGATCTCGTGGACGGCGGTGTCCTGCGCGGCCATCGGGGACGTGTACGCGTCCGGGACGGTCGGGTTGCGGTGCGCGCAGTGCACGATCAGCGGGGTGCCGAGGGCGCCGGAGGCGAGAACCTCCTTCATCTGCCGGTAGCCGGTGTCGAAGCGGCGCATGAAGCCGACCTGGACCAGGCGGCGGCCGTGCGCGCGCTCGGCGTCGACGACGCGCAGACAGTCCTCGGCGGTGGTCGCGAGGGGCTTCTCGCAGAACACCGGCTTGCCGGCGGCGATCGCGGCGAGGACGTGCTCGGCGTGGGTGGGACCCCAGGAGGTGACGAGGACGGCGTCCACGTCGGGGGAGGCGATGAGGTCCGCGCCGGTGGGCAGCGCCACCGCGCCCACCCGGCCGGCGACCTCGGCCGCACGCTCGGCGTCGATGTCGGTGACGGCGGTGACGCGGGCCCCGGTGACCACCTCGGTGAGGCGGCGGATGTGGTCCTGGCCGATCATTCCGGCGCCGATGACCCCTACACGTACTGTCATGGTGAACTCCTTGGAGAGAAGGTCAGGAGAAGCGCGCCCGGAGTTCGGCTTCGAGGGTTTCGAGGGTCCGTCCCTTGGTCTCGGGGACGTAGAGCTTGACGAAGGTGAGGGAGAAGAGGCCCGCCACCACGAACAGGAAGAAGGTGTTGGAGATCCCGATCCCGTCGACCAGCGACGGGAAGACCAGGCCGATCACGAAGTTGGTCAGCCACAGCACCACGGCCGCCACGCCCATCCCGAAGCCACGCATCCGCATCGGGAAGATCTCCGACAGCATCAGCCAGGTCACCGGCGAGATCGCGCCCTGCTGGAAGGCGAGGAAGGTGACCGTCATGGCCAGCACCGCGTACGCCCGGGCGTCACCGGACGGCAGGGCGAGGGAGAAGACGCCGATCAGCAACAGGGCCGTGGTGGTGCCCAGCTGACCGACCATCAGCATGGGCCGGCGATTGACGCGGCCCAGCAGCCAGATGCCCACGAAGGTGGCCAGCACCGAGATCACACCGTTGGCGATGTTCGCGGTCAGCGCGCTGTCCGAGGCGAAGCCCGCGTCGGTGAGGATCTGGGTGCCGTAGTACATGATCGTGTTGACACCGGTGATCTGCTGCACGATCGCGATGCCGAAGCCCACGAACATCAGCTTGCGCAGCCAGGGCGTGGACCGCATGTCCTGCCAGCCGCCCAGGCTCTCCTGCGCCTCCTTCGCGGCGAGCGCGGACACCTCCGCCAGCTCCGCCTCGGCGCGCTGCCGCTCACGCACCTGCTTGAGCACCTCCAGGGCCTCGCCGAAGCGGGTCTGGGAGGCCAGCCAGCGCGGGCTCTCCGGCATCACCAGCATGCCGAACCACAGCACCACCGCCGGGAGCGTCGCCACGACCAGCATCCAGCGCCACACCCCGCCCGACTCGCCGCCGACCCGGGCGATGACCGCGTTGAAGGTGAAGGCCAGCAACTGCCCGCTGACGATCATCAGCTCGTTACGGGTGACCAGCGCCCCGCGCCGCTCGGCGGGGGAGATCTCCGCGAGGTAGACGGGCACCGTCACCGACGCGCCACCCACCGCCAGACCCAGGATGAACCGTGCCACCACCATCACCGCGGTGGTCGGCGCCAGCGTGCAGCCCAGCGCGCCGACGAAGAACAGCACCGCCAGCAGCAGGATGGCCCGCCGCCGGCCCCGCTGGTCCGAGAGCCGGCCGCCGGTCACCGCGCCCAGCGCGGCACCCAGCAGCAGCGAACTGGTGACCATGCCCTCGGTGAACGGCGTCAGACCGAGGTCCTCGGTCATATACGGCAGGGCGCCGTTGATCACGCCCGTGTCGTAGCCGAAGAGCAGGCCGCCGAAGGTGGCGATGACCGTGATCAGCCGCAGGCGTCGCCTGACGGCGGGCGGGGTGTCGTCGCTCGTGACGGCGGGGGCCTGAGTCGCGTCGTCCCTGACGTCCATCGGCCGCCCCCTTACCGCGCGCCGCTCGGGCGTCGGGTGCCGGTGAGACCGCAGCCAGCCAGGTGCTCACGGGTGCGCACCGCGATCGGCAGCGGCACCTCCGGAGCGCACGGATACAGGTCCTGCTCGACGATCACGAACAACTCGGCGTCCAGCTTGGCGAGTTCGGCCACCACGTCGGCCGGCTTCGGCACGCCCGCGGGCGGCGAGACACACACCCCGCGCTTGACGGCCTCCCCGAAGGACAGCTTCTCGGCCGCGACCTGGGCGAGGATCTCCGGGTCCATCTGCTTGATGTGGACATAGCCCACCCGCTCACCGAACCGGCGGATCAGATCCAGGTTGTCGCCGCCGCCGTACGCCACGTGCCCCGTGTCCAGACACAGGTTGGTGTAGCGGGAGTCGGACTCGCCCAGCAGCCGCTCGATCTCCGGCTGGGTCTGGATGTGGCTGTCCGCGTGCGGATGGATCACCAGCCGTACGTCGTACTCGTCCAGCAGCAGTCGGCCCAGCCGGTCGGCGGCCTTGCCGAAGCCCGCCCACTGCTCGGCGGTCAGCTCGGGCGACTCGGTGAACTCGCCGGTCTTCTCGTCCCGGTACATCGGCGGGATGAACACCAGGTGGTGGGCGCCCGCCGCCTGTGTCAGCGCGGCCACCTGACGGACATGGGCGAGCATCTCGTCCCACGCCTCCGGCCGGTGCAGCGCGCCGAAGGCGGTACCGCCGGAGACCTTCAGGCCGCGCGCGTCCAGCTCCTCCTTCAGCCGCTGCGGGTCGGTGGGGAGATAGCCGTACGGGCCGAGTTCCAGCCACTGGTAACCGGCCTCGGCGAGCTCGTCGAGGAAGCGGACGTACGACACCTGGTGCTCGTCCTCGGGGAACCACACGCCCCAGGAGTCCGGGGCCGAGCCGAGACAGAGGTTGCCCGCGATGACGCGGGGAGTGGATGGCGCCGTTGCCATGGCGTGTCCTTAGGGAAGATCGGGGACCGGGGGGTCAGCTGGAGGTGGGGAAGGTGAAGCCGGCGGTCACGGACTGGGCCTGCTGGGGCCAGCGGGTGGTGACGACCTTGGGACGGGTGTAGAAGCGGATGCCCTCGTGGCCGTGAATGGGGGAGTCGCCGATGAGGGAGTCCTTCCAGCCACCGAAGGAGTAGTAGGACATCGGCACGGGCACCGGCACGTTGACGCCGATCATGCCGACCTTGACGCCTCGCTGGAAGCGACGGGCGGCCTCGCCGGAGGCGGTGAACAGGGCGGTGCCGTTGCCGTAGGGATTGGCGTTGATCAGGTCGATCGCCTCGTCCAGGCTGTCGACGCGGACGACGGCGAGGACCGGACCGAACAGCTCCTCCTGGTAGGCGTCCATCTCGGTGGTCACGTGGTCGAGGAGGGACGGGCCGGTGAAGAAGCCGTTCTCGTGGCCGTCGATCTTCAGCCCGCGCCCGTCGACGACGATCGTGGCGCCCTGCGCGGCGGCGGTGCCGACGGCGTTCTCGACGCGCTCCTGCGCGGCCTTGGTGACCAGGGGGCCCATCTCGGTGCCGGGGGCGTCGCCGGGACCGACCTTGACCTCGCGGGCCTTGCGCCGCAGGACCTCGACGAGTCCGTCGGCCGCCGCGCCGACGGCGACCACGACGGAGACGGCCATGCAGCGCTCGCCCGCGGAGCCGTAGGCGCCTGCGGTGATGTGGTTCGCGGCGAATTCGAGGTCGGCGTCGGGGAGGACGACGGCGTGGTTCTTGGCGCCGCCGAGGGCCTGGACCCGCTTGCCGTGGGCACGGGCGTGCTCGTGGACGTACGTGGCGATCGGGGTCGAGCCGACGAAGGACACGGCCTCGATGCCGGGGTGGGTGAGGATCGCGTCGACCGCGTCCTTGCCGCCGTGCACCACGTTGAAGACACCGTCGGGCAGACCGGCCTTCCGGTACAGCTCGGCGACGAAGTTCGCGGCGGACGGGTCGCGCTCACTCGGCTTGAGCACGAAGGTGTTGCCGGTGGCGATGGCGATGGGGTGCATCCACAGCGGCACCATCGCGGGGAAGTTGAAGGGAGTGATCCCGGCGACGACCCCGAGCGGCTGGCGGAAGTCGTGCACGTCCACGCCACGCGAGACCTGGTCGGAGAAGGAGCCCTTGAGGACGTCACCGAGACCGCAGGCGAACTCGACGACCTCCCGGCCCCGCACGATCTCGCCGCGCGCGTCGTCGACGGTCTTGCCGTGCTCGGCCGAGATGATCCGGCCCAGCTCCTCCTCGTGCTCCAGGAGCAGCTGCCGGAAGGCGAACATGACCTGGGTGCGCCGCGTCAGCGACGACTCGGACCAGGTCTCGAACGCCTTCGCGGCGGCGGTGACGGCCGCGTCCACGTCCGCGGCGCCGCCGAGGACGACCCGGGCCTGCTCGGCTCCGGTGGCGGGGTTGAAGACCGGCTGGGTGTCCGGGCCGGCGACCGGGGTGCCGTTGATCCAGTGCGGAATGGTGTTCACGGGGGCGGGTCCTTACAGGTAGTGGCGCTGGGTCTGCTTGTGCGCGGCGTACGTGTCGTGGGCGGCACGGGTGGAGTCCAGGGCGGAGACCTGGCTGACGGGGACGTCCCACCAGCCGTGGCCGGGCGGGTTCGGGCCGTACAGGTCGGTCTCGACATGCACGACCGTGGTGCGGGTCGCGGCCTTCGCCTTCTCCATCGCGGCACGGAACTCGTCGACGGTGGTGGCGTGCAGGACGTCCGCGCCGAGGCTGGCGGCGTTGGCGGCCAGGTCGACGGGCAGCACATCTCCGTCGAGCAGGCCCGAACCGCCGTCCCGGTAGCGGTACTTGGTGCCGAACCGCTGCGAGCCCAGCGACTCCGACAGGGCGCCGATGGAGGCGAAGCCGTGGTTCTGGACGAGGACGACGACGACCTTCAGCCCTTCGGAGACCATGGTCACGATCTCCTGAGCCATCATCAGATACGAGCCGTCACCGACCAGGACGACGACCTCGCGACTCGGGTCGGCCATCTTCGCGCCGACACCGGCGGCGACCTCGTAGCCCATGCAGGAGTACGCGTACTCGACGTGGTACGCCTTCGGATCGCGGGCCCGCCACAGCTGCTGCAGGTCACCGGGCATGGAACCGGCCGCGTTGATGACGACGGCACGGTCGTCGAGGACGTCGTTGAGGGCGCCGAGGATCTCCGTCTGGGCCGGGAGGGGACCGTGGCCCAGGTGGAAGCACCCGTCCTCGATCTCCCGGGTACGGGCTATCAGCCGTCGGGTGTGCTCGCGGTACCCGGCGGGGACCTCCCAGTCCCTGAGCGCCCCGGCGAGCGCCTGGACGCCGAGGCGGGCGTCGGCCACCAGCGGCTCCGCCGAGTGCTTGACGGCGTCGAGGCGGGCCACGTTGAGGTTGACGAAGGTGACGTCCGGGTTGCCGAAGACGGTGTGGCTGGCGGTGGTGAAGTCGGAGTACCGGGTGCCGATACCGACGACGACGTCCGCGTCACGGGCCAGCTCGTTCGCGGCGTACGAACCCGTCGAGCCGATGCCACCGACGGCGCAGGGGTGGTCCCACGGCACCGCGCCCTTGCCGGCGTGGGTGTCGGCGACGGGGATGCCGGTGGCCTCGGCGAAGGCCCGCAGCTCGGTCTCGGCACCGGAGTAGACGGCTCCGCCGCCCGCGACGATCAGCGGCCTCCTGGCCTGACGCAGCAGCCGCGCGGCCCGCTCGACCGCCGCCGGTTCCGGCACCGGTCGGCCCACGTGCCACACCCGGCGCCGGAAGAAGGACACCGGCCAGTCGTACGCCTCCGCCTGCACGTCCTGCGGCAGGGCCAGGGTGACGGCGCCGGTCTCCACCGGGTCGGTCAGCACCCGCATGGCCGCCAGCGCGGCCGGGATCAGCTGCTCGGGCCGGGAGATCCGGTCGAAGTACTTCGACACGGCGCGGAAGGCGTCGTTGACGGTGACGTCCCCGCCCCGGGTGTCCTCCAACTGCTGGAGCACCGGGTCGGCGGCGCGGGTGGCGAACATGTCGGACGGCAGCAGCAGCACCGGCAGCCGGTTGGTCGTCGCCAGGGCCGCACCCGTGATCATGTTCGTCGATCCGGGGCCCGTCGAGGCGGTGCAGGCGAAGGTCGCCAGCCGGTCGCGCATCTTCGCGTAGGCGACGGAGGCGTGCACCATGCCCTGTTCGTTGCGGGCCAGGTAATAGGGGAGATCCGCCTCTTCGGTGACGGCCGCCTGGAGCAGAGCCTGCCCGATCCCGGCCACGTTGCCGTGCCCGAAGATCCCCCACACGCCGGGGATCAGCCGCTGTTCCTGGCCGTCGCGCTCGCTGTACTGGTTCGCCAGGAAGCGCACCAGGGCCTGGGCGGTGGTCAGTCGTACGGTGGTCATCGCTCGCCCCCTCCGAAGGGCAGCCGGTCGTCGACGTCCTGGGAGTCCCAGGTGGCGCGGACCCAGCCGTGGGCGGGGTCGTCGCAGATCAGCCAGGCACGCTCCTGACCGGGACCGGCCATGACGTTGAGGTAGTAGAGGTCGTAGCCCGGGGCGGCGATCGACGGGCCGTGCCAGCCGTGCGGGATCAGGACCGTGTCGCCGGAGCGGACCTCGGCGAGCACGTCGATGGGGCGGTCGAGGGTGCCGTAGACCCGCTGGTAGCCGAAGCCGTTCTCGCCACCGGAGACCTGGAAGTAGTAGATCTCCTCCAGCTCCGACTCCTCGCCCGGGCGGGCCTCGTCGTGCTTGTGCGGCGGGTACGACGACCAGTTGCCGCCCGGGGTGAGGACCTCGCACACCAGCAGCTGCTCGGCCTCGAAGGTGCCCGGCAGACAGTAGTTGTTGACCTGCCGCGAGCAGGCGCCCGCGCCGCGCAGCTCCACGGGCACGTCCTCCTTGCGCCCGTACCGAGCCGAGTGACCTCCCCGCTCGGTACGGGCGGAGGGCAGCGCGAACCGGCCGCCGGTCGCGCTGCTGATCAGGGCCTCCGACTCGCCCGGCAGGTAAGCGAAGTCGGTGACCGAGTCGAACACCCTGGTCCGACCGGCGAGTTCGAAGGACTGCCCGTCGACGGTGACCGTGCAGCCGCCGCTCAGGGGCAGCACCAGGAACTCGGAGTCCGACGTGGACAGGGCGTGGGCCTCGCCGGGCTTCAAGGTGAGGACCCTCAGGCCGGAGTAGCCCCAGCCGGCTGACTCCGGCGTGACCATGAGGTCGTAGGGCCCGTCGGCCGAAGTGCCCGCCGGCAGGTGGTACTTGGCGCTCACAGCAGACTCACCGCCCGGTCCACGGCACCGGCGACATCGCCGTCGTGGGGGTAGAGCAGGGAACGGCCCACGACCAGACCCTGCGCGGTGGGCTGCTTCAGCGCCTTGCCCCAGGAGGCGAACGCCGCGTCCGGGTCGGTGACCTCGCCGCCCAGCAGCAGGGCGGGCAGGGTGGAGGCGGCCAGCACCCGCTCCATGTCGGGCACCACCGGCAGCTTCAGCCACGTGTAGGCGGTGCGCCGGCCCAGCCCCGAGGCGATGGTGACCGACTTGACCACGGCGTTCGTCGACAGGTCGTTGCGGATCCGGCCGTCCTGCCACACCGAGAGGAAGGGCTCGACCATGGCGATGAGCCGCCGGTCGTTGAGCTGGTCGACCGCCTGGGCGGTGTTCTCCAGCACGGACGGGGTGGCCGCGTCGCCCAGCGCGATCCGGGTGAGCATCTTGCCGCCGTCGAAGCCCATCGCGGCGATCGTCTCGGCGTCGTAGCCGGTGAACCGGTCGTCGATCTCGAACACCGACCCGGCGAGCCCGGCCCGGTTCATCGACCCGAAGACACTCTTGCCGTCGAGGACGCCGAGCAGCAGCAGGTCCTCCAGGATGTCGGCGGTGCCCAGCACGCCCGTCACACCAGGCCGCTCCAGCGCCACACACAGCCGGTCCAGCAGCTCGAACCGGTCGGCCATGGCGTTCGGGTCACCGCCCACGCCGTTGGCGCCGCGCGCCGGATGGTCGGCGGCGATGATCATCGCCTTGCCGTGTCCGCCCAGCGGCGAGGTCGCCCTCACCCGGCGCGCGGCCGCCGCCGCGATGGCACCGGGGTCGCTCACCCGGGCGCCCACGATCCGGGTCACGTTCTCGTCGGACAGCACGTCCTCACGCCTTTCGTTCGTCGGTGACGGCGAGGGATGCCTCGCGGAGCTTCGCCTCGACCTCGGCCTCGGTCGGCATGGCCTCGGAGCACGCCAGCCGGCCCGCGACGATCGCGCCCGCCGCGTTGGCGAAGGACACGGTCCGCCGGGTGTCCCAGCCGGACAGCAGGCCGTGACACAGGGCCCCGCCGAAGGCGTCACCCGCGCCGAGCCCGTTGACCACGTCCACCGGCACCGGCGGGATCTCGGCGGTCGAGCCGTCCCGGTCCATCGCCAGCACGCCCTTCGGGCCCTGCTTCACCACGGCCAGCTCCACACCGGCCGCCAGCAGCGCCTTAGCGGCGGCGTACGGCTCACGCTCACCGGTGGCCACCTCGCACTCGTCGAGATTGCCGACCGCGACCGTGGTGTGGCGCAGGGCCTCGGCGTAGTGGGTACGGGCCCGGTCCGGGTCGGTCGAGGCTGTGTCTTTCCAGAACACCGGCCGCCAGTCGAGGTCGAAGACGGTGATCCCGGACTTCGCCCGGTGGGCGAGGGCCGCCAGCGTCGCCGACCGGCTCGGCTCCTCGCTCAGCCCCGTCCCGGTCATCCAGAAGACCCGGGCCTCGCGTACGGCGGCCAGATCCAGCTCCTCCGGCCGGATGTCCAGGTCGGGGGCCTTCGGCAGCCGGTAGAAGTACAGCGGGAAGTCGTCGGGCGGGAAGATCTCGCAGAACGTCACCGGAGTCGGCGCGATGTCCGACGTACCGACTAGACGGCCGTCGACGCCATAGCCTTCCAACGCCGCCCGCACGAAGTCACCGAAGGGGTCCCGTCCCGTCTTCGTGATGACGGCGGCGGAACGCCCGTACCGCGCGGCGGCCACGGCGACGTTCGTCGGACTGCCGCCGAGGTACTTGCCGAACGAGGCGACCTCCGCCAGCCCCACACCCGACTGGAGCGGATACACGTCCACCCCGACGCGTCCCATGGTCAGCACTTCGAACGGCATCACACGATTTCCCTTCTGTCGCGCTCTACTAGCGCGCTCTAGTCCGAGTACGATGACCCCGTTCAAATGTCATGTCAATAGCTGGTTGCCAGGAGATTTCCGCGCTGCCGTATGGTGAGCGGCGTCGAAGGGTGGGTGCTGAGGTGAATGCGTCGGGCGGTCGGCGGCCCACGATGGCGGACGTCGCCGAGAGGGCGGGGGTGTCGCGCGCCCTCGTGTCGATCGTCTTTCGCGATCAGCCGGGAGCGAGCCAGGAGACCCGTGAGCGGGTGCTGAGGGTGGCCGACGAGATCGGCTACCGGCCCGACAGCGCGGCCCGGCTGCTGGCGCGCGGCCGCAGTCGCACGCTCGGTGTGATGTTCACCGTCCACCAGACCTTCCACGCCGACCTGATCGAGGGCATCTACCCGGAGGCCGAGCGCCACGGCTACGACGTCCTGCTCTCCGCCACCGTCAACGGCCGGGGCGAGACCAAGGCGGTCGAGGCGCTGCTCAGCCACCGCTGCGAGGCGGTGATCCTGCTCGGCCCTGACATGCCCGCCGCCGACCTCGACGAGCTGGGTCACCGCACGGTGGCGGTCTGTGTCGGCCACCGGGTGGCGCAGTCCCGGGTCGACTCCGTGCACTCGGCCGAGGGCAAGGGCGTACGGCAGGCCATGGACCACCTGGTGGAACTGGGGCACCGCCGGATCGTGCACATCGACGGCGGGCGCGGCCCCGGCTCGGCCGAGCGGCGGCGCGCGTACCGGGCGGCCATGCGGCGGCACGAACTGGACCCGGAGATCCGGGTGATCCCCGGCGACCACACCGAGGCGTCCGGCATCGAGGCGGGCCGGCTGCTGCTGACGGAGCGGGAGAGCGGGCGGCCGCTGCCGACGGCGGTCCTGGCGGGCAACGACCGGTGTGCGTGGGGTGTGCTGATGGCCCTGACCCGGGCGGGCGTCGACGTGCCCCGGGAGGTGTCCGTCGTCGGCTACGACGACAGCCACCTCTCCCATCTGATGCCGATCGGCCTGACCACCGTCCGGCAGGACGCGGTCCTCATGGCGGAGCACGCGGTGCGGTTCGCGGTGGAGCGGCTGGACGACGGCGAACTTCCGCCCCGGGAGGCGGTGTTGGATCCCAAGCTGGTGATCCGGGGGACGAGCGGGCCGGCCCTTGGGGGGCCGGCCTGACCCGGGGTCAGTGGCCGTGGCCGTCCTCGGCGTGGGTCTCGGACGGCGCCTGCGGCTCCGCCGCTGTTCCGGCTACGACCGTGAAGGCCGCCGTGCGGACCTTGCCGTCGACCTTGAAGTCCAGGAAGAGGCGGTAGGTGCCGGTGCTCGGCACGTTCGCCGCGAAGGCGACCTCCGGGCCGGAGGTCGCGCTGCCCTCGGCCTCCTCGTGCGGGTGGACGTGCAGGTAGGCGAGGTCACCGGAGCGCAGGGCGACCAGGTGGCCGTAGGCGCCGAGGTAGGGCTGGAGGGTGGTGACCGGCTTTCCGGCGCGGGTGACTTCGAAGGTCAGGTCGTTCTCCCGGCCCGGGGTCAGCGGGCCGTCGAGGGTGACCTGGTAGCCGTCGACCGTCGCGGTGCGGGACGCGGCGGGCAGCGCGGTCGCCGGGTAGGCGCCGGTGACCGCCAGGTCCGCGCCGAGGGTCAGGCCCTCCTTCTCGGTGGCCGGGACGAAGTCGGCGAAGACGCGGTAGCCACCGGCCGTCGGCAGGTCGACCGGCGTGCTCCAGGTGCCGTCGGCGGCGCGGGTCGGGTGCAGATGGCGGTAGGTGGTCAGCTCGCGTGAGGCGATGATCAGGTGCAGCTGCGCGTCGTGCTCGGTGCGGTACGCGGTCACCGGGTCGCCGTTCGCGTCGCGGATGACGAGGCGCAGGGTGCTCTCGCGGCCGGCCGGGACGGTCCTGGTCGCCAGGTCGAGGGTGTAGCCGTCCTGGGAGACCTGTAGGCCGCCGGGGAGTGCGGCGGAAGTGCCGGGCTCTCCCTTCCCGTTGTCCTCGCCCGCCGTGCCGTGCCCGTCGGACGACGAGTGCGCGGCGTTCTCCGTCGCGTCGGCGCCGACCGGACCGACCGCGCTGCCGATGCCGTAGGCCGCGCCGAAGGCCACCGCGAGCGCTGCGGTGAAGGCGCCGATCTTCTTCAGGGGGCTCATCGAGGTGTCCACGACGCATACCCTATACCCCTAGGGGGTACCAGGCAACGAGTGTCTCCAGGCGTCTCCGGGCGGGGGGCACTTTTGAACGCGTTCAAAAGCAGGCGTAGGCTCACCCCATGAGCGACAGAGCCGCCCTTCTCAAGGGCATCCGCGCATGGCTGGTCTTCTTCGTCGTCTGCCTGGTACTCAGCGGGGCCACGGCATTCCCGCTGGTCCATGAACTCCGCTGGACGGAGGAGGCGTTGCGGGCCCTGTCCGTGCCCGAGCATCTGCCCGGGCTCATGGACTGGATCGAGCGTGTGCGCCAGGGCCTCGACGTCGTCGACGCCGAGTACCCCTTCATGCTTTACGGCACGGACTGGCTGGCCTTCGCGCACCTCGTCATCGCGGTCGCCTTCTACGGGCCCTACCGCGACCCCGTCCGCAACATCTGGGTCATCGAGTTCGGCATGATCGCCTGCGCCGGCATCATCCCGCTCGCCCTGATCTGCGGCCCGCTCCGGGGCATCCCGTTCTGGTGGACCGTCATCGACATGTCCTTCGGGGTGTTCGGTGTGATCCCGCTGTATGTCGTACGGCAGAAGATCAAGCGGCTGGAGGCGCTGACGGCGAACTCCCCTGTGTCGTGGCTTACCGCGCCGTCCGGACGAACGACAGCCAGGCCGAGCGGCTGACGATCACTGTGGGGCCGTCAGGGTTCTTGCTGTCGCGGACGGGGACGACGGCGGGGAAACCGGGGGCTATTTCGATGCAGTTGCCGCCGTTGCTGTCGCTGTAGCTGCTCTTGATCCAGGTCGCCGCGGTGAGTTCGTGCCTGTCCATGCTGCTCGTAACCCTCCATCAAGTCGCTGATCAGAGCTGCGGACTCGCGGGCTGACGGGATGTCCGCCCTGAGCACATCATAGATCTGGCTGTAGCGCGCGTAGGTGGCCGGATCGTTGTGGAAATGGCCGCGATCCAGGGTCTCGGAATACACCCACCGCTCATCGGGCAGTTCGATCAGCGACATGGAGCCCCAAGGGCGAACGAGCCCGAAGAGGCGTGCCGGGGCCACCTGGATACGGATGTTGGGTCGCTGTCCGACGCTCAGCAGATGCGCGCATTGGTCACGCATGACCGTCGGGTTTCCCACCCCGTTGCGCAGACAGCTCTCGTCCAGGATGGCGATGTACAGCGGACCGTCGTCGGTCAGGAAGCGCGGCTGGCGGCTGAGTCGGGCCCGGACGCGATCCTCGACCTGATCCGCGTTCGTGTCCCGCGAGAACAGCGCATGCGCATAGCCCGGCGTCTGCAACAGGCCCGGGATGACGCGTTCTTGGTACTCCCGCAGCGACACGGCCTCCTCGTCCATCTCGGCCCTGCGGCGGAACCAGTCCGGATGCTGCACCTCCGGATACCAGTCGATCTTTCCCCACAGCCGCAGCAGGACTCCACCGGTGCCGAGCAGCTCGTCGCAGTTCTTCGCGAACGTGTCCGTCGGCACCCTCGTGCCCGCCTCGATGCGGGCGACATGGGACCGGTCGCACGGGATCCGGGCCGCCAGCGCCTCCTGTGTGAGGCACGCGGCCTCGCGGAAGTGCTTCAGCAACTCGCCGAACACGGCCGCGGTGCTCACTCCGGTGCTTCCTTCGGCGTTGCGTCGACTCATGGCCTCCCCTGTACTGATGTTCCCCTGAGTGACGTTCGGTGTGCACAGAGTAGTCGTCTCTCGATGTCCGCGTGGGCGAAAAAGTGTTATCGCCCTCCTCTCCCAGGCGTCCCCCCACTGTGATCCCCGGGATTGTCAACAGCTCGGGCCCGGCTGAGAAGGTGTGGGCATGAGGACGGATGTGGAGGGGCGGCAGTGGCACGCCACCATCGCCGCGGCGCAGGCCGGTGACCGGCGGGCGCTCGACGAGTTGGTCGCGGGATGGCTGCCGCTGGTCTACAACATCGTCGGCCGGGCGCTGAACGGTCACGCCGATGTCGACGACGTGGTGCAGGAGACGATGCTGCGCGCCGTCGACAACATCGGCGCCCTGCGCGACCCGGACAGCTTCCGCTCCTGGCTGGTGGCCATCGCCATGCGGCAGATACGGGACCGGGCCCGCCGGAGGACGGACCGGCGGCTCGACGAGAGCGGCCGCACGCCGGACAACACCGCGGACTTCGCCGAACTCACCGTGCTGAGGCTGCAGTTGGAGGGGCAGCGACGTGAGGTCGCGGAGGCGGTGCGCTGGCTCGACGACGAGGACCGGCAACTGCTGTCGCTGTGGTGGCTGGAGGTCGCCGGTGAGCTCACCCGGCGGGAGCTCGCGGCGGCCGTCGGTATCACCCGGCAGCACGCCGCCGTCCGCGTCCAGCGGATGAAGCAGCGCCTGGAGGTCTCCCGCGGCATCGTCCGCGCCCTGGACGGCGCCTGCCCCGACCTGCGGGAACTGACCGCGCGCTGGCACGGCCGCCCCGACTCCGTCTGGCGCAAGCGGCTGGCCCGGCACCTGAGGGGCTGCGGCTACTGCGGCGACACCCGCACCTCCGTCGTCCCCGCCGAGCGCCTCCTCGTCGGCATCGCCCTGGTCCCCGTCCCGGCCGGCTTCACGCTCTCCCTCGCCCTCGGCGGCAAGACGGCGGCCGCGGCCGCCTCGGCGGGCTGGTCCGCGAAGGTGCTGACCGCGCTCACCAAGCCCGCCGTAGCGGTGACGGCGGGGGCGACGCTCGCGGCGGGCGGCGCCTACGTCGTCGTACAGACCCCGGACGATCCCCCCGCCCGTGCCTCGGTGGCCCCCACGGCGACCGGCACGCCGGCGGCACCACCCCCCTCGGCCGCCCCGCCGCCGTCGCCGTCCGCCTCGCCGTCCCCGTCGCCCTCCGTGACCCATCTGAAGACCGGTGTCTACGGCAGTGTCGTCGACGCCGTCGACAGCGCCCCGGATCCGAACACCCCGCCGGGCGCCCTGCCGCGCCGCCCCGAGTCGGGGATCACCAGTACGGGCGGCCCGAGGGCCGTGATGCAGCACCGCGGGGACAGCGTGACGCTGAGCGGACGGGGATACGTCCTGGTGCGGTGGCAGATCGCTCCCCACGACCGGGCCGGCGGGCTGGTGATGCCCACCTGGACCGGCCTGACGGGCAAGCTCTTCCACGTCGCGTCCGGCGGCGGCCGCCGGATGGACGACGTCACCGGGGAGAGCGCCGACGGCGGCCGGGTCACCGGCATGGGCGGCCCCGACACCGGCTACACCGTGCTGCCCGAGGGCACCCAGCAGATGTGGCAGAACGAGTTCTTCTACGTCGACGGCAGTGTCACCCTCACGGTGAACGAGCGTGGGGCGTCGTATGGGTTGACGGTGTTCACCAGCACATGGACGGACGTGGAGAAGGACATCCGGTCCGGGCCGCCGCAGGGTTCCCTCCGCTACGGCCTGGTCCGTGACACCGGCGGCGACGACACGCCCGTACCGCAGTACGTCACCCGTGAGACGCCGGACGATCCGGCGACGGTGCCTCAGCGCTCGCGGGTGTGACGACGCCCGTGCCCACGTTCATGTCCGTGTGCAGGACGGCGCCGGGAGCGCCGCCCGAGCGTTCGCGGAGCATGCCGTCGAGGATCTGCCGGACGTCGGCGGCCTGCTCGGCGGTGAGGCCGGTGACCCACTGGGCGCCGACCGGGTGGCTGTGGCGGACCACGTCCAGCAGCTCCCCGGCGGACGCGAACGCCGTGTCCAGCACCGCCTGACGGACGGTCACCTCCGCCAGGCCCGCCGCGCGCAGCACTGCCGCGAACCGGTCCGGGTCGGCGACCTGGAAGGGCAGCGGGGGCGGGTCCGTGGGCAGCGGCGCCGAGCCGGGCACGGCCGCCCGGATGGCCCGCACGGTCCAGGCGATGAACTCGGCGCGCTGCGGCCGCGCGAACGCGGCGACCAGCACCGTGCCGCCGGGCCGGGTGACACGGACCATCTCGGAGAGCCCGCGCGGCAGGTCCGGGAAGACGGACACGCCGTTGAGCGACGCGGAGACATCGAAGGTGCCGTCGTCCAGTTGGAGACGCTCGCCGTCCATGGTCAGGGCGCGCACCTGCGCCAGGCCCTCCTCGCGGGCGCGGGCGGCGAGGCGCTCCACCATCGCCGGGGAGATGTCCACGGCGACGACCTGGGCGCCCCGGCGGGCCGCCGGGAGGGCGAGGGCGCCGCTGCCCGCGGCCACGTCCAGGAAGCGGGTGCCGGGGCCGACGGGGGCCCGGTCCAGCAGTCGCTCGCCGAACTCCATGGTGTGTGGTGTGGTGTACCGGTCGAATCCGGGGGCGAGGGCGTCCCAGGCGGCGCGGATTCCGTCGGTGGTGGGGGCGGTCATCGTCGTACTCCCTCTTCTCACTGGTCGGGTCCGGTGGGGAGCGCCGTGCGCAGGGCGGCGACGAAGGCGTCGGGGTGCTCCAGGTCGGGGTCGGCGCCGCAGTCGTCGATGATGTGCAGCGGCCAGCCGTGGCGGGCGGCGGCCCGCTCGCCGTACTTGAGCCGGGTCTCGGGGTCCTCGCGGCCCCAGACGAGGGTGGTGGGGACGTCGATGCGGTCGAGGGTGGTGTCGGGTACGGCCGACAGCGCGAACTCCTTCAGCAGAGTGCGGCCGGCGGCCTTCACCTCCGGGGTGCGGGCGCGGTCGAGCACGTAGTCGGCGATGCCGTCCCAGTGGTCGCCCAGGTCGCGTTGGACGGCGTCGATGTCGACCATGCAGCGGCCGAGCATGCGGTCCCGGGTGCGTTCGTTGGTGCGCATCTGGTAGGCGGCGACCGAGAGCGCGAAGGTGGGGGTCGGGCGGAAGGGGCCCAGGCCGAACGCGTCGACGAGGACCAGGCCGGCGACCAGTTCGCCGTGGCCGGCGGTGAACCGGGCGGCGATGGGGCCGCCGATGTTGTGTCCGACCAGGACCGGCGGCTCGGCGCAGGTGGCCTCGATCAGGGCCGCGAGCCACTCCAGCACCAGGTCGGCGGTGGGTGGCCGGGCCTCCTGGATCCTGGAGGCGCCCTGGCCCGGCAGGTCGGGGACGATCAGCCGGTGGTCGGCCACCAGCTCCGGGATCACCCGGATCCACACGACGGCGGACTGTCCGACGCCGTGCAGCAGGATCACCGGGGGGCCGCTGCCGCCCTCCAGCACTGCGGTCGACACGCCGGCCAGGTCGCGCCGGTGTTCGGTGAGCGGGATCGCCGTCAGCAGCTGCTCCCTGGCCGACTGTCCGCTCGGGTGCGTCACGGTATGGGGCCTGGTCCTGTTCATGGCCTGCCTCCTCTATGACTTCATGAAGAGTCTCGGAGGATCGGCAGTACCGGCACATCGGGTCGATTGCGCATTCCGGCGCTTTCTCATGGCGTGGGTCGGATCACCCACGCGGTCATCGGGCGAGACCGTGCTCGTACGCGTAGGCGGTGGCCGCCGCCCGGGTGGAGACACCGAGCTTGGTGAACATGTTGTCGAGATGGCGGGCGACGGTCTTCTCGCTGATGACGAGCGTGGCGGCGATCTCCCGGTTGGTGGCGCCGCCCGCGACGAGCCGCAGCACCTCCACCTCGCGCGGGGTCAGCCCGCCGGGCGCGCGGGCCCCGGACGCCCGGTGGGACAGCCGGTCGACGCGCGCCAGCTGCGGCGCGGCGCCGAGCCGCGCGAAGACCGCGCGGGCGGCGTCCAGCTCCATCCCGGCGCTGTCGTGGTCGCCGAGCCGGGCGCAGACCTCGGCCATCAGCACGCGGGTCCGGGCCGCCTCGTAGGGGGCCGTCAGCTCCTGCCACGCCGCCAGGGCGGCCCGCAGCGCCTCCCCCGCGCCCTCGGGGTCCCCCTCGGCGAGCAGCACCGCGCCCCGGGCACCGGCCGCGACCGCGCGCAGATACGGCGAGGCCAGGTCGTCCGCCGCCTTGCCGAGCTCGTCGGCGGCCTCCCGGGCGGCTGCGGTGTCGCCGACGGCCAGGACGATGTCTACGTACGCGGAGAGGACCCGCGCGCGCCGCACCCGGTCCCCCTCGGCCTGCGCCGCCACCCGGCGGACGGCCGCCACGGCGTCGTCGGTACGGCCCTGGGCGAGCCGCAGCAGGGCGAGGCCGGGCTGCGGCGAGTGGCCCCACAGGTCGGCCTGACGGTACGCCTCCTCGGCGTGCGTGAAGGCGCCGCGCAGCCGGAGCAGTTCGGCCCGCTGGTACTGGGCCATGCCCAGCGCGGGGTCGGCGGTCCGGCCGGCCATGTGGGCGCACGCCTGCCGCGCCTCGGCCAGGGCATCGGTCCACTCGCCGCGCAGCTGCATGATCTCCGAGCGGTGGACGAGGCACTGTCCGCGGTAGGGCTTGAGGTCGGGCTGCGCGGCGCACCAGCGGCTGAGGGCGTCGGTCCACTCGGCGGCGCGGCGGACGTCGAAGGTGTCCCGGCAGGCGAGGAGCAGAGCGCAGTAGACGAGGCCGGCGGCGATGGGGGAGACCTCGCCGGTCGTCACGGCGACCATCGCCTCGTCGAGCAGCGGCGTGCCCCGGGCCGCGTCGCCGCCGGCGACGAGCGCCTGGCCCTGGCCGAGCCTGCTGAGGGCCACCAGATCGGGGTCGCCGTACCGGTCGGCGATCCGCGCGGCCTCGGCGCAGACGGCACGGGCCCCCTCGAAGTCGCCGCTCCCCAGGGCCCGCAGGGCGCTCGGCACCAGGAGGTAGCCGCGCTCCACGCAGTCCTCGCCGGACTCCTCCAGGAGCCGGGCGGCACGGGCGAACCAGCCGCCGGCGAGGGCGTGGTTCCCGTACCGGGCGAGGGTGATGCCGAGCCAGAAGACGCACCGCACGGCCCGGCCGACCTCGCCCGCCTCGCACAGCGCGAGCTGGGCCCGCTCCCAGGTCTCGACCGCGCCGTCCTCGTGTCCGTCGAGGTACGCGGCCATGGCGAGCCGCTCCAGGTCCGGTGCGTCGAGCGGCGCCCGCGCGTCGGCGGCCGACAGCCGTTCTCGGGCCTCGGCCCAGGCACGCCGCCCGAACGCGTCGCGACCCGCCGCAAGCGCATCGGGGGCCGGCGTCGCGGGTTCCGCCATCGCTTGCTCCTCGGCGGGGGGACAAGAGGGGGCCACTGCTCCTCGTTTCACCGTACGAGGGGCCGCCGACGTGCGCAGTACGGGGCGGGGTGGGGGGCGTCCGGGGCCTTGCCGGGTCCGCTGGGGTTGTGTGCGGGTCGGTTGGGGCCGGTGGGGCCGGTGGGGCCGGTGGTGTGGGGCCGGTGGGGCCGGCCGGTGGGGCCTGGGGGCGTCGTTGGGGCCCGGGTCATCTCGGGTTTCGCCGAGTCGGGGGCGTGTGCGGGTTGGTTGGGGTAGGTGGCGCGGGGTCGTTGGAGGTTTCGCTGAGTCCAGGGGTCGTTTGTGGGGCGGTTGGGGTTGCTGGGGTTGGGGCGTGTCGGGGCTTCGCCGAGGGCGGTGAGGTCGTGTGCGGGGTGGTTGGGGCCCGGGTCGTCTCGGGTTTCGCCGAGTCGGGGGGCGTGTGCGGGGCGGTTGGGGTCGGTGGCGCGGGGTCGTCCGGGGGCCGCCGAGTCCGGGGAGCCATGTGCGGGGCGGTTTCAGGTTCGGCGGTGCCGGGGTGATCGTGTCTTCGGCGAGGTCGGTCACATGGTGCGCAGGGCCGTCAGGACGTCGACGCGGTTGGTGGTGATCGAGTCGACGCCCAGGTCGATCAAGCGGCGCATGGTGCGGCGGGTGTCCGGGGTCCAGACGGACAGGAGGAGGCCGTCGTGGTGGACACGGGCGGCGAGGGCGCGGTTGACCAGGGACCAGCGGTAGTTGAGCCAGCGCGGGCGGACCGCGTCGACCAGGACCGGGCGCGGGGGAGCGAGGCTGGTGCAGGTCAGGGCGATCTCGGCGGACGGGTCGGCCGCGCGCACCGCGAGCATGGCCCGGGCGTCGGCGCAGTAGTACACGCGGTCCTCCGCACCGGCCTCCCGTACGGCGTCCACGATCCGGCGGGCGACCCGCACCTCGCGGGTGCCCGGCAGGTCGAGCATCACCCGGCTGCCCTCGGTCGCCGCCAGCGCCTCGGCCAGCGTCGGCACGGCGCCGCCCGTCAGCCCCCGCACCTCCGCGGCCGACAGCGACAGCAGCGGCCGGTCCTGCTCCCACAGCCGCTTCAGGGTCTCGTCGTGCAGCAGTACGGGCACACCGTCCCTGGTGAGCCGTACGTCGACCTCCACCGCGTCCGCGCCCAGGCGCAGCGCGGATCGCAGCGAGTCGAGCGTGTTCTCCCGGAAACGGTAGGGGTCGCCGCGATGGGCCACGGCAGTCAGCGTCTGCATGGGGCCATTGTGCGGGGACCGGCGGCTGGGGTGGAGATCAGGGGGCGAGCCAGTCGGCGGTGTACGTGTCGATCTCCGCCCTGATCCGCGCCTTGCCGGGCTCGTCCAGGAAGGACGCGTCCACCGCGTTCTTCGCGAGGTCGGCCAGACCGCGCTCGTCGAGGTCGAGGAGGCGGGCGGCGACGGCGTACTCGTTGTTGAGGTCGGTGCCGAACATGGGCGGGTCGTCGGAGTTGACGGTGACCAGGACGCCGGCCTCGACGAAGTCCGTCAGGGGGTGCTCGTCGAGGGTGCGGACCGCGCGGGTGGCGATGTTCGACGTCGGGCACACCTCCAGGGCGATGCGGTGCTCGGCGAGATGGGCGAGCAGCTTCTCGTCCCCCGCGGAGCTGGTGCCGTGGCCGATGCGCTCGGCGCCCAGGTGGGTCAGCGCGTCCCACACCGTCTGGGGGCCGGTGGTCTCCCCGGCGTGCGGTACGGAGCGCAGCCCGGCGGCGATGGCGCGGTCGAAGTACGGCTTGAACTGCGGCCTCGGTACGCCGATCTCGGGGCCGCCGAGGCCGAAGGAGACCAGGCCCTCCGGGCGCAGCCGGTCGTCGGTGGCGAGCCGTACGGTCTCCTCGGCGGCCTCCAGGCCGGCCTCGCCGGGGATGTCGAAGCACCAGCGCAGTACGGTCCCGAACTCGGCCTCCGCCGCCTTGCGGGCGTCCTCGATCGCGTCCATGAAGGCGCGCGCGTCGATGCCGCGCCGGGTGGAGGAGTACGGCGTGATGGTCAGCTCGGTGTAGCGCACCTGCTGTCGGGCCAGTTCCCGGGCCACCTCGAAGGTCAGCAGGCGGACGTCCTCCGGGGTGCGGATCAGGTCCACGACGGACAGGTAGACGTCGATGAAGTGCGCGAAGTCGGTGAAGCTGAAGTAGTCGGCGAGCGCCTCGGGGTCGGTGGGGACCTTGGAGTCGGGGTGCCGGGCGGCCAGCTCGGAGACGATGCGGGGGGAGGCGGAGCCGACGTGGTGGACGTGCAGTTCGGCTTTGGGCAGTCCGGCGATGAAGGCGTGCGTGTCGCGTGCTGCGCCGGTGGCGATGTCGCTGGTGGGGCCGGTCGGCGTGGCGGGCGCGGTGGGGCCGGTGAGTGCGTCGCTGCGGTCGGTCAAGGGTCCTCCCCGGGACGGCGTCCCCGGCGGCGACCTCGGCGGTGGCTTTGGCGGTGGCCTGGCGTCGGCGGGCGGGACGCGGTGATCGGCTGATCGGTGACTCGGGATCATCCTAGGCCGGGACCGGCGGGGACAGGGCCTGCCCGTACCATGACGGCACATCCGACGAAGGGGGAATCCGCGTATGTCCGACGACGCGCCCGCACCCGAGGCGCCGGAGCACGCGGCGGCCTCCGGACCGGCACCGGCCGAGGACATGGCTGCCTCGCACGTACGGCTGGACAAGGCCGGGACCCCGCTGACCCCGGAGCCGACGGACGCGGCACCCGGCCCCGGCACCACCC
The DNA here is from genome assembly GCF_044391385.1 of Streptomyces sp. NPDC018693. Lineage (NCBI taxonomy): Bacteria > Bacillati > Actinomycetota > Actinomycetes > Kitasatosporales > Streptomycetaceae > Streptomyces > Streptomyces sp. NPDC018693. The sequence goes on along the minus strand of NZ_JBIRZZ010000011.1, from coordinate 90,079 downwards.
TGGCCTCGGTCCCGCCGCCGGCCGTGCAGCACCAGCCCGCACCGCCGCCCCCTGTTCACGGCCAGCAAACGATCATCTCTCTCCCCGGCCCGACGCCCCTGCCGGACGGCCCTGCCCACCCCCCGGCCAACCCCTTCGCCCCGCCCGCCCTCAGCGCGCCGCTCAGCTCCTACCCGCCACCGAACCCCTTCGCGCCCCCGTACGGCCAGGACGGCGCCGTACCACCGCCGCCCATCGCCCCGGACGGTCCGGGACACCTGCCGTACGGCTATCCAGGCGTTCCCGGGTACGGCTACCCGCCCCCTCCGGGACCCTACGGCTGGCCCGGGCTGCGGCCCGAGAGCAACGGCATGGGTATCGCCTCGATGGTGTGCGGCATCGTCGCGGCCGCCGGCTTCTGCCTCTGGCCCCTCGCGATCGTCCTCGGCGTGCTCGCGGTGATCTTCGGCGTGATCGGCCGTGCCAAGGCGAACCGCGGCGAGGCGTCCAACCCGGGCCACGCCCTGGCCGGCATCATCTGCGGCGCCGCGGGCTTCGTCCTCGGCATCGGAATGGTGCTCCTCCTCGCCACCGCCTGAACACACGGCGCCCGATGGCTTCGGCTGGCGCCTGGACCGCCGGAGCTCTGACCCTGAGTGACTTGGGCGCCCGGTGGCGAGGGCTCGGTCCTCGGATGGCATGAACGGCCCGACGGTCGGCGCTTGTGCCCGGGTGTAATGGCTTGGACGTCGGTGGTCGGGGGCCCGGCCTGCCCCGATGGGCTGAACGGCGCCGATGGCCGGTGCTCGTTCCGGGGTGGTCTGGACCCTCGGGGGCCGAGACTCGGCCCCCGGGTGGCTTGGGCGGTCGGAGGCGGGGGCTCGTACGCCGGATGGCCTGGATCGTAGACGCTGAAGGCCCAGACGCCCGCGTTCCCGGACCACCAGCGCAGAAGGCCCAGGCCCCGTGTTCCCGAGCCCTCGGCGCTGAGGGCTGAGGCGTCCGCGCGGCCCCAGCGTCGGCGCTGAGGGCTCAGGCCCCCCGTGTTCCCGGACCACCAGCGCTGACGGCCCAGGGCCCCGCGTTTCCGAACCGTCGGCGCCCAAGGCTGAGGCGTCCGCGCGGCCCTAATCGTCGGCGCCGAAGGATCAGCCCGCCTCGCACAGCCCGTACCGCCGACGCCAGGGCTCATGCCCCGCGCAACCGCTCCCGTGCTGCCATCAGGGCGAAGCCCAGGAGGTTCGGGCCCTGCCAGCGCTGTGGGTCGGACGCCGCCTCGTCGTCGGCTGCGAGGCCGATGCCCCAGACGCGGTCCAGCGGGCTCGCCTCCACCAGCACGCGGTCGCCGGTGGAGAGCAGGAAGGCGCGCAGGGCGGGGTCCGAGGCGAACTTGTGGACGCTGCCCTCGACGACTATGCGGAACCGCTCCCGCTCCCACACCGTCTCGTCGAAGCCGCGAACCAGCCGCCCCTCCTTCTTGGCCAGTGACGGATGGTCGGCGGCCAGCACCCGCCGCTCCGCCTCCGGGTCCGCGAAGAGCCGCGCCTTGCCCGCCATCATCCAGTGCTCGGCCGTCGCATAGGTGACGCCGTCGACGGTGAACGGCGACGGCCACCACTGGCTGAGACAGCTCGCACCGAGGCTTCCGTCCGGCCGCGGCCGGTGCCCCCAGAAGTGCAGATACTTGACGCGGGCCCCCGCCCGGACCGCCCCGACCAGCTCCTCCAGCGATCCGATCTTCCCCGTGCTCGTACTCATGCCCGCGAGTGTGGCACGCGCCACTGACAAACCGTCCCGGGTCTTCCGCGACGACTCGACACCTGGTCGACAGATTCCGTCGCGTAACCAAAAGGCAACAACGGAATCCCTTGTTGGAGTGCCGCCCCTCTGTCAGGATCGGCACTCAAATCGAGCTGGAGCTACGCCACCCGCCCCGCGCACCGCAGGGGCGACGGCGGAGGAGAGCCACATGCAGAACCGGGACCGGTTCCCCGCACAGGAACGACTCGCGGCCGGCGCGCAGTACATCGCCGGCCGGCTGACGAAGGGCACCTCGGGCCGCACCCACGCCGTGGTCGACCCGGCCATCGGCGAGGAGGTCTACACGTACGAGCTGGCCGGCCCCGCCGATGTCGACGCGGCGGTGACCGCCGCCCGCGCCGCCTTCCCGGGCTGGTCCGGAGCCACCCCCGCCGAGCGTTCCGAGGCCCTGCACCGGTTCGCCGCCGTGCTGGCCGAGCGCGCCGAGGACTTCGCCCGCGCCGAGTCGCTCCAGTGCGGCAAGCCGCTCAAGCTGACCCGGGAGTTCGACGTCCCGGGGGCGATCGACAACACCGCCTTCTTCGCGGGGGCGGCCCGGCATCTGCAGGGGCAGTCCGCGGGGGAGTACTCCGGCGACCACACCTCGTACGTCCGCCGCGAACCCATCGGCGTCGTCGGCTCCATCGCCCCCTGGAACTACCCCCTCCAGATGGCCGCCTGGAAGATCCTCCCGGCGATCGCCGCGGGCAACACCATCGTGCTCAAGCCCGCCGAGCTGACCCCGCTCACCTCGCTGCTGTTCGCCCAGGCCGCCACCGACGCCGGGATCCCGGACGGGGTCGTCAACATCGTCACCGGCACGGGGAAGCAGGCCGGTGAGCACCTCGTCGGTCACCCGGACGTGGCCATGACCTCCTTCACCGGCTCCACCGCCGTCGGCAAGCGGGTCGCCGAGATCGCCACCGCCACCGTCAAGCGCATCCACCTGGAGCTGGGCGGCAAGGCCCCCTTCGTCGTCTTCGACGACGCCGACCTGGAGGCCGCGGTCAACGGCGCGGTCGCCGGCGCGCTCATCAACAGCGGGCAGGACTGCACGGCCGCCACACGCGCGTACGTGCAGCGGCCCCTGTACGACGCCTTCCTGGAACGCACCGCCGCCCTCATGGAGACCGTCCGCGTCGGCGACCCCTTCGCGGCCAGAACCGATCTCGGCCCGCTGATCTCCCACGTCCACCGCGACCGCGTCGCCGGGTTCGTCGACCGCGCACGCGCCTACGCGCGCGTGGTGACCGGCGGCGAGGCTCCCCAGGGCGAGCTCGAGAACGGCGCCTACTACCGCCCCACCCTCATCGCCGACGCGCCCCAGGACAGCGAGGTCGTGCAGTCGGAGATCTTCGGCCCGGTCCTGGTGGTCCTGCCCTTCGACGGCGACGACGAGGGAATCGCCCTGGCCAACGACACCCCGTACGGGCTGGCCGCGTCCGCGTGGACCCGGGACGTCTTCCGGGCGAACCGCGCGACACGGGAGATCAAGGCCGGGTGCGTGTGGGTCAACGACCACATCCCGATCATCAGCGAGATGCCGCACGGCGGCTACCGGCAGTCCGGCTCCGGCAAGGACATGTCACCGTACTCGTTCGAGGAGTACACGCAGATCAAGCACGTCATGTTCGACAACACCGCGGTGGCCGAGAAGGACTGGCACCGCACCGTCTTCGGGGACCGATAGCAGACAGGCCGCCTGACCCGCGGCCGCCCACCCTCCCGAAAGGGCACCACGCGCATGGAGCAGTACGAGCCCGACGACCGCCTGACACCGGCCCGAGCCGCCGCCGTGCGGCGCAGCCTGAGCAACGGCCGCGCGGCCATGACCCGCCGGTCGCTGCTGCGCGCCTCCACGGGCGGCGCGCTGACACTGGGCGGACTCGGGGCGCTCAGCGCCTGCGGGATCCCCGCGGCCGGCAGGACCGAGGGCGGCACGTCCGCCGAGGACCACTCGGACAAGGAGAAGACCGTCAACTTCTCCAACTGGACCGAGTACATGGACGTCGACGACAGCGGCAAACACCATCCCACACTCGACGCCTTCACCGAGCGCACCGGCATCAAGGTCAAGTACACCGAGGACATCAACGACAACAACGAGTTCTTCGGCAAGATCAAGCCGCAGCTCGCCGCCGGCCAGGACACCGGCCGCGACCTCATCGTGGTCACCGACTGGCTGGCCGCCCGCCTCATCCGCCTCGGGTGGGTCCAGAAGCTGGACGCCTCCAACCTGCCGCACGCCTTCGCCAACGTGTCGAGCCAGTTCCGGTCACCCGACTGGGACCCGGGACGCGCCTACTCGTACCCCTGGACGGGCATCTCCACCGTCATCGCCTACAACAAGAAGGCCCTCGACGGCGCCGAGGTGAAGTCGCTCTCCGACCTGCTCGACAATCCCAGGCTCAAGGGCCGGGTCGGCCTCCTCACCGAGATGCGCGACACCGTCGGCATGACCCTCCTCGACATGGGCAAGGAACCCGGGAAGTTCAGCGACGACGACTACGACGCGGCCATCGCCCGCCTGCAGAAGGCCGTCGACAAGAGCCAGATCCGCCGCTTCACCGGCAACGACTACACCGCCGACCTCACCAAGGGCGACATGGCCGCCTGCCTCGCCTGGGCCGGCGACGTCGTCCAGCTCCAGGCGGACAACCCCGACGTCGACTTCCTCATCCCGGACAGCGGCTACCTGACGTCCAGCGACAACCTGCTGATCCCCAACAAGGCGCGCCACAAGACCAACGCCGAACGGCTCATCGACTACTACTTCGAGCCCAAGGCGGCCGCCGAACTCGCCGCGTACATCAACTACGTGTGCCCCGTCGACGGCGTGCAGGAAGAGCTCGCGAAGATCGACGAGGACGCGGCGAACAACCCGCTGATCCTCCCCGACAAGGCCATGCAGGCCAAGTCGCGCGCCTTCCGCTCGCTGAGCGCGGAGGAAGAGACGAAGTACGAAGAGAAGTTCGCGAAGCTGACTGGGGCGTGACGACGATGAAGACAACAGACAACAGCGGCGACGTCCGCCTCTCCGGCATCAGCAAGACCTACGGCGCCTTCACCGCCGTCCACCCGCTCGACCTGACCGTGCCCCAGGGCTCCTTCTTCGCCCTGCTCGGCGCATCCGGCTGCGGCAAGACCACCACCCTGCGCATGATCGCCGGCCTGGAGGAGCCCACCAGCGGCACGGTCTCGCTGGGCGACCAGGACGTGACCGCGCTGCCGCCCCACAAACGCCCGGTGAACACGGTCTTCCAGTCCTACGCTCTCTTCCCGCACCTCGACATCTTCGAGAACGTCGCCTTCGGCCTGCGCCGGCGCGGCATCAAGAGCGTGAAGAAGCAGGTCGAGGAGATGCTCGACCTGGTCCAGCTCGGCGAGCAGGCCCGCAAGAAGCCGCACCAGCTCTCCGGCGGCCAGCAGCAGCGCGTCGCCGTCGCCCGCGCGCTCATCAACCACCCCAAGGTGCTCCTCCTCGACGAGCCGCTCGGCGCCCTCGACCTGAAGCTGCGCCGCCAGATGCAGCTGGAGCTCAAGCGCATCCAGACCGAGGTCGGCATCACCTTCGTGCACGTCACCCACGACCAGGAGGAGGCCATGACCATGGCCGACACGGTCGCCGTGATGAACGCCGGCCGCGTCGAACAGCTCGGCTCGCCCGCCGACCTCTACGAGAACCCGCGCACCACGTTCGTCGCCAACTTCCTCGGCACCTCCAACCTCATCGAGGCCGAGGTCGACACCAAGAGCGGCGACGACATCGTCCTGAGGGCGGGCGGCGGCAAGCTCGTCCTGCCCGAGGCCCGCTGCGCCGCGCCCACCACGACCGGCGGCAAGGTGCTGGTCGGCATCCGCCCCGAGAAGATCTCCCTCACCCACGCCGACGACGCGGGCGAGATCCCCGGCGGCCGCAACCGCGTCACCGGCAGGATCGCCGACGCCAGCTTCATCGGCGTATCGACGCAGTACGTCATCGACACCCCCGCCTGCCCCGAGTTCCAGGTCTACGTCCAGAACGTCGAGCGCGACGGCCGCCTCGTGCCCGGCGCCGACGTGGTCCTGCACTGGAGCCCGGCGCACACCTTCGGGCTGGACGCGGCCCAGTCCCTGCTTGCTGGGACAGTCGACGCCGCCGGTACCGAGGAAGAGGCGGCCGCCTGATGTCGACGATCACCGAGGCGCCGCCGCCTCTCACCCCCGCCGCACCCGAGAAGAAGCCCCCGCGCAGGCGCGGCCGCTGGACGCCGTACTGGCTGCTGCTGCCCGGACTGCTCTGGCTGGTCGTCTTCTTCGCGCTGCCGATGATCTACCAGGCGTCCACGTCCGTGCAGACGGGCTCCCTGGAAGAGGGCTACAAGGTCACCTGGCACTTCGCGACCTACTGGGACGCGCTGGGCGACTACTGGCCGCAGTTCCTGCGCTCGGTGCTCTACGCCGGCACCGCGACCTTCCTCTGTCTGCTGCTGGGCTACCCGCTCGCCTATCTGATCGCCTTCCGCGCGGGCCGCTGGCGCAACCTGATCATGATCCTGGTGATCGCGCCCTTCTTCACCAGCTTTCTGATCCGCACCCTCGCCTGGAAGACGATCCTCGCGGACGGCGGCCCGGTCGTGGAGGTCCTCAACACCCTGCACGTCCTGGACGTCACCAGCTGGCTCGGCATGACCTCCGGCGACCGGGTGCTCGCCACCCCGCTCGCGGTGGTCTGCGGCCTGACGTACAACTTCCTGCCGTTCATGATCCTGCCGCTGTACACCTCCCTGGAGCGCATCGACGGGCGGCTGCACGAGGCGGCCGGCGACCTCTACGCCCGGCCGGTCACCACCTTCCGCAAGGTCACCTTCCCGCTGTCGATGCCGGGCGTGGTCTCCGGCACGCTGCTGACCTTCATCCCGGCCTCCGGCGACTACGTCAACGCCGAACTCCTCGGCTCCACCGACACCCGCATGATCGGCAATGTCATCCAGACGCAGTTCCTGCGCGTCCTGGACTATCCGACGGCCGCGGCCCTCTCCTTCATCCTGATGGCCGCGATCCTTTTCATGGTCACCTTCTACATCCGCAGGTCCGGGACGGAGGATCTGGTCTAAATGCCCTTCGTCAACTGGCTCAAGCGCCATCTCGTGGTCATCGCCGGACTGTTCACGCTCGCCTATCTCCTGCTGCCGAACGTCGTCGTCACGGTGTTCTCCTTCAACAAACCGAAGGGACGCTTCAACTACGAATGGCAGCAGTTCTCCACCGACGCGTGGAAAGACCCGTGCGGCGTCTCCGGTCTGTGCGGTTCGCTCTCGGTCAGCCTCCAGATCGCCTTCTGGGCGACCCTCGGCGCCACCGCCCTCGGCACCATGATCGCCTTCGCGCTCGCCCGCTACCGCTTCCGCGCCCGCGGCGCCGTGAACTCGCTGATCTTCCTGCCGATGGCGATGCCCGAGGTCGTCATGGCCGCCTCGCTGCTCACCCTGTTCCTCAACATGGGCGCCCAGCTCGGCTTCTGGACGATCCTGATCGCCCACATCATGTTCTGCCTCAGCTTTGTCGTGACGGCCGTCAAGGCCCGCGTCATGTCGATGGACCCGAGGCTGGAACAGGCCGCCCAGGACCTCTACGCCGGCCCGTTCCAGACCTTCCTCCGGGTCACCCTGCCGATCGCCGCCCCCGGAATCGCCGCCGGCGCGCTGCTCGCCTTCGCGCTCTCCTTCGACGATTTCATCATCACCAATTTCAACTCGGGTGCGACCGTCACCTTCCCCATGTTCGTCTGGGGCTCGGCGCAGCGCGGCACACCCGTGCAGATCAACGTCATCGGTACGGCCATGTTCCTCATCGCCGTGCTGCTGGTCCTGACCTCCATGGTCATCAGCAACCGCAGAAACAAGCAGAAGGCATAAACCCCTGTAGGGAGTTGAAATCATGGCCCCAAGCGCCATGAATCACTGTACGAAATCCCTTTCCGAAGCCCAGCCGGTCCCGTACTGGCTGGAAGACCCCGGCAGGCCCCGCCCCGAACCCGCCCTCACCGCCGCCGAGAGCTGCGACCTGCTGGTCGTCGGCGGCGGGTACAGCGGACTGTGGACCGCGCTCATCGCCAAGGAGCGCGACCCGCGGCGGGACGTGGTCCTGCTCGAAGGCCGCGAGGTGGGCTGGGCCGCCTCGGGCCGCAACGGCGGCTTCTGCGCCGCCTCCCTCACCCACGGCCTGCCCAACGGACTCACCCGCTGGCCGGACGAGATCCACAGACTCCAGGAGCTGGGCGCCCGCAACCTCGACGAGATCGAGAAGGCGGTCGCCCGCCACTCCCTGGACTGCGACTTCGAACGCACCGGCGAGATCGACGTCGCCACCGAGACCTACCAGGCGTGGGAACTGCGCGACTGGTACGAGGAGATGGAGCGCCGGGGCCTCGCCGACGGGGTGGAGTTCCTGGACACCGACGCGGTACGCGAACAGGTCGACTCCCCGACCTTCCAGGCGGGCCTGTACGACCGCCGGGGCGTCGCCCTGGTCCACCCCGCCAAACTGGTCTGGGGCCTGAAGCGGGCCTGCCTGCGGCTCGGCGTCCGCGTCTACGAGCACACCCCCGCGCTCACCCTGAAGCCGTACGGCGCCGGAATGGCCGTACGCACCCCGTACGGACAGGTCCGCGCCCGCCAGGTCGCCCTCGGCACCAACGTCTTTCCGAACCTGGTGAAGCGGGTGCGGTCGTACACCGTACCCGTGTACGACTACGCGCTGATGACCGAGCCGCTCACCGCCGAGCAGCTCGACGCCATCGGCTGGCAGAACCGGCAGGGGCTCGGCGACTCGGCCAACCAGTTCCACTACTTCCGGCTGTCCGCCGACAACCGGATCCTGTGGGGCGGCTACGACGCCATCTACCCGTACGGCGGCCGGGTGCGCGCCGAGTACGACGACCGGCCCGAGACCTACGCCAAGCTCGCCGGGCACTTCTTCACCTGCTTCCCGCAGCTGGAGGGGGTGCGCTTCACACACGCGTGGGGCGGCGCGATCGACACCTGCTCGCGCTTCTCGGCGTTCTTCGGCACGGCCCACCAGGGCAAGGTGGCGTACGCGGCCGGCTACACGGGGCTCGGCGTGGGCGCCACCCGGTTCGGCGCCGAAGTGATGCTCGACCTGCTGGCGGGGGAACGGACCGAGCGGACCGAGCTGGAGATGGTCCGCCGCAAGCCGCTGCCCTTCCCGCCGGAGCCCTTCGCCTGGACCGGCATCGCCCTCACCAAGTGGTCACTGGCCCGCGCCGACGCGCACGGCGGGCGGCGCAACCTGTGGCTGCGGACCATGGACCGGCTGGGGCTGGGCTTCGACAGCTGAGACCGCCGCCCGCTGGTCGGCACCGGCGCGTCCCTGATGTCGACGCTGCGGTGAACGTTCGTCAGTCCGTTGCTGTTGCCTTCAGCGCCAGCCACAGCTCCATCCGGACGTCCGGGTCGTCCAGCGAGCGGCCCAGGATCTCCTCCACCCTGCGCATCCGGTAGCGCAGGGTGTGGCGGTGGACGCCCAGGTCGGCCGCCGCCGCGTCCCACTGGCCGTGCCGGGACAGCCAGGCCCTAAGCGAGGCCACCAGATCGCCGCGCCCGGTCGCGTCGTGCTCGTGCAGGGCGCGCAGCAGACCGTCCGCGAACGCCTTCACCGCGTCGTCCGCGAGCAGCGGCAGCACCGAACCGGCGGCCAGCTGCTCGTGCTCCACACACACCCTGCCCCGCCGTCGCGCCACCGACAGCGCCTGCTCGGCCTGCTTGTAGGCGGCGGCCGCAGCGATCGGACCGGACGGCGCCGAGAGGCCCACGACCAGCTCCGCGTCCTCCATCGCCTCGCGTACGCCGCCGACGGTCCGGGTGGCTTCCAGGGCTGCCGCGTACTCCGTACAGGCGGTGACCGCGGCGCCGCCGTCCGCCGCGAGGACGACGAGCCGGCCTGCTCCTTCCGGTACGACCAGGACCGCCTCGCCGGAGCGGGCCGCGGCCGACTCCACCGCCTCGGTGAGGCCGTCCAGCGGGTCGCCCGGGGCCGGAGTGGCGGGGGTGGGCGCAGACTGAGCCGGTGTCCAGGGCGCCTTCGCCCAGGCCGACTCGGCGACGAGGATTCGGAACGGGGCGTCGAGCAGTTCCCCGTACAGGTCTCCGGCGACCGCCCGGGCGTGGTCCGGCTCGCCTGCGAGCAGCATGCGCAGCACTGCCGTGCCGAGCCGTTGTTCGGCCGCGTGCAGGGAGCGGGAGCGTTCGGTGGTGAGGGTGAGCAGGGCGATCGCGGAGTGGACGGCGTAGCGCTCGGCCGTGCCGAGGGCGGCGGCCGTGCCGACCGCGAGAGCGGCGCGCGGGCGTCGGCCGGTGCCGAGCGAGTGCAGTTCCACCCGGTCGTCGTGGTCGGAGTGCTCCGGGCCGCCGACCACCGCCGACGCGGGCGCCGCCCGCTCCCGCAGCCGCTCCACCTCGGCGGTCAGCCGAGCCGCCCTGCGGCCCGCCCACTCCGGTGCGGTCGCGACGACGGCCCCTGAGGCGTCGTAGAGCGCCGCCCAGCCGTCGACCTGCGCGGCGAGCGCGGCGAGCAGCCCTTCCGGGCCGGCCGTCAGCGCCTGCCGGGTCAGCTCGCGCTGCGCCGCGAAGCCGGCCGTGACCGCCCGGTACTGGTCGGCTGCTATCGCCGCCGACACCGCCTTGCTGATCGCCAGGAACGGGGTGCGGCGCGGCACCTCCAGCAGCGGCAGCCCCTCCTCCTCGGCCGCGTCGACCAGCGCCTTGGGGATCTCCTCGTAGTTCACCCCGACGGCGAAGCCCAGCCCGACCACCCCGGCGCCGACCAGCCGCCGTACGTAGCGCCGCATGGCCTCGGGGTCCTCGGCGTCCAGCTTCAGCGCGGTGATCAGCAGCAGCTCCCCGCCCTCCATGTACGGCACGGGGTCGGCGAGCTCGCTGACGTGCGCCCAGCGCACGGGCACGTCGAGGCGGTCCTCGCCCGCGCGCACGGTCAGTTTGAGCGCGGAGTGGTGGACGAGCGAGGCGAGGGTGGGCGGCATGGGACCTTCAGGTCAGCGAGGGAGCGGGTTTGATCACTTGGCCGCAGCGTATGAAGGGCCTAGGGCGATTCTGCCTCACTGGAGGGGTCCCCGGCGCGTCTTCTCAGCCCCGCAGGTCGACCAGGAGCGGAGGCGTGTGCTCACCGTCCACCCGGGTCAGCGACAGCACCGCGTGCCCCGGCGGCACCTCGTGCGCCAGCTGCGACGCCGACCACCGCTCCCGCTCCACCTGCCGCACGGTCACCGCGTCCGTCGTCACCGCCTTGCCCGTCACCAGCTTGCGCAGCGCGTGGATGGCCCGGGTCATCGGCTGGTCCGCGAAGACCGTGTGCTTGGCGACCTCCGTGGTCTCCACCCACTCGGTGCCCCAGGTCTGCGCGAACCGGCTGCCGTCCCAGGTGGTGATCCCGCAGAACGCCATCCGGCAGCCGACCGCCCCGTACAGCGGGCCGTGCAGCGCCTCCGGGACGTCGCCGACCGAGCGCAGGGTCAGCAGCACGCCCGCGTTCTGGGAGCGCAGCCGCTGGATGCGGCGTACCGACTCGGCGGTGACCGCGCCGGTCGCGTCGTCGAGGACCAGCCCGGCGAAGTGGGCGCGCCCGGAGTGCCGTACGACCGTGTGGAACTGTGCGAGGACCAGCCGGGTGATCAGCCGGCCGGCCTCCTCGTGGCCGCGCTCGGGCAGGTCGATCCGGACGCGCAGCGGGTGGTGGGCGATCGCGCGCAGCGAGAACGGCCGGGCCGTGCCGCCGCCGAAGAAGTCCGCGAACACCGGCCGGTTCAGCAGTGCCAGCCGGTCGGCCAGGGCGCGGCCGGCGTCGCCCGGGGTGCCGGTCTGCCGGACGCGCGCGTCCAGCTCGCGGCGCATGACGTCGTCGCCGCGCGCGGCGAGCGCCTCCCGCAGCGCGGACAGCGCGCTCTCCTCCCCCTCCAGCAGTTCGCGCAGCTCCGGCAGGGTCGGGAAGCGTCCGTGCGCCGCCCGGTAGGGGCCGAGCAGCTGGGCCAGCGCGGTGGCCGCGCTCTGCCCGCCGACCGTGTCGAGGTCGCCGACCAGCGCCTCGGCGAGGATGTCGGCCGCCTCGTCCGGATCGTCGGAGTCGGCGTACGGATCGAGGTCGTACACGGACGCGGGGTCACCGATCCGTACGACGACGTCGAAGGCGGCGTCCGCGCCGAGCGGGCGACCCGGGGCGGACACGGCGACGACCGCGCACCGTCCCGTGAGCGCCTGCAGCGCCAGCGCCTCGGTCACCGGCTCGACGAGCGTGCGGGTCTTCCCCGACCCGGACGGGCCCACGGCCAGCAACGACGTCCCCAACACCTCCGGCCCGAGCGCCGCCCCCGCGTCGTGATACGCCCGCGGCGCCCGCTCCCCGGCCACCCACCGCCCGATCCGCACCTGCCCGACGAGCAGATCATGCCGCGCGTCCCGCCGGCCCAGGTCCCGCTGCCCGGAGGGATGCGTCCAGGCAGCACCGGCGTACCGCAGCACGGTGTCCCGGAAGCCGGCCAGCTCCGCGTCGCGCCTGGCGGCCGCGAAGGCGTGGCTGACCCGCGTGCAGTCGACGTCGTTCATCCGCCCGCCCACGACCTCGGAGGCCAGCAGATCAGCGGCCTCGTGCTGACCGACGTCCCGGAGGTCGGGCCACTGGGAGCGGGGAGCGGTGGTGGGAGTGGCGGAGGGGCGAGGGCCCGCGGCCCGGGTGGACCGCCACTGCTTGAGCAGGGGGATCCAGTCGCCTGCGCGGGCGAAGGGGTACAGGACGGCGAGCGTGATCAGAGTCCGTAGCGTGAAGGTGACCAGCGGCGATGCGACGATTTCCCAGCCACCGGCGACAAGAGCGACGAACGTGAAGACGGTATCGGCGATCGGCAGGGGGTTGCCGTCGACGAGCGGAAAGGCGCGGGGCCACACCAGGGCCAGCATGACCAGAGCGCTCACCGCCGTGATGACCGCACGGGTCGGCTGCTGCCAGCGCGCCAGGAGGTGCCGGAACAAGGTCGTCCAGCTGCCGAGGTAGCCCATGACGCAGACCACCACGATGTAGAAGCCCCTGTCGATGGTGTGCAGCGCGGCGAGCGGCTCCCATGCCGTGTTGTCCCGGGGCCAGACCGTGCCCGCGTACCACCAGTCGTCCGGGGTGAGGACGCGGATCAGCGCGGTCTTGTACGGGAACAGCCCTTCTGCCCACAGGGTCAGCAGGATGACGCCGACGATCAGGGGAATGGCCAGGCCGAGCACGGTCTCCGGCGCCAGCTTGCGGCTCGGTGACGGCGGGGGCGGTGCCGTGTACCGGAACCGCCAGATACCCGGCCCGGCCTCCGCGCGCGGCGCGTCCAGCCACTCGGCGACCGGTGTCCGCACGTCAGGGCGGTGCTGCGGCGGGGGTGGGACCAGGGGTGGAGGGCCGGCCGGGCGGGGGATCGCGCGGTCAGCGGTGCCGCGTGTGTCCTGCGTGCCGTCCCTGTCCATCGAGCGTTGCCCCCTGACCAGCCGTTCCGTCCACCATCAGCGGTCAATCTAACGCCCCGGCAAGGGGAGTTCACCGGTACGCGGCCGGGGGTGGGTGAATCGGGGTTCGGTTGGCTATGTCCATGGCGGACAAGGGGGCGTCGGGAAAACGCCCACATGGAGCATGCCCACCCCTCATGACCCGCCCTAGCCTGCGAGAAAAGAAGACAAGTGCCCGCAAGACCCCCAGGAGCCCCGCATGACCGCCCTTCCGCAGGAGCGCCGCGTCGTCACCGCCATTCCCGGCCCCAAGTCGCAGGAGCTGCAGGCCCGCCGTGTCGCCGCGGTCGCGCAGGGGGTGGGCTCGGTGCTGCCGGTGTTCACCGCGCGCGCGGACGGCGGCATCATCGAGGACGTCGACGGCAACCGCCTGATCGACTTCGGCTCCGGCATCGCGGTCACGTCCGTCGGCGCCTCCGCCGAGGCCGTCGTACGCCGCGCCTCCGCGCAGCTCGCCGACTTCACCCACACCTGCTTCATGGTCACGCCGTACGAGGGCTACGTGGAGGTCGCCGAGGCGCTCGCCGAGCTCACCCCGGGTGACCACGCCAAGAAGTCGGCCCTGTTCAACTCCGGCGCCGAGGCCGTCGAGAACGCGGTCAAGATCGCCCGCGCCTACACCAAGCGCCAGGCGGTCGTCGTGTTCGACCACGGCTACCACGGCCGCACCAACCTGACCATGGCGCTGACCGCGAAGAACATGCCGTACAAGCACGGCTTCGGCCCCTTCGCCCCCGAGGTCTACCGGGTGCCGGTCGCCTACGGCTACCGCTGGCCGACCGGCGCCGAGAACGCCGGCCCCGAGGCCGCCGCGCAGGCCATCGACCAGATGACCAAGCAGGTCGGCGCGGAGAACATCGCCGCGATCATCATCGAGCCGGTCCTCGGCGAGGGCGGCTTCATCGAGCCCGCCAAGGGCTTCCTTCCGGCGATCGTGAAGTTCGCCAACGACAACGGCATCGTCTTCGTCGCGGACGAGATCCAGTCCGGGTTCTGCCGTACGGGCCAGTGGTTCGCGTGCGAGGACGAGGGCATCGTCCCCGACCTGATCACCACCGCCAAGGGCATCGCCGGCGGTCTGCCGCTGGCCGCCGTGACCGGCCGCGCCGAGATCATGGACGCCGCGCACGCGGGCGGCCTCGGCGGCACGTACGGGGGCAACCCGGTGGCGTGCGCGGGCGCGCTGGGCTCCATCGAGACGATGAAGGAGCTGGACCTCAACGCCAGGGCGAAGTCGATCGAGGCGACGATGAAGTCCCGCCTCACCGCCATGGCAGAGAAGTTCGACGTCATCGGCGACGTCCGCGGCCGCGGCGCGATGATCGCCATCGAGCTGGTCAAGGACCGTACGACCAAGGAGCCGAACCCTGAGGCGACCGCCGCGCTCGCCAAGGCGTGCCACGCCGAGGGCCTGCTGGTCCTGACCTGCGGTACCTACGGCAATGTGCTGCGCTTCCTGCCGCCGCTGGTGATCGGCGACGACCTGCTCAACGAGGGCCTGGACATCATCGAGCAGGCGCTGCAGAGCGTGTGAAGAAGGTGTGCGAGGTGGATGGCGGGACGGAATGGACCCTGTCGTCCGGCCTGACCCTGCCGTAGGTTCTAGGCAGATGAGAGATACACCCCGCCCACAGGGGACTGTGGACGGCACCAGGCCGGGCCTCCCCAGCTTCGACCTGGTCGTGCCCTCGCGCACACCGGGGCCGTGAGGCTCCGGATCTCCTCACCGATCGGACGGCCGCCCGCCCCAAACCCCCCGGGGCGCGCGGCACTTCCGATCCGGACGGCCACCTCGGAACCACCCCCCCCTGTTCCGGGGTGGCCGACCTCCTTCCTCCATTTCATTCCTCCTCCTTCTTCCTGACAGGCCCCGGCGCAGACCGGGGTCTTTCTTTTTGAGCTCCTGCTGATCACGGGCGCCAGGCGTCCGGCGTCGGCCGGCCTTGGGCGTACGACGAACAGCCGTACCCGATCGCCCGGATCGCGGAGGACGCCGTCACGGTGCCGGACGCCCTCGGTGCCGACCGCGCCCCTGCCCGGGCCGACCTCGCCGGCAGGTGATTCAGAGTTCCTGACAAGCTGGAACCCATGACGACCAGTCCGCCGCAGCAGGAGACGCAGGAGCCGGAGACGGTCCGCCGACGCGCCTTTCCCCTCGCCGCCCTGTTCGGGTTGCCCGCCCTCCTGTTCGCCCTGTTCACCTGGCAGGTCCTCGTCGGCGGGCCGCTGCTGGATCTGGACGAGCGGCTCAGCGGCGCCCTGGTCGAGGTCGACAGGGCCTCCGAGTTCCTCTCCGACCTCGGCAATGTGCAGGTCGCGGTGCCGGCGCTGGCGGTCGCGGCGGGCTATGCCGGGCTGCGTCGGCGTGGCGCCGGTGTGGCGCGCTGGTGGCTGCCGCCCGTCGCCGCGCTCGCCGTCATGGCGCTGGTGCCGCTGACCGTCGTACCGGTGAAGGCGTGGACCGACCGGCCGGCGACGCCCGTCGAGCCACCCGCCACCGGGTACTTCCCGTCCGGGCACACGGCCACCGCGGCGGTCGCGTACGGGGCCGCCGCACTGGTGCTGCTGCCCTGGCTCGGCACGCTGCTCGCCCGCCGCCTGGCCGTCACCGCGGCGCTGCTGCTCGTGCTCGGGGTGTCGTACGGGCTGGTGCGGCGGGGCTACCACTGGCCGCTCGATGTGGTGGCCAGCTGGTGTCTGGGTGTGATGCTGGTGGGGTTGGTGTGGTTGGTGTTGCGTCGCGCGCCCGTCCCCACCGCGCCAAACCGGCGCACCTCTACCCGCCACTAGTACGCCCCGGACAACCGCCCCGCCGCCTCCCCGCCCCTACCGTGGACCCGAAAGCCCCAGCACACACCCCCAAACGCGGAAGGGCCGGGAATCACCAATGACTTCCACCCACGCCTTCTGGCTCGCCGGCCGCCAGGCCACCGGTGAGGACACCTTCGACGTCACCTCCCCGTGGGACGGCCGCCTGGTCGGCACGGTGAGCGTGCCGACCGACGCGCAGGTCGAGGAGGCCGTGGCCGCCGCGTACGCCGTGCGGGGCGAGTTCGCCGCCACCCCGGCGCACGTCCGCGCCGCCGCCCTGGACCACGTCAGCCGGCGGCTGGCCGAGCGCACCGAGGAGATCGCCCAGCTGATCTCCGCCGAGAACGGCAAGCCCGTCAAGTGGGCGCGCGGCGAGGTCGGCCGTGCCGTCTCCGTCTTCCGGTTCGCGGCCGAGGAGGCCCGGCGCTTCAACGGAGGCGAGGCCCAGCGGCTCGACACAGACGCCGGCGGCCAGGGCCGACTCGGCCTGACCCGGCGCTTCCCCAAGGGCGTCGTGCTCGGCATCGCGCCGTTCAACTTCCCGCTGAACCTGTGCGCCCACAAGGTCGCCCCGGCCATCGCCGTCGGCGCGCCGATCATCCTCAAGCCGGCCCCGGCCACCCCGCTGTCCGGCCTGATCCTCGGTGAACTGCTGGCCGAGACCGAGCTGCCGGCCGGCTCCTGGAGCGTGCTGCCGGTCGCCAACGACCGGATGCCCGCGCTCGTCCAGGACGAGCGGCTGCCGGTGATCTCCTTCACCGGGTCCGACAAGGTCGGCTACGCGATCATGGACTCGGTGCCGCGCAAGCACCTCACCCTGGAGCTGGGCGGCAACGCCGCCGCGGTCGTCCTCGGCGACTTCGCGAGCGACGCCGACCTCGACTGGGCGGCCACGCGCATCGCCACGTTCTCCAACTACCAGGGCGGCCAGTCCTGCATCTCGGTGCAGCGGGTCATCGCCGACGCCTCGGTGTACGACCGCCTGCTCCCGCGCATCGTCGCCGCCGTCGAGGCGCAAATCACCGGCGACCCCTCCGACGCCGCCACCGACGTCGGTCCGCTGGTCAGCGAGGACGCGGCCAAGCGCGTGGAGTCGTGGGTCGACGAGGCGGTGAGCGCGGGCGCCGCCCTCCTCACCGGCGGCAAGCGCGACGGCGCCTCCTACGCGCCGACCGTCCTCACCGACGTACCGGCCGATGTCACCCTCGCCTGCGAGGAGGTCTTCGGCCCGGTCCTCACCGTGCAGAAGGCCGACGGCGAGGCGGAGGCGTTCGCCGCCGTCAACGACTCCAAGTACGGCCTCCAGGCGGGCGTCTTCACCCACGACCTCCAGGCCGCCTTCCGGGCCCACCGCGCCCTCGAGGTCGGCGGCGTCGTCATCGGCGACGTACCGTCCTACCGCGCCGACCAGATGCCGTACGGCGGCGCCAAGCAGTCCGGCGTCGGCCGCGAGGGCGTCAAGTACGCGATGGACGACTACACCTACGAGCGCGTCCTGGTCCTCACGGGTCTGGCTCTCTGACCGACCCGGACCGGGAGACGACGGTCGTGCGGGTGCTTTTGGCACGACTGACCCCTGGCTAATGGGAACCATTTTCAGGTACAGTCGTGAGTGACGCGAGATCGCTGTCCCTGCGAAGGGGTCCGGCACCGATGCCTTCCGGTGCCGGACCCCTTCTTTTGGTGTCGGCTTCTCCGGACCCTCAACCGGAGAAGCCGACGTGCGCGAGCCGCAGAGGGCCGCGCAGTCTGAGGTGGAGGTCGTGGACGCCCTCGGCGGGCAGGGGGGCCTCGACAGTGGTGTAGGCGTAGGGGTCCGGCGTGTGCGCCGTGATGGTGGCCGTGTGGCCGTTCACCAGCAGCTCCGCCTCACCCTCTCCGGAGACCTCGACCGTCACGGCCTTCGTGCCGCCGCCGAAGTCGCAGGCGCGGTAGACCAGCTCGGCCGTGCCGCCGGACGCCGGGGTCACCGCGTCGCCCGAGACCTTCGTACGGTCGACGATGTCCGCGCCGCTCTGCTCGTCGAAGTCGGCGGCGGACAGGCCGTGGCTCAGCACCGGGCGGGGGGCCGCGGGCTCGCCGTCGAGCGTGACCGTCGTACGCAGGCGGATGTCCTCGCTGGAGGAGCCCACGAGGACGTCGTACGGGCCCGGCTCCAGGCGCCAGGCGCCGCGCGCCACGTCCCAGAACTCGAAGGCGGACAGGCGGACGTCGAAGGCCAGCTCGGCCCGCTCGCCGGGGGCGAGGGTCAGACGGCGGTGGGCCAGCAGTTCGCGGCGCGGACGGGGGGCCGACGGATCCGCCGCGCGGGAGTACAGCTGGGCCACCTCGTCGGCGGTCACATCGCCTGTGTTGGTGACCGTGAAGGTCACCCGCAGGCCATGCCCGGCGACCTCCACCGACAGGTCCGCGTAGCCGAACGAGGCGTACGACAGGCCGTGGCCGAAGGGGAAGAGGGGGGTGCCCTCGAAGTACAGGTAGGTCTGGCGGGAGCCGATCACGTCGTAGTCGAGCAGGTCGGGCAGGTCGGCGTCGTCCGCGTACCAGGTCTGCGGGAGGCGGCCCGCGGGGGAGACGTCACCGGCGAGGACCCGGGCCAGGGCGGTGCCGGCCGCCTGGCCGCCGTGTGCGGTCCACAGGGCGGCCGAGAGCCGGCCCGGCTCGAAGGCGTACGGGTAGGCCGACACCAGTGCCAGCACCGTGCGCGGGTTCGCCGTGCGGGCCGCCTCCAGGAGGCGCTCCTGATGGTCGGGCAGCCGCAGGGTCGTACGGTCCTCGGTCTCGCGGCCGTTGATGTGCGGGTCGTTGCCCGCCACCACCACGACCACGTCGGCCGCCGCGGCGGCGCGGGCCACCGCCTCCTCGCCGCGCTCGGCGACGACCAGCTCGAAGACCTCCGGGCTCACGTCGTCATCGTCGGCAACCTTCACACCGTCCGCGCCGACTGACACAGGGCGGCCTGTTCCGACGTGCCTGAGGAGGTGACCGCCGTCGTGGGGTTCGAGACGGAACGTCTCCTGCACGACCCAGCCGCCCGGCTGGTCGGCGGAGGCGCGCAGGAAGCCGTCCTCGGCGACCGAGAGATAGCGGCCGTCGGGGGCGCGCAGGGTGAGCAGGCCCTCGCCCCAGCCGACGAGCGCCAGCTCGGTGCCCTCGGCGTCCGTGGTCAGCGGCGGCAGATCGGTACGGCCGGCCAGCAGGGCCGGGTCCAGGGCGCCCTCGGCGCCGCGCACCGCGTCGGCCGCGTCCGCCTCCGGCACGTGCAGGAAGGTACCGGCCGAGGTCTTCAGGCGGACCCGGTCCACACCCTCCGCGAACTCCACCCGGTCGGCCCCGAACCGCTCGTACAGGCCCTCCAGGGGCGTCGAGCGGTGGATCAGGGTGCCGCTGTACCAGTCGAGCTTGCACTCGTCGGCGAGCACGCCGACCACCGCGATCCGGGTGTCGGGTGCGAGTGGCAGCACTCCGTCGTTGAGCAGCAGGACGATCGCCTGTTCGGCGGCCTCCTGGGCGAGGGCCCGGTGTTCGGGCGTGTCGAAGGCACCGGGCTCGTCGTACCCGTCGAACTCGCCCAGGCGGAAGCGGACCGACAGCTGGCGGCGGACCGCCGTGTCGAGGTCGGCCTCGGTCAGCAGGCCCTGGTCGAGGGCGCCCTGGACGCGCGCGGCGATCTTCGAGCCGTCCGTGCCGTGGTCGGTGAAGCTGTCCACGCCGGCCACGAGCGCGGCGGCCGTCGCCTCCTCGTGGGTGTCGAAGTAGTGCTCGGAGTCGACCAGGTTGGAGGGCGCGCTCGCGTCCGAGCAGACCAGCAGCTCCTCCTCGGTCCAGGCGCGCAGGTGCTCACGCAGATACGGGGAGACGTGGTTGGGGCGGCCGTTGACCAGGTTGTAGGCGGGCATCACCCCGGCCACCGCGCCCGCCTCGACCGTCTCGCGGAAGGCGCGCAGGTCGTACTCGTGCAGCACGCGCGGGCGGACCGAGGACGAGGTGACGTCACGGCCGGTCTCGTTGTTGTGCGCCAGCCAGTGCTTCAGGACCGGGGCGGTGCGCCAGTACGTCGGATGGTCTCCGCGCAGTCCGTGCGTGTACGCGACGGCGATGGCCGAGGTCAGCTTCGGGTCCTCCGAGTAGCCCTCCTCGTTGCGGCCCCACAGGGGGTGGCGCAGCAGGTTGACCGTCGGCGACCAGACGTTGAGGCCCACCCGCTCGTCGCGGGCGCGCATCGCCCGGACCTCCCGGGACACCGCCTCGCCGACCCGGCGGACCAGGTCCGTGTTCCAGGTCGCGCCCAGGCCCACGGCCTGCGGAAAGACCGTCGCCGGGCCCATCCATGCCACGCCGTGCAGGGCCTCCTGGCCGGTGCGGAACGGGGCGAGACCGAGCCGCTCGACGGCTGGGCTGAACTGGTGCAGGAAGGAGATCTTCTCGGCCGTCGTCAGCCGCGACAGCAGATCGTCGATGCGCTTCGCGAACGGCAGCTGCGGATCGCGGAAGGGCAGGGCGGGCGGCATGGATGCGGTCACGTGGGGTTCCCTTTGCAATGGAGCGGGGAGACGCTTTCGAAGCGCTTCGATGCTCAGTCGACGCAAGGGTGGGTGTCAAGACATCCCGGCGCAACAAGTTCGTCTCCGTACCGTTATTTCAAGTACCGCACATCCGGAGCGAGGGGCCTTACGCCTCCGAGGAATTCTCCCATCGACCCTTGTGCCCCCCCATGGCTTCACTTAACCTCACAGCAACATCGAAGCGCTTCGACTGCCTCGTTCGACCAGGGACCGCCACCGGGGAGGTGGGCAGTCCTGCGACGTCCAAGGCCGGGGGGAACGCTTCAGCTCAGCCAGTTCCAGACACGACACCACAGCCGACGGCCACCGCCGGGTGTCCTGGTGCGCCATGAAGGGTTGACGCAATGACGCCGAACGCCGCTTCCGTCTCCTCCGGGCCCAGCCGGAGAAGCTTCCTCGCCTCCACCGCGGTCGTCACCGCAGCGGTGGCGGGAGGCATGCCGTTGCTCGCCGCGTGCGGCGGCGACGGACAGAAGGGCCGCAAGGACGGGACCACCTCCGGGAAGGACGCCCAGAAGCTCCTTCCGACCTTCGTGGCCTCCAGCGTCGTCACCCCCGACATCCCCTCGAAGAACGGCTCCGCGGTCGGTTTCACCAAGGCCATCCCCCTCGCCGAGCTGAAGACCTCGGTGGCGGAGAAGATGGGCAGCGGCGGCAAGCTGAAGATCCTTTCTCCCTTCTGGGGGACCCCGCCGAAGGGCGACAACCCGTACTACAAGGCCATGAACGAGGCCATCGGCGTCGAGGTCACCTGGCAGAACCAGGACGGCGTCACCTACGACCAGAAGCTCGGCGCGGTCCTCGCCTCCAGCGACATCCCCGACGCGGTGGTCGTCCCCGGCTGGAACATGATGGGCCGGATCCCCAGCGCCATCAACGCCAAGTTCGCCGACCTCGGCCCCTACCTGTCCGGCGACAAGGTCAAGGACTACCCGAACCTCGCGGCCGTACCCACCGAGGCGTGGCAGCGCGCCATCTTCGGCGGCCAGCTGCGCGCGATACCGATGCCCGCCTCGTACGTCAGCGACATC
This sequence comes from Streptomyces sp. NPDC018693, assembly GCF_044391385.1. Taxonomy (NCBI): domain Bacteria; kingdom Bacillati; phylum Actinomycetota; class Actinomycetes; order Kitasatosporales; family Streptomycetaceae; genus Streptomyces; species Streptomyces sp. NPDC018693. The sequence continues at coordinate 68,341 of NZ_JBIRZZ010000011.1, read as the reverse complement.
GCGCCGATGTACCGCAAGGACCTCTTCGATCAGAAGGGCTACACCCCCCCGAAGAGCCCGGACGAGTTCCTGTCCTGGGCGAAGGAGGCCACCGACGCCAGGAACAAGCTGTGGGCCTGCGACGACATGAAGTGGTCGGCGTTCAACATCTTCGGCGTCTTCTCGGGCGGCGACAAGGCGCTGTGGTGGGGCCTGGTCGACGGCAAGCTGGTCAACCGCATCGAGACCGAGGAGTACCTCGAAGCCCTGGAGTGGACCCGCAAGCTCTACGCGGCGAAGGTGGTCCACCCGGACGCCATCTCCGGCAAGACGGGCGGCAACCCTCAGGACCGGTTCACGGCCGGCCAGACCCTCGTCTTCAACGGCAACATCTCCGGCTGGTGGGGCGCGACCTCCGAACAGCGCACCTCCAACCCGGACTTCGAGATGGGCGTCTTCGACTACTTCGGCCCCGACGGCGGTGACCCGACCCTCTGGGCGAGCCAGCCCGCCAACATCTTCACCTTCATCAGCAACAAAGCGTCCGAGCAGCAGATCAAGGACTTCCTCGCCATCGCCAACTTCTGTGCCGCCCCGTACGGCACCAAGGAGTGGATGCTCACCAACTACGGCGTCGAGGGCATCGACTTCGAGATGAAGGACGGCCTGCCGGTCAAGACCGAACAAGGTGTGAACGAGGTCAACGGCGCCTTCGACTACACCGGCGACCCGGCCGCGTTCATGGCCCGCCCGGAGTTCCCCGACATCACCCGGGGGACCGTCGAGTGGCAGCAGCGCATGGGCGCCTTCACCAAGAAGAGCCCCTTCTTCGGGCTGACCATCACCGAACCCAACCGCTGGACCAACCTCGCCGACGACTTCGAGCAGTTGGAGGACGACGTCGTGCGCGGCCGCAAGAAGATCAGCGATGTGCAGCAGGCGGTGTCCGACTGGAAGAGCCAGGGCGGCGACGGCCTGCGCGACTGGTACCAGAAGCTGCTCGACGACAACGGCTCGGCGAGCTGACCCGCGGCTGAGGCAAGGAGAAGGCCGTGTCCCACAGCACGGTGCCCCGGTCCAAGGCCGAGGCTCAGACGACGAAGACCCCGGCGGCATCCGGCGCCGCCGGGCCCCGGCCGAGCGACGAGAAGCGCTCGGGGAAGCTGGGCTTCCGGCTCAGATTCAGGCGTGACCGCACGCTGCTCCTGATGGTCCTGCCGACGGTGCTGCTGGTCCTGGTGTTCAACTACATCCCGATCCTGGGCAATGTGGTCGCCTTCCAGGACTACGACCCGTATCTCAGCGAGAACGGCTTCGTCGCCATCTTCGAGAGCCCCTGGATCGGCTTCGAGCAGTTCGAGCGGATCTTCGCGGACTCGGCCTTCTGGCACGCGGTGCAGAACACCTTCGTGCTGTTCTTCCTCCAGCTGGTGCTGTACTTCCCGATCCCGATCGCGCTGGCGCTGCTCATCAACAGCGTGGTCAGGCCCCGGGTCCGGGCGGTCGCCCAGGCGGTCATGTACCTCCCGCACTTCTTCTCCTGGGTCCTGGTCGTCACCGTCTTCATGCAGATCTTCGGCGGCGCGGGCATCATCTCCCAGACCCTCCGCCGGCACGGCTACGACGGCATCGACGTGATGACCAACCCGGACACCTTCAAGTTCCTGGTCACCGGCGAGATGATCTGGAAGGACGCGGGCTGGGGCATCATCGTCTTCCTCGCCGCCCTGTCGTCCGTGCCGCAGGACCTGTACGAGGCCGCCGCCATGGACGGCGCCGGCCGCTGGCGCCGCATGTGGCACATCACCCTGCCCGCGCTGCGGCCGGTGATCGCCCTGCTGCTGGTGCTGCGCGTCGGTGACGCCCTCACCGTCGGCTTCGAACAACTGCTGCTGCAACGGCAAGCCGTGGGACCAGGCGCCTCCGAGGTCCTCGACACCTACGTGTGGTGGAACGGCATCCGCAACCAGGACTTCAGCTATGCCGCCGCGGCCGGACTCATCAAGGGTGTGGTGGGCCTGGCGCTGGTGCTGACCGCGAACAAGGTCGCCCATCTCATGGGTGAGCAGGGGGTGTACAAGAAGTGACCGCGGTTCTCGACAAAGCCTCCGGCGACAGGACGGCCGACAGCGGGCCGGCGGCCAAGCAGCGCTGGTGGCAGGCGCCGCCCCGCCCGGTCTGGGAGGAGGAGCCGTCCAAGGCCGGCCTCGCGGGCAAGGGCATCGCCCTGTTCTTCGCCTGCTTCGCGATCCTCTTCCCGCTGTGGATCGTCATCGTCACCAGCCTCCAGACCAAGGAGACCATCGACGAGGCGGGCGGCCTGGTGGTGATCCCCAAGGGCATCACCTTCGTCGCCTACGAGCAGCTGCTCAGTGGCGGCCAGGTGCAGCGGGCCGCGCTGGTGAGCGTGGGGGTCACGGTCGTCGGCACGCTGTTCAGCATGACGGTGTCCGTGCTGTGCGCCTACGGGCTGTCCCGCATCGGGTCGCTCGGGCACCGGTGGATCCTGATGACGCTGCTCGCGACGATGTTCTTCGGCGCGGGGCTGATCCCCACGTATCTGCTGGTGCAGGCACTGGGGCTGACGGACACGTACCTCGCGCTGATCCTGCCCAGCGCGGTGAGTGTCTTCAACATCCTGGTGCTGCGGGCGTTCTTCATGAACATCTCGCAGGAGCTGATCGACAGCGCGCGGATCGACGGGGCCGGTGACTGGCGGATCCTGTGGAAGATCGTGATGCCGCTGTCCCGGGCCGTGATCGCGGTCATCGCGCTCTTCTACGCGGTCGGGTACTGGAGTGCCTGGTTCAACGCGTCGATCTATCTGACCGACCAGGACATGATGCCGCTGCAGAACGTCATGATCCAGCTGGTGCAGAAGCAGGAGCGGCCGGTCGGGCTGGCGACCGAGGTCAACACGGGGCAGCTGTCCGCGGTGGCGATCCAGATGGCGGTGATGGTGATGGCGCTGCTGCCGGTGGCTGTCCTGTCCCCGTTCGTCCAGAAGCACTTCAAGAAGGGCATGCTCACGGGTGCGGTGAAGGGCTGAAGCCCGGCGCCGGTTCGGTCCGAGCGGGGTGGCTGGTCCGGTCGCCGGTCCGGGTGCGCGCGGGGGGCTGGTCGCGCAGTTCCCCGCGCCCCTTAGGCCGGTCCACTCACGGTAGCTGCGGACCCCCACCCCAGCGCCCACCCACGTTCACCTGGCAACCCCATACAACGAGGTATGTCATGCACGCGTCCCCCCTGTCCCGTCGTACCGTCCTCGCCGGAACCGCCGTGGCGACCGCCCTCACGAGCCTCCCGACCCTCCAGGGCCAAGCCCGCGCAGCGGAAGCCGCGGAATCCGGCGCCCCCTACCGCTGGCGCAACGTCGTCATGGGCGGCACCGGCTTCGTCACCGGCATCCTCTTCCACCCCTCCGTACCCGGACTCGCCTACGCCCGCACCGACATCGGCGGCGCCTACCGCTGGGACGACCGCGCCGCCACCTGGATCCCGCTGACCGACCACCTCGGCGACCCCGACTGGAACCTCCTCGGGGTGGAGGCGATGGCCGTCGACCCCGCACACCCGAACCGCCTCTACCTCGCCCTCGGCACCTACACCCAGTCCTGGGCCTCCAACGGCGCCGTCCTGCGCTCCGACGACCGCGGTGCCACCTGGACCCGCACCGACCTCCCCGTGAAGCTCGGCGCCAACGAGGACGGCCGGGGCACGGGCGAGCGCCTGCTCGTCGACCCGCGCGACAGCGACGTCCTCTGGCTCGGCACCCGCCACGACGGCCTCCTCAAGTCGACCGACCGAGGCGCCACCTGGCAGGCCGTCACCTCCTTCCCCGACACCCCGAGCGCGAACGGCCAGGGTGTCACCCTCCTGGTCGCCGCCGACCGCGCCGTCTACGCCGGCTGGGGCGACTCCGACGGCACCACCCCGAACCTGTACCGCACCACCGACGGCACCACCTGGCGGGCCGTCCCCAGGCAGCCCTCCGGCGCCTCCGCGAAGGTACCGATCCGCGCCGCGTACGACGGCCTCACCCGCGAGCTGTACGTGACGTACGCCAACGGCCCCGGCCCCAACGGTCAGTCCGACGGCAGCGTGCACAAGCTCGCCACCGGCAGGGACAGGTGGACCGAGGTCACGCCGGTGAAGCCCGGCGGGAGCGCGGGCGACGGCTCCACGGACGCCTTCGGGTACGGCGGCGTCGCCGTGGACGCCCGCCGCCCCGGCACGGTCGTCGTCTCCACCAACAATCGCTGGGCCGAGGTCGACACCGTGTTCCGCAGCATCGACGGCGGCCGCACCTGGACGTCCCTCAAGGACACCGCCGTCCTCGACGTGTCGGAGACCCCGTATCTCAAGTGGGGCAACGCCGAGCCCAAGTTCGGCTGGTGGATCCAGGCCGTCGCCCTCGACCCGTACGACTCCCAGCACGTCCTCTACGGCACCGGCGCCACCATCTACGGCACCCGCGATCTGAGGAACTGGGCCCCGCAGATCCGTGGCCTGGAGGAGGCGTCCGTGCGTCAGCTGATCTCGCCGCCGACCGGCCCGGCCCACCTGATCAGCGGCAATGGGGACATCGGCGTGATGTACCACGACTCGCTCACGGCGTCCCCCTCGCGGGGCATGGCCTCGAACCCGATCTTCGGATCGGCGACCGGACTCGCCCAGGCCGCCGCCAAGCCGTCGTACGTCGTGCGCACCGGCTGGGGCGACCACGGCAACGGCGCTTGGTCGAACGACGGCGGGCAGACCTGGGCGCCCTTCCCGACCCAGCCCGCCATTGCCAAGGACGCGCCGGGACCGATCGCCACCAACGCCGACGGCAGTGCGCTGCTGTGGGTCCTCGTTCACGGGGACGGCACCAAGTACCCGGCGTTCCGCTCGACGGACAACGGGGCCACCTGGACCGAGGTCGCCTCCTTCCCGAACGGCGCCACGCCGGTCGCCGACCCGGCCGACCCGACGCGCTTCTATGCGTACGACACCGACACAGGAACGGTATACGCCAGCACTGACAGTGGCCGTACCTTCACTCCGCGCGCGACCGGACTGCCCTCCGGCGACAGCCAGTTCGAGCTGGTCGCGGCGCCGGGACGCTCCGGCGACCTGTGGCTGAGCGTGAAGTGGAACGGCCTGTACCGGTCCACCGACGGCGGCGCGGCCTTCACCAAGGTCGACAGCTGTTGGGCCTCGTACACCCTCGGCTTCGGCAAGGCCGCCGACGGCGCCGACTACCCTGCGGTCTACATGGTCGGCTCCACCGAGACGATCACCGCCGTCTACCGCTCCGACGACGGCGCGAGGACGTGGACCCGCGTCAACGACGACCAGCACCAGTGGGGCTGGATCGGCGAGACCATCACCGGCGACCCGCGCGTGTACGGCCGGGTCTACCTTGCGACCAACGGTCGCGGCGTCCAGTACGGGGAGCCCGCGTGAAGCCGACCCTCGCCGACGCCACCCGCGGCCGCATCCTCTTCGGCGGCGACTACAACCCCGAGCAGTGGCCGGAGCGGACCTGGCACGACGACGTCCGGCTGATGCGCGACGCCGGCGTCAACTCCGTCACCCTCGGCGTCTTCTCCTGGTCCACGCTCGAACCGCGGCCGGGGGAGCGGAACTTCGGCTGGCTCGACCGGCTGATGGACCTGATGCACGACAACGGCATCGGGGTGGTCCTCGCCACCCCGACCTCCTCCCCGCCCCCATGGCTGGGCCGACTGCACCCCGACACCCTGCCCCGCGACGCCGACGGCCGCACCGAATGGTGGGGCGGCCGCCAGCACTTCTCGCACTCCAGCGCCACCTACCGCCGCTACGCCGCCGCCATCACCGAGGACCTGGCCGCCCGCTACGGCGGCCACCCCGCCCTCACCCTGTGGCACATCAACAACGAGTACTGCACCTTCGACCACGGCGACGAGGCGGCCGCCCGCTTCCGGCGCTGGCTCCAGGACAGGTACGGCACCCTGGACGCCCTCAACGACGCCTGGGGCACCGCCTTCTGGAGCCAGGGCTACGGCGACTGGGAGGAGATCCTCCCCGCCCGCCACGCCCACTACATGAAGAACCCCACCCAGGTGCTGGACTTCCGCCGCTTCACCTCCGACATGCTCCTGGAGTGCTACCGGGCGGAACGGGACATCGTCCGCGGGCACACCCCGCACATCCCGGTCACCAGCAACTTCATGCCGCTGTGGACCGGCCAGGACGGCTGGCGCTGGGCCGAGGAGGAGGACGTCGTCTCCGTCGACATCTATCCCGACCCGGCCCAGCCGCTCGGGCCCCGGGGTGCCCAGAACGGCGCTCTGGTGCAGGACCTCACCCGCTCCCAGGCACGCGGCCCCTGGATGCTCATGGAGCAGGCGGCCGGACCGGTCAACTGGCGCGGGGCCAACCACCCCAAGCCGCGCGGCCTCAACCGGCTGTGGTCCTTCCAGGCCGTGGCGCGCGGCGCCGACGCCGTCTGCTACTTCCAGTGGCGCCAGTCCCGTCAGGGCGCGGAGAAGTTCCACTCCGGCATGGTCAGCCACGCGGGGGAGCAGGGCCGCACCTTCCAGGAGGTCAAGCGGCTCGGCGCGGAGCTGGGGCGGATCGCCGCCGAGGTGGCGGGCAGCCGCATCGAGTCGGACATCGCCGTGCTGCACGACTGGCACTCCTGGTGGGCGGGCGAGCAGGACGGCCGCCTGTCCACCCGGTTCGATCTGCCGGACCTGCTGCACGCCTGGCACCGCGCCCTGTGGGACGGGGGGCTCACCACCGACTTCGCCCACCCCGAGCACGACCTCACCGGCTACCGGATGGTCGTCGTACCGCAGCTGTACGCCCTCACCGACGCGGCGATCGACAACCTCCTCGCGTACGTCGACCAGGGCGGCACCCTGGTCAGCGGCTTCCTCACCGGCGTCGCCGACCAGGACGACCGGGTCCGCCCCGGCGGCATGGACGCCCGGCTCCGCGGGCTGTTCGGCATCCGCACCCTGCACGAGTGGTGGCCCCTGGAGACGGGACAGACCGCCGCCTGCGACGGCTTCGACGGCACCCTGTGGTCGGAGGAGATCGAGGCCGACCCGGACACGGCCGAGGAGACGATCCCCTACAAGGGCGGCGAGCTGGACGGACTGCCCGCCGTGCTGCGCCGGGGCCGCGCCTGGTACCTCTCCACCCTCCCCGAGCCGGCCGCGCTGCGCGCCCTGCTCGGCCGGATCGCCGCCGACGCCGGTGCCCGCCCGGTGCTGGACGGCCTGCCGGCCGGCGTGGAGGCCGTGCGCCGCGGCGAGCTGCTCTTCCTGCTCAACCACAACCGCGAGCCGGTCACCGTCGACGTCCCGGGCGCCCACCGCGACCTGCTGACGGACACCTCCGTCACGGACCGGCTCACCCTGGGCCGCTACGGCGTGGCGGTGCTGCGGCCGTGACCAGTACCCTGCCCGTCCACGCCACCTGGGAGCCCGAGCCCGCCGCCCGCTGGGAGGACGCCTTCCTCACCGGCAACGGCCACCACGGCGCCCTCGTGTTCGGTGATCCGAACGCCGACCGTGTCATCGTCACCCATCACACCTTGGTCCGCCCCAACGGCACCGAGGGAGCCCGGGCACCCCAGCTGGCGGATGAACTGCCCGCTCTCCAGGACCGCCTCCTGGCCGGGGACCTCACCGCCGCCGAGGGCTTCACCGACGGCCGCCCGCTGCAATGGGTGAAACCCTTCCACCCCGCCTTCCAGGTCCGCCTGACCCGCGAGAACGGCGGTGGCCCCCACTACCGCCGCTCCGTCGACTTCACCACCGGCGTCACCGAGGCGACCTGCGGCGACTGGCGCAGCCGCGTCTTCGTCTCACGCGCCGACGACGTCATCGTCCAGCACGTCACCGCCCCCGGCCCCGTCCTCGACATCACCCTCGACCACCGGCTGCCCGGCGCGCCCGCCGGGCTCGGCGTCGGCCACGGCTCCGTCCTCACCCCCGAGGGCGCCCAGCTCACCCTGCGCGCCCGCTACCCCGACAGCGACCTCGCCGTCACCGGCATCACCGTGGCCGCCGTCACCGGCGGCACCGCCCGCCTCGGCCCGCAGGGCCTACGGATCGAGGACGCCGGCGCCGTACTGCTGCTCACCCGGGTCCACCGGCACACCGGCGAACTCGACATCACCGCCGAGAGCCGCGCCCTGCGCGCCCTGCTGGCGGCAAGCTCGTACGACGACCTCCTCGCCCGGCATCTGCCCGCGCACCGCACCGCCTACCTGCGCGTCACCCTCGACCTGCGCGCCGACCCCGCCGAACGCGCCCTGCCCGGCAGCGAGCTGCTCCAGCACACCGGCAGCCCCGCCCTGCTGGAGCGCCTCTTCGCGGCCGGCCGCTACCACCTGCTGTCCGCCAGCGGCCTCTTCCCACCCCGCCTGACCGCCCTGTGGACCGGCGACTGGAACACGGCCTGGTCCGGCGCCTTCACCAACAACGCCAACCTCAACCTCCAGACCGCCTCCGCCGCGGCCGCCGCCCTCCCCGAGGTCACCGCCGCCCACGCCAACCTGGTTCACCGGCAGCTGCCGGACTGGCGGGACAACGCCCGAGCCGTCTTCGGTGCCCGGGGCGTCGTCGCGCCCGCCCACAGCGACGGCGAGTCGGGACACTCGTACCACTTCAGCCGCGAGTACCCCCACCACCTGTGGACCGCGGGCGCCGACTGGCTGCTCAAACCGCTCGTCGACCACGACGAGACACGCGGCGAGCGCGACCCGCGCACCGCCGCCGCCCTCGCCGACGTCGCCCGCTTCTACGAGGACTTCCTCACCCGCACCGACACCGACGGCCACCTCGTCGTCGTGCCCTCCTACTCGCCCGAGAACCGGCCGGCGGGCGCGAGCTGGGGCGCGATCAACGCGGCCATGGACCTGTCCGCCGCCCGGCACGCCCTGCGCACCGCCGCCGACTACCACCCGGACACCCCGGAGGCCGGGCGCTGGCGGGCGCTGGCCGACCGGCTGCCGCCGCACCGGATCAACGCCGACGGCGCGCTCGCCGAATGGGCCTGGCCCGGCCTCGACGACTCCTACGACCACCGCCACCTCAGCCACCTCTACGGCGTCTGGCCGCTCGACGAGATCAACCCCTACGACACCCCCGGCCTCGCCGAGGCCGCCCACCGAGCCCTCCAGCTGCGCGGCGCCGAGAACGACTCCGCACACGGCCACCTCCACCACGCGCTGATCGCGGCCCGCCTGCGCGACGGCCACCGCGTCGCCCAAGCGCTCGCGAACGTCCTGGACGGCGACTTCTTCCACGCCTCCCTGATGAGCGCGCACTACCCCCGCCGCGACGTCTACAACGCGGACGCCGCCCACACCCTGCCCGCCGTCCTCATCGAGGCGCTCGTCCAGTCCACCCCCGACCGCCTGGTCCTCCTCCCCGCACCTCCCCCCACCCTCGCGGCCGGGGAACTGACCGGCATCCGCACCCGGTTCGGCGCCGAACTCGACCTCACCTGGCGCCCCGGAGGCGCCCGAGCCGTCCTGAAGCCGCACCGCACACACCGCATCGAAGTCCGGACTTCCTCCGGCGCACAGCCGCTCGACCTCGTCGCCGGAGAAGACCACGTCCTCACCCTGGGGGCGTGGTAACTCCCCACGCACCTCCCCCCACCCATGGAAGGGACGCCATGGCAACACACACACTCAGGAGCAGGATCACCAAGGCGATGCTCGCCCCGGCGCTCGCACTGGGCGCCGTCGTCGGCCTCGCCTCCGCCCCCGCCCACGCCGCCATCTGGAGCTCCTGCGACCGGTGGGGCAACACCAGCCTCGACGGTTACACGCTCTACAACAACATCTGGGGCACCGGCTACGGCAGCCAGTGCGTCTGGGCCAACTCCGGTACCAACTGGGGTGTCTGGGCCAACCACCCCAACACCGGCGGCATCAAGTCCTACCCCAACGCCAAGAAGGTGATCAACAGGTCGATCACCTCCCTCGGCTCCCTCAACAGCAGCTACAACGTCACCGTCCCGTCCTCGGGCGCGTACAACACCTCGTACGACATCTGGGACACGGACCACGACTACGAGATCATGCTCTGGGTCAACTACAACGGCGCCGTCGGCGCGCTCGGCAGCTACCAGGAGCGCGTCTCGCTCGGCGGCCACACCTGGGACGTCTACAAGGGCCGGGCCTACCGGACCGACGGCACCTCCTGGGAGGTCATCTCGTTCCTGCGAACCTCCGACTCCACCTCCGGCTCCGTGCAGATCCTGCCCGTGCTGAACTGGATCAAGGACACCAAGCGGTGGATGGGCAACGAGACCATCGGTGACGTCCAGTTCGGCTTCGAGATCACCTCGTCGTCCGGTGGCCTGGACTTCCGCACCAACAGCATGAGCATCACCAACAGCTGACGTCGGCTCAGGGCGGGGTGCGGCCGCGCCGTCAGGCGCGGTCCACCTCGGCCCGCAGCGCGTTGTAGCCGGCGAACGCCGACTCGACGTCGGCGCGGGTCAGGCCGTAGCGGGCCAGGTCGTAGCGGTGCGGCCGGGTGCCCTTGGGCCGGGCGGCGACCGCGGGCAGCCGGGCGGCCTCCGCGTCGGTCCACCGGGCGCCGACGGCGGCGTACAGCTTGGGCGCGCCCGCGGCAGGGTCCGAGCCGAGCCAGGAGTACGGCACGTCCACCAGCGACTCCCCGGGGATGGCCGCGCGGGCCGCGAGACCCCGCTCGACCGCGCGGCTGAGCAGCGACAGCCAGGTCTCCCCGATCTCGTGCAGGTCGACGCGGCGGACCGTGGTGGCCCGGCCGTGCTCGATCAGACTGCAGAACGACGGCACCACGGCGGCCGGGTCGCGGTGGGTCCACACCAGCGTGGCATCCGGGAAGACCGTCATCAGCGCGTCCAGGTTCTCCGTGTGCAGGGGCGACTTGAGCACCCAGCGGCGGCGCGGACGGCCGTACTGGAGCACCTGGTACACCTGCTTGAGATGCCGGTAGTCGGACACGTAGTCCCGCTGGTGGCACCACTCCCGGTAGGCGGGGATCCGGGCCTGGGAGAGCGGCATGATCGTGTGCGGCAGGGCGAAGGTGCACTCCTCGGGGCCCTCCGGTGCCATCGGGTGGATGTCCCGGAAGCGCGGGGCGAACAGATCGCTCGCCCCCACCAGCCAGCGCGCCGGCGCCAACGCCTTGCGCCGCCGGTTCGGCGGCACCTCCAGATCGGGCGTGAGCAGCTCCCACAGCAGGGGACACCGGTGGTCGTCGGAGAGCGACAGCACGCCATGGGTGAGCGTGGTGGCCGTGCGCGGCAGCCCCACCACGAACACCGGACGCTCGATCGGCTCCTCGGCGATCGCCGGGTTCTCGGCGATCAGCCGCCGGATCCGGGCGCGGGTCTCCAGATGCCGGCGGACATGCGCCTGCGCCGACATCCAGCCGACCGGCGTGAGATTGTCGTCCGCGGCCCAGTGCCGCAGCAGGAACCGGAAGCCGTCCACGAACTCCTCGTCCCCGTCGGCCTGCCCCGCCTTCGCCACCAGCCGGTCGAAGACCCGGTCGGGGGCGTGGCGGGAGCCGAAGCCCGGTCGGAGCAGCGCGTTGGCCACGGTGAGGGCGAGCGGGGCGGAGGACACGGGTACGGCTCCCTTCATCGACGTATCCATGCCCTCCCCAGTAACTCGCCGGCTAGTCACGGTAGTTGACAGCCGTTGACAGTTTTACTCGCCTGCAACAGGCAGCCGCGCCCCGTCCCGCAGGAACAGCGGGATCCGGTCCAGCGGGGCGTCCACGATCGCGTGCGTGCCGCCCTCGTACGTCTCGCCCGTCCACGCGTCCGTCCAGCGCGCGCCCGCCGGGAGGTACGTCGTCCACTCCCGGGCGCCCGCCGTCAGCACGGGGGCGACCAGCAGGTCGCGGCCGAAGAGGTACGCGTCGTCGACCGACCAGGTCCCCGGGTCGTCCGGGAACTCCAGGAACAGCGGCCGCATCACCGGCAGGCCCTCCTCGTGGGCCTCCCGCATGACCTCCAGCACGTACGGCTTCAGCCGCTCGCGCAGCCGCAGGTACTTCTCCAGGATCGCGCCGGCCTCCTCCCCGTACGACCACACCTCGTTCGGACCGCCGGTCATCTCCGGTCCCAGCGGCATGCCCGGGTCGCGGAAGCCGTGCAGCCGCATCAGCGGGGACAGCGCGCCGAACTGGAACCAGCGGACCATCACCTCCCGGTACGCCGGGTCGTCCGGGTCGCCCCCGTGGAAGCCGCCGATGTCGGTGTTCCACCACGGGATGCCCGACAGGGCGGTGTTCAGGCCGGCCGCGATCTGGCTGCGCAGGGTCGCGAAGTCGGTGCCGATGTCGCCCGACCACAGCGCGGCACCATGACGCTGACTGCCCGCCCACGCCGAGCGGTTGAGGGTGATCACCTCGTCCACGCCCGCGGCGCGCAGGCCCTCGTCGAAGGTGCGGGCGTTGTCGGCCGGGTAGATGTTGCCGACCTCCAGGCCCGGCCCCGCCCAGTAGCGCAGGTTCTCCTGGAAGCCCGGCTTCAGCTCCGGCTCGCAGGCGTCCAGCCAGAAGGCGGTGATGCCGTACGGGTCGAGGTAGTTCTCCTTGATCTTCGACCACAGGAACTGGCGGGCCTCGGGGTTCGTCGCGTCGTAGAACGCCACCTGGACCGTCGAGGCGACCCCCTTGTCCGGCCAGTCGGCGTGCGCCATCGGGCCGTACTGGGTGCCGATGAAGTAGCCGCGCTGCTCCATCACCGGGTGGTTCTCCGACAGCGGGGACACCGACGGCCACACGGACACGACGAGCTTGATGCCCATCTCGTCCAGCTCGCGGACCATCGCCGCCGGGTCCGGCCACTCCTTCGGGTCGAACTTCCACTCGCCCAGGTGCGTCCAGTGGAAGAAGTCGCACACGATCGCCGAGATCGGCAGGCCCCGGCGCTTGTACTCCCGTGCCACGGCGAGGAGTTCGTCCTGGGTGCGGTAGCGCAGCTTGCACTGCCAGAAGCCCGCCGCCCACTCCGGCAGCATCGGCGTACGGCCCGTCACCGCGCTGTAGCGGCGCTGACCGTCGGCCGGGGTGCCCGCGGTGATCCAGTAGTCGATCTGGCGGGCCGAGTCGGCCACCCAGCGGGTGCCGTTGTGCGCCAGCTCCACGCGGCCGATCGCCGGGTTGTTCCACAGCAGGGTGTAGCCGCGGCTGGAGACGAGCACCGGGATGCCGACCTCGGAGTTGCGCTGGATCAGGTCGAGCACCAGGCCCTTCTGGTTCAGCCGGCCGTGCTGGTGCTGGCCCAGGCCGTACAGCTGCTCGTCGTCGTAGGCGGCGAACCGCTGCTCCAGACGGTGGTGGCCGTTGCCGACGGCCGTGTAGAGGCGGGAGCCCGGCCACCAGAAGTGGGCCCGCTCCTCGGCGAGGATCTCGGTGCCGTCGTCGCTGCGCAGGAAGCGGATCAGGCCCTCGGCGTCCACCTCGACGGTGAGCGCGCCGACCGTGAGCCGGCCCGTGCCGTCCTCGATCTTGACGGTCGACGAGGTGGCCGGCGCCTCCGCCAGCAGGGCGCCCGGCAGACCCTCCAGAACGGGGCCGCCGAGCCGCGCCCGGACCCGGACCGCGTCCGGCCCCCACGGCTCGATCCGGAGGGTCTCCTGACGGCCGCTCCACTCCAGCGCCCCTTCCCGCTCACGGAACGTGCCGACGGTGGGGGAGGACTGTGCCAGGCTGACCTTGGGCTGCGTTTCGGCAGGCTGATTCACGGGCGTACTCCTGGATGAGGACATGACGGTGCCCCCGCGGGGGTCACACGGGTACCTACGGATCAGAGGGCGGCGGGTCCCGAACTGGCCCTGACGGTCAACTCGGGCGCGATGAGCACGACCTCGTCACCGCCCCGCCCCTCCAGCTTGGCCACCAGCCGCTCCACGGCATGCCGCCCCATCTCCTGGGCGGGAACAGCGACGGAGGTCAGCCGCACCGACGCCTCCACGGCGACCTGGTCGGGGCAGATCGCGACCACCGACACGTCCTCGGGCACGGCCCGGCCCTGCTGCCGCAGCAGCGCCAGCAGGGGCTCGACGGCGGACTCGTTCTGCACCACGAAGCCCGTGGTGTCCGGCCGTTCGTCGAAGATCCGGGCGAGTGTCGCGGCCATCGCGTCGTACCCGCCCTCGCAGGGCCGGTGCAGCACCCGCAGGCCCAGCTCCCGGGCCCTGGTGCGCAGCCCGTCGAGGGTGCGCTCGGCGAACCCGGTGTGCCGCTCGTAGACAGCGGCGGCCTCGCCGATGACGGCGATGTCCTGGTGGCCGAGCTCGGCCAGATGCGCCACGCACAGCGCGCCGGTCGCGCTCCAGTCCAGATCGACGCAGGTCAGGCCGCCGGTGTCGGCCGGCAGGCCGATCAGCACCGAGGGCTGGTCGGTGCCCCGCAGCAACGGCAGACGCTCGTCGTCGAGCTGGACGTCCATCAGGATCATCGCGTCGGCGAGCCCGCTGCCGGTCACCCGGCGCACCGCGTCGGGACCCTCCTCGCCGGTCAGCAGCAGCACGTCGTACCCGTGGGTGCGGGCGGTCGTCGCCACGGCGATGGCGATCTCCATCATCACCGGTACGTACATGTCGGTGCGCAGCGGGACCATCAGCGCGATGATGTTGGAGCGGCTGCTGGCCAGCGCGCGGGCGCCGGCGTTCGGGTGGTATCCCAGTTCCCGGATACTCTGCTCGACCCGCTGCCGGGTGGTGGCGGAGATGGACCGCTTGCCGCTGAGGACATAGCTCACCGTGCTCGCCGAGACTCCGGCGTGCTGGGCGACCTCGGCGAGGGTGACCATCCAGCTCTCCAAGTTTTGTGAAGCGCTTCGACAGTGCGCGTGGTGAACAAGGGCGGGTGAGGGTGGTTCGACAGTAGCTTCAGTGGGGGTGGGTGTCCATAGGATGTCGAAGCGCTTCGATAGCTTTCTTCGACGGGGGTCTTTCGTGGGTGTCCCGGTGGGCGCCGGTGCGGGCCTCTGTGCGGAACGGTACCGGGTGGTATCGGCCGAACGGCCGCGCGAGGGGTGGTGGGTCCGCGCGGATTCGGGTACCAACGATCCAGTAGCACCGGTCGGTGACGCACAGTCCCGTTGATCCCTCTTCGCGGCGAGGTGAACCTCATGTCCGCAGCACCCTCCCAGCCCACGGTCACGGAGCGTGAAGCCCGTCAGGTCGCCGAGGCGGCCCGGGAACAGGAGTGGCGCAAGCCCAGCTTCGCCAAGGAACTGTTCCTCGGCCGCTTCCGGCTCGACCTCATCCACCCCCACCCCGTCCCGGCCGACGAGCACGTCCAGCGCGGCGAGGAGTTCCTCGCCAAGCTGCGCGACTTCTGCGAGACGAAGATCGACCCGGCCGTGATCGAGCGGGACGCCCGGATCCCGGACGACGTGATCAACGGGCTCAAGGAACTCGGCGCCCTCGGCATGAAGATCGACCCGAAGTACGGCGGGCTCGGCCTCACCCAGGTCTACTACAACAAGGCGCTCGCCCTGGTCGGCTCGGCCAGCCCCGCGATCGGCGTGCTGCTCTCCGCCCACCAGTCGATCGGCGTGCCCCAGCCGCTTAAGATGTTCGGCACCCAGGAGCAGAAGGAACGCTTCCTGCCGCGCTGCGCCCGCACCGACATCAGCGCCTTCCTCCTCACCGAGCCCGACGTCGGCTCCGACCCGGCCCGCCTCGCCACCACCGCCGTGCCCGAAGGGGACGACTACGTCCTCGACGGGGTGAAACTGTGGACCACCAATGGCGTGGTCGCCGACCTCCTCGTCGTCATGGCCCGCGTGCCGAAGTCCGAGGGCCACAAGGGCGGCATCACCGCCTTCGTCGTCGAGACCAACTCGCCCGGCGTCACCGTCGAGAACCGCAACGCCTTCATGGGCCTGCGCGGCATCGAGAACGGCGTCACCCGCTTCCACCAGGTCCGCGTCCCCGCCGCCAACCGCGTGGGACCCGAGGGCGCCGGCCTGAAGATCGCCCTCACCACGCTGAACACCGGGCGGCTCTCCCTGCCCGCGTCCTGCGTCGCCGCCGGCAAGTGGTGTCTGAAGATCGCCCGCGAGTGGTCGGCGGCCCGCGAGCAGTGGGGCAAGCCCATCGCCCACCACGAGGCCGTCGGCACCAAGATCTCCTTCATCGCCGCCACCACCTTCGCCCTGGAGGCCGTGACCGACCTCGCCGCGCAGATGGCCGACGAGGACCGCAACGACATCCGCATCGAAGGCGCGCTCGCCAAGCTCTACGCCTCCGAGATGGGCTGCCGGATCGCCGACGAGCTCGTCCAGATCCGCGGCGGCCGCGGCTTCGAGACCGCCGAGTCCCTGCGCGCCCGCGGCGAACGCGCCGTCCCCGCCGAACAGGTCCTGCGCGATCTGCGCATCAACCGCATCTTCGAGGGCTCCACGGAGATCATGCACCTCCTCATCGCCCGCGAGGCCGTCGACGCCCACCTCTCCGTCGCCGGCGACCTCATCGACCCCGACAAGCCCCTGTCCGACAAGGCGAGGGCGGGCGCGAACGCCGGCGTCTTCTACGCCAAGTGGCTGCCGAAGCTGGTCGCGGGCCCCGGCCAGCTGCCGTCGTCATACCACCAGTTCAAGCACGGCATCGACCTCTCCCCGCATCTGCGCTACGTCGAGCGGCACGCCCGCAAGCTCGCCCGCGCCACCTTCTACGGCATGTCCCGCTGGCAGGGCCGGATGGAGACCAAGCAGGGCTTCCTCGGCCGGATCGTCGACATCGGCGCCGAGCTCTTCGCCATGAGCGCCGCCTGCGTGCGCGCGGAGCTGCTGCGCGGCCGCGGCGAGAACGGCCGCGAGGCGTACCAGCTCGCCGACGCCTTCTGCCACCAGTCCCGGCTGCGCGTCGAGGAACTCTTCGGCCGCCTCTGGGCCAACACCGACGACCTGGACCGCAAGGTCGTCAAGGGCGTCATGACCGGCACCTACGAGTGGCTGGAACAGGGCGTCATCGACCCCTCCGGCGCCGGCCCCTGGATCGCCGACGCCACCCCCGGCCCGTCGACGAAGCAAAACGTCCACCGCCCGATCCGCTGACCGAACATCCCGGCGGGGGTCCCTCCGAGCGCCACCGGCACCCCTCGGAAACTCCCCAAGCCCGCAAGCCTCCCAAGGCCGCGGTAACCACCGGGACGGGGGCCTGCCGTCGTGGCCCCCGGGGGGCGTGGGGAGGGTGGCGTGCGCCGTGCTTGCGGGGTGCGCGGGGACAGTGGGCGCAGCCGCCGTGGGCCGCCGGGGCGTGGGGATGGCCGGGCATCCGCCGTGGGCCTCAGGGAGTCGCCGGGGCGGTGGGGGCGTCGGCCGTGGGTCTCCGGGGTCGTGGGTCTGGTGGGGGGATGCGCCGTGTTTCCGGGTGCGTGGGGACGGTGGGCGCAGCCGCCGTGGGCCGCCGGGGGCGTGGGGATGGTCGGGCATCCGCCGTGGGCTTCAGGGAGTCGCCGGGGCGGTGGGGGCGTCGGCTGTGGGTCTCCGGGGTCGTGGGTCTGGTGGGGGGCCTGCCGTCGTGGTCCCCCGGGGGGGCGTGGGGATGGTGGGGGCGTGCGCCGTGCTTCCGGGGTGCGCGGGGACGGTGGGGGCAGCCGTCGTGGGCTGTGGGGGCGTGGGGGATGGCCGGGCATCCGCCGTGGGCCTCAGGGAGTCGCCGGGGCGGTGGGGGCGTCGGCTGTGGGTCTCCGGGGTCGTGAGTCTGGTGGTGGGGGTATGCGGTGTGGCTTCCGGGAGGCGCGCAGGGCGGTGGGGGCGTCGGCCGTGGGGTGGGTCTGGTGGGGTATGCGCTGTGGCCCCCGGGAGCCGCCAGGCTCGCTTGGGATGCCTCGGCCCGGCTGCTCCACCTCGACCTCGTCCCGGGCCTCACCCCGTTGCTGCTCACGGAAGGACCTGGCCCCGCTCGGGATGACCCGGGCCCGCTCGGAATGACCCCGGCCGGCGTGGTGGCCGCCGAGGGATCGGGGGCTGCCGGGGCGTTCTGGGAGTGGCCGCGGTGGACTCGCGAGCACCCGGGAGAGGGACACCCTGTCCTGGCGCGCAGTCGTTGCGGACACAATGGGGGTCATGAGCGACAGTCCTGCCCCCCTCGCCGACCCGCACCTCGTCTACGACCCCGTCGCGGGCGACGGCCCGAAGGACGTGGTGATCCTCGGCTCCACCGGCTCGATCGGCACCCAGGCCATCGACCTCGTGCTGCGCCACCCGGACCGCTTCCGGGTGACCGGCCTGTCCGCCAACGGTGGCCGGGTCGCGCTCCTCGCCGAGCAGGCGTACAAGCTGCGGGTGCGGACCGTCGCGGTCGCCCGCGAGGACGTCGTCCCGGCCCTGCGAGAGGCGCTGAAGAGCGAGTACGGCGGTGAGCCGCAGCCCGAGATCCTGGCCGGCCCGGACGCGGCCACCCAGCTCGCCGCCTCCGACTGCCACACCGTGCTCAACGGCATCACCGGCTCCATCGGCCTCGCCCCCACCCTCGCCGCCCTGGAGGCGGGCCGCACCCTCGCGCTCGCCAACAAGGAGTCGCTCATCGTGGGCGGCCCCCTGGTGAAGGCGCTCGCCAAGCCCGGCCAGATCATCCCCGTCGACTCCGAGCACGCGGCCCTCTTCCAGGCTCTCGCGGCCGGCACCCGCGCCGATGTGCGCAAGCTGGTCGTCACCGCGTCCGGCGGCCCCTTCCGCGGCCGTACCAGGGAACAGCTGGCCCACGTCACCGTCGAGGACGCCCTCGCCCACCCCACCTGGGCCATGGGCCCGGTGATCACCATCAACTCCGCGACTCTCGTCAACAAGGGCCTGGAGGTGATCGAGGCCCACCTCCTCTACGACATTCCCTTCGACCGCATTGAGGTGGTCGTGCACCCGCAGTCGTATGTCCACTCGATGATTGAGTTCACGGACGGATCGACACTGGCCCAGGCGACGCCCCCCGACATGCGCGGCCCGATCGCCATCGGCCTCGGCTGGCCCGAGCGCATCCCCGACGCCGCGCCCGCCTTCGACTGGAGCAAGGCGTCGACATGGGAGTTCTTCCCCCTGGACAACGAGGCGTTCCCCTCGGTGAACCTCGCCCGGCACGTGGGTGAGCTCGCGGGCACCGCCCCGGCGGTGTTCAATGCCGCCAACGAGGAGTGCGTCGAGGCGTTCCGCAGGGGCGCGCTGCCGTTCAACGGGATCATGGAGACGGTGACCCGGGTGGTCGACGAGCACGGCACCCCCGTCACGGGAACCTCACTCACCGTGTCGGACGTCCTCGAAGCGGAGACCTGGGCGCGCGACCGGGCCCGGGAACTGGCGGCACAGACGGCGGAGGCCCGTGCATGACGACCCTGATGTTCTTCCTCGGCATAGCGGTCTTCGCCGTCGGCCTGCTGGCGTCGATCGCCTGGCACGAGCTGGGACACCTGTCCACGGCCAAACTCTTCGGCATCCGCGTCCCCCAGTACATGGTCGGCTTCGGCCCCACCGTCTGGTCACGCAGGAAGGGCGAGACCGAGTACGGCATCAAGGCCATCCCGCTCGGCGGCTACATCCGCATGATCGGGATGTTCCCGCCGGGCGACGACGGCCGGCTCGTGGCCCGCTCCACCTCACCCTGGCGCGGCATGATCGAGGACGCCCGCTCGGCCGCCTTCGAGGAGCTCAAGCCGGGCGACGAGACGCGCCTGTTCTACACGCGCAAGCCGTGGAAACGCGTCATCGTCATGTTCGCCGGCCCCTTCATGAACCTGGTCCTCGCGATCGGCCTGTTCCTCACCGTGCTGATGGGCTTCGGCATCCAGCAGCAGACCACCACCGTCAGCTCCGTCTCCCCCTGCGTCATCTCGCAGACCGAGAACCGCGACGAGTGCAAGGCGTCCGACCCCAAGTCCCCGGCCGAGGCCGCCGGCATGAAGGCCGGCGACAGGATCGTCGCCTTCGGCGGGGTAAGGACCGACGACTGGAACACCCTCTCCGACCTCATCCGCGACAGCGCCGGCAAGGACGTGGCGATCGTCGTCGACCGCGACGGCCAGGAAGTGACCCTGAACGCGACCATCGCCACCAACGAGGTCGCCAAGAAGGACTCCACCGGGGCGTACGTCGAGGGCGAGTTCGTCAAGGCCGGCTTCCTCGGCTTCAGCGCGGCGACCGGCGTCGTCAAACAGGACTTCGGCGAGTCCGTGACCTGGATGACCGACCGGGTCGGCGACGCCGTCGACGCCCTCGCCGCGCTGCCCGCCAAGATCCCCGCCCTGTGGGACGCCGCCTTCGGCGACGGACCCCGCGAGCCGGACTCCCCGATGGGCGTCGTCGGCGCGGCCCGGGTCACCGGTGAGATCGCCACCCTCGACATCCCCGCCTCCCAGCAGGTCGCGATGTTCGTGATGCTGCTGGCCGGCTTCAACCTCTCCCTGTTCCTGTTCAACATGCTCCCGCTGCTCCCGCTCGACGGCGGGCACATCGCGGGCGCGCTGTGGGAGTCGCTGCGCCGCAACACCGCCAAGGTGCTGCGCCGGCCCGACCCGGGACCGTTCGACGTGGCGAAGCTGATGCCGGTGGCCTACGTGGTGGCCGGGATCTTCATCTGCTTCACCATCCTCGTCCTCATCGCGGACGTGGTTAACCCGGTGAGAATCTCCTAGCCACACGGCGTTCGCGACGGCCCGGCAGGCTCCCTGCCGGGCCGTCCTCCATCGGGTGGGTTTACGGCCGGGATGTGCTCTGCCCCAAGCCTGTGCCGTAATCTCGGAGCTCGGAGCCCGCCGCTGACACGGGACCGGACCTTGATCCACGACTTGGGGTTGCACAGCAGATGACTGCGATTTCTCTCGGCATGCCGTCCGTTCCGACCAAGCTCGCCGAGCGCCGCCGGAGCCGGCAGATCCAGGTCGGATCCGTGGCGGTGGGCGGAGACGCGCCGGTCTCGGTCCAGTCGATGACGACGACGCGTACGTCCGACATCGGCGCCACCCTCCAGCAGATCGCCGAACTGACCGCCTCCGGCTGCCAGATCGTCCGCGTCGCCTGCCCCACCCAGGACGACGCCGACGCGCTCCCGGTCATCGCGCGCAAGTCGCAGATCCCGGTCATCGCCGACATCCACTTCCAGCCGAAGTACGTCTTCGCCGCGATCGAGGCGGGCTGCGCGGCGGTCCGGGTGAACCCCGGCAACATCAAGAAGTTCGACGACCAGGTCAAGGAGATCGCGCGCGCCGCCAAGGACCACGGCACCCCGATCCGCATCGGCGTGAACGCGGGCTCCCTGGACCGGCGCCTGCTGCAGAAGTACGGCAAGGCGACGCCGGAGGCCCTCGTCGAGTCCGCCCTCTGGGAGGCGTCCCTGTTCGAGGAGCACGACTTCCGCGACATCAAGATCTCCGTCAAGCACAACGACCCGGTCGTGATGATCGAGGCGTACAAGCAGCTCGCCGCCCAGTGCGACTACCCCCTCCACCTCGGCGTCACGGAGGCCGGCCCGGCCTTCCAGGGCACCATCAAGTCGGCGGTCGCCTTCGGAGCCCTCCTCTCCCAGGGCATCGGCGACACCATCCGCGTCTCCCTCTCCGCCCCGCCGGTCGAGGAGATCAAGGTCGGCAGCCAGATCCTGGAGTCCCTCGGCCTGCGCCCCCGCCGCCTGGAGATCGTCTCCTGCCCGTCCTGCGGCCGCGCCCAGGTCGACGTCTACAAGCTCGCCGAGGAGGTCACCGCCGGCCTGGAGGGCATGGAGGTCCCCCTCCGCGTAGCCGTCATGGGCTGCGTCGTCAACGGCCCCGGTGAGGCCCGCGAGGCCGACCTCGGCGTCGCCTCCGGCAACGGCAAGGGCCAGATCTTCGTCAAGGGCGAGGTCATCAAGACCGTCCCCGAGTCCAAGATCGTCGAGACCCTCATCGAAGAGGCCATGAAGATCGCCGAGCAGATGGAGGCGGACGGCGTGACGAGCGGGGAGCCGTCGGTGTCGGTGGCGGGCTGACCAGGCTTGGGGCAGCCCCCAAGGGGCGCGGGGAACTGCGCGACCAGCCCCGTACAACCCGCACTCGCGCACTCACAGAACCCCTCCGAGCTCATGGGCGCAGGGCGGCGTGCCCCAGCATCCGCAGGTACAGTGCGGAAACCAGCAGTTCCCCCGGAGGGCCCCGCACGTGTTGACCCAGACCACCTCCCGGGTCCTCGAACCGAGCGACCTGGACGCCGCCCTCGCCGTCCTCGACCGCGAGCCCGTCGCGAACGCCTTCGTGACGTCCCGTGTCCAGGTCGCCGGCCTCGACCCCTGGCGCCTGGGCGGCGAGATGTGGGGCTGGTACGAGGACGGCATGCTGACGTCCCTGTGCTACGCGGGCGCCAATCTCGTCCCCATCTGCGCCACCCCCCGTGCCGTCCGCGCCTTCGCCGACCGCGCCCGCCGGGCCGGCCGCCGCTGCTCCTCCGTCGTCGGCCCGGCCGAACCCACCGCCGCCCTGTGGCGCCTGCTGGAACCCCACTGGGGCCCCGCCCGCGACGTCCGCCGCCACCAGCCCCTGATGGTCACCGACCGCCTGCCGGCCCACATCACCCCCGACCCGTACGTCCGCCGCGTCCGCAAGGACGAGATGGAACGGATCATGCCGGCCTGCGTGGCGATGTTCACCGAGGAGGTCGGCGTCTCCCCGATGGCCGGCGACGGCGGCCTCCTCTACCAGGCCAGGGTCGCCGAACTCGTCGGCTCCGGCCGCTCCTTCGCCCGCTTCGACGAGCACGGCAAGGTCCTCTTCAAGGCGGAGATCGGCGCCGCGACCTCCCGGGCGTGCCAGATCCAGGGCGTCTGGGTGGCCCCCGAACACCGGGGCAGGGGCCTGGCGGCCCCCGCCATGACCGCGGTCCTGCGCTACGCCCTCGCGGACGTCGCCCCGGTCGTCAGCCTCTACGTCAACGACTTCAACACGGCCGCGAGAAGGACGTACACCCGCGTCGGCTTCCAGGAGGTCGGCGCCTTCATGAGCGTGCTGTTCTGACCCCCCTGTACGCTCCCGCCATGGACCTCGCCATCGGCCCCCTGGACCTCCCCGCCCACGTAGACGAGGCACTGGCGGTCCAAGCCGTGGCCTTCGGTCTGGGCCCGGACGAAGTCGCCGTCCGCCGCCAGATCGTCCTGCGCCACATGACCAACCCGGGCGCCAGGGCCCTCGGCGCCACCACATCCGAGGGCCGGCTCGTGGGTTTCGTCTACGGCATGCCCAACGACCGCACCCACTGGTGGTCCACCGTCGTGGAGCCCTACCTGCGGGCCCAGGGCCACGAGCACTGGCTGGACGACTCGTTCGTGATCACCGAACTCCACGTCCACCCCGCGTACCAGAACCGCGGCGCGGGCCGCGCCCTGATCACCACGATCACCGACAGCGCCACCCAGCCCCGCTCGATCCTCTCCGCGATCGACACCGAGAGCCCCGCCCGCGCCCTCTACCGCTCCCTCGGCTACCGCGACCTCGCCCGCCAGGTCCTCTTCCCCAGCGCCCCCCGCCCGTACGCCGTGATGGGCGCCCACCTCCCCCTGCTGCGCAAGTAAGGATTTCCGGCCGGGCCACGCCCCCCGCTAACCTCCTAGCCATCACCCTTACCCGGCAGGAGTACGAGAACCATGGCGAACGCACCGGTCCAGCGCATGTCGAACTTGATGGCGAAGACGCTGCGCGACGACCCGGCCGACGCCGAGGTCCTCAGCCACAAGCTGCTCGTCCGCGCCGGCTACGTCCGCCGTACCGCCGCCGGCGTCTGGACCTGGCTGCCCCTCGGCAAGAAGGTCCTCGCCAACGTCGAGCGGATCGTCCGCGAGGAGATGGACGCCATCGGCGCCCAGGAGGTCCTGCTCCCCGCCCTGCTGCCGCGTGAGCCCTACGACGCGACCGGCCGCTGGGACGAGTACGGCGCCGAACTGTTCCGCCTGAAGGACCGCAAGGGCGGCGACTACCTCCTCGGCCCGACCCACGAGGAGATCTTCACCCTGCTGGTGAAGGACCAGGCGTCCTCCTACAAGGACCTGCCGGTGATCCTCTACCAGATCCAGACCAAGTTCCGGGACGAGGCCCGCCCCCGCGCCGGGATTCTGCGCGGCCGTGAGTTCCTGATGAAGGACTCGTACTCCTTCGACCTGGACGACGACGGCCTGTCCCAGTCGTACGCCCTGCACCGCCAGGCGTACCAGCGGATCTTCGAGCGCCTCGGCCTCGACTACCGCATCTGCGCGGCGACCGCCGGCGCGATGGGCGGCTCCAAGTCGGAGGAGTTCCTCGCCCCGGCCGACGCCGGCGAGGACACCTTCGCCGACTGCCCGAACTGCGACTTCGCGGCGAACACCGAGGCGATCTCGTACGAGCTGAAGCCGATGGACGCCGACGGTGTGCCGGCCGCCGAGGAGATCCCGACGCCGGACACACCCACCATCGAGACCCTGGCCGCCTCCCTCGGCGTCCCCGCCTCCGCCACCCTGAAGAACCTCCTGGTCAAGGTCGACGGCGAGATCATCGCCGTCGGCGTGCCCGGTGACCGCGAGGTCGACATGGACAAGGTCGAGGCGCACTTCGCCCCGGCGACCGTCGAGATGGTCACCGAGGCCGACTTCGCGGGCCGCCCGGACCTGGTCCGGGGCTACGTCGGCCCGCAGGGCCTCGGCGAGAAGGTCACGTACCTTGCCGACCCGCGCGTCGCCCCCGGCACCGCCTGGATCACCGGCGCCAACAAGCCGGACATGCACGCGAAGAACGTCGTCGCGGGCCGTGACTTCGAGGTCGACCAGTACGTCGACGTCGTGGTCGTCCAGGAGGGCGACCCCTGCCCGAAGTGCGGCACCGGCCTGAAGCTGGACCGCGCCATCGAGATCGGCCACATCTTCCAGCTGGGCCGCAAGTACGCCGACGCCCTCAAGCTCGACGTCCTCGGCCAGCACGGCAAGCCGGTCCGCGTCACCATGGGCTCCTACGGCGTCGGCGTCTCCCGCGCGGTCGCCGCCCTCGCCGAGCAGACCGCCGACGACAAGGGCCTGTGCTGGCCCGCCGAGGTCGCCCCGGCCGACGTCCACGTCGTCGCCGCCGGCAAGGCCCTGCAGACGGAACTCGCTCTCGACGTCTCCGAGAAGCTCGCCGCGGTCGGCCTGCGCGTCCTCGTCGACGACCGGGCGGGCGTCTCCCCGGGCGTGAAGTTCACCGACTCCGAGCTGATCGGCGTACCCCAGATCCTGGTGGCGGGCCGCCGCGCCGCCGAGGGCGTCGTGGAGCTGAAGGACCGCCGCACGGGCGAACGCGAGGAACTGACCGTCGACGAGGCGATCGCCCGCCTGACGGCCTGAGACCCGCGGGACAGGGGCCCGAGGCACACCCTCGGGCCCCTGTCTACGCTCCCGCGACCTGGGTACTCGCCGGAATGGCGACCGCGCCCTCAGGACGTCCCACGTGCGGTCGCCACCAGCCGGGCCGGCGCGGTTCAGAGCCAGCCGGCGAACTCCAGCAGCAGCTCCGCGTCCCGTTCGCGCCCCACCCGGCGCGCCCGCACCCCCGACTCCACCGCCCGGAACAGCGTCCAGCCGCGCAGCCGCTCCTGGTCGACCTCCAGGGACTCCGCGAGCTTCCTCACCCGCCGCCGGGTGGTCGTCGCCCCGGACGGCGAGGCGATCAGGTCCTCCACCCGGTCGCGCACCAGCCGCGCCAGGTCGAAGGCGCACTCGCCCACCACCGGGTCAGGCCCCACCGCCAGCCACGGCATCCGCTCCCCGGCCAGCACCTTGCTCTGCCGGAACGTGCCGTGCAGCAGCAGCTCCTCCGGCGGCCCGGCCAACAGCTCCGCGCGGGCCGCGAGCGCCGTCTCCACGAGAGGCGCCACCTCCGGGTCACGCTCCGCGCTCGCCCGCATCACCTCCGCCTGCCGCCCGGTCCGCCCGGCCACCGTCTCGAAGGCGTGCCCGGCCGGCGGCGCCCCCCACAGCCGGCGCAGCGTCCCCGCCGCCTCCAGCAGCGCCTTCGCCTCCGGCAGCGACCGCACCGACACATCAGGGTGCAGCCGCTCCAGCAGCAGCGCCCCGTCGGGGGACGCCTCCTCCAGCAGCTCTACGGCGCCCAGGCCGCCCCAGTGCGCGAGCGCGGCCCGCTCCGCCCCCGGCCGGAACCGGGGCGGGGCCAGCTTCAGCACGGCCGGGGTTCCGTCCGCGCGCCGCACCAGCAGCACCAGGCTGCTGCGGCCGCCCGGCACCTGCACCCGCTCGACGGTCAACTCGCGTAGCGCGACAGCCCGTTGCGCCGCCTCCGGCAGCTTCTCCAACCAGGCGTCACCGTCCGGTGCCGTCTCACCGAGCGCCCTCACCAGACGCTGCGGCGGTTCGAAAGCCATGCGCGAGTCGTTCCCTTCCTGCCCCCGGCCACACCGACGACCTGCTTCCCGTCACACAGACGGCCTGCCCCAGACCGCACGGACGGCCCGCCTCGGGCCGCACGAACGGCCTGCTTCCCGCCACAGGGGCGGCCTGTTCCAGGCCGTACGGACGGCCCTGTTTCCGGACCGCACCGACAGCCCTGCCCCAGGCCGCACGGACGGCCTGCTTCCCGCCACAGGGGCGGCTTGCTCCAGGCCGTACGGACGGCCTGTCTCGGACCGCACGCGCTGCCCTGCTTCCGGACCGCATGGACGGCCTGCTCCGGACCGCACGGGCGGCCCTCAGACCGCACCGACAGCCCTGCCCCAGGCCGTACGGACGGCCTGCTTCCCGCCACAGGGGCGGCTTGCTCCAGGCCGTACGGACGGCCTGTCTCGGACCGCACGGGCTGCCCTGCTTCCGGACCGCACGGACGGCCTGTTCCGGACCGCACGGACGGCCAGCTTGCCGTCGCATGGACGGCTTGCCTCAGGCCGCACGGACGGCCTGTTCCGGACCGCACGGACGGCCTGCTTGCCGTCGCATGGACGGCTTGCCTCAGGCCGCACGGACGGCCTGTTCCGGACCGCACGGACGGCCTGCTTGCCGTCACACGGACGGCTTGCCTCAGGCCGCACCCACGGCCCTGCTCCAGACCGCACCGACGGCCTGTCTCGGGCCGCATGGACGGCCTGCCTCAGGCCGCAATGACGGCCCTAAGCCAAGCCGCACGGAACGGCCCGCTTCAGGCCGCTTCGGCAGCCTGAACCCTGCTGTACCGGCGGCCGTCTCAACGTCGTGTCGACGGCCTGCCAGACGCCGTACCGGCGGCCGTCTCAACGCCGTGGCGACGGCCCTGCTGCCCCCTCACTCCGGCGGCGTCGCCGGAGAGGAGCCCGGTGCCGGGGGCGATGTCCGGCCCGACGGCGGAGCCGACGCGCCGGCCGCAGCCGTGTTGCCCGCCCGTTCGGCCAGCCCAGGGAAGGCTACGCTGTCGCCGCGCCAGCGCACCGCCCGCACCGCCGCCTCCCGCAGCGCCCCGGCCGCCTCCCGCCGCCGCGCCCCCGCCGACGCCCGCACCAGGTCGGAGTAGACCCCGGCCACACGGTCCTCCAGCTCGGCGGCGAGCCGGACCGCCGCCGCGGAATCCGCCACCGGGAACGGCAGCGCGTACCCGGCGCTCGCCGCGACCGGCGTCGCACCCCGGTCGCGCACCTCGCGGGCCAGCGCGTCCCGGCGCGCCCGGTGCGCGTCGTACGCCGCCCGCGCCTCCGTGCGCCGTCCCTCAAGGATCCGCCCGCCGACCACGCCGTACCCGTACACGGCGGCGTGCTCGGCCGCCAGCGCGGCCTGCAGTGCCTGAAGTTCCTCGCTCGCCCTGCTCATCGGGCCCCCTCCGTCAGCAGAAACGCGTGCGCCGCACCGGCCGCCGCCACCGACGCCAACAGCCGCGCCAGCTCGCCCGGCACCTCCAGCAGCGCGGTCGTCCGGGCGTCGGCCAGCGCCCGCTCGGCCTCGGCGAGACCGGCCAGGGCGGCCTTCTCGTCCACGGGCACGGGGGCCGTCGTAGCAGCCGAAGGGGCAGGGGAGGGGGAAGGTGACGGGGAGGGTTTCTGCCTGTCCTTCTTGCCGCCCTTCTCCACGTCCCCGAACGCCTCCACATGCCGCACCACCTCCGCCCGCAGCGGCGACAGCCGCCCCGCCAGCTTTGGATGCGCGGCGAGCACGGCGGCGTAGCGCTCCGACAGAGCGGCGCTGTCCCGCGCCGCACGCGCGCGTACCCGGTCGCTCACCGAGGGGCCGCCCGCGCTCTCCTCCTCCGAGGAACCGCCGGACCCCGGCGAGCAGCCCATGAGCAGGGCGGCCCCGGCGGCCGTGGCGAACAGGGATCTTCTGCGCGGCCCCGAGAGGGTGCGCGGCGGCGAGGGGTACGGCACTGCAGACGTCCTCGGGGAGCTCGTACGGCGGAAGGCTTCAGAAGGCGGGCCGCGGGCCCGTGATCACCGTACCGTGCACTCTCCGTGCCCAGGTGGACGGCAACACTCCCCGCGACCGGATACCCTTTGACCAGACACGCGACCCATCCCACAACAGCACACGCGGCCGAGGAGTCACCCGGATGAGCACCACCCCCAGCGAGAGGCTGCGAGAACTGCTCGAACCGCTCGTCACGGCACAGGGCCTCGATCTCGAGGAGATCGCCGTGGACTCCGTAGGACGCAAGAGAGTGCTGCGCGTCGTCGTCGACTCCGACACCGGGGCGGACCTGGACCAGATCGCCGATGTGAGCCGCGCGCTCTCGGCGAAGCTCGACGAGACGGACGCGATGGGCGCGGGGGCGTACGACCTGGAGGTCGGCACGCCGGGAGCGGAGCGCTCCCTGACCGAGCACCGCCACTACGTACGGGCCACCGGCCGCCTGGTGAAGTTCCAGCTCACCGAGGGCGGCGACCTGGTGGCCAGGATCCTGAAGGTCGACGACGAGGGCGTCGACCTGGAGGTGCCGGGAGTCAAGGGCCGCAAGCCCACCGCACGCAGACTCGCCTTCGCGGATGTCGCCAAGGCGCGCGTGCAGGTCGAGTTCAGCCGCAAGGACAAGCACGAAGAAGCAGAGGAGGCGTAGCCGTGGACATCGACATGAGTGCCCTGCGGGGCTTGGTACGGGAGAAGGAGATCTCCTTCGACCTGCTGGTCGAGGCGATCGAGTCGGCCCTCCTCATCGCCTACCACCGCACCGAGGGAAGCCGCCGCCACGCGCGCGTGGAGCTCAACCGGGAGACCGGACATGTGACCGTGTGGGCGAAGGAGGACCCCGAGGACCTCGAAGAGGGCCAGGAGCCCCGGGAGTTCGACGACACGCCGTCCGGTTTCGGCCGGATCGCCGCGACCACCGCCAAGCAGGTGATCCTGCAGCGCCTGCGCGACGCCGAGGACGACGCCACGCTCGGCGAGTACGCGGGCCGCGAGGGCGACATCGTCACCGGCGTGGTCCAGCAGGGCCGCGACCCGAAGAACGTGCTCGTCGACATCGGCAAGCTGGAGGCCATCCTGCCGGTGCAGGAGCAGGTCCCCGGCGAGACGTACCCGCACGGCATGCGTCTGCGCTCGTACGTCGTCCGGGTGGCCAAGGGCGTACGCGGACCGTCGGTCACGCTCTCCCGTACGCACCCCAATCTGGTGAAGAAGCTCTTCGCCCTGGAGGTGCCGGAGATCGCCGACGGGTCCGTCGAGATCGCCGCCATCGCGCGTGAGGCCGGCCACCGCACGAAGATCGCCGTACGGTCCACCCGCAGCGGCCTGAACGCCAAGGGCGCCTGCATCGGCCCCATGGGCGGCCGGGTGCGCAACGTCATGGGCGAGCTGAACGGCGAGAAGATCGACATCGTCGACTGGTCGGACGACCCGGCCGAGATGGTGGCGAATGCGCTGTCGCCCGCGCGGGTGTCCAAGGTCGAGGTCGTGGACATGGCGTCCCGGTCCGCCCGGGTGACCGTGCCCGACTACCAGCTGTCACTGGCGATCGGCAAGGAGGGACAGAACGCCCGCCTCGCCGCCCGTCTGACCGGCTGGCGCATCGACATCCGGCCCGACACCGAGCAGGCCGGGGAATAGATCCCGGACGCGAAGCGCTTGGATCACGACAGATTACTCGCGGCAACTGTTCGATTCCTGCCCCAAAAGGGTGAGGACCGTACGGGGAGGTAGACTTAGCTGTGTCTGGCCGGACGCACGCCGGAGCATGCCCTGAACGCACCTGTGTGGGGTGCCGGGAGCGAGCGGCCAAGAGTGATCTGCTGCGCATCGTGGCGATCGAGGACGAGTGTGTCCCTGATCCTCGCGGTACGCTGCCCGGCCGGGGTGCCTATGTACACCCCGCCGTGGTCTGTCTCGACCAGGCGGTCCGCCGCCGGGCGTTCACCCGGGCACTGCGTGCCCCGGGCGCGCTCGACACAAAGGCGTTGCGCCGGTACGTCGAGCAGACAACAGTTGCTGAGCAGGCAACACCGTAAGAAGCGTCGTA
Organism: Streptomyces sp. NPDC018693; assembly: GCF_044391385.1. NCBI lineage: Bacteria > Bacillati > Actinomycetota > Actinomycetes > Kitasatosporales > Streptomycetaceae > Streptomyces > Streptomyces sp. NPDC018693. Next base: position 37,976 of record NZ_JBIRZZ010000011.1, on the reverse strand, counting down.
CGGAACCCCGTGCGGCCCTGGTACCTCGCGAGTCGAAAGCAGGTCGAGATTGCGATGAGCACTCGATGAGTACGCGATGAGTACGCCCATGAAGTAGCGACGGTCCGGCCGCAACCCGGACCTAAAAGGAGCGAAGTGGCTAAGGTCCGGGTATACGAACTCGCCAAGGAGTTCGGTGTGGAGAGCAAGGTCGTCATGGCCAAGCTCCAGGAACTCGGTGAATTCGTCCGTTCGGCGTCTTCGACGATCGAAGCGCCGGTGGTACGCAAACTGACTGACGCCTTCCAGGGCGGCGGCAGCGGCAAGTCCGCCAAGCCCGCCCCGCGCAAGGCCGCCCCCAAGCCCGCCCCCGCGCCCTCCCCGGCGCAGGCGGCACGTCCGGCTGCCCCGCGGCCGGCCGCCCCCAAGCCCTCCGTGGCCCAGGCGCCCGCCGCTCCGGCGGCCCCCGCCCCGGCCGCCCCGACCCCGGGCCCGCGTCCGGTGCCGGGCCCCAAGCCCGCGCCGCGCCCCGCCCCGGCCGCCCCGGAGTTCACCGCTCCGCCGTCGGCCCCGGCTCCCCAGGCGCCCGCCGCCCAGGGCCCGCGTCCCGGTGCCCGTCCCGGCCCGAAGCCCGGTGGTGCCCGTCCGGGCGGACCTGGCCAGGACCGCGGTCAGGGACAGCGTCCCGCCCAGGGCCCGCGCCAGGGTGGCGCCGGCGCACCGCGTCCGGGCGCCCGTCCGGCCGGTCCGCGTCCGGGCAACAACCCCTTCACCTCCGGCGGCAACGCCGGTATGGCTCGCCCGCAGGCTCCCCGCCCGCAGGGTGGCCCGCGTCCCGGCGGCCCCGGTGGTGCCCCCGGCGGCGGCCCGCGTCCCCAGGCGCCCGGCGCCCAGGGCGGCGGTCCCCGTCCGCAGGCTCCCGGCGGTGCCCGTCCGAGCCCGGCCGGCATGCCCCGCCCGCAGGGCGGCGGCCCGCGTCCCGGCCCGGCCGGTCCGCGTCCGAACCCCGGCATGATGCCGCAGCGTCCCGCTGCCGGCCCGCGTCCCGGCCCCGGCGGCCGTGGTCCGGGCGGCGGTGCGGGTCGTCCCGGCGGCGGCGCCGGTCGTCCCGGTGGCGGCGGCTTCGCCCGTCCCGGTGGCGGCGGTGCCCGTCCCGGCGGTGGCGGTGGCTTCGGCGCCCGTCCCGGTGGCGGCGGCTTCGGCGGCGGTCCCGGTGGCGGCGGTGGCGGCGGTGGCCGTCCCGGCTTCGGTGGCCGTCCCGGCGGTCCCGGTGGCCGCGGTGGCACGCAGGGCGCCTTCGGCCGTCCCGGTGGTCCCGCGCGTCGTGGCCGCAAGTCGAAGCGGCAGAGGCGCCAGGAGTACGAGGCCATGCAGGCCCCGAGCGTCGGCGGCGTGATGCTGCCGCGCGGCAACGGCGAGACCATCCGTCTCTCCCGCGGCGCGTCGCTCACCGACTTCGCGGAGAAGATCAACGCCAACCCGGCGTCGCTCGTCGCCGTGATGATGAACCTCGGCGAGATGGTCACCGCCACGCAGTCCGTCTCCGACGAGACGCTGCAGCTCCTCGCCGACGAGATGAACTACAACGTTCAGATCGTCAGCCCGGAGGAGGAGGACCGCGAGCTGCTCGAGTCCTTCGACATCGAGTTCGGCGAGGACGAGGGCGACGAGGAGGACCTGGTGGTCCGTCCGCCGGTCGTCACCGTCATGGGTCACGTCGACCACGGTAAGACCCGACTCCTCGACGCCATCCGCAAGACGAACGTCATCGCGGGCGAGGCCGGCGGCATCACCCAGCACATCGGTGCCTACCAGGTCTCGACCCAGGTCAACGAAGAGGACCGCGCGATCACCTTCATCGACACCCCGGGTCACGAGGCGTTCACCGCCATGCGTGCCCGTGGTGCCCGGTCGACGGACATCGCGATCCTGGTCGTCGCGGCCAACGACGGCGTCATGCCGCAGACGGTCGAGGCGCTCAACCACGCCAAGGCCGCCGATGTGCCGATCGTCGTCGCGGTCAACAAGATCGACGTCGAGGGCGCCGACCCGACCAAGGTGCGCGGTCAGCTGACCGAGTACGGTCTGGTGGCCGAGGAGTACGGCGGCGACACCATGTTCGTCGACATCTCCGCCAAGCAGGGCCTGCACATCGACAGCCTGCTGGAGGCCGTGATCCTCACGGCCGACGCCTCGCTCGACCTGCGGGCCAACCCGAACCAGGACGCGCAGGGCATCTCGATCGAGTCCCGCCTCGACCGCGGCCGCGGTGCCGTGGCGACGGTCCTCGTCCAGCGAGGCACCCTGCGGGTCGGCGACACGATGGTCGTGGGCGACGCCTACGGCCGAGTCCGCGCCATGCTCGACGACAACGGCAACACCGTCGCCGAGGCGGGCCCGTCGACGCCGGTCCAGGTCCTGGGCCTGACCAACGTCCCGGGTGCGGGCGACAACTTCCTGGTGGTCGACGAGGACCGTACGGCCCGTCAGATCGCCGAGAAGCGCGCCGCCCGTGAGCGCAACGCGGCCTTCGCCAAGCGCACGCGCCGTGTGTCCCTGGAGGACCTGGACAAGGTGCTCAAGGCCGGCGAGGTCCAGCAGCTGAACCTGATCATCAAGGGTGACGCCTCTGGTTCCGTCGAGGCCCTGGAGTCCTCCCTGCTCCAGCTGGACGTCGGCGAAGAGGTCGACATCCGCGTCCTGCACCGCGGCGTCGGTGCGGTCACGGAGTCCGACATCGACCTGGCCATGGGCTCCGACGCGATCGTCATCGGCTTCAACGTCCGGGCAGCCGGCCGTGCGCAGCAGATGGCGGAGCGCGAGGGCGTGGACGTCCGGTACTACTCGGTCATCTACCAGGCGATCGAGGAGATCGAGGCGGCCCTCAAGGGCATGCTCAAGCCGGAGTACGAAGAGGTCGAGCTCGGTACGGCGGAGATCCGCGAGGTCTTCAAGTCGTCCAAGCTGGGCAACATCGCCGGTGTCCTCATCCGCTCGGGCGAGGTCCGCCGCAACACCAAGGCGCGCCTCATCCGCGACGGCAAGGTGGTCGCGGAGAACCTCAACATCGAGGGCCTGCGTCGCTTCAAGGACGACGTCACCGAGATCCGCGAAGGGTTCGAGGGCGGTATCAACCTCGGCAACTTCAACGACATCAAGGTCGACGACGTCATCGCGACGTACGAGATGCGGGAGAAGCCGCGCGGGTGACCTGACACGCGACCGGGGCCGGTCGGCGGAGATTATTTCCGTCGATCGGCCCTGGCCGTTGCGTGTACGGTTCCCGTATCGGCGCCGCGGAAGCCTGGCGCCCGTACCCCGAACCGGCGGGACATCCGGACAACACATGTATGTGGGGACTCTGTCCTTCGATCTGCTCCTCGGCGACGTCCACTCGCTCAAGGAGAAGCGTTCCCTGGTCCGTCCGATCGTGGCCGAGCTCCAGCGCAAGTACGCGGTGAGCGCGGCGGAGACGGACCACCAGGACCTCCACCGCAGGGCCCAGATCGGGCTCGCGTTCGTCTCGGGGGACACCGGGCACCTCAGCGACGTACTGGACCGCTGTGAGCGGCTGGTCGCCGGGCGGCCCGAGGTGGAGCTGCTCTCGGTTCGACGCAGACTCCACAGCGACGAAGACTGAAGCAACGAGCAAGACACTTAAGGAGACGGACCAGTGGCCGACAACGCGCGGGCCAAGAGACTGGCGGACCTCATCCGAGAGGTGGTGGCCCAGAAGCTGCAGCGCGGGATCAAGGACCCGCGGCTCGGCTCGCACGTCACCATCACGGACACCCGGGTCACCGGTGACCTCAGGGAGGCGACCGTCTTCTACACGGTGTACGGCGACGAGGAGGAGCGTAAGGCCGCCGCGGCGGGCCTGGAGAGCGCGAAGGGCATCCTGCGCTCCGAGGTCGGGCGCGCGGCCGGCGTGAAGTTCACGCCGACCCTCACCTTCGTCGCCGACGCCCTCCCGGACAACGCCCGCACCATCGAGGACCTCCTCGACAAGGCGCGCGCCTCTGACGCCAAGGTGCGTGAGGCGTCCGCGGGCGCGGGTTACGCCGGCGAGGCGGACCCGTACCGCAAGCCCGGTGACGACGAGACGGACGACACCGCCGAATGAACCGCAAGACCACCGCGCCCGACGGCCTTGTCATCGTCGACAAGCCGTCGGGCTTCACTTCGCACGACGTCGTGGCCAAGATGCGCGGCATCGCCCGCACCCGCCGCGTCGGCCACGCCGGCACCCTCGACCCGATGGCGACGGGCGTCCTCGTCCTCGGCCTGGAGAAGGCGACCAAGCTCCTCGGGCACCTCGCCCTCACCGAGAAGGAGTACCTGGGCACGGTCCGCCTGGGCCAGACGACCCTGACCGACGACGCCGAGGGCGAGATCACGGGGTCGGTCGACGCCTCGAAGGTCACCCGCGACGCCGTCGACTCCGGCATCGCCAAGCTCACCGGCGACATCATGCAGGTCCCGTCCAAGGTCAGCGCCATCAAGATCGACGGCGTACGGTCCTACAAGCGGGCCCGCGAGGGCGAGGACTTCGAGATCCCCGCCCGCCCGGTCACCGTCTCCTCCTTCACGGTCCACGACGTCCGGGACGCCGTCGCCGAGGACGGCACGCCAGTCCTCGACCTGGTCGTCTCCGTCGTCTGCTCCTCCGGCACCTACATCCGCGCCCTCGCCCGCGACCTGGGCGCCGACCTGGGCGTCGGAGGCCACCTCACGGCCCTGCGACGCACCCGCGTGGGCCCGTACAAGCTGGACACGGCCAGGACGCTCGACCAGCTCCAGCAGGAGCTGACCGTGATGCCGATCGCCGAGGCGGCCTCGGCCGCCTTCCCGCGCTGGGACGTCGACGCCAGGCGAGCCCGGCTGCTCACCAACGGCGTCCGCCTGGAGATGCCCGACGAGTACGCGGGCGCCGGCCCGGTCGCCGTCTTCGACCCCGAGGGCCGCTTCCTCGCCCTGGTCGAGGAACAGAAGGGCAAGGCGAAGAGCCTGACCGTCCTCGCGTAGGGCCATGGCTGCTGACGGCCTGTCCGTGGAGCGGCGGACACGGGGTACGTCCCCGCCGCTCCACGGTCCCCCCTCGGTTCCCCCACCCTAGGGTGTATCCAAGGACCCCCTTCCGTTCACCCGTCCGGGCGGGCGCTCGGAGTGAACCGAGGGAGCGCAAGGGGGCGCTTTCGTCCGGCGATCTGTCCCGCTGATCAACACCCGCCTACCGTCGAACACAGGTAGGGCGCGCGGCGGGAGGTACGACGATGGCGGGAACCGTCCCACCGACCACGGAGGCCACGGCCTCCACGGCCGGCTCCGGCCCCGACACATCCCTCGTGCGCATCCGCGACCTCGCAGGCCGCACCCGCGGCACCGGCTTCGTGGCCGACCACCACGGCACCGTGGTCACCAGCCACGAGGCCGTCGACGGCCTGGCCCGCCTGGTCCTGCACGGCCCCGGGGACCGCACCTGCGTCGTACCGGCCGACGCGGTCACCGCGCTGCCGGAGCGCGACCTGGCCCTGATCCGCACCGAGGGCCTGGGCGGGGACCCGCTCCCGATCACCGTGCGGGACCGCGTCGACCGCGGTACCTATGTGCGGATCGCCGCCGGACGCTGGCGTGAGGCGCGGGTGCTGGCCGCGACCTCCGCGACGTACACGGCCACCGACCGCTTCCACCTCCTCGACGACGCCCTGGAACTGGCGATCGGCACGGCCGGGCGGGACGCGCTGCGGCTGGGCGGCCCGGCGTCCGGGGGACCGGTCCTGGACGCGGCGACCGGCGCCGTCGTCGCAGTCCTCGGCACGGCCCTGCACTCCGGCCACAACGACATCGGCTTCGCGGTCCCGCTCCGCCCGGCCGGCCCGGACGCCCTGGCCGACCTCCTGGCCCGCAACGCGGCGACCGTCCCCGCCTACGGCACCGACCTCAACCTCGCCGGCGTCCTGGAGCTCACCGCGACCTCCGTCGGCTCCGACGGCCCACCGACCGCCCAGCCGGGGCTCGTCGGCGCGGCGGTGGAGCCGGTGGAGCGCGCCGCACCGGCGCGGGAGTTCGCCGCCTTCGCCGCGAGCCGGTCCGCGGCCGTCCTGGCCCTCGTCGGGGCCCCGGGCAGCGGTCGTACGACGGAACTGGCGGCCCTCGCGGCACGGCGCGGGCGCGGGCCGGAACCGACGCCCACCCTGTGGCTGCGCGGCGCGGACCTCGGCGACGCGGACACGTCGATCGCGGACGCGGCCCACCGGGCGCTGGCGCGGGCCGCGCGTATCGTCGCCGCGTCCCGCCCCGAGTCCGCCGACGACCTCGGCGACATCGGCCCGGACCGCGTCGCCCACCTGGCCACCGCGGCCGGCCGCACCCTCTACCTCCTCCTCGACGGCCCCGAGGAGATGCCCCCCGTCCTCGCTCAGCGCCTCCCGACCTGGACCCACGGCACAGCGACCTGGCTCCACGAGACGGGCGCCCGCCTGATCGTGGCGTGCCGCCCGGAGTACTGGGAGGCGGCGGGGGCGGAGTTCCCGGAGGGGATGCTGTACCGGCCGAATGTCGAGGAACAGCCAGATCATTCGGTTCATCCGGCTTCTGTTGACGAGGAACGGCTGGTCATCTCGGCCCGTCCGGCGATTGAGGACGAGGCCGTTCAGGCCGAAGCGCGGGTCCAGGGGGCGGCAGCCCCCTGGTGGCGTCGAAGGGGCGAAGCCCCTGGGGATGGGACGGGTAGGGGCGGCGGGGGCGAATCCCTTCCACCCCGCGTCCACCTCGCCGACCTCACCCCGCCCGAGGCCGCCGAGGCCCGCACCCGCTACGCCCTCCCCGACGGCGCCCTCACCGACCCCGCCGCCCGTCACCCCCTCACCCTCCGCCTCCTCTCCGAGGTCCGAGCCGCCTGCCCGCACCTGGAGCAGCAGCCGCCCGTCGACCGCGACGACGTCCTCGCCGCCTACCTCGACCTGATGTGCCTGCGCATCGCCGTCCGGCTCGCCGCCGACAACGGCCTGCGCGGCACCGCCGTACGCCGCCTCGCCGCCAAGGTGTCCGGTCAGGTGCACGAGGCCGCGCGGCGCAGCCTCGGCCCCGGCCGGGGTGAGCTGGACCGCGCGTCGTTCGAGGCGGTGTTCCCCTGGGGCCAGGCCCCCGCCCGCCTCGGCGGCGGCACCGGCTGGGCGTCCGCCGTGCTCACCGAGGGCCTGCTCGTCCCCGCGGGCAGCGGCTTCCGCTTCGCCCACGAGGAACTCGCCGACTGGATCCAGGGCATGCACCTCGACCTCGACGAGGCACTGCGCGCCCTGGTCCACCGCCCCCGCACACCCCGTTCCCGGCACCCGCTGCCCGTCCCGCGCCACCGCATCGGACCGGTCGTGGAGTCCCTGCTCCACCTCGCCCGCCAGCAGGGACCCGCGGAACTCGCCCTCCGCCTGCGGGAGTTGATCGCGGCATGGGACGCCGCCCCGGACACCTGGTGGGCCTCCCGCCTGCTCGCCGAGACCCTGCTACGAGTACCGGACGCCACGCCCTACACCCAAGAACTGCGCCTGCTCGCGGACCGGATCGCGGCGCATCGGCAGCGAGTGGGGGAGGCGGTGTCGGGCGGGGGTGTGGCGTATGGCCGGGGATCGGGGGAGGCGATGTCGGACGGCGGTGTGGCGTATGGGCAGCGAGTGGGGGAGGCGATCCCCGATGGGGTTGTGGCCTATGGGCGGGGATCGGGGGAGACGATGCCGGACGGGGGTGCGGCGCATGGGCGGGGATCGGGGGAGGCGATGCCGGACGGGGGTGCGGCGCACGGGCACCGAGTGGCGATGGTGACGCCGGACCGGATCGCGGCCCACCGGCCGCGAGCTGAGGACGCGCCGCCGCACCGGATCCCGGCCCATCGGCGGTCGCCGGACGAGACGTCGGCCCGGCCGCCGCACATCCCCGCAGCACCGACCGAGCCCCCACCCCCATCCCGCGTCCCCCCGGAGTTCGCGCCCCACTTCTGGACCTCCGTCAGCCTTCCCGTCGACAGCCGCCTGGACGTCCTGCGCCGACTGGTCCTGGCCGACCCCGCCCCGCAGGACACCGGTACCCCCCGCTACCTCGACGCCGTCGCGCGGCTGCTCGCCGCCGACCCCACTGCCGTACAACCGCACCTCACCCGCTGGTTCGACGACGAGCGCCCGCTGCCCGCGACCCCGCACGCCACCGTGGCGACGGCCGCGCAGGCGTTGCTGCACACGCACCGGCACCGCGCGTTGGACGAGCTGACCGAGGTGCTGGTCGGCTGTGGGCATCGGCGGGCCGACGAGCTGCTGGCGGTGCTGGCCGAGGAGGAGCCGTCGGCGCTGTGCCGCGCGGTGGACCGCTGGGCGCACGACGAGCGGCCGGCCCGCCGGGTCGCGGCGGTGGCGTACGGACTGCGCGCCGCAGCCCATGTCCGCACCGACGCCGACCGCCACCTGCTGCGCTACGCGGCCCTCGCGCTGCTCGCCCGGCCCGCCGACGTCACCCTGCACAGCGGCGCGCTCGCCCTGCTCGTACGGGATCCGGAGACGCGCGCCCGGTACCTCCCGCAGACCCTGGACCGCTTCGCCGCGGGCGATCCCCAGCTGCCGGCGAGCGCTCTCCTCGCAGCCCTCGACACCCACCCCGAGCCGGTCCTGGACGCCTTCCGGACCCGGCTGCGCCGCCCGGACGCGGACACCGGCCGGACGCTGCGCGCGCTCGCCGATGTCACCACCCCCGCGCCGGCCGGCAGGGTCGCCGCGCTCGTCCGGGAGGCGCTGGACCACCGCCCGGAGACGGCGGCCGACGTCGCCGCGTACGTGGACCGGCGCCTGGAGCACGGGCACGCCGCCCGCGCGGTGCTGTTCCCGCTGGTCACGGGGTTGCTGGACGGCGGTCCCGTACGGGTGCGGGCCGCCCTGGCCGCCGTACTGGCCGTGCCCGGCACCCCTGAGTCCCGGCCCCTGCGCGACGAGCTGCGCAGGTTCCAGCTGGCGCACGAGCGGGAGCCGTCGGTGCTGGCGGCCGTGCTGCACGCGATCGCCCCGTACGAGGGTGAGGAGGCGCGCGCCCTGGTGCACCGCACCGGGCTCCTCCTGGTCCGCACCCCGGAGGGTGCCACCCTCTTCGACCGGGGCCTGGTCGACCTGGGCCGTCATGTGCCCGGATTCGCCGCGCGGGTGACGGGCTGGCTCACCGGCGAGCCGGAGGAGTGGGCCGCCGTGGTCGGCCCCAGCGCTCGCCGCATGATCGAGAACCTGGCGGGCGTACGGGTGCCCGCGTGACCCGTACGGGCACGTGCGCCGGATCACAGCTCCGATGCCGATGAGAGCACCGGGCACCCGGCATGGCACCCTTAGAACCTGCGTAAGCGGTAAGGACAGATACGGACACGGGTTCGAGGAGCGGTCACAGTGCAGCGCTGGCGTGGCTTGGAGGACATCCCCCAGGACTGGGGGCGCAGCGTCGTCACCATCGGCTCGTACGACGGCGTCCACCGCGGGCACCAGCTGATCCTCCAGCATGCCGTGGACCGCGCCCGTGAGCTGGGCGTGCCGTCGGTCGTCGTCACCTTCGACCCGCACCCCAGCGAGGTCGTCCGCCCCGGCAGCCACCCGCCGCTGCTCGCCCCGCACCACCGTCGGGCCGAGCTGATGGGCGAGCTGGGCGTGGACGCCGTGCTGATCCTGCCCTTCACGACCGAGTTCTCGAAGCTGTCCCCGGCGGACTTCGTCGTCAAGGTCCTCGTCGACAAGCTGCACGCCAAGGCGGTCGTCGAGGGCCCGAACTTCCGCTTCGGCCACCGGGCCGCGGGCGACGTGGAGTTCCTGACCGAGCAGGGCAAGGTGTACGACTTCGAGGTCGAGGTCGTGGACCTGTTCGTGACCGGTGAGGCGGGCGGCGGCCGGCCGTTCTCCTCGACGCTGACCCGGCGCCTGGTCGCCGAGGGCGATGTGACCGGCGCCGCCGAGATCCTCGGCCGCCCGCACCGCGTCGAGGGGGTGGTCGTGCGCGGCGCGCAGCGCGGCCGCGAACTCGGCTTCCCCACGGCCAACGTGGAGACGCTCCCGCACACCGCGATCCCGGCCGACGGCGTCTACGCCGGCTGGCTGCACGCGAACGGCGAGGCGATGCCCGCCGCGATCTCCGTCGGCACGAACCCGCAGTTCGACGGCACGGAGCGCACGGTGGAGGCATACGCCATCGACCGGGTCGGGCTCGATCTGTACGGCCTGCATGTCGCCGTCGACTTCCTGGCCTTCGTGCGCGGACAGGCGAAGTTCGACACGTTGCAGGCGCTGCTGGAGCAGATGGCCGAGGACGTGCGGCGGTGCAAGGAGCTGATCGCGCAGGCGTAGCGCTTCGCGGGGCCGACGGAACGGCGAGGGCGGCCGGTGTCTTTCGGACACCGGCCGCCCTCGTTCTTGCCGGGGAGTTACTGCTGCGGCGGCTGGGGATGGCCGGGGTACGGCTGCTGGGGTTGCTGAGGCTGCTGCGGATACGGCTGACCGGGCTGCTGGGGCGGGTACGGCTGGCCGTACGGCTGCCCGGGCTGGGGCTGGGGTGCCGCCGGGTAGCCGCCCTGCGGCTGCTGTGGGTAGGGCTGTCCGGGCATGGCCTGGCCCGGCAGTGGCGGCGCGGCGACCGGGGGCGGGTTGCCGTCGCTGGTCCACAGACCGTGCATCTGCTGGTGGCGTACGAAGTCCTCGGCGACCATCGCCGCGAGGTTGAAGTACGCCTCCCGCACCTTGGGCCGCATCATGTCGAGGTCGACCTCGGCACCGGCGGCGAGGTGCTCGTCGAAGGGGACGACCACGACACCGCGGCAGCGGGTCTCGAAGTGGGCCACGATGTCCTCGACCTTGATCATCTTGCCGGTCTCGCGGACACCCGAGATCACGGTGAGGGACCGTGCGACGAGATCGGCGTACCCGTGCGCGGACAGCCAGTCCAGCGTCGTACTGGCGCTGCTCGCACCGTCCACGGACGGCGTGGAGATGATGATCAGCTGGTCGGCGAGGTCGAGCACACCGCGCATGGCGCTGTAGAGCAGACCGGTGCCGGAGTCGGTGAGGATGATCGGGTACTGGTTGCCCAGCACGTCGATGGCGCGGCGGTAGTCCTCGTCGTTGAAGGTCGTGGACACGGCCGGGTCGACGTCGTTGGCGATGATCTCCAGGCCGGAGGGCGCCTGGGAGGTGAACCGCCGGATGTCCATGTAGGAGTTGAGGTAGGGGATCGCCTGGACGAGGTCACGGATGGTCGCCCCGGTCTCCCGGCGCACGCGCCGCCCGAGCGTACCGGCGTCCGGGTTGGCGTCGATGGCCAGGATCTTGTCCTGCCGCTCGGTGGCGAGCGTGGAGCCGAGCGCGGTGGTCGTCGTGGTCTTGCCGACGCCGCCCTTGAGGCTGATGACGGCGATTCGGTAGCAGGACAGCACCGGCGTCCGGATCAGATCCAGCTTCCGCTGCCGCTCGGCCTCCTCCTTCTTCCCGCCGATCTTGAACCGCCCGCCCGCGGCGGCCGGCCGGCTGCTCTTGGCCTTCTGCTTCTTGTTGTTGAGCAGCCGGTCCGAGGACAGCTCGACGGCCGCGGTGTAACCGAGCGGCGCGGCCCCCGGGTTGACCGGCTGCCGCTGGTCGTGCTGAACGGGCTGCGGCCAGGCGGCCCCGGTGCGCGGGTCGACGGCGCCGGTCGGGGCGTGGGGCGGCTGCTGCCCCGGCTGGCCCTGCGGGAAGCCGTAACCGGTGGGCTGGGCCGGGGGGTTGGGCGCGGGCGGCTGAGGGAAGCCGTACCCGTGCTGCGCGCCGGCACCGGCGGGCGCCTGGGGGTGGGGCTGAGGCTGCGGCTGAGGCGCAGGGGGAGCCGCGGCCGGGTTCGGCTGGGCCGCGTGCGGACCCCCGTGCTGCTGGGGGAAGCCGTAGCCGCTCGGCTGGGCCGGGGGGTTGGGGATGCCCGGCTGGGCGGGGGGTGCGGTGTTGGGCCCCGGCTGCTGCGGGAAGCCGTAGCCGCCGGGGGTGTTGGGGGCAGGGGGCTGCTGCGGGAAGCCGTAGCCGCTCGGCTGGACCGGAGGGTTGGGGGCGCCCGACTGCGCGGCGGGGGCCCCGGTGTTCGGCGCGGGGGGCTGCGGGAAGCCGTACCCGGGCTGGGCGTTGGGGGTGGGCTGGGGCGCGGCGGGGGCGGCCTCGGAGCCGGGCGGGGTGGCCGGTGCACCTTGCGGGCCCGGCGCGGGCACGGGTGCGGGCGCCTGCGGCGGGACAGGGGCCTGTGGCTGGGCCGGGGCCTGTGGCTGGGCCGGGGCCTGTGGCGGAACGGGCGGCTGCGGCTGCGCGGCTGCCGCCGCCGGGGCCTGGGCGGCGGCATGCGCGGGCTGCGGCTGTGCGGGCCACTCGGCGGCGGGAGCGGGCGCGGCGGGCTGGTACGACGGCGGCAGCGGGGGCACATTGCTCTGCGGGGCCGGCGGGGGAGCCCACGGGCTCTGCGCGGCGGGGTCCACCGGCTCGGGAGACTCGGGGGACTCCGGAGCCGCCGCGGAGTCGGTGGAGGAAACGGGCTCGGGGGCAGCCGAGGGCGCCTCGGGGTCGGTGGAGGAAACGGGCTCGGGGGCAGCCGAGGGCGCCTCGGGGTCGGTGGAGGAAACGGGCTCGGAAGCTGCCGCGGCCGCCTCTGCCTCCGCCTCTGCCGCCGTCACGTTCTGCGCGTCACCGGCGCCCTGAGCCTCACCGTCATCGGTCGCCTCCGCGCCCGCACCGCTCGCGGAACCGGCCTCCTCACCCTCGGCAGAGGACTCGGCGTCCTCCACGGAGAAGACCGGGAAGGTGGGGAAGGTGACCTCGGGTTCGGCGGGCGCTTCGGCGTCCGCCTGGTCGGACGCCTCGGCGGGAGCCTCGGAGGCGGCGTCCGCATCCCCCGCCTGCTCACCCCCGTCCGCAGGGGTGGGCGCAGCCGCCGCCCCCGCGAGCTGCTCCGCGATCCCCTGCTTCAGCGCGGCCGGCGAGAACCTGATCGTGGCCCCGCTCTCCAGATCACCCGAACCGGAGCCGCTCTCCTGCTCGCCCACCGGCGCGACGGCGGGCTGCACAGGCTGCGGCGGCCGCAGCTCGAACCCGCTCTCCGGAGGAATCCCGGGCACGGCAACGGAAGCCTCGGCAGCGGGAGGAGCAGCAGGGGGCGCAGCCGGAGGAGCAGCAGGGGGCGCAGGTGGAGCAAAGGGCGCGGGTGGCGCAGGAGCGGCGAACGGCGCCGGCCCAGGCGCGGGCGCCTGCGCTGGCACGAAAGGCGCCCCCGGCCCCGGCGGAACCGGCGGAGCATACGGCGCGGCGTCACCGGGTGTCACCGGCGGAACCACCCCGCCGGCCGACCCATCGGCAGCCGGCCCTCCGGCGGCGGGCCCACCAACGCCTGGCGCCCCCGCCTCCCCACCAGGCGGCGCCCCCGGCGTACCACCCCCGCCACCTCCGGACGTGCTCTGCGTGTACCAGGCAGGCGGCGCGTAGTCGATGGTGAACTCGCCCGTCATCTCGATGTCGGACTCCGCGTCGGGCTGGTCATCGCCGGGTGTGGCCCAGCCCCCGCGGATCCCGTCCCGATCGCTGCTCACAATTCCTCCTGGTGCGGCCGCTCACCCTCATACCGTGCCGGGCGGCCCTGTGTCGTTCGTATATCGTCCGAAGTTGCACGAAACCGGGACGGTCCGGACAGTGAGCACGGTGCCGTCCCTATGTCTTCCCTGGGCCGCCGACGCCGTGTCCACGGGTCCTGACATCGCGCCCGCACCCAGCCTAATCATCAGCCGCCCCACTCGGGCATGCCTGCCCACCCCTCAACGCCCGGTTGCCGCACGCCGACTTGCCCAGAAGCGTGCACTCGCCGCCAAATAGGGTGAAAGGACTCCAACTGTTCAAACGTGGCCGGGTGTTGCCGTCCCGCCCGCCCTCAGTCGATTCTCCGCGGCGAACCCAAGAGCCCGACCTCGGTATCCGTGGGCTGCGTCATCACATACCGCCGGTCACCATCGGCGCACCAGAGCGTGACGCCGTCGGGAAGCGAGGGCAGCGACTCCAGCTCGTACCGGCTCAGCGCCATGGTGCGCCCCAGCTCGGCCGCCTCATCCGGGGAGACCCGCTGCACGCCCACGAGCCGCGCCTGCCGCACCAACCGCGGTGCGACCGGACTGAGATACGGCAGGAGCGTCAGCACCGACTGCCATGGCCCGGACACGACACGGCCACGCGGCGGCCGCATGCCGCAGTCCCGTACCACCAGCACGGGCGTACCGGCCGACGCACCCTGCGGCGGCACGCGCCCCACGTCGTACACGGCCAGCCCGTTCTGTCCGCCCCCCATGGCGTGCACCATCTGAGCCCAGGCATGGGCCCGCCCGGTCTCCACGGCGACCCGAGCCCCGGTCGCCGCCGCCCTCAGGGCGAGCACCTGCGCGGTCCAGAGACCGCCGATCAACACCACGTCGTACGGGGTGGGTCTGCTGAGCCCCAGCACAGCGGGCTGCCCCTCGGCGTCCACCCCGGCCACGACACCGTCGTCGCCTATGGGTAGGGCGAGCGCGTCCAGGTGGCGCGTCGTCACGCTGTGCCGTGCGTGGCGAGGCCCGAGAAGTCCGAAACCACTGCGCAGCCGCTCCCAGGTCCACCGTCCCGTTGAGGACGGGCCGTCGCCCTGATCGCCGTGGCCACCGGGGTCGCCTTGAACACCGTGGGTTCCTGTGCCTCCTTGAGGACCGTAGACCCCCACACCACCCGCCGGCCGAGTCGTCGCAGCTGTCACCGCACACCCCCAAGAGGCAGAGTGGCCAGCATCCCGGGCAACTGTTCCCCGTCCAGGCGGGCGAGCCCCACGCCCGCCTCCCGGGCCGCGCCCTCCAGCGCCCGCCGGGCCGCCGCCAGCTCCTCCTCTCCGCGCCCGGTCACCCGCAGATGGCCGCAGAGCGACACGTCCTTCGCCTCCCCGCGGGCGAGGGTCAGGCTGAAGGTCGTGGCCAGCGCCGGTACGGTGGTGACGCGGGCCACGAGCTGCGGCAGCGACAGCCCGCCGTCGCCGCCCAGTCGGGGCCAACGGCGTATCCAGTACGTTGTGTGCCTGCGGTTGTCGCAGCGCCAGCTGCGGTCTGACTCCTCGGTTCGCCGCTCCCGCGTCCCGGTCCGCCCGGCGTCCGCGGTCACCAGTGGATTCGCGCAGGCCGAGGTGGCCAGGGCGGCGACCAACTCCTCCTCGTTCAGCACGGTGGCACGGAAACCGGCCCCCGTCAGACGGCTCGCCAGGTGATCGGCCACGCGGACGACACACTTCTGCGCTCCGAGGAGCCCGCCACCGCGCGCGGCCACGGCCTGCGGGCACAACTCGGGATCCAGCTTGAGCGCGATCCAGGTGATACGTACCGCCGGCGCACCCGTCTGCTCCTGCAAGGGCGCGTAGTTGGCGACGGCGACGGACTGTTGCGGCAGGCTCAGTGCGGGCGCGGGCTGGGTGTGCAGCACGACCTGCGCAGACTCCAGCCGGATGCCGTCCACCTCAAGGGCGTCGCCGACCAGGCCCAGCGGCAGCGGTTGCCGGGTGCGCTCGGCCCGCAGCGCGGTCGCGCCGGCCTCGACGTGCAGCACGGTGGTGACGAACGTGCCGTCCCCGATCAGTCCGACGGCCTGCTGGTCCCGGCCGTCGTACGTGTATGTCCGCAGACTGGGATCGCACTCGGTGACCGGGCTGAGTCCGGCTTCCGTGTCCGGCGGTATGCGCGTATTCACGGCCTGCCGCTGCCGAGCCCGCAACGCCCGCGCCGTGGCGATCCATTCGGGCAGTGAGCGGCCCCGCCGGCGTACGAAGGCGCCGAGCACGAGGAAGAGGGCGACGGGCGCGGTCAGGGCCAGCGCCATGGGGGCGACGACCCACCCGACTAGCAGGACAGCGGCGGCCAGTTCGAGCAGAACGACGCGTTGCAGCCGGAACGAGCCGGTGCGTCCGGCTCGCAGTGTGAGATCGACGCCTCGGCCGCGCGGAGCGGGGACGGGCGAGGACGGCTGCCGCGACGGCGTCGGGGGCGCGGAGGCACCCCGCGTCCGCGACCGCGGCCGTGTCCCGGAAGCCATCACTCCATCCCCCCGTCTCGCTTCAAAAGCGCTGGAATTCCAGCACCGCACAAGGCCCTTGAGGGCGCCAGTACCCTACCCGCCCCACAAGTCGCGCCTGATACAAGGCATAGTAGGGGGCCGGTCTGACAACGCAGGACGGGGGACGTCGGCCCCCGCGTCAACCGGCGGCACACGGGGAGACACGGACATAGATGGCATCTCGGCGGGACCAGCTCAACGCCTACACCTTTGCGAAGCGTCGTATGCTCGCCGCCTTCGTCCAGTCGTCACCAGAGGGCTCGGAGGAGGGTGCTCCGCGTCCGCTGCGCGCCGTCGTGCCGGGTGTCATCGTCGGCGTCGTCGTCATGGCGGCCTTCGGTGCCTGGGGCATGTTCAAGCCGACCGCGCCGCAAGGGTGGGACAAGCCCGGTGAGAAGGTGATCATCGCCAGCGAGTCCACCACCCGGTACGTCGTACTCAAGACCGACGGCAAGACACAGCTGCACCCCGTCCTCAACATGGCGTCGGCGAAACTCCTCCTGGACGATGGCAAGGGGGAAGTGGTCACCGTCGACGAGTCGGTCCTCGACAGCGGCAGGATCCCGCACGGCGTCACCGTCGGCATCCCGTACGCCCCCGACCGTCTGCCGTCGGCGAAGGAAGCGGGCGCGAAGAAGCGCTGGGCCGTCTGCGAGCGGCCGAGCAGCGGGGGCGGGGCCATCCAGAAGGCGGCCTTCGTCCTCGCCTCCCGGGACATGGACAGGACCGAGGGCCGTGGCGAGAAGTTGCGCGGCGGCGAACTGCTGTACGTCGCCGCGCCCGACGGCACCCGGCTCGTCGTGGACGCGTCCGGCACCTCGTACCAGGTCGACAAGGACGACGAGCTCCTGTTGCGCACCCTCGTCGGATCAGGCCGTGACCCCCAGAGGGTCTCCCAGGAATGGCTGGCCACCCTCCACTCGGGCGACCCGGTCGCGTTCCCTGAGCTCACGGGACAGATCGGCGCCCCGGCGGAGATCACCGGCAGTCTCCCCGCCGAGGCGAACAAGGTCGGCATGGTCCTCAAGGCCCCCGACGGTGACAGCGAGCGGTACTACCTCGTCGAACCGGGCAAGGTCTCCCCGGTCTCGGACTTCACCGCGAAACTGCTCCTCAACAGCCGGGAACTGGTGAGCCTCGGCCAGGCGGGCAAGGCACTCGACGTCAGCGCGGGCGCGTTCGTGCCCACCGAGACCGCGTTCGCCGCGGACCGCACATGGCCCACCTCGGCACCGAAGGCGGTGAACGAAGCGAGCGCCGCCGACGGTAGCCGCAACACCGTCTGCAACACACTGCGCGACGTCGACAAGGACGACGGCACCACCACGCTCAGCACCTGGGCGGGCTCCGACTTTCCCGCCCCCCTGCCCATCGGCTCGTCCAGTGCGTATGTCACCCCCGGCTCGGGCCTGCTCTACCGCCAGTTCCAGGGCGAGGAGACCAAGGCGGGCGGCGTCTTCCTGGTCACCGACACCGGCCTGCGCTACGCCATGCAGTCCAACGCCGACAGCGCCACCGACGACGCGGGCATCGGCATGACGGACGAGCGGCGCAAGAAGCTCCAGCAGGAGGCCCAGCTCGCCCAGATCCGCCTGGGCTACGCCGACGTGGACCCCGCTCCGGTACCCGCCGCCTGGTCCCTGTTCCTGCCGACGGGCCCACGTCTGTCGACGGCGGCGGCGAGCCAGCCCCAGGGTTCCTAGGGAGAACGGCATGGCACACACACCCAGGGTCGCCTCCCGGGCGGCCCGCGTCCCGGCGATCGCGGCGGCGACGCTCCTCGCGAGCACGGCCGCCGTCGTACCGGCCGGCGCGGCGGACGCGGCGTGCGCGCCCCCCAACAAGAAGTACCCTGGCCGCCCCTGGGCCCTGCAACGCGTCCTCCTGGACGAGCTCTGGAGCCAGTCCAAGGGCAAAGGCGTACGCGTGGCGGTGATCGACACGGGTGTGGACACACGGAACCCACAGCTCACCCCCGCCGTGGATGCGTCCCTGGGCGCCAACTTCCTTCCCTCGAAGGACGACAAGGGAGAGGCGATCGACCGCGGCAGGGCCGACGGCACGACGGACACGGTCGGCCACGGCACGCGCGTGGCCGGCATCATCGCCGCGCGCCCCGCCGACGGCACGGGCTTCGTCGGACTGGCCCCCGAGTCGACGATCATCCCCGTCAAACAGAACGACGCCGAAGGCCACGGCACGGCGAAGACACTGGCCGACGCCATCCGCCACGCCATCGCCAAGGGCGCGGGCGTCATCAACATCTCCCAGGACACCTCGAACGCGGTGGAGCCGGCGCCCGACCTCAAGCGGGCCGTCGACGAGGCACTGGAACGCGACATCGTCGTCGTGGCCTCCGCGGGCAACGACGGCCTCGGCGGCAACGTCAAGAAGACGTATCCGGCGTCCTACGAGGGTGTCCTGGCCGTTGCCGCCTCCGACCGCAACAACGAACGCGCGGCCTTCTCCCAGTCCGGTGACTTCGTGGGGGTCGCCGCTCCCGGTGTCGACATGGTCTCCACTGTTCCGACCTGCGGCCACGGCTCCGACAACGGTACGAGCTTCTCCGCGCCCTATGTGGCGGCCGTCGCGGCACTGATCAAGGCGAAGCACCCGGACTGGACTGCGCGCCAGATCGTCGCGCAGATCGAGCAGACCGCGGAGCGCTCGATCGCCGGCCGTGACCGGCTCGTCGGGTGGGGCGTGGTGGACCCGGTGCGCGCCCTGACCGAGGACGACCGTCCGATCGAGTCCCCGGATCCCCGTGAGGGTCTGGCGAAGGGGCAGGCCCCGACCCCGGCCGAACTCCGGCTGGGCGAGACCGCCGACGAACGCAACGCCCGGCTGGCGACCTATGTGGTCGTCGGAGCGACGGTCGTGGTGGGGGCGCTCGGCGGGACATCGGTCGCCGTCCGGGACGCCCGGCGCAGAAGGGGCCGGGTGGGCGAGACTGCCTGACGTGGCACGTCACAGTCACTGAGCCTGCCTGGTACGGCAGTTGGGGGTGTCAGGGGGAGCGGTTAAGGTGATGGCGTTGCGAACGCGCACTCTTGGCAGAGACACCTCCGGAGCCGGCGGCACCGCACGGTACGGGGGGACAACGGGGACAGAGAGGTGACCATGGTGACAGACCGTCAGAGGTTGGAAGAAGACCCGTTCTTCCACCTCAAGAAAGAGCTCGTGGAGGGTTTCGAGGGAATCAGGGGCCAGCTGCAGCGGCTCCAGGGGACGATCGACGGCATCGAGGTGTACTGGCAGGGTATCGGCGCCGGCGCGTTCGACGGCAAGCAGACCGAGATCAACCAGCGCATTGTCAAGATCGGCAACATCCTGGCGCAGTTCATCGAGGCGATGGACACCAACAGCAAGATCAACACCCAGACCGATGACGCGGTGCGCGCGCAGGTCCAGAGCATCGACGTGAACCTCGGCGCCAAGTCGGCACTCTCCGGCTTCTGAACGACCCCACGATCAAGGGAGCAGACATGGGTGTGAACAACAACGGTGTGACGTCGGTCAGCTATCACGGACTCGACGTGCTGGCCACCAGACTGGCCGACGAGGCCAAGCAGCTCGAGGACGGCCTCGCGGCGATGAAGGCCAAGGTGGACGGCATCGCCGGTCAGTGGGAGGGCCAGGCGCACGAGACGTTCACCATTCAGCAGAAGGCGTGGGACACCGAGGCCCAGGGCATCCACGACGCGCTGGTCGCCATCGCCCGCGTCGTGCAGAGCGCCGGCGGCGACTACCTCGGCGGCGACAAGAAGGCCGCCAGCTACTACCTCTAGCCGACGGGGCGCGACGCGGAGCGGCCGCGCGCCGAGCGACTGGAACCCGCGCGAAGCAGCGCACCCGGGGTGGGCACGCACGGGAGGTGCCCACCCCATCGCCGCCTCAGGCAGCCGTCGCCCACCTCATCCCGCGCCCCCCGCACCCTCGGCGTCCTCCACACGTCCCGTCTGGACCAGCGGCTTGCCCTTCCGCCGGGACACGAAGGTCCCCCGCCCCGCGGGCATCGGACGCGGCCGCACCCCGCCCAGCACATCGCCCTCCGAGGGATCTCCCGCGAGGACCACACCCTGGGCACCGAGCTCCTTGATCCGCTGCATGAACGGCTCGTACGCGGCCCGCCCCGCGCCGGCCGACGAACGCGCGATGATGAACCTGACCCCCACGTCCCGGGAGAACGGCAGGAACTCCGTGATACCGCTCAGCGGATTGCCGCTGGACGTGGAGACGAGGTCGTAGTCGTCGATGACCACGAAGACCTGCGGCCCCTGCCACCAACTGCGTTCCCGCAGCTGCTGCGCGGTCACCTCGGCCGTCGGTGTCCGGCGCTTCATCAGGTCCGCCAGCGCCACCATGTGGTGATCCATCTGGTTGGACATCGGGATGTACTCGGCCAGGTGCGAGTCCGGAGTGACGCCCAGCAGCGACCGCCGGTTGTCCACGACGAAGAACTTCGCCACATCTCCCGGGTATCGCTGGGAGACCTGCCGGATCAGCAGCCGCAGCAGGTTCGACTTGCCCGACTCGCTCTCCCCGAAGACCAGGAAGAACGGATCCTGGTCGAAGTCGACGAAAACCGGCTCGAGGTTGTCCTCGTCGAACGCGAAGGCCACACCGCGCTCCGGGAAACGGTCTCCGGGCGGCAGCTGACCCGCGGGCAGCAGACGGGGCAGCAGCCGGACCTCGGGCGCACCGGGCACCTGCCAGTGCCGTGCCGCCTCCGTGGCCAGCGCCGCGGTGGCGTCGGCGAGGTCCGTGTCGGACGTCAGCCCGTCGATGCGCGGCACCGCCGCCATGAAGTGCAGCTTCTGCGGCGACAGCCCTCGGCCGGGCACCCCGGTCGGGACGTTCACCGCCACCTTGCGGTCGATCTCGGAGTCCATCGTGTCGCCCAGCCGCAGCTCCAGGCGGTTCATCAGGTGGTCCTTGAGGTTGGAGCGGACCTCCATCGAGCGCGACGCGGTGAGGATCACGTGAATGCCGAACCCGAGCCCCCGGGCCGCGATGTCCAGGACGACCGGTTCCAGTCCCTCGTACTCCGTACGGAACGCCTGCCATCCGTCGACGACGAGGAAGACATCCCCCCACGGCTGGTCCGTGACCGAGATGTCGCCGCGCGCCCGGCGCGCCCGGAAGTCCGCGATCGAGGGGATGCCGGACGCCCGGAAGTACTCCTCCCGGCGCGTCATCACGCCGTACACCTCGGCGACCGTACGCCGCACCCGCTCCGGGTCCAGACGCGAGGCGACCCCTCCCACATGCGGCAGTCCGGCCACCGCCACCATGCCGCCCCCGCCGAAGTCGAGTCCGTAGAACTGCACTTCGTGCGGTGTGTGGGTGAGCGAGAAGGAGCAGATCAGCGTGCGCAGCAGCGTCGACTTGCCGGACTGCGGACCACCGACGATCTGCATATGGCCGGCCGCGCCGGAGAAGTCGAGCCACAGCGGATCCCGGCGCTGCTCGTACGGCTTGTCGAGCAGACCGACCGGCACGACCAGGCGCCCCGCTCCCTCGTACCCCGGCTGGGTCAGGCCCCGCCCCGGCACCGCCGTGAGCCCCGGCAGCAGGCCGTCCAGCGAAGGCGGGCTGTCCAGCGGCGGCAGCCACACCTGGTGGGCCGCCGGACCCTGCGCCTCCAGCCGGCGCACGATCACGTCCAGCACTGTGTCGGCGAGGGCGTCGTCCGGCTCGTCGGCATCCGCCGCAGGCTGCGGCGGCAGCGGAACGTACCGCAGCGGCACCTCCGTCGCCGTGAACAGCACTGGCCGCCGCTCCACCGGCAGCGGGCCACCCGCCGTGGCGGCCTGCTGCGAGCCGGAGCGGTACGCCCCGGACACATACGCCGCCTTGAACCGCACCATTTCGTCCGTGCCGAACTTCAGAAACCCGGAACCGGGCACATTGGGCAACTCATAGGCGTCGGGCACACCCAGCGCCGCACGTGACTCCGCTGCCGAGAAGGTGCGCAGACCGATCCGGTACGACAGATAGGTCTCCAGACCGCGCAGCCGCCCCTCCTCCAGCCGCTGCGACGCCAGCAGCAGATGCACTCCCAGGGACCGCCCGATCCGGCCGATCTGGACGAACATCTCGATGAAGTCCGGCTTCGCCGTCAGCAGCTCGCTGAACTCGTCGATGACGATCACCAGCGAGGGAACGGGCTGCAAGGGCGCGCCCGCGGCACGTGCCTTCTCGTAGTCGTGGATGTTGGCGTAGTTGCCCGCGTCCCGCAGCAACTCCTGACGGCGATTGAGCTCGCCGCGGATGGAGTCACCCATACGGTCGACCAGGGTCAGATCGTCCGCGAGGTTCGTGATCACGGCGGCCACATGCGGCATCTGCGACATGCCCGCGAAGGTGGCACCGCCCTTGAAGTCCGCGAGCACGAAGTTCAGCGTCTCGGAGGAGTGCGTGACCGCGAGCCCGAGCACCAACGTACGCAGCAGCTCCGACTTGCCGGAGCCGGTGGCACCCACGCACAGACCGTGCGGGCCCATGCCGCCCTGCGCGGCCTCCTTCAGGTCCAGCAGCACCGGACGGCCGTCCTCGCCCAGACCGATCGGGACACGCAGCCGTTCGGACTGCGCGCGCGGGCGCCAGGTCCGCCGGGTGTCGACGGACGCCGCGTCACCGAGATTGAGCAGGTCGGTGAACTCGAGATTCGCCAGCAACGGCTCCTCGTCCTCCCCACCCGTGGCCATCCGCAGCGGCGCGAGCTGCCGGGCCAACGCCTCGGCGGACTCGTACGACAGGGTGTCGGGCGTCCCCTCGTAGACAAGTCCGTGCGCCGACTCCAGGTGCAGCGACGTGGGCTGCACGACGATGGAGAGGTCGCCGCGGATCCCCGCCCGGTCCCCGGATACGACCTCGATCAGGGTCACACCCTGCAGTCCCTCGGGGCCGGCCAGCATCGAGTCCGGCGGCAGCGAGACATTGTCGAGGACGACGACGATGTGCGGCTCCTCAGGCAGCGGCGCCGCGTTCGGATGGAATCGCGGCCTGCCGCTCAGACGCGAGGCCAGCAGACCCTCCACCTCGCGCGGGTCGCCGCTGATCAGCCGACGAGTACCCGCCCCGTCCAGGACACCGCGTGCCTCGACGTGCGGCAGCCACTTGGCCCACTCCCAGTCCGCCAGACAGCCCGGTCCGGCGGCGACCGCGACGACCAGGTCCTCCGGGGAGTGCAGGGAGGCGAGCGAACCGGTCAGCGCCCGCAGGGAGGATCGTACGGACTGAGGGTCACCACCGACCGTGACATGGAAGAAGGCCCGCAGCGACACCGACATCGGCAGACCGTCCAAGGTGCCGTGCAGGGCGAGGAAGCGCTGCATCGCTCCTGCGGTCAGCGGCTCCAGTTGGGCGACGGGGCCCGTCTCGGGCGCGATGAGCGCGGTGGCCAGCGACTGCGACCCCAGTCCGACGCGCACCTGGGCGAAGTCCTCGTCGCCCGCCCGGCGTTCCCACACCCGGCTTCCCTCGGCCACCAAGGCCCACAGCTGATCGGGCGACGGATGGAGGTAGAACTGCGCGTCGCGCTGCGCCCGCGCCGTGTCCTGTGCGGAACGCCGGGTGCGGGACAGGTAGTTCAGATAGTCGCGGCGCAGATCGGCGAGCTGGCCCTGGGAGCCACGGCGGAAGCGGACCACCATCGCGATCGCCATCGCCACCGTCGAGGCGATCATCACCATTCCCATGATCTTCATGAACGGCTGGCCGTTCGTGAAGAAGAAGACCACGGAGCCGCCCATGCCGAGGGTCGGCAGCAGTTGGAGAAGCACGCTCTCCTGATGCCCCCGGGGCAGTTCGGGCGGAGGCTGGAGGACGACCTCCCCTGTCGGCACCTCGGGCGGCAGCGCCCGAGGCGGGCGCTTCACGACGATGTGGCTCACTGCTCACCAATTCCCTTGTCGGGCCCTGATGTTCCGTCCGCCTCCCCGTGTCGGGCGGACACAGGCCGCCGCGTGATCCTACTGACTGCCCATGACACCGGTGGGCGGTAGGGTGCGGGATGTTCGCGTGAGCACATGCGAACGGGGGCGGGAACCAGGGCGATACGTGCGATGCGTCTGCGCGGAACCCCCTGGACCGTCGGCGCTTCACGGACATCACTGAGGGGGAGCAGCAGGTGAGCATGACGGCCTCCGCGGGAGCCGGCGGGACCGCAGGAGCCGGTCCGGCAGCCCCTGCCGGACCGGGAACCGGCATCGGCTTCTGCAGGGTCACCATCGTCGCGCCGGACAGCCGGATCGACGTGGCCCTGCCCGACGACATCCCGGTCGCCGACATCTACCCTGAGATCCTCAGACTGTCCCGGCAGAGCCCCGCGGAAGGCGCACCGGTCGGCTACCACCTGGTCCGCCGGGACGGCGCCGTCCTCGACAGCTCGCGCTCCTTCGCGGCACAGCGCATCCTCGACGGTGAGCTGCTGACCCTGCGGCCCTTCTCCGCGTCGCTGCCACCCGCCGTCTTCGACGACGTGTCGGAGGCGGTCGCCGCTGCGGTCGCCCGTGATCGCACGCTGTGGAGCGGCGAACTCACCAAGGTCGCGGGCCTGGTGGGCGGCGGTGTCCTGGCAGCGCTGCTGGCGTTCGTCGCCTGGAGTTCCGGCCCGCGTCACGACATGCACAGCCTGCCCGGCATCCTCGCCGCCGTCGTGGGCCTGACCCTGACCGTTTTCGCCGCGGTACGCGCCCGTGTCTACGACGACCGTGCTTCGGCCGTCGCCCTGGGCCTCGGCGCCCTCCCGAACGCGGGCGTGGCCGGCTCCGGACTGCTGCCCCTGGCCGACGGACAGGGCGTCGGAAAGCTCCAGTTCCTCCTCGCCTGTGCCGCGGTCCTGGTCGCCTCCGTGGTTCTCACGCTCTGCTCGCCGCGCAGGGACGGGCCGTTCGTCGCGTTCGTCTTCGCCTCGGCCATCGGACTGCTCGCGGCCTTCGCGGCACTGCTCGCGCACTGGAGCCCGACCGAGACCGCCGCGCTGTGCGCCCCCGTCGCCGTCGGCTCGCTTGCCTTCCTGCCGGGGCTGTCGATGCGGTTCGCCCGCCTGCCCATCGGCTTCGACCCGCCGAACAGCGCCCCGCGCGGGGCGTACACCGCCGACCCCGAGCCCCCGGAACCGGCCGACGCCGACCGGATCGCCGCCCAGGCCCGGCGCGGGCACGAACTCCTCGTCGGCCTGGTCAGCGGCTGCGCGCTGGTCGCCGTCGTCTCCGCAGGCGTGCTCGGCTTCTCCGACGACCTCTGGGCCCGGCTCCTCGCCTTCGCGACAGGGACGGCCCTGCTGATGCGCGCCCAGCTCTTCCGTTACACCGCCCAGATCGCTCCCGCCCTTGCCGCGGGGCTCGGCTCCCTCGTCCTCCTCGGACTCGGCCTCGCCCTCCAGCCGCCGGCCTCCCTGATGCGCGACGCCCTCATGGGGGACCGCGCCGACCTCGACCTCCGCACCATCTGGCTGGTCGCGGCCATCGCGGCGACAGCCGCCCTCGTCACCGCGATCGGGCTCATCGTGCCGCGCAGCGGTCTGAGCCCCTTCTGGGGCCGCTTCATGGAGATCGCCGAAGGCTTCGTCCTGCTGACGCTGGTGCCCCTGACCCTCGCCGTCTTCGATGTGTACGCGACAGTTCGATCGATGACGGGCTGAGTCGGACGTGAAGCAGAAGGACTTCGCATGAGCTTCGGCCCACCCCCCTCCGTCCACACCCAGTCGACGCTTGCCGCGGAGAACCGCCGCAAGCAGCGCCGTACGGCGAGACTGCTGGCGGCGGCCGCCGTACTCCTGGTCGCGGCGCTGGGCGCGGGCACCTGGCTCATGCGGGGCGGCGACGGCGGCCCAGAGCCCGACCGCAAGCCGCAGCCCGCCGCGCAGAGCCGCCTGGACATCCGGGAGACGGTCGAGCAGCGGCCGGCGAGCACCACCGGCGCGATGGCCTTCCGCTACTCCACGGACACCATGAGCCCGGGCGAGCACGTCGAGATGCCGGGCATGTGGGCCACCGACAGGATCCTCGCCAAGGGCGTCAACCGGACGCTCGTCGGTTGCGCCATCGGCAGCGACGCCTCACCCGGCGAGCAGGACGAGCGCTGGAAACTCCGCCTCGGCGGCCCGATCTGCGGCTACACCCGCGCGTGACCGTCGAGAACCGCACCGCCGTGCTGTACAGGGCGAGCGACCGCGAGGAAGCCCACTGCGACCACGTCGCCTTCTTCGACCTCGACGACGGAAAGGAGACCTGGGCGCACACCATCCCGGTCTCCACCTCGGGCTCCCTCGCGAGCGCCCCGCAGCGGACACCGAGCGTCACCCTGACCCGCGGCACGGTCGTCGTCACCTGGGGCGGCGGCACCAGCGCCCATGACATGGACGGCGGCAAGCAGAGCTGGCGTACGACCGCCACTGGTTCCTGCAAGGACGAGGGCGCCGCGGGCGGACGCGGGCTGCTGATCCGCCAGGTGTGCTGGACCGAGGGAGACACGAGCGGCGGCACCTACTCGGTGCGCAGGGTGGACCTCGCCACCGGCAGGACCTCATGGACGTACACCGCCGCACGAGGTGCCCTCCTGCTCGGGATCCCCTCGGCCGAACCGCCCGTCCTGGCGGTGTCCGCCGGCGGGACCGCCATCACCGATCTGCTCTCCCTCGACGACAAGGGCCGCCACCGCGCCACGATCGGCTTCCAGAACGGCACATATGTGGGGGCGTCCCACCTCGACTACCTGGTCGTCTCCGGATGAGCGGCGACCAGTTGCTGGCCCTGCGCACCAGCGAGGACCGGATCACGCCGACAGCCCTGGTCAGCCTCGACCCGGAGAGCGGTGAGGAGACCCCGTACCGGTACTTCAGCCTTCCCGAGGAGGCCGCGATGTTCATCCTGACGGATTCCCACGACGTCATCGTGCAGAACGGCCGTCTCTTCTTCGGCGTCAAGGTCGCCAACGGGCCGACCGGCAAGCCCAAGCAGTGGATCTGGTTCGTCCTCGGCATCCAGAGCCTCAAGGCGAACGGCTGAGTGAGGGGCTGAGCGAACGGGGGGCGCCGGTGCGGTCTCCCCGGTGGTCGGCGCCGCCACCCCCTCGCCCCATCCACTACTCGGCCGCGACGCCCCCGTTCTGCGGCGTCGGCTCCAGATCGAACTCCCCGTCCCGAGCCCCCAGCACGAACGCCCGCCACTCGGCCTCCGTGTACCGCAGTACCGTGTCCGGGTCGAGGGACGACCGCATGGCCACCGCGCCCTCGGGGAGGTAGGCGATCTCGACCCGCTCCTCGTGCTCCTCGGTCCCCGGCGCGCAGTGCCATTCGACGCCGGAGATGTCGAGGGCGTACAGCTCGTCCCGCTCGCGTTCCTTGCGGGCCTTGCGTTCCTCGTCCGTTTCCCTTGCCTGGTCCGGCGCTTCAGCCATGGTGGAGCGGTCCTCTCACGACGTATGAATGATCCGCCGGTCACCCTAGCCGTCACCACACCGCCACTGAGCGTTTTGTCGGACGATCCAGCCTCTCGGACAGGCGCATCGCCCCAGGCTGGTACCCTTGCCCTCGGCCGTTTGTGTACGCACCCCCGGAGCCTCCCAAGGGAGCCCTGGAGGTAGCGCTCAGCGGATCCCCGCCTTCCGAGTCACGGAAGCTCCCCCGAGAAGCAGACCGGGGGCACTCGGTGGCCACTCACAGACCATGAGGAGTACGCGTGTCGCTCGACGCCGCTACGAAGAAGCAGATCATCGCCGAGTTCGGTACCAAGGAGGGTGACACCGGCTCCCCCGAGGTCCAGGTCGCCCTGCTGTCCCGTCGGATCTCCGACCTGACCGAGCACCTCAAGTCCCACAAGCACGACCACCACAGCCGCCGTGGCCTGCTGATCCTGGTCGGTCAGCGCCGTCGCCTGCTGCAGTACCTGGCGAAGAAGGACATCCAGCGCTTCCGTACGCTGGTCGACCGCCTCGGCATCCGCCGCGGTGCGGCGGGCGCCAAGTAAGACGCCGTGAGGGGAGCGGTTCCCGGGACGATCGGGGACCGCTCCCTTTGCCGTACGTGCGGAAACATGCGGAGTGTCACTCACGCTTTGTAGTGTGGTAGCACAACGCAAACGCAGTACGTACGACACAGAACGAGGAGGAGCGCACCACGCCGCCGCCGGTCCTCGGTAGTGGCCCCCGGGGGGAAGCGAGCCCCGGGTGCTTCGATCGAAGACCGGCCCGCACAGCACGGCGCGCTTCTCCGCCACCGTCCCCCTGCCACACGGGCAGCCCAGGGGACGAAGACGAGGAGAAAACGCTAGTGGAGAACGAGACCCACTACGCCGAGGCCGTCATCGACAACGGCGCCTTCGGCACCCGTACCATCCGTTTCGAGACGGGCCGCCTGGCCAGGCAGGCCGCCGGCTCCGCCGTGGCGTACCTGGACGACGACACCATGGTGCTGTCGGCCACCACCGCCTCCAAGAACCCCAAGGACCAGCTCGACTTCTTCCCCCTGACGGTGGACGTCGAGGAGCGCATGTACGCGGCCGGGAAGATCCCCGGTTCCTTCTTCCGCCGTGAGGGCCGGCCCTCCGAGGACGCCATCCTCACCTGCCGCCTCATCGACCGCCCGCTGCGCCCGTCCTTCAAGAAGGGCCTGCGCAACGAGATCCAGGTCGTCGCCACGATCATGGCCCTCAACCCCGACCACCTGTACGACGTCGTGGCGATCAACGCCGCCTCCGCGTCCACGCAGCTGGCCGGTCTGCCCTTCTCCGGCCCGATCGGCGGCGTCCGCGTCGCGCTGATCCGCGGCCAGTGGGTCGCCTTCCCGACGCACACCGAGCTCGAGGACGCCGTCTTCGACATGGTGGTCGCCGGTCGCGTCCTGGAGGACGGCGACGTCGCGATCATGATGGTGGAGGCCGAGGCCACCGAGAAGACCATCAAGCTGGTCGAGGGCGGCGCCGACGCGCCGACCGAGGAGGTCGTCGCGGCCGGTCTGGACGCCGCGAAGCCCTTCATCAAGGTCCTGTGCAAGGCCCAGGCCGACCTCGCCGCGAAGGCCGCCAAGCCGACCGCCGAGTTCCCGATCTTCCTGGACTACCAGGACGACGTCCTGGAGGCGCTGACCGCCGCCGTCAAGCCGGAGCTCGCCTCCGCGCTGACCATCGCCGGCAAGCAGGAGCGCGAGTCCGAGCTGGACCGCGTCAAGGCGCTCGCCGCCGAGAAGCTCCTGCCGGAGTTCGAGGGCCGCGAGAAGGAGATCTCCGCCGCGTACCGCTCGCTGACCAAGACCCTGGTCCGTGAGCGCGTCATCAAGGAGAAGAAGCGCATCGACGGCCGCGGCGTCACGGACATCCGTACGCTCGCCGCCGAGGTCGAGGCCATCCCGCGGGTTCACGGCTCCGCGCTGTTCGAGCGTGGCGAGACCCAGATCCTGGGCGTCACCACCCTCAACATGCTCCGCATGGAGCAGCAGCTGGACACCCTCTCCCCGGTGACCCGCAAGCGCTACATGCACAACTACAACTTCCCGCCGTACTCCACCGGCGAGACCGGCCGCGTCGGCTCCCCGAAGCGCCGCGAGATCGGTCACGGCGCCCTCGCCGAGCGCGCGCTCGTCCCGGTCCTGCCGACCCGCGAGGAGTTCCCGTACGCGATCCGGCAGGTGTCCGAGGCCCTCGGCTCCAACGGTTCGACGTCCATGGGCTCGGTCTGCGCCTCCACCATGTCGCTGCTGAACGCCGGTGTGCCGCTGAAGGCCCCGGTCGCCGGTATCGCCATGGGCCTGATCTCCCAGGAGATCGAGGGCGAGACGCACTACGTCACCCTCACCGACATCCTCGGTGCGGAGGACGCCTTCGGCGACATGGACTTCAAGGTCGCCGGCACCAAGGAGTTCGTGACCGCCCTCCAGCTCGACACCAAGCTGGACGGCATCCCGGCCTCCGTCCTGGCCGCCGCCCTCAAGCAGGCCCGTGACGCCCGTCTCCACATCCTCGACGTGATGATGGAGGCCATCGACCGGCCCGACGAGATGTCCCCGAACGCGCCGCGGATCATCACCGTGAAGATCCCGGTCGACAAGATCGGTGAGGTCATCGGCCCCAAGGGCAAGATGATCAACCAGATCCAGGAGGACACCGGCGCCGAGATCACCATCGAGGACGACGGCACCATCTACATCGGTGCCGCCGACGGCCCCTCCGCCGAGGCCGCCCGCGCCACGATCAACGGCATCGCCAACCCGACGATGCCCGAGGTCGGCGAGCGCTACCTGGGCACGGTCGTGAAGACGACCACCTTCGGCGCCTTCGTCTCCCTGCTCCCCGGCAAGGACGGTCTGCTGCACATCTCGCAGATCCGCAAGCTCGCCGGCGGCAAGCGCGTGGAGAACGTCGAGGACGTCCTCGGCGTGGGCCAGAAGGTCCAGGTCGAGATCGCCGAGATCGACTCCCGCGGCAAGCTCTCCCTCGTCCCCGTCATCGAGGGCGAAGAAGGCTCCGAGGCCGACCAGAAGGACGACGCCGACCAGTGACGTCCCGTAGCACCAAGGTGACGGCCCGCCCCTCTTCGGAGGCGCGGGCCGTCGCCCGTACCCAAACCCTGATCAAGGGCACGGCCGGCATCGGCACGGTCCGCAAGACCACCCTCCCGGGCGGCCTGCGCATCGTCACCGAGACCCTGCCCTCGGTCCGCTCGGCGACCTTCGGGATCTGGGCCCACGTCGGCTCCCGCGACGAGACGCCGTCCCTCAACGGCGCCACGCACTACCTGGAACACCTGCTCTTCAAGGGCACCCAGCGGCGCTCCGCCCTGGACATCTCCTCCGCCGTCGATGCCGTCGGCGGCGAGATGAACGCCTTCACGGCAAAGGAGTACACGTGCTACTACGCGCGCGTGCTCGACACCGACCTGCCCCTCGCCATCGACGTCGTCTGCGACATGCTGACCGGCTCCCTCATCCGCGAGGAGGACGTCGACGTCGAGCGCGGCGCGATCCTCGAAGAGATCGCGATGACCGAGGACGACCCGGGCGACTGTGTGCACGACCTGTTCGCGCACACCATGTTCGGCGACAGCGCCCTCGGCCGCCCGGTCCTCGGCACGGTCGACACCGTCAACGCCCTCACCGCCGACCGCATCCGCCGCTTCTACAAGAAGCACTACGACCCCACCCACCTGGTTGTGGCGGCCGCGGGCAACATCGACCACAACAAGGTCGTACGACAGGTCCGCGCCGCCTTCGAGAAGGCCGGCGCCCTGAAGAACCCGGACGCCACCCCCCTCGCCCCGCGCGTCGGCAGCCGCGCCCTGCGCACCGCCGGCCGCGTCGAACTGATCGGCCGCAAGACCGAGCAGGCCCATGTCGTCCTCGGCATGCCCGGCCTGTCCCGCACCGACGAGCGCCGCTGGGCCCTCGGCGTGCTCAACACCGCCCTGGGCGGCGGCATGTCCTCCCGCCTCTTCCAGGAGGTACGCGAGAAACGCGGCCTGGCCTACAGCGTGTACTCGTACACCTCCGGCTTCGCCGACTGCGGCCTCTTCGGCGTCTACGCCGGCTGCCGCCCCAGCCAGGTCCACGACGTGCTGAAGATCTGCCGCGACGAACTGGACCACGTCGCCGAGCACGGACTGTCCGACGACGAGATCGACCGCGCCATCGGCCAGCTGAAGGGCTCCACGGTCCTCGGCCTGGAGGACACCGGCGCGCTCATGAACCGCATCGGCAAGAGCGAGCTGTGCTGGGGCGAGCAGATGTCCGTCGACGACATGCTGGCCCGGATAGCCGCGGTCACCCCGGACGACGTCCGCGCGGTCGCCCGCGACATCCTGGGACGGCGTCCCTCGCTGTCGGTCATCGGCCCGCTGAAGGACAAGCAGGCGGCCCGACTGCACGAGGCCGTGGCCTGATCAGACCCCGAAAACCCCGGAACCCAGAAAACCCCGGAACCCCGGAATGACGGAACCCCGTTAAGGAATCAAGAAGATGAGCAAGCTGCGCGTGGCGGTCCTCGGTGCCAAGGGCCGGATCGGTTCCGAGGCGGTACGGGCCGTGGAGGCCGCCGAGGACATGGAGCTGGTCGCCGCCCTGGGCCGGGGCGACAAGCTGGAGACCCTGGCCGAGACCGGCGCCCAGGTCGCCGTCGAACTGACCACGCCGGACTCGGTGATGGCCAACCTCGAGTACTGCGTCGGCCACGGCATCCACGCCGTCGTCGGTACGACGGGCTGGACCGACGAGCGCCTCGCACAGCTGAACGGCTGGCTGGCCGCCTCCCCGGAGACGGGCGTGCTCATCGCGCCCAACTTCTCCATCGGGGCCGTCCTCAACATGAAGTTCGCGCAGATCGCCGCGCCCTACTTCGAGTCGGTGGAGGTCGTCGAACTGCACCACCCGAAGAAGGTCGACGCCCCCTCGGGCACCGCCACGCGCACCGCCCAGCTGATCGCCGAGTCGCGGCGCGAGGCGGGCACGGCTCCGGCGCCGGACGCCACGCAGACGGCCCTGGACGGCGCGCGCGGCGCGAGCGTCGACGGGGTCCCGGTCCACTCCGTCCGTCTGCGCGGCCTGCTGGCCCACCAGGAGGTCCTGCTCGGCGGCGAGGGCGAGACCCTCACCATCCGCCATGACTCCCTGCACCACAGCAGCTTCATGCCGGGCATCCTGCTGGGCGCCCGCCGGGTGGTGACGACTCCGGGCCTGACCTTCGGCCTGGAGCACTTCCTGGACCTGGGCTGACCGAGGCCCGTACATGCGCGCGAAGATCTCCTACGCCGTCACGGCCGCCGTCCTGGTCTTCTACTTCCTCCTGGTCGGCAGCCGCGGCGTCATGCTCATCCAGTCCGGCACGCTCATCACCGTCACCTTCGGTGTGGCGGTGCTGATCCTGCCGGTCATCGGCGTGTGGTTCCTGTGGAAGAACACCCAGTTCGTCCGCAGGGCCAACGCCCTCGCCGCCGAACTCGACGCCGAGGGCGGCCTGCCCGTCGACGAACTGAAGCGGCTGCCCAGCGGCCGTATCGACCGTGACTCGGCCGACGAGGTCTTCGCCGCACGCAAGGCCGAGACGGAAGCCGCCCCCGACGACTGGCGCACCTGGTTCCGCCTCGCCGTCGCCTACCACGACGCCCGGGACACCCCGCGCGCCCGCAAGGCGATGCAGCGGGCCATCACCCTGCGCCAAACCGCACGCTGACAGGGGTGGGGCCCGGTCCGCACACGGGACCGGGCCCCACCCACACGCTGGTCAGCGGCGTCCGTGCTCCGCGGCCCACGCCTCGACCGTGTCCGCCGCCCGGTCGAACGCCTCGGGGCGCGCCAGGAAGTCCGCGTTGTGCGTGGTCAGCAGCGCCACGGCGTCCTGCGGCGCGCGCCCCTGACGTACGAGGGTCAGCGCCTGCCCCTGCACGGTGCGCGGCAGCCCCAGCCAGCGCACCGGCTGCTGTACGGTCCGCACGGCGACGACCTGGTCCCAGGGCACCGTACGGGTGAGGAAGAAGCCCACGTGCCGCACCCCGCGCGCGCTCACCCACACGCCCACCCGCAGCAGCCGCAGGGCGCAGACGATGACCACCAGGGAGAGCCCGAAAACCGTGCCGGCGTCGGACAGCGACCCGGTCAGCGCGATCACGACCGCCGCGAACAGCACGAACGAGGCGAGCAGCAGGCACACCGCGGCCAGCCCCACCCGCCAGGGCCCGGGGCGGTAGGGGCGCCGCCAGCGCTCCTGGTCCTCGTGGGGCAGCGCGACATCGTCGGTGGTCTCGAAGGCGCGATCGGCCGTCAGGAAGGGCAGGGGCACGGCTGGTCCTCACTCGATCCGAACGTGGGCTGTGCCCGGTGAGGCTATCCGTCCGTGTCCCGGCTCACCACCATCGGGGGCCGGACGGGTCGGTGTCCGGGGGACGTGTACGGCGCCCCGTACAGTGGGCGCGAAGCACAGATGTGAGGGAAGGACCTTCCGTGACTCCCGGCGATGCCCCCATGCCGTTCCGCAGTGACGTGACCGTTGAGCTGGTGAAATCCAGCGCCTCGGACGCCGACGTCCTCTTCGCTGCCCGCGTCTCGACCCTCGGCGAGCAGTCCCTGGAGGAGCTGCAGAAGGACCCCGAGCGCTCCAAGGGCCTGATCAACTACCTGATGCGGGACCGGCACGGCAGCCCCTTCGAGCACAACTCGATGACCTTCTTCATCAGCGCCCCGATCTTCGTCTTCCGCGAGTTCATGCGGCACCGCGTGGGCTGGTCGTACAACGAGGAGTCGGGCCGCTACCGGGAGCTCCAGCCGGTCTTCTACGTCCCCGACGAGTCTCGCAAGCTCGTCCAGGAGGGGCGCCCCGGCAAGTACGTCTTCGTCGACGGCAGCCCGTCACAGCACGCCACCGTGCGCTCGGTGCTGGAGGACTCCTACCAGCAGGCGTACGCGGCCTACCAGAAGCTGCTCGCGGAGGGCGTCGCCCGCGAGGTCGCCCGCTCGGTCCTCCCCGTCGGCCTGTACTCCTCGATGTACGCCACCTGCAACGCCCGCTCCCTGATGCACTTCCTCGGCCTGCGCACCCAGCACGAGCTGGCGAAGGTGCCGTCCTTCCCGCAGCGGGAGATCGAGATGGTCGGCGAGAAGATGGAAGCCGAGTGGGCGAAGCTCATGCCGCTCACGTACGCCGCCTTCAATGCGAACGGGCGTGTGGCCCCGTAACGGGGCCCTGTTCCACCGCGCGGCACACGTGTGCGGATCACCTGCCTGAAGTGTCCGTATTGCGGCATTTGGAGAAGTTCATCTAGCCTGATCAAACGGACCCGGCACTGCTTGAACCCCCGAGCAGGCAGTGCCGGGATCCACCTTTGTCCTGACTCTTCCGTCCACCCCGAGGGCAGACCGCGCGGTGCGCAACGAGTAGCGTGTAACCCATGGCTCCGACCTCCACTCCGCAGACCCCCTTCGGGCGGGTCCTCACCGCCATGGTCACGCCCTTCACGGCGGACGGCGCGCTCGACCTCGACGGCGCTCAGCGGCTCGCAACCCACCTGGTGGACGCAGGCAACGACGGCCTGATCATCAACGGCACCACCGGCGAGTCCCCGACCACCAGCGACGCGGAGAAATCGGACCTCGTACGAGCCGTACTGGAGGCGGTCGGCGACCGCGCCCAGATCGTGGCCGGCGTCGGCACCAACGACACCCACCACAGCATCGAGCTGGCCCGCGAAGCCGAGCGCGTCGGCGCCCACGGCCTGCTCGTCGTCACCCCGTACTACAACAAGCCCCCGCAGGAGGGCCTGTACCGGCACTTCACGGCGGTCGCCGACGCCACCGGGCTGCCGGTCATGCTCTACGACATCCCCGGCCGCAGCGGCGTCCCGATCAACACCGAGACCATCGTCCGGCTCGCCGAGCACCCGCGCATCGTCGCCAACAAGGACGCCAAGGGCGACCTCGGCCGCGCCGGCTGGGCCATCGCCCGCTCCGGCCTCGCCTGGTACTCCGGCGACGACATGCTCAACCTGCCGCTGCTCTCCGTGGGCGCGGTCGGCTTCGTCTCGGTCGTCGGCCATGTCGTCACGCCCGACCTGCGCGCCCTCGTCGACGCCTTCGTCTCCGGCGACGTACAGAAGGCCACCGAGATCCACCAGAAGCTGCTCCCGGTCTACACCGGCATGTTCCGCACCCAGGGCGTCATGACCACCAAGGCCGCGCTCGCCCTCCAGGGCCTGCCCGCCGGGCCCCTGCGCCTGCCCATGATCGAGTGCACTCCGGAAGAGGTCGAGCAGCTCAAGATCGATCTTGCCGCAGGCGGGGTACAGCTCTAACACCAGACTTCGCGCGACGACTGCGCGCGCTTGGACTTCACAACTGAATACGCAGGCCACCGGTGCCTGCACCCCACACGACAACTGCTTTGCACGAACGTCACGCGCGCCACGTGCCCGACCGGTACGTGGCGCGCGTGGTGAGGAGAGTCTTTTGAGTCATCCGCATCCTGAACTGGGCCCGCCCCCGCCGCTCCCCGAAGGCGGCCTGCGAGTCACCCCGCTCGGCGGCCTCGGCGAGATCGGCCGGAACATGACCGTCTTCGAGTACGGCGGCCGCCTCCTGATCGTCGACTGCGGAGTGCTCTTCCCCGAGGAGGAGCAGCCCGGAATCGACCTCATCCTGCCGGACTTCTCGTCCATCCGGGACCGCCTCGACGACATCGAGGGCATCGTCCTCACCCATGGCCACGAGGACCACATCGGCGGTGTGCCGTACCTGCTCCGCGAGAAGCCGGACATCCCGCTGATCGGCTCCAAGCTCACCCTCGCCCTCATCGAGGCCAAGCTCCAGGAGCACCGCATCCGCCCCTACACCCTCGAAGTGGCCGAGGGGCACCGCGAACGCATCGGCCCCTTCGACTGCGAGTTCGTCGCGGTCAACCACTCCATCCCCGACGCCCTCGCCGTGGCCATCCGCACGCCCGCCGGCATGGCGGTCCACACGGGCGACTTCAAGATGGACCAGCTCCCGCTGGACAACCGCCTGACGGATCTGCATGCCTTCGCACGACTGAGCGAGGAAGGCATCGACCTCCTCCTCAGCGACTCCACCAACGCCGAGGTCCCCGGCTTCACGCCGCACGAGCGGGACATCTCCAACGTCCTGCGCCAGGTCTTCGCCGGCGCCCGCAAGCGGATCATCGTGGCGAGCTTCGCCAGCCATGTCCACCGCATCCAGCAGATCCTGGACGCGGCGCACGAGTACGGCCGCCGGGTCGCCTTCGTCGGCCGCTCGATGGTCCGCAACATGGGCATCGCCCGTGACCTCGGCTATCTGAAGGTCCCGGCGGGCCTGGTCGTCGACGTCAGGACACTG
The DNA here is from genome assembly GCF_044391385.1 of Streptomyces sp. NPDC018693. Classification (NCBI taxonomy): domain Bacteria; kingdom Bacillati; phylum Actinomycetota; class Actinomycetes; order Kitasatosporales; family Streptomycetaceae; genus Streptomyces; species Streptomyces sp. NPDC018693. The sequence continues at coordinate 1,067 of NZ_JBIRZZ010000011.1, read as the reverse complement.
GACGACCTGCCGGACGACGAGGTGGTCCTGGTCTGCACGGGCTCCCAGGGCGAACCGATGGCGGCCCTGTCCCGCATGGCCAACCGCGACCACCAGATCCGGATCGTCGAGGGCGACACGGTGATCCTGGCGTCGTCACTGATCCCCGGCAACGAGAACGCGGTCTACCGCGTGATCAACGGCCTCACCCGCTGGGGCGCCAACGTCGTCCACAAGGGCAACGCCAAGGTCCATGTCTCCGGCCACGCCTCCGCGGGCGAGCTGCTGTACTTCTACAACATCTGCCGCCCGAAGAACCTGATGCCGGTCCACGGCGAATGGCGCCACCTCAGGGCCAACGCCGAGCTGGGCGCCATGACCGGCGTCCCGCACGACCGGATCGTCATCGCCGAGGACGGCGTCGCCGTGGACCTCATCGAGGGCAAGGCCAGAATCTCCGGCAAGGTCCAGGCGGGATACGTCTACGTCGACGGCCTCTCCGTCGGCGACGTCGGCGAGCCGGCCCTGAAGGACCGCAAGATCCTCGGCGACGAGGGCATCATCTCGGTCTTCGTGGTCGTGGACGCCTCCACCGGCAAGATCACCGGCGGCCCCCACGTCCAGGCCCGTGGCTCCGGCATCGAGGACTCGGCCTTCGCGGACGTCCTCCCGAAGATCACCGAGGCGCTGGAACGCTCGGCCCAGGACGGTGTGGTCGAGCCCCACCAGCTGCAACAGCTCGTCCGCCGGACGCTGGGCAAGTGGGTCTCCGACACCTATCGCCGCAGGCCGATGATCCTCCCCGTCGTGGTGGAGGTCTGAGCGACGTACGACTCCTCGTACGCGTGAACTAGGAGCGGGGCGCCTCGATTTGCATCGGGGCGCCCCGCTCCAGTACGTTTACGGCTCCGCCCGACGGGGAAGCCCGGACGCCTTGCGCGCCAGGCATCAGCCTCCAGAGGGCCGGAAAAACCGACTCAGAACTTCTGATAAAGTCGGAACCGCCGGAAGGGAAACCGCGAAAACAAAGCGGAAGCCCGGAAAGCACCGAGGAAATCGGATCGGAAAAGGATCTGATAGAGTCGGAA
>NZ_JBIRZZ010000010.1:163644-305887 GCF_044391385.1 Streptomyces sp. NPDC018693 | reverse complement strand
CCTCCCTGGCCGCCGTCCACACCCAGCGCCGGGCGATGGAAGCCCAGATCAACACCCTGCTGGAGGCCCACCCTCTTTCCCCGGTCCTGACGTCGATGCCCGGCGTCGGCGTCAGGACCGCCGCCGTCCTGCTGGTCACCGTCGGTGACGGCACCAGCTTCCCCACCGCCGCCCACCTCGCCTCCTACGCCGGACTTGCCCCCACCACGAAGTCGTCGGGAACCTCGATCCACGGTGAACACGCACCCCGAGGCGGCAACCGGCAGCTCAAACGGGCCATGTTCCTGTCCGCCTTCGCCTGCATGAACGCCGACCCGGCCTCCCGCGCCTACTACGACAAGCAACGCGCCCGCGGCAAGACCCACACCCAGGCCCTCCTCCGCCTCGCCCGCCAACGGATCAGCGTCCTGTTCGCCATGCTCCGCGACGGCACCTTCTACGAACCCCGCACCCCCAAGGACGTCGAGCTCGCCGCATAACCCCAGCGACCCCGAACCACCCCAAACCCGACAGGGGTGCCTTGACGCAGGACATAGAGGCACCCCCCACGAACGGCCCCCAAAACCTGGCCCCTTCACCCGCGCCCCACCACCCACAACACGCCCTCACACCCAACGCGCCCACCAACCGCGGGCGCCCTTCCAGCCACCGGCCCCGCCACCCACAAACGCCCTACCACCCACCCCCAGCCACCGGGCGTCTTATCCGGCCACCATGCTCCTTTCAACCACCGATGCCTGTCCGACCACCGGGCTTCCAGCCACCGGCAGTTGCTCCGGTCGCCCACGAGCCGCTAGCGCTCCCCGTACAACTCCGTATACGACGGCCACGCCCCGCCCGGCCCCTCCACCGATCGCGCGGCGCGCACCGCGCGCACGATGGCGCGGGTGACCACATCCGCCCCCGCCGCAAGGACGTCGTTCAGCGCGAGCGGGTGCTCGCTGCCGAGCGGGTGCGCCCCCGTGGCCAGCGCGAACACCGTGTCCCCGTCGTGAAGCAGGTGCACCGGCCGCACGGCGCGCGCAATCCCGTCGTGCGCCGTGCCCGCCAGCTTCTGCGCCTGCGCCTTCGACAGGTCCGCGTCGGTGGCGACCACAGCGAGCGTGGTGTTCAACGGCGGAGCCGCGTTCTGCGCGGCGCAGGCGGAGAGGCGCCGGCGCGCGGCCTCGTGCACAGGCTCTTCGGGGTAGTTGACGCGCCCCTGGAACAACTCCCCGTACAACACGCCCGTCTCGGGGTCCATCACGGCGCCCGCCGCGTTGGCCACCACCAGTGCGGCCACCGTGACCCCGGAGCCGAGCACGGCGCTCGCGGTGCCGATCCCGCCCTTCAGCAGCCCGGCGACGGCGCCCGTCCCGGCGCCAACGCACCCCTCCGGTACGGGCGCGCCCGGCTCGCTCGCCGCGGCCGCCTCCACCGCGGCCCGACCCGTGGCCGCGTCCGGCCGCGCGCGGAAGTCGCCCCCGCGCCCCAGGTCGAAGACGCACGCGGCCGGTACCACGGGTACGACATGCGAGGGTTCCGGACCGACGCGCACTCCCCGCCCCCGCTCCTCCAGCCAGGCCATCACGCCGGAGGCCGCGTCGAGCCCGTAGGCGCTGCCGCCGGTCAGCACGATCGCCTCGGCCCGCTGCACCAGGTTGCGTGGGTCGAGCGCGTCGGTCTCCTTCGTGCCGGGGCCGCCCCCGCGCACATCCACGGCGGCGACCGCCCCGCCTTCCGGTGCGAGGACCACGGTGGTGCCGGTGAGCCACCCGTCGCCGGTCCGCGTCGCGTGGCCGACCCGCACGCCGGTGACATCTGTCAAAGCGTCGACTGTCATGGAAGTCAGTCTTGCCCAGTGCGCGCCATGCGCGCCGTCAGCGTTGTCCCGGTCGCCACGGCCAGCGCCGACACCAGGCCGGCCGCGAGCACCGCCCAGTCGGCCAGGAAGGTGCAGCAGATCACCAGCAGCGCGGTGACAGGCAGGACCAGCTGCTGGGCGATGCCCACCTTGAAGTGGCGGGAGTGCAGGGCCCAGACGGTGATCAGGTAGAGCGCGGTCGGCAGCGTCACCGCGGCCGACGCGGCGAGCGTGGAGATATGCGCCTCGCCGATCGCCTGCTCGACGGCGACCTCCAGGCCCGCGCCGATCGCGGCCGCCGACGCGAAGATCAGGTAGTGGCCGTAGCCCCACCGGAACGACTCCTTGTTGGACCGCAGATGTCCGTGGATGGGTACCACGAAGTAGATCCACCAGGCGGCGAACACGATCAGCAGCCCGCCCATGGCGATGGGCAGCAGCTCGGTCAGCGCGTCGTGTTCGTCGACCGCCGACTTCACGGCGACCGTGGCGGCGGCGATGGTCTCGCCGAGCACGATGATCGTGAACAGGCCGTAGCGCTCGGCGATGTGGTGCGGGTGCCAGGACGTCTGGAAGTCCTTCTCCGCGAACACCGGCACCGCGAGCTCCGCGATCGCCATCACCAGGAACACCCACGGCCGTGACGGCTCCGGCAGGACCACCAGCCCCACCCAGCCGATCTGGCACAGCAGCACACCGAAGGCGTATCGCAACGCCATGGTCCTCTCGGGGCGCTCGGCCGATCGCCCCGCGCGCAGCCACTGCGCGATCAACGCCATGCGCATGATCGCGTAGCCGAGCCAGACGAGCAGGAAGTCGTGCTCGTCGAAGGCCCGGGAGACACCTGCCGCCAGCACCAGTACGCCGGCGATCTGTACCAGGGTGACGACCCGGTAGAGGGCGTCGTCGTTGTCGTACGCCGAGGCGAACCAGGTGAAGTTCATCCAGGCCCACCAGATGGCGAAGAACACCATCGCGTAGTTGAGGATGCCCTCGCCCGCGTGTCCCTCGGCGACAGCGTGCACGAGCGAGATGCCCGCCTGGGCGATGGCGACGACGAAGCACAGATCGAAGAAGAGCTCGAGCGGTGTGGCCGATCGGTGCGCCTCCTCGCGGCCGCGCGCGGTGAGCCTGCGCAGGGGCCGTGCCCGATCGACCGCGGAGGGGGGCGAGTGTGGCGAAGGTGCACCGGTCGTCATGGTCTCAGCACAACAGATAACCGCCGAAAAATCTTGTGAAGGCTTTCACAAGTCGGGAAAGGTCCAAAGTCCTTGAAGAAACCCCAGGTCAGCTGGGCTGCACCCGGAATGCGGCACCCGCCGCTGGGACCTTCGGGCAGCAATCGGGGACCAACGCGGCGCCCACCCACGTCCCCACCGCAGTGGAATAGACCTGTATTGGAGAAGCGATGCGGAAGGTGCGGGCCATGACTGCCACTCCTGCGGAAACCACGACCGTCACTCCTGCCGAGCAGACGGCGCACGAGACGTCGGCACCGGCGGATGAGGCATGGGCCGGCTTCCGCGGCGGCCTGTGGCGCGACACCATCGACGTCCGCGACTTCGTCCAGCGCAACTACGCCCCCTTCGAGGGCGACGGCTCCTTCCTCGCCGGCCCCACCGAGCGCACCACCAAGGTCTGGAACAAGCTCCTCGCGATGTTCCCCACCGAGATCGAGCGCGGCATCTACGACGTCGACACCGCGACCCCGTCGCGCATCGACGCCTTCGCCCCCGGCTACATCGACCGCGACCTCGACCTGATCGTCGGCCTGCAGACCGACGCCCCGCTCAAGCGCGCCATCATGCCCAACGGCGGCTGGCGCATGGTCGAGGGCGCCCTCCGGGCGTACGGGTACGAACCCGACCCGGCGGTCCGGGAGATCTACACCAAGCTCCGCAAGACCCACAACGACGGGGTCTTCGACGCCTACACCCCCGAGATCCGCGCCTGCCGCTCCTCCGGCATCATCACCGGCCTGCCCGACGCCTACGGCCGCGGCCGCATCATCGGCGACTACCGCCGCGTGGCCCTCTACGGCGTGGACCGGCTCATCGCTGCCAAGCGAGCGGATAAATTCGCAGTCGAATGCCTCTGGCCGAGTGTGGAGGTAATGCAGGAACTCGAGGAAACCGCTGAGCAGATCCGGGCCCTCGTCGAGCTCAAGGCCATGGCCCTCTCCTACGGCTACGACATCTCCGGCCCCGCCCGCACCGGCCGTGAGGCCGTCCAGTGGCTCTACTTCGCCTACCTCGCCGCCGTCAAGGAGCAGAACGGCGCCGCCATGTCGATCGGCCGCATCGACGCCTTCCTCGACATCTACCTCCAGCGGGACATCGAGCGGGGGCTGCTCACCGAGTCCGAGGCCCAGGAGCTCATCGACGACTTCGTCATCAAGCTGCGGATCGTGCGCTTCCTGCGCACCCCCGAGTACAACGAGCTCTACTCCGGCGACCCCACCTGGGTCACCTGGTCCATGGCCGGGATCGGCGAGGACGGGCGCCCGCTGGTCACCCGCACCACCTTCCGCGCCCTGAACACCCTCTACAACCTCGGCCCCGCCCCCGAGCCCAACCTCACCGTCTTCTGGTCGCCGCGCCTGCCCGAGGGCTTCAAGACGTACGCGGCGAAGGTCGCCATCGACACCAGCGCCCTGCAGTTCGAGTCCGACGAGCTCATGCGGCCCAAGTACGGGGACGACACCGCCATCGCCTGCTGCGTCTCCGCGATGGCCATGGGCCGGCAGATGCAGTTCTTCGGCGCCCGCGTCAACGTGGCCAAGGCGCTGCTGTACGCCATCAACGGCGGCCGCGACGAGGTCTCCGGCAAGACGGTCGTCGAGGGCTTCGAGCCGATCACCGACGAGTACCTCGACTACGACACCGTCCGTGAGCGCTACGACGCCATGCTCGGCTGGCTCGCCAAGACGTACGTCCACGCGCTCAACGTCATCCACTACATGCACGACAAGTACGCCTACGAGCGTCTGGAGATGGCCCTGCACGACCGGGCGATCCTGCGCACCATGGCGTGCGGCATCGCCGGCCTGTCGGTCGCCGCCGACTCGCTGTCCGCCATCAAGCACGCGCGCGTGAAGGTCGTCCGCGACGAGACGGGCCTCGCCGTCGACTACGTCGTCGAGGGCGACTACCCGGCGTACGGCAACAACGACGACCGGGCCGACGACCTCGCCCGCTGGATCATGCACGACTTCATGGCGAAGATCCGGAAGCACCCGACGTACCGCGACGCGGTGCACACCCAGTCGGTTCTGACGATCACGTCGAACGTCGTCTACGGCAAGAAGACCGGCAACACGCCCGACGGCCGCCGAGCGGGCACCCCCTTCGCACCCGGCGCCAACCCCATGAACGGCCGCGACGAGCACGGGTACATCGCCTCGGCGCTGTCCGTCGCCAAGCTGCCGTACGACGACGCGGAGGACGGCATCTCGCTGACCAACACCATCACCCCGGACGCCCTGGGACGCACCCCCGAGGAGCGCGTCACCAACCTCTCCGGTGTCCTGGACGGCTACATGGCCAGCGACGGCTTCCACATGAACGTCAACGTCCTGGACAAGGCAACCCTCGAGGACGCGATGGAGCACCCCGAGAAGTACCCCCAGCTGACCATCCGGGTCTCCGGCTACGCGGTCAACTTCATCCGCCTCACCCGCGAACAGCAACTGGACGTCATCAACCGCACCTTCCACGGTGCGCTCTAGAGGAGCAGGGCGATGACCACGCTTCTTCCGCCCGCGCCGGCGACCCCGGCGCGGGCGGGACACCCCGCCTCCAGGGCGGCCACCCCGGCCGTGGCGGTGACCCGCCGCCCGGCCGTGGGGTCGGTCCACTCGTGGGACCTGTCGACCGGCGTCGACGGACCGGGCACCCGCTTCGTCACCTTCCTGTCCGGCTGCCCGCTGACCTGCCTGTACTGCCACAACCCCGACACCTGGCGGATGCGCGACGGCAAGCGCACCACCGCCGACGAGGTGGTCAGCGAGGCCGGCAAGTACACCCGGTTCATCGCCGCGGCCGGCGGCGGCGCCACCGTCAGCGGGGGAGAGCCGCTGCTGCAGCCGGTCTTCACCGGCGAACTGCTCAACCGCTTCAAGCACGAACTCGGCCTGCACACCGCCCTGGACACCTCGGGCTTCCTCGGCGTCCGCGCCACCGACGCGCTGCTGCGGGACACCGACCTGGTCCTGCTCGACATCAAGTCCTGGGACCGCGACACGTACCGCAAGGTCACCGGCCGCCCCCTGCGGCCCACCCTCGACTTCGCGCACCGGCTGGCCGACCTCGGCAAGGAGGTCCACGTCCGATTCGTGCTCGTCCCCGGCCTCACCGACGCTCCCGACAACGTCGAGGGAGTCGCCGCCTTCGCCGCCTCGCTCGGCAACGTCACCCGGGTCGACGTCCTGCCCTTCCACAAACTCGGTGAGGCCAAGTGGCAGGCGCTCGGTCGGCCGTTCACCCTGCACGACACCCCCTGCCCCACCCCGGAGCAGACCGCCCGCGCCCGGGACATTTTCAGCGCTCACGGCCTGTACGCGGTCTGAGGAGCCCTCCCCGTACCCTGGAGACATGAGCAGCCCCTCCGCTCCCGAGCCGCGCGAGCCGAAGCCCGCGCTGATCTTCGACGACCCGCTGGACCAGCAGTCCTCGGACGACACGGACCGCGGCTGGGGTGAGCGGCCGGCCACCGGCGACGCGGCGGCCGACCTGAAGCGCTTCCTCGACGAGAAGCCGCCCCACCACCTCTGAGCCCGACGGACCCGGCCGGCCAGCGCGCGCAGCGCCTCGGCGAGCCCGGCTACGACCCGCTGCGCTGCGAGCCGCGCTGCGCGACCAACGCGTCGCGGATCTCCTTCAGCACCTCCAACTCGGTCACCTCGATGACCTCGACGGTGCCCTCCCGCGCCTTCCTTCGGGCTTCCTGCCGCGCCAGGTACCTGGACATCGGCAGGACCATCAGGAAGTACACGACCGCCGCCGTGATCACGAAGCTGAGCGTCGCCCCCAGGACCGACCCCCAGAGGATCATCACGCCGCTCGTCACCGTGCCGTCCGCCGCCTTGACGCAGGGGCCCTTCAGGCACGAGCTGTAGCTGTCGAGGTTCTGCGTCCCGATCGCCCCGACCACCGGGTTGATGACACCCTTCACCACCGAGTTCACGATGTTCGTGAAGGCGGCGCCGATGACCACCGCGACTGCCAGATCGACGACGTTCCCGCGCATCAGGAAGGCTTTGAAGCCCTGCAGGGCGCCGGGGCCCTTCTTCTCGCTCACCTCGGTGACTCTCCTCGTATTCACAGGTTGTGGAACAAACAGCTCCGCAACCTACGTCAGAGGCGGGCCGACGTGTCCAGTTCGGCGGCTCGAGGCAAGGGCTTGACAGCAGGCCGTGCAGAAGCCGGACCACGAAGCTCACCACAGTGTCACCGCCAGCCGTGCCGTCGCGCTTGCGCCCGCGAGACGCGCCGCGGTGGACCGGGGCACCGACAGAACGACCAGCGCACCGGCGTCGACCGGACCGTCGACGCCTTCGGCCGGCTCCGGCACCTTGGCCACCAGCGCGCCCCGCGCGACCACCTCGGCGTCCGCGCCCGTGGCCGTCTGCTCGGCGGCGATGACGTCGACCCGGTCCCCGGGCCGCAGCAGCCGCACCGTCTCGGCGTCGGCGATCCGCACCGGTGCCGACACCGTCTCGGCGGTCCGGCGCGGACGCGCCGGCTCGCGCTCAGGCGACCGGGAATGGACGCGCGGGCTGTCCCCGGGATGACCGCGCGCCCGGTCGATCCCGTCACCGGGGCCCGCGGCGACCAGCGCGGCAGCGGCGACGGCGAGGCCGAGCGCGAGGGCCCGCCTACGGGACCGTACGAGCCGCTGCAGCTGATACCGCCCACCGCGCACCCGCACGGGAGCGAAGTGAGGCACCTCACACGTGGGAGGTGCGTCCCCGCCCGGCTGATGCGGTGTGCTGGGGGAGGGCGGGGAGCCGGACGAGAAGGCCGGCGAAGGGGGAGGCACGAACATGGGTCACCACCTGCGACGAGGGATCGGCTTGCAGGGCCCACGATGAGCCCTCGCACCGCCGCTCGCCGGAGCCGGTGCACAACCGACGGGTTGTGGACAACCCCCTCACCCGAACGAGACGTTCCACCCCGAAACCCTCCGCTACGGCAGCTGGAACCCAGGATCCATCCCACCCAGCGCGCTCACGCACAGGCAGTCCCGCTCCTCGGTCGCGGGCAGCCCGGCCACCGCGTCGAACAGCACGCCCCGCATCCGGTCCACGTTTGCCGCGAACACCCGCAGCACCTCGTCGTGCGAGACCCCCTCACCGGTCTCGGCGCCCGCGTCCAGGTCCGTGACCAGGGTCAACGACGTGTAGCACAGCTCAAGTTCACGAGCGAGCGCCGCCTCGGGGTGGCCGGTCATGCCCACCACGGACCAGCCCTGCGCCTGGTGCCACAACGATTCCGCACGTGTCGAGAACCGCGGCCCCTCGACCACGACCAGGGTCCCGCCGTCGACCGGCTCCCAGTCCCGCCCGCGCGCCGCCTTCAGAGCCACCGCGCGCCCGGCAGGGCAGTACGGGTCGGCCAGCGACACGTGCACCACGTTCGGCACGTTCCCGTCGGGCAGCGGCAGCCCGTCGAAGTAGGAGTTCGCCCGTGCCTTCGTACGGTCGACCAGTTGGTCGGGCACGAGGAGCGTGCCAGGCCCGTACTCCGGGCGCAGACCGCCCACCGCGCACGGGCCCAGGACCTGGCGCACGCCCACCGAACGCAGCGCCCACAGATTGGCCCGGTAGTTGATCCGGTGCGGCGGCAGATGATGGCCGCGCCCGTGCCGGGGCAGGAAGGCAACCCGCCGCCCGGCGATCTCGCCGAGGAAGAGGGAGTCGCTGGGGGCCCCGTACGGGGTGTCCACCTGTACCTCGGTCACGTCCTCGAGGAACGAGTAGAAGCCGGAGCCGCCGATTACACCGATCTCTGCGTTCGCCATGACCAGCACACTAGCTGGCGAGCACGAGGCGTTGGGCTCGTCCCTCCGAACGTGAGTTCCCGTCCGGACATGCCCGGGGCCCCGCTGTCGCGCACGACAGCGGGGCCCCGGGAGCAGGCTTTACGCGGCGGAGGTGCTGGACGTCGACGTCTTCGAGTCCGAGGAGGACGAAGAAGACGAGGCGGACGAAGAGGAAGAGGTCGAGGAGGACGTCGGCGACTTCGACGACGCCGGCGAGCTGCTCGACGAGGAGCCGCGGCTGTCGTTGCGGTAGAAGCCGGAGCCCTTGAAGACGATGCCGACCGCGGAGAACACCTTCTTCAGGCGCCCACTGCAGCTGGGGCACTCGGTCAGGGCGTCGTCGGTGAACTTCTGCACCGCCTCGAGGCCCTCGCCGCACTCGGTGCACTGGTACTGGTAGGTGGGCACTGTCTTCCTCCTGGCACTCTCACTCGATGAGTGCTAACGACGGTCCATAGTGACGCATTCCCGGGGATCAGTCCACTGCCACCGGCACGCGGTGACCGACGCCACGTGCGACGGTGCGGCCCCGAGGACGTGCCACGAGGCGCGAACGCAGCGCCAGAAGCGTCGCCAGGGCGAGCACCGTGCCGCCCATCGGCACCAGGAAACCGGCGCCGTCCCAGAAGCGGTCCTCCAACTGTCCGGCGACGGTGACGGCGGCCGCCTGGCCCAGCGCCACCGCGCCCGTCAGCCAGGTGAACGCCTCGGTGCGCGCCCCGGCCGGGACCAGACCCTCGACCAGCGTGTACCCGGTGATCAGCGCTGGCGCGATACACATGCCGACGAGAAGGCCGAGGCCGGCCAGCAGGAGCACCGAGTGCGCGGCCCACAAGCCGGACGCGGCCAGCGCCAGCGCGGCGTAACCGATGACGAGGCGGCGCTGCGGGGCGGCCTTCCAGGCGATCGCGCCGCACACGATGCCGGAGAGCATGTTGCCCGCGGCGAAGACGCCGTACAGGACGCCGTTCAGGCCGGGCTCGCCGATCGACTCGGTGAACGCCGCCAGCGACACCTGCATGCCGCCGAAGACGGAGCCGATGCCCAGGAAGGTCACGATCAGCACGCGCACGCCGGGGACGCGCAGCGCGGAGGTCTGCTCCACGCGCGCGTGCCCGGCCGCGGAGACCTGCGGCTGGGTGCTCTTCTGCGCGGCGAACAGCAGGCCGCCGAGCAGGGTGAGCGATGCTTCCGTCACCAGGCCGGCCGCCGGGTTCACGGTGGTGCACAGCGCGGTGGCGAGCAGCGGGCCGACGACGAAGGTCAACTCGTCCGTGACGGACTCGAAGGCCGCCGCGGTGGTCATCAGGGGCGAGCCCTTCAGCTTCACGCCCCAGCGGGCCCGCACCATAGGCCCGACCTGCGGGACGGAGGCGCCCGTGGGCACGGCCGCCGCGAACAGCGCCCACAGAGGCGCGTGCGCCAGCGCGAGCGCCGTCAGAGTGAGACCCGCCAGCGCGTGCACGAGCACGCCGGGGACCAGGACGGCGCGCTGGCCGTAGCGGTCGGCCAGGCGCCCGCTGTACGGCGCGAACAGCGCCATGGAGACGCCGGTGACAGCCGCCACGGCGCCCGCCGCGCCGTACGAGCCGGTGGTGTGCTGCACGAGCAGCACGATGGAGAGGGTGAGCATCGCGAACGGCTGGCGCGCAGCGAAGCCGGGCAGCAGGAACGTCCATGCGCCGCGGGTGCGCAGCAGTTGCCCGTATCCCGGGCGGGAGGATGCCGACGAGCCCTTCGACGGCTTGGAGGTGACCGTGGATGCCACGGCCCGTGCCTTTCTGCCACCTGGTAGCGCGGCTCCTCCAGATAGGGGGCCGGCGCCGAGAGCTGTCCTCTTGCGCGTACTGCGGTAGATACCGGCGTCCCCTGCGGGGAGCGTCCCGGCCGCCATACGGTCGCGCCAGCTCTGCGTCAGGCAGAGTTGGTTCGATCAAGGTGCGCCTTCATGGTACAGGGATCGCTGCTGGTCACGCCTGTGAAACTGAGCACCATAAAGGCGCGCGCCTCCGATTGGAGGGGGTGTGAACGGTACGAAACACGCCCTTAACGCGCACCGTTGCCGCTGGTGCCCAGCCAGCCGGCCAGCTTGCCGCCGCGCGCGACAGCGCGCAGCCGCCGCTCGGCCGCGTCCCGCACCGGGTCGGTGGCCACGACGAGCAGCTCGTCACCGCGGCGCAGCACTGTCGTGGGAAGCGGGACGAACGACGTCCCGTCGCGCACGACGAGCGTGACCGCGGCGCCGGTCGGCAGCCGCAGCTCGTTGACCTCGACGCCGTGCATCTTGGAGTCCTGGGGGATCGCGACGGACAGCAGGTGTCCGCGCAGTCGCTCCAGGGGCGCCGACTCGATGCCGAGGTCGGTGGCCTCCGACTCCTCGCCCAGCCGCAGCGTCCGGGCGAGCCAGGGCAGCGTCGGCCCTTGGACGAGCGTGTAGACGACGACCAGGATGAAGACGATGTTGAAGATGCGGCGGCTTCCCTCGACACCGTTCACCATGGGGATCGTCGCCAGGATGATGGGCACGGCGCCGCGCAGCCCCGCCCAGGACATCAGCGCCTGCTCCCGCCAGGGCACGCGGAAGGGCATCAGGCACAGCAGCACGCTCAGAGGGCGGGCCATCATCGTCAGCACCAGGCCGATCAGGAGCGCCGGCCACACGTCCCCGACCAGCTCGTGGGGGGTCACCAGGAGGCCGAGCAGGACGAACATGCCGATCTGGGCGATCCAGCCGAGCCCGTCGGCGAAGCCGCGCGTGGCGGGCCAGTGCGGCAGCTTCGCGTTGCCCATGACCATCGACGCGAGGTAGACGGCGAGGAATCCGCTGCCGTGCGCCAGGGCGCCCGCCGCGTACGCCGTGATCGCGATCGCCATGACGGCGATCGGATACAGGCCGGAGGCGGGCAGCGCCACATGCCTCAGCCCCAAGGAGCCCGCCCAGCCGATGGCGAGGCCGATGGCCGCGCCGATGACCAGCTCCAGGGCTATCTCGCCGAGCAGCGCGTACCAGTGATCCACGGGTCCGGCCGCGGAGAAGGCGACGACCAGGATGACCACCGGGGCGTCGTTGAAGCCGGACTCCGCCTCCAGCGTGCCCGTCACGCGCGCGGGGAGGGGGATTTTCCGCAGCACGGAGAAGACCGCCGCCGCGTCCGTCGACGACACCACCGCACCGACGATGAGCGCCTGCCGCCACTCCAGACCGACCAGGTGGTGCGCGGCGGTCGCCGTGACGCCGACACTCACCGCGACCCCCGCCAGCGCCAGCGCGGAGGCGGCGGGCAGGGCCGGCCGGATCTCCTTCCACTTCGTGCCGAGGCCGCCCTCGGCCAGGATCACGACCAGGGCCGCGTATCCGATGACCTGGGTGAGTGCGGCGTTGTCGAAGTGGATGTCGCCGAGGCCGTCCTGGCCCATGAGGACGCCGATGCCCAGGTAGACGAGCAGGCTGGGGAGCCCGCTGCGCGAGGAGATCCGGACCGCTGCGACGGCGACGAGCAGGACGAGCGAGCAGACGAGCAGGAGCTGGTTGAGGTGGTGGACAGTCAGCGGCGGTTCCCTTCCCTGGCGCACGGGCCTCGCGCGCGGGCGCGCACCACATGCGGACACGACGGCCGGGCGCGCCCCGGACAACTACTTCGTTACCTTACCTAACTCTTGACGCTTTCTTGACGCTCGCCGAGGCAAGATCGAACGTCCTTGCGTGCTGGTTCCCGACTCCGAGTCAAGTGGCGCCGAGCCCTGCGCCTATGGTTGCTCCATCACTCCAGGACCGCCTGCCGCTCGCGTTAGGACAGCAAGGACAGCGATGCCCCCCAACACCACCGCCACAACGGGTGACAAGCCCGGCAAGTCCGGCAGGAAGAAGGGGCGCAAAGCCCGTCTTATCGTGCTCGTACTGGTGCTGGCCCTCATCGGAAGCATCGCTTTCGGCGCCTACTGGTCCGTCAGTACCGTCCGCGCATCCTTCCCGCAGACCACGGGATCGATCACGCTCCGGGGCCTGTCCGGCCCTGTCGACGTGAAGCGGGACGGCTACGGCATCCCGCAGATCTACGCTTCCTCGGACGAGGACCTGTTCATGGCGCAGGGCTATGTCCAGGCGCAGGACCGGTTCTACGAGATGGACGTGCGCCGGCACATGACGTCCGGGCGCCTGTCGGAGATGTTCGGCGAGAGCCAGGTCGAGAACGACGAGTTCCTGCGCACCCTCGGCTGGGAGCGGATCGCCAAGGAGGAGTACGACAAGGTCCTGTCGGCCACCACCAAGAAATACCTCCAGGCGTACGCCAAGGGAGTCAACGCCTACCTCGAGGGCAGGGACGGCAAGGACATCTCGCTGGAGTACGCGGCCCTCGGCTTCACCAACGACTACAAGCCGGCGCAGTGGACCCCGGTCGACTCCGTCTCCTGGTTGAAGGCGATGGCCTGGGACCTGCGCGGCAACATGCAGGACGAGATCGACCGCGCCCTGATGACCAGCAGGCTCGGCCCGCAGCAGATCGCCGACCTGTACCCGGAGTACCCGTACAGCCGCAACCAGGCGATCGTCCAGGAGGGCCAGTACGACGAGCTGACCGAGACCTTCGAGGCGGGCAGCGGGTCGAGCGGCTCCGACGGCTCCTCCACGGGCTCGGGGACGAGCGGCACGGGCCTGTCCACGGGCACGGAGGGTTCGGCCCTCCAGAGCCAGCTCGCGGGCCTCTACGACGTCCTGGACAGCCTGCCCACCGCCGTCGGCGTGAACGGCAACGGCATCGGCTCCAACTCGTGGGTCATCGGGGGGCAGCACACGATCACCGGCAAGCCGCTGCTGGCCAACGACCCGCACCTGTCGCCCGCGCTGCCGTCCGTCTGGTACCAGATGGGCCTGCACTGCCGCACGGTCTCCGGCAAGTGCCAGTACGACGTCGCCGGATACACCTTCGCCGGCGTGCCCGGTGTGATCATCGGCCACAACCAGAAGATCTCCTGGGGCATGACCAACTCCGGTGTCGACGTGACCGACCTCTACCTGGAGAAGCTCACCGGCGACGGCTACCAGTACAACGACAAGGTCAAGCCGTTCACCACGCGCGAGGAGACCATCAAGGTCGCAGGCGGCTCGTCGAAGAAGATCGTCGTCCGGCAGACCGAGGACGGGATGCCCCTGCTGTCCGACCGCAGCGACCAACTCGTCGACGTCGGCAAGAGGGCCACCGTCGACACCGCCGCACCCGACCGCGGCGACGGCTATGGCGTCGCCCTGCGCTGGACCGCCCTCGAACCGGGCACCACCATGGACGCCGTCTTCGCGATGGACAAGGCGGCCGGCTGGGAGGACTTCCGCGCGGCGGCCAAGCTGTTCGACGTCCCCTCGCAGAACCTGATCTACGCCGACACCGACAACCACATCGGCTACACCCTGCCGGGGAAGATCCCCACGCGCGCGAAGGGCCACGACGGCTCCGTCCCGGCTCCGGGCTGGGACTCCAAGTACAAGTGGACCGGCTACATCAAGTTCGACGAACTGCCCTACGAACACGACCCGGAACGCGGCTACATCGTGACCGCGAACCAGGCCGTCGTGGACAAGGACGAGTACCCCTACACGCTCACCACGGACTGGGGCTACGGCGCCCGCAGCCAGCGCATCACCGACCTGATCAAGCAGAAGATCAAGGGCGGCGGCAAGGTCTCCACCGACGACATGCGCCAGATGCAGCTGGACAACAGCAGCGAGATGGCCAAGCTGCTGGTGCCCAGGCTGCTGGACATCGACCTCGGCGACCCGGACGTCCGGGAGGCCCAGAAGCTGCTGCAGGGATGGGACTACACCCAGGACGCCGACTCGGCGGCCGCCGCCTACTTCAACGCCGTCTGGCGCAACATCCTCAAGCTCGCCTTCGGCCACAAGCTCCCCAAGGAACTGCGCGTCGAGGAGCAGTGCCTGTGGGTCGACCCGGTCAACACCACCGGCCCGGTCGACGACACCCAGAAGGTGCGCGAGTGCGGCCAGCGCGACGCCGAGCACGCCCAGCCGGACGGCGGCGACCGCTGGTTCGAGGTCGTCCGCAACCTCATGGAGAAGCCGGACAGCGAGTGGTGGACGACCCCCAAGTCGGGCACCCGTCCCAAGGCGGCCAACCGCGACCAGCTCTTCGAGCGCGCCATGATCGACGCCCGCTGGGAACTGACCGCCAAGCTCGGCAAGGACATCGACACCTGGAGCTGGGGCCGGCTGCACCGCCTGTTCCTGAAGAACCAGACCCTCGGCACCAGCGGACCCGGCTTCGTCCAGTACGTCCTCAACCGCGGCCCCTGGAAGCTCAGCGGCGGCGAGGCGGCGGTCAACGCGACCGGCTGGAACGCCGCGAGCGGCTATGACGTCATCTGGGTGCCCTCGATGCGGATGGTCGTCAACCTCGACGACTTCGACAAGTCCAAGTGGATCAACCTCACGGGCGCCTCGGGACACGCCTACAGCGCCCACTACACCGACCAGACGAGCAAGTGGGCCAAGGGCGAGCTGCTCGACTGGTCCTTCACGCAGAAGTCGGTCGACGAGAACACCAGCGACACCCTCACGCTCAAGCCATGAGTCGGCGCAGCGCATAGCGAAGGGGCCTCCACACGCGCGTGGAGGCCCCTTCGGACTTTACGGCATTTTCCCTTCACACCGCCCCGGTCAGTCGCGCTGTCAGTCGCGCGCGAAGCGGCGCACACCCGACGGCGTCACCACGGCGTGCACCGGCCGGTCGTGCGCCTCCGCCGGAACCTGCTCGACGACCTCGGCGTCGTACAGGAGCACCACCAACGCTGGGCGCACGCCCGCGCGCTCCAAGCGTGCCAGCACGCGGTCGTACGAGCCTCCGCCGCGCCCCAGCCGCATCCCGCGCGCGTCGACCGCGAGCCCCGGCAGCAGCACCACATCGGCGCCCGTCACGGCGCCAGGTCCGAGCCGCGCGCCGGTCGGCTCGAACAGCGCCATCTTTCCGCCATGTTGGACCCTCTCCAGCGATCCCTCGCCGGCGTAGGCCCCCCAGTCCAGATCGTTGTCGGGCAGCAGGGCGGGCAGCAGCACCCGCACACCCCGCGCACGCAGCGCGTCGAGCAGCGCGAGCGTGCCGGGCTCACTCCCCACGGAGACATACGCCGCCACCGTGCGCGCGTGCGCCAGCTCGGGCAGTTCCAGGGCGCGTCCGGCCAGGGCTGCGGCTGCCTCCCGCACGTCATCCGCAGTCAACGTGTTTCTCACCGCGATGAACTTTCGGCGCAACATACGCTTGTCAGGCTCGGCCGTGCCTTCGGCGTGACGCATCGGGCTCCCGTTCTGTTCGAATTCGTTCATATGAACATCTATCCACCGGGGCCACAGATTCCTCTCAAAGGCACCGGATATGGTGACGGGCATGACTCAGTCGCACCCCAGGATCAGCAAGGCTGTCATTCCAGCAGCCGGGCTCGGCACCCGGTTCCTGCCGGCCACCAAGGCCACTCCCAAGGAGATGCTGCCGGTCGTGGACAAGCCGGCGATCCAGTACGTGGTCGAGGAGGCCGTGTCCGCGGGCCTCGACGACGTCCTCATGGTCACGGGCCGCAACAAGCGCCCCCTGGAGGACCATTTCGACCGCAACTACGAGCTCGAGTCGGCCCTGGAGAAGAAGGGCGACGCCAATCGGCTGGCCAAGGTCCAGGAATCCAGCGACCTCGCGACCATGCACTACGTGCGTCAGGGTGACCCCAAGGGTCTGGGGCACGCGGTCCTGTGCGCCGCCCCGCACGTCGGACAGGAGCCCTTCGCCGTCCTGCTGGGTGACGACCTGATCGACCCGCGCGACCCGCTGCTCAAGCGGATGATCGAGGTGCAGGAACAGCGTGGCGGCAGCGTCGTCGCGCTCATGGAGGTCGCGCCCGAGCAGATCCACCTCTACGGGTGCGCGGCGGTGGAGGCCACCAACGACGGCGACGTCGTCAAGGTGACCGGCCTGGTCGAGAAGCCCGATCCGGTGGACGCCCCCTCCAACTACGCGATCATCGGCCGCTACGTCCTCGACGCGAGCATCTTCGACGTCCTGCGTAAGACCGAGCCGGGGCGCGGCGGCGAGATCCAGCTCACCGATGCTCTGCAGCAGCTCGCCCAGGACGAGAAGGTCGGTGGCCCCGTCCACGGTGTCGTCTTCAAGGGCCGCCGCTATGACACCGGCGACCGCGGCGACTATCTGCGTGCCATTGTCAGACTCGCGTGCGAACGTGAAGATCTGGGTCCGGACTTCCGGTCCTGGCTTCGCCGTTACGTCACCGAGGAGTTGTAACCACGTTGAGCACCGCCGCGCCCCGCTCCAGCGGCCAGGAACACCTCTGGTCGGTCGACGAGCACCTGGAGGACATCCTCGCCACCGTCCGCCCTCTGGAACCCATCGAGCTGCAACTCCTCGACGCCCAAGGCTGCGTCCTGGTCGAGGACGTCACGGTGCCGGTCTCGCTGCCGCCGTTCGACAACAGCTCCATGGACGGGTACGCGGTGCGGGTCGCGGACGTCGCGGGCGCGAGTGAGGAGTTCCCGGCGGTCCTGGAGGTCGTCGGGGACGTCGCGGCGGGCCAGGGCGAGCTGCTCCACGTGGGCCCGGGGCAGGCGGCCCGGATCATGACCGGCGCCCCACTGCCGCCCGGCGCGGAGACCGTCGTCCCTGTGGAATGGACCGACGGCGGGCTCGGCGAAGGCCCGGTCGGCGGGATGCGCGCCCGCAGTCTCGCCCCCGAGGGCGCCACCGGGCACGCGCGCGTGTACCGGCCGGCCGAAGCACGCGCGCACGTACGCGCCAAGGGCAGCGACGTGAAAGCCGGCGACCGCGCCCTGGAAGCCGGCACCGTCCTCGGCCCGCCCCAGATCGCCCTGCTGGCCGCGATCGGCCGCGGCACGGTCCGCGTGCGCCCGCGCCCGCGCGTGGTCGTCCTGTCCACCGGCAGCGAACTCGTCCAGCCCGGCGGCGAACTCGGCAGCGGCCAGATCTACGACTCCAACAGCTTCGCCCTGACCGCGGCCGCCCGTGACGCCGGCGCCATCGCCTACCGGGTGGGCGCGGTCGCCGACGACGCGGAAACCCTCCGCTCCACCATCGAGGACCAGCTCGTACGGGCCGACCTGCTGGTCACCACGGGTGGCGTCAGCGTCGGGGCGTACGACGTCGTCAAGGAGGCGCTGTCGCACGTCGGCGACGAGGACGAGGCGGGCAGCGGCATCGAGTTCCGCAAGCTCGCCATGCAGCCCGGCAAGCCCCAGGGCTTCGGCTCCATCGGCCCCGACCACACCCCGCTGCTGGCGCTGCCCGGCAACCCGGTGTCGTCGTACGTCTCCTTCGAACTCTTCGTCCGCCCCGCCATCCGCGCACTGATGGGCCTGACGGACGTCCACCGGCCCACCACGCGCGCGCGGCTGGCCGCGGACAAGGCCCTGACCTCCCCGAAGGGGCGACGGCAGTTCCTGCGCGGAACCCACGCCGACGGCACCGTCCGCCCGGTGGGCGGCGCCGGATCGCACCTGGTCGCCGCCCTCGCGCACGCCGACGCGCTGATCGTCGTCCCCGAGGACGTCGAGGCCGTCGAACCGGGCACCGAGGTCGAGGTCGTCCTGCTCGGCTGACGCGCGCGCGGGCCCGCGTCCTGCCCCGTCCGCAGGACGATCCTGCTCCGCTGCGCGCCCCGCCGGGGGAGTACCGTGTCGCGCACAACAGGCCCGTGCGCCGCACCG
Organism: Streptomyces sp. NPDC018693; assembly: GCF_044391385.1. NCBI lineage: Bacteria > Bacillati > Actinomycetota > Actinomycetes > Kitasatosporales > Streptomycetaceae > Streptomyces > Streptomyces sp. NPDC018693. The sequence goes on along the minus strand of NZ_JBIRZZ010000010.1, from coordinate 287,273 downwards.
CAGACGGGCCCGGACCAGGAGCGCCACACGAGCATGAGTACGCAGGACCGACTGACGCACATCGACGAGGCGGGAGCCGCCCGCATGGTCGACGTATCCGGCAAGGACGTGACAGCGCGCACGGCGCGTGCCAGCGGGCGTGTTCTCGTCTCGCCCCGCGTGGTGGAGCTGCTGCGCGGGGAGGGCGTGCCCAAGGGCGACGCGCTGGCCACGGCGCGCATCGCCGGCATCATGGGCGCCAAGCGCACGCCGGACCTCATTCCGCTGTGCCACCCGTTGGCGCTCTCCGGTGTGAAACTGGAGCTGTCGGTCGCGGACGACGCCGTGGAGATCCTGGCCACGGTGAAGACGACGGACCGCACGGGCGTCGAGATGGAGGCCCTCACCGCGGTCTCCGTCGCCGCGCTCACCGTGATCGACATGGTCAAGGCGGTCGACAAGGGAGCGGTCATCACGGACGTGCGCGTGGAGGAGAAGACGGGCGGCAAGTCGGGCGACTGGAGCCGGGCGTGAGCGGCACGCCGTCCGCCGATGGTGCGCCGCGCGCGCCGTATCGCGCGCTGGTCGTCACCGCCTCCAACCGTGCCTCCGCGGGTGTGTACGAGGACAAGGGCGGCCCGTTGGTCGCCGAGGGGCTCGCGCGTTTCGGGTTCGCCGTCGACGGGCCGCAGGTGGTGCCCGACGGAGACCCCGTGGAGGCCGCCCTGCGCGCCGGCGTGGCCGCCGGCTACGACGTGATCGTCACCACCGGCGGTACCGGTGTGTCACCCACCGACCGCACCCCGGAGGCCACGCGCGCGGTGCTCGACCACGAGGTGCCGGGCATCCCGGAGGCCATTCGCGCGTTCGGACGGGAGAAGGTGCCGACCGCGGCGCTCTCGCGGGGCCTGGCCGGAGTGGCGCAGCGGACGCTGATCGTCAATCTGCCGGGCTCCTCCGGCGGAGTGAAGGACGGACTGGCCGTCCTGGAGCCCCTGCTGGTCCACGCCGTGGACCAGCTCCGCGGCGGCGACCATCCCCGGCCCGAGGAACCCCCAGGGGGTGTGAGCTGAACAGCCCATCCTGGCCCGTGGAACTGGCGGAGGGCGACATCGTCCTACGGCCGATAAAGCTGCGCGACCAGCGGGCCTGGCGTGAGGTCAACCGGCGCAACCGGGACTGGCTGCGCCCCTGGGAGGCGACCATCCCGCCGCCCGCGCCGAGCGGGCCGATCGCGCACCGGCCGACCTACCGCCAGATGGTCCGGCACCTGAGGTCGGAGGCGAACGCGGGCCGGATGCTGCCCTTCGTCATCGAGTACCAGGGGAGGCTCGTCGGGCAGTTGACGGTCGCCGGGATCACCTGGGGTTCCATGTGCTCCGGGCACATCGGCTACTGGGTGGACGAGGGGGTCGCCGGCCGCGGTGTGATGCCGACGGCCGTGGCGCTCGTCGTCGACCACTGTTTTCGCACCGTCGGGCTGCACCGCATCGAGGTCTGCATTCGCCCGGAGAACGGCCCCAGCCGTCGGGTCGTGGAGAAACTCGGATTCCGAGAGGAGGGGCTGCGGCCCCGTTATCTCCACATCGACGGCGCCTGGCGGGACCACCTCGTGTTCGCGCTCACGGCCGAGGAGGTGCCCGAGGGCCTGCTGGCCCGCTGGCGGCGCTCACGTGCCCATCGCGCGCCCCGCGACCACGAGAACGCGCCGCGGAATCCGGCCAGCCCGGGAAATTGAATAAGTGTTCGAAATTGATCGGCTGGTGACCGTCTCTAGACTTCGTTTTCGCGCTCTCGGCGGCCTGCTGATCGCATCGGTCGCAAAAAAAGCTCGAAATATCAGCCAGATCGTGCGACACACCGGCTCAATTGGCGGATGGCCTCACGCAAACCCCTCTACCGTGTGAGGCGTGAGCAGCAGCGGCCTCATCTACGCAGTCATCGTCGGGGCCTGGGCCGCCTACTTGGTGCCGATGTGGCTCCGTAGGCAGGACGAGCTGAACGAGGCCCGTCCGACGGAACGCTTCAGCACAGCCATCCGGTTGCTGTCCGGACGGGCGGGAATGGAGCGCCGGTACGCCAAGGACCTGCGGGCGCGCTCCGCCGAGGAGGGGGAGCCGGACGTCGCCCCGGACGCCGTCACCGACTCGATGGACGTCCGGGCCTTCGCCATGCCTCCGACGCGCCCGCAGGCGCACGCGGTGGTCCAGGAGCGGGAGCCAGGGCACGGCGCTGAACCGGCGCGCGAACAGCGCCACCAGCGCGAGCCGTCCGGGCAGGCGAACCGGCCCGCGCGCGCGGACAGTGGCGCGACCGCGCATGAAGCGGGGTCCGCGCCGGCGCCCAGACGCGTGCCCGGCGCCCGGCGCCCGTCGCCCGCCTCCGCGCAGGCGGCCGCCGCGCGCGCCCAGCGCTCGAAGGTTCTCGCGCGCCGCCGGCGCACCACCGTGATGCTTTTCCTCGCCTTCACACTGGGTGCGGTCGTCGCCGCCGTCGGGGGGCTCGCGTTCCTTTGGGCGCCCGGTGTGCCCGCTGTCCTGCTCAGCGTGTACATCGCGTACCTGCGCGCCCAGGAACGCCGCCGCTTCGCCTTCCAGATGGACCGGCGGCGCGCGGAGGCCGCCGCGCAGCGCCTGAAGGAGCGTGCACGCCAGCCGCGCCGGCGCGCGTCCGCGTCCGCGCCCCTCGAGGCCGAGGCCGACGCCGGCGCAGAGGAGCCCGACCAGGCGCCCGAGCCGGAGACCGACCCCGAGCTGCTGGCGCTCGCCGCGGACCGGCGGGCGCTCGTCGAGCAGACGGATCACGCCGAGTGGGTGGACCAGCAGCGGGAGCGGCAGCGGCGGCCGGGGCGCGGGGAGAGCTGGGATCCGGTGCCGGTGCCGTTGCCGACGTATGTGACCGCGCCGGTCGCGCCGCGGGCGACGGCGGATGTGGATCTGGGAGCGCCGGACACATGGAGCTCGGCGCGTTCGAGTGCGGTCGCGCCGGAGCAGGGGGAGCGGGAGACCGGCGTGGAGGCGGGCGAGAGCGCCTCCGCGGAGGGCAAGGCGGACGAGGACGAGCGCAGTGACGCCCGTCGTGCCGCATCCGCGCGGCGGTCGCGGGAGCGGGGCCGTACGCCGCTGTTCGACCAGTACGAGGACGGCGACCGGCCCAGGGCAGCCAACGAGTGACCCGCGCCACCCTCCCGTTGCGCGCCCCGACCGGCCACCGGGAACGGATTTTCAAGCAGGCCGATGGGGGTGCTAGAGTTTCACTCGTTGCAAGGGCCTGTGGCGCAGTCCGGTAGCGCACCTCGTTCGCATCGAGGGGGCCAGGGGTTCAAATCCCCTCAGGTCCACGCAATGACCGTAGCGACTTCGGTCGGAGACGGTTCGGGAGGTCCCGTTCAGCTCATCGAGCTGGGCGGGATCTCCTTGTTTTGGTGCCCCGTTGGGGGTGCGGGCCGCGCGCGGGTGCGGTCGGCCCGCTGAAACGGGGTCACAGGGGCTTGGCGTAGCAGCGACTCGACTCGTAGAAGCGGTAGTAGCCGAACTTGGCGCACGGCTCGTAGCCGCTGGAGGTGTACAGGGCGATGGCCTCGGGCTGCTCGGTGCCGGTCTCCAGGACCATGCGGAGGCGGCCGGCCGCGCGGGCGTCGTCCTCCAGGGCGGTGAGGATGCGGCGGGCGAGTCCGAGGCCGCGCATCTCCTTGATGACGAACATGCGCTTGAGTTCGGCGTCGCCGTCCTCGTTGCCCTCGGCGTTGCGGTCCTGGCTGCGCCAGCCGCCGGTGGCGACGGGGCGGTCGGTCTCGTCGTAGGCGATGAAGTACACGCCGCGCGGGGGTGCGAAGTCCGACGGCTGCAGGTGGGTGGCGTCGCCGCCGTCGCCGTAGCGCTCGTGGTACTCGGCCTGGACCTCGTCGTTGAGCTTGACGGCGTCGGGGTGGTCGAAGGAGACACGGCGTATATTCATGCTGCTCACTGTACTTCTATGCGACTTTCTGTCGGGCGGCCATTTCTGGACGTTGTCCAGTGTGCCGGTATCGTGCCGGGGTGCTCACCGTGACCAGTGTGAACGTGAATGGACTGCGCGCCGCCGCGAAGAAGGGCTTCGTGGAGTGGCTCGCCGCGACCTCCGCCGATGTGCTGTGCCTGCAGGAGGTGCGGGCCGAGCCCGGCCAGCTGCCCGATGCCGTGCGGGCTCCCGAGGGCTGGCACGTCGTGCACGCGCCCGCCGTCGCCAAGGGGCGCGCCGGCGTCTCCCTGTACACGCGGCGGGAACCGGACGACATCCGTATCGGCTTCGGTTCGGCGGAGTTCGACAGCAGCGGCCGTTACGTCGAGGTCGATCTGCCCGGTGTGACCGTCGCCTCGCTCTATCTGCCCTCCGGAGAGGTCGGTACCGAGCGGCAGGACGAGAAGATCCGCTTCATGGGTGAGTTCCTGGCCCACCTCAAGGCGCTGCGAGAGCGGGCCGCGGCCGACGGGCGCGAGGTGCTCGTCTGCGGCGACTGGAACATCGCCCACCAGCAGGCCGACCTCAGGAACTGGCGCGGCAACACCAAGAACTCCGGGTTCCTGCCGGAGGAGCGTGCATGGCTGGGACGGGTCTTCGAACCGGTGGACGGGGGATATGTCGACGTGGTCCGCGCGCTGCATCCGGATGTGGAGGGGCCGTACACGTGGTGGTCGTACCGGGGGCGGGCTTTCGAGAACGACTCGGGTTGGAGGATCGACCTCGCCGTGGCCACTCCCGGGCTCGCCGTACGGGCTGTCAAGGCGGTGGTGGAGCGTGCGGCCAGTCATGAGGAGCGGTGGTCGGATCATGCTCCTGTGACGGTGGTCTTCGAGATGTGACGGACCGTGGTGTCGCCATTCGCCTGCGGCGTCACTGCGAGCCCGTGGGCGGCTCCCGGCATGCCGAGAACCAGCGTCCGGGCATGTTGTCTGCCCCAGGCGATCAACTCGGCCATGTGGGCCACGGACCGCGGACGACGGAACCGGCCGTACCCGGGACTGGGCTACGGCCGCTTGCGCAACCGGCGGTCCAGCGCCAGTGACAACTCCGCCTCCACCACGCTGCGGGCCAGCGGGCGCAGGCGGTGCACGTCCTGCTCGGGGGCGTGGCGCAGCACCAGAGTGGTGAAGAGGTCGGCCAGGGCGTCCGCGTGCTCCCGTACCTGGGCGCCCGCGGCCAGCACCTCCGACAGCGGGATGCCCTCGCGGACCAGGGCGGAGGAGACGTCCAGGAGGCGACGGCTGATGTGGACGATCGTGTCGCCGTCGGCGCCGAGGTAGCCGAGTTCCATCGCGGCGGCGAGGTTCTCGGGGGTGACCTCGCCCTCGAAGCGGGCGGCCAGCTCCTCGGGGGTGAGGCGGACCGGCTCCTCCTCGCTCGGAGTGCCGACGCCGAGCAGGTCGGCGACGTCGCGGCCGTGGTCGAACGCCTCCGCGAGCTCCGCGATGCCGCTGAGGGTGTGGCCGCGTTCCAGGAGTGCGGCGATCGTGCGCAGGCGGGCCAGGTGATGGTCGTCGTACCAGGCGATACGGCCCTCGCGGCGCGGCGGCGGGAGGAGGCCCCGTTCCCGGTAGAAGCGCACGGTGCGCACCGTGATGCCGGCCAGTCGGGCCAGTTCCTCCATGCGGTATTCACGCTTGTCTGCCACGTCCGCACCCTAAGTCGTACCGTCGGTAACTTTCCTGGTCCCGACCCCTACCCATGAGTACGGCCCTCCTCTACGCTCCCCATTGCGCCAGTGTTCACTGGCAGAGTCCGATGCGGGGCGGGGAGGCTTCGGGATGTCCGAGCACGAACACGAGCATGTGCGGGTCGCGGTGATCGGGTCCGGGTTCGGCGGGCTCGGGGCCGCCGTGCGGCTGCGCCGTGAGGGGATCACCGACTTCGTCGTCCTGGAGCGGGCCGGCAGCGTGGGCGGCACCTGGCGCGACAACAGCTATCCGGGGTGCGCGTGCGACGTGCCGTCCCATCTGTACTCGTTCTCCTTCGCACCCAACCCGGACTGGCCGCGCACCTTCTCCGGGCAGCGGCACATCCGCGCCTACCTGGAGCACGTCACCGATGTCTTCGGGCTGCGCCGGCACATCCGCTTCGACTCCGAGGTCACGCGGATGGTCTGGAACGCCGAACGGCTGTGCTGGGACATCGAGACGACGAGCGGGGATCTCTCCGCCGACGTCGTAGTCTCCGCCACCGGGGCGCTGTCCGACCCGAAGATCCCGCAGATTCCCGGGCTGGACACCTTCCCCGGCAAGATCTTCCACTCCGCCCGCTGGGACCACGACCACGACCTCACCGGCCGGCGCGTCGCCATGGTCGGCACCGGCGCCTCCGCCATCCAGATCGTGCCCGCTATCCAGCCCAAGGCCGGGCATCTCACGCTCTTCCAGCGCACCCCGGCGTGGGTGATGCCGCGCGTCGACCGCGCCATAAGCGGATTCGAGCGCTCGCTGCACCGGGCGCTGCCTGTCACCGCGCAGCTGCGGCGCGGACTGCTCTGGGGCCTACGGGAGTTGCAGGTGCAGGCATTCACCAAGCGTCCGGGCGAGCTCGGCTTCGTCGAGCAGCTGGCCCGGCGGAACATCGCCCGCGCCATCAAGGATCCCGTGCTGCGGGCCAAGCTCACGCCCGACTACCGCATCGGCTGCAAGCGGATCCTGCTGTCCAACCAGTACTACCCGGCGCTCGCCCAGCCGAATGTCGACGTGGTCGCCAGCGGGCTCAGCGAGGTCCGCGGGTCCACCGTCGTCGCCGCCGACGGCAGCGAGGCCGAGGTCGACGTCATCGTCTTCGGTACGGGCTTCCACGTCACCGACATGCCGATCGCCGACCGGGTCGTCGGGGCCGACGGGCGGACCCTCGCCGAGTCCTGGAAGGGCGGGATGGAGGCCCTGCGGGGCGCGTCCGCGGCCGGCTTCCCCAACTGGATGACGATCATCGGGCCCAACACCGGCCTCGGGAACTCCTCCATGATCCTCATGATCGAGTCCCAGCTGAACTACATGGCCGACTACCTGCGCCAACTCGACGTCCTCGGAGGCCGCGCCGCGCTCGACGCCCGGCCGAGCGCCGTGCATGCCTGGAACCGGCGCGTGCAGGATCGGATGAAGCGCACGGTGTGGAACACGGGTGGATGCACGAGCTGGTACCTCGACGCGAACGGGCGCAACAGCACCATCTGGCCCGGTACGACGGGGGAGTTCCGGCGGGCGACACGGCGCGTGGATCTCGCGGAGTATCAAGTGCTGCGGGCGCCGGCGCGGGTGGCCGGGCCTGCGCCGGGGCGCGTGCGGGCCAGCGGGAGTGGTGAGGGTGCGCACGCCGGCGCCGAGGTCACCTCATGAGCCGGCCGCAGCATGTGGTCTCCGGACCGTACGCGCCACCCGTTCCCAGCCGTGAGCTGACCGTCGTCTCCGCCGACGGCGCGCAACTGTATGTCGAGGCGCATGGGCCGCAAGGTGCGCCCCCCGTCGTCCTGGCGCACGGCTGGACCTGCTCGACCGCCTTCTGGGCGGCGCAGATCCGGTCGCTGGCGGTCGACCACCGGGTGATCGCCTATGACCAGCGGGGGCACGGGCGGAGTCCGGTGAGCGCGGCGTGCGGTACCGAGGTGCTCGCCGACGACCTGGAGGCCGTACTGCTCGCGACGCTCGCCCCGGGTGAGAAGGCGGTGATCGCGGGGCATTCGATGGGTGGGATGACGGTGATGGCGGCGGCGTCGCGGCCGGCGTTCCGGGCGCATGCGGCGGCGGTGCTGTTGTGCAGCACGGGGAGTTCGCGGCTGGTGGCGCAGTCCACGCTCCTGCCGCTCGCACCCGGTCGGCTCAGGAGCCGGCTGACACGGCGCGTTCTTGCCTCGCGCGCCCCCCTCGGACCTGTCACGCCCCTGGCGCGCGCCGTTCTCAAGTACGGGACGATGGGCGCCGGTTCGGCCCCGCACATGGTGGAGGCGTGTGCGCGGATCGTCCACGCGTGCCCGCGCCGGGTGCGCTACGCCTGGTCGCAGGTGCTCGACCGGCTGGATCTCGATCACGGGGTGCGTGAACTGACCGTGCCGACGGCGGTCGTGGTCGGGACGGCGGACCGGCTGACGCCTCCGGTGCACGCGCGGTCGCTCGCCGCCGCGCTGCCGGACTGCGCCGGTCTCACGGAGCTGCCCGGGCTCGGTCACATGACGCCCGTGGAGGCGCCCGAGCTGGTCACCGCGAGAATCCGGGAACTCGTCGCCGCACATGTCACCGCGCAAAGCCGTCAGGACGCGGACCGTACCGCGAACACGCACGTCAGGGAGGGCACATGAGCAGGGTCAGCCTGGAGGGGCAGGTCGCCGTCGTCACCGGAGCCGCGCGGGGTGTGGGCGAGCTGCTCGCCCGTAAGCTCTCCGCGCGCGGTGCGAAGGTCGCGCTGGTCGGGCTGGAGCCGGACGCGCTCAAGCAGGTCTCCGAGCGGCTGCACAGCGACAGCGGCCACTGGTACGCCGACGTCACCGACCACGAGGCGATGGCGCGGGTGGCCCAGGAGGTGAAGGCGCGGTTCGGGAAGGTGGACATCGTCGTCGCCAACGCCGGGGTCGCGACCGGCGGGCCCTTCGCGGACTCCGATCCGGACGCCTGGCGCCGGGTGATCGAGGTCAACCTCATAGGCTCGGCGGTCACCGCGCGCGCCTTCCTGCCGGTGCTGCGTGAGAGCCGCGGCTACCTCCTGCAGATCGCGTCCCTCGCGGCGATCACTCCGGCGCCGATGATGACGGCGTACTGCGCGTCCAAGTCGGGTGTGGAGGCGTACGCGCACAGTCTGCGCGCCGAGGTCGGCCACCAGGGCGTGAAGGTCGGCGTGGGCTACCTGTCCTGGACCGACACGGACATGGTGCGCGGTGCCGACCAGGACGATGTCATGCGGGAATTGAGGCAGCGGCTGCCGTGGCCGGCCAACAAGACGTACCCGCTGGGGCCGGCCGTCGACCGCATCGTCGACGGGATAGAGCGGCGCGCCGGGCATGTGTACGGACAGTGGTGGTTGCGCGGGATGCAGGGGGTGCGCGGTTACCTGCCGGGGCTCATCGGCGCGGTCGGGCAGCGTGAGATGCGGCGGTTCGCGCCCCGGCTCGACGGGATGCGGAGGGGGCTCGTCGGCGCGGGAGGGGCGGCCGACGAGGAGGCACGCGCAGCGCGGCGCGCCTGAGCGCCGTGACTCACGGCTCAGCGCCGCGGGCTGCGCCTCAGCGCCGCGGGCTGCGCCTCAGCGCCGCGGGCTGCGCCTCAGCGCCGCGGGCTGCGCCTCAGCGCCGCGGGCTGCGTCTCAGCGCTGTTCCCCGCGCCTCAGCGCCGCCGCGTCACGCCTTCACGGCGCGCGCCGCGTCACGCCTTCACGTCGCGCGCCGCGCCTCCACGCCGTCCACCGCGCCACCGCGCCGTGCCTCGCGCCGTAGCGCCCCACCTGCCCTGACTACGCTCCGTGCGTGATCGACATGCAGTGCGTGTCCGCCCGTGTGAATCTGGTCGAGGCCCCGACGTGGGGCCCAACCCCCCTCACCCACCACGGGAGTGAACCCACATGGGTATGAAGGACAAGTTCCAGGACCAGGCCGAGCAGTGGCAGCAGCAGGCCAAGGAGAAGATGGGCGAAGCCAAGGAGCAGACCCAGCGCCGTAGCCGTCGCCGCGAGGACGAGGACATGACGCCTGAGCAGCGCGAGCAGCAGGAACGCTTCGACCAGGACTACGACGCCTGACGTCGGCGGCCGCTGAGCCACTGCAGCGAGGGGCGCCCCCCAGCAGGAGGGCGCCCCTCGCCTGTGATGCTGTGTCCATGCCGCACCCACTGCGGTGGCCGTCGTGATCGACGGTGGCTGGTTGCGCGTGTACGGCGGCGCGTCGGCCGAGGTCGAGACGCCTTCCCTGGCCTCGGTCAACGACCTCCCGGCCGCCTTCGACCCCGTCTGGCGCCCGTGACGGCGCCCTGATCGTCGCCCACGACGTCCTTGGCGGTGTCTTCGCCCTCAACGGCCCCGACCCGCCGCGGCCGGCCGCCCCGGCGTCGCCGGCCAGGCCGTTCTGCCGCCAGTCGGCGCTGCCCTCACCGGGGTTCCTCGGGACCCTCAGAGCGCTCCCCGCCTACCCCACCTCGCCCCGCGGCGGCAGCGCGGGCCGTGACCGGTCCGGTACGTCGCGGTAGTCGGGTGGGGAGGCGGGTGGGTCGGTCTGGAGGAGGCCGAGGGCGAGGCGGACCGCGTCGTCCAGTTGGGCGTGGCGGCCCTCGGCCCAGTCGAGGGGGGTGCGCAGGGCCTCCAGGTCGGGGGTGACGCCCTTGTTCTCGATGGACCAGCCGTACGCGTCGAACCAGGCCGCGTTCATCGGCACGGTGATCACCGTGCCGTCGCCGAGCCGGTGCCGTCCGGTCATGCCGACGACGCCGCCCCAGGTCCGCTGCCCGACGACCGGGCCCAGCTTCAGCAGCTTGAAGGCGGCCGTGATCATGTCGCCGTCGGAGGAGGTGGCCTCGTCGGCGAGGGCGACCACGGGACCGCGCGGGGCGTTGGAGGCGTACGACACCGGCTGGGCGTGGCGCGTCAGGTCCCAGCCCAGAATCGTGCGCGTCAGCTTCTCCACGACCAGCTCGCTGATGTGCCCGCCGGCGTTGCCGCGCACGTCCACGATCAGCGCGGGCCGGGACACCTCCATCCGCAGGTCCCGGTTGAACTGCGCCCACCCCGAGCCGCCCATGTCCGGGATGTGCAGGTAGCCGCACCGGCCGCCGCTCAACTCCCGTACCACTTCGCGGCGTTTGGCCACCCAGTCCTGGTAGCGCAGGGGGCGCTCGTCGATCAGCGGGACGACCGCGACCCGGCGGGACCTGTCGCCGCCGTCCGCCCCCGCGAACGTCAGCTCCACCGTCGTACCCCCCGATCCCGCCAGCAGCGGATACGGTCCGCTGAGCGGATCCACCGGCCGGCCGTCCACATGGGTCAGGACGGCGCCCTCGCGGATTCCGGTGCCCGCCAGCGGCGAGCGCGCCTTGGAGTCGGAGGAGTCGCCGGGCAGGATGCGTCTGATCAGCCAGCGGCCGTCGCGGCAGACGAAGTTGGCGCCGAGCAGGCCCTGCCAGCGCTGGTAGTGGGCCGGGCCCTCGTTGCGGCGCGCGGCGCTGACGTACGCGTGGGAGGTGCCCAGCTCGCCCAGCACCTCGCGGAGCAGATCGGCGAACTCGTCCGGCGAGGCGACCCGTTCGACCAGCGGCCGGTACTGCTCCAGCACCGCGTCCCAGTCGATGCCGCACATCCCCGGGTCCCAGAAGTACGCCCGGATCAGCCGCCCGGCCTCCGCGTACGCCTGGCGCCACTCCGCGCCCGGGTCCACCTCGTGCAGGATGCGCCGCAGGTCGATCCAGACGGTGCTGTCGCTGTCCCCGGCCTCCGTCGCCGGTACGGCGCGCAGCTCGCCCTCGTCGACGACGACCAGCCGGGTGCCGTCGCCGCTCACCCCGAACCAGTCCAGATCGCCCACCAGTTCGGACTTCTTCGCCTTGGTGAGGCTGAAGTGCTCCAGGGTGGGCTTCCCGCTGGTGTCGTCCGGGTTGGCGAAGGTCTCGCCGAGCGCGCCGGAGATCGGCCAGCGCAGCCACACCAGCCCGCCGCCGGCGACCGGGGACAGCGCGGAGTACTTGGAGGCGGCCACCGGGAAGGGCGTCACCCGGCTCTCCAGCCCCTCGACCTCGACGGTGACCGTGCCGTCCCCGCCCTCGCCCTCCTCCTCCACCGGATCCAGGCCCCCGGCGGCGGGCCGGCCCTCCGGGTTCAGCGCGAACGGGGAGGGCGTCGCGGACGACAGCGGCACCAGGTAGGGGCGGCAGCCGAGCGGGAAGGACAGATCGCCGGTGTGCACGTCGTACACCGGGTCGAATCCGCGCCAGGACAGGAACGCCAGATAGCGGCCGTCGCGGGTGAACACCGGGTTCTCGTCCTCGAAGCGGCCGTTGGTGACGTCGACGACGAACGGGCCGCCCCCCTCCGCCGTTCCGGCGATCCTCGCCATCTTGATCTGCCGCAGCGACCGCCCGATCCCCGGGTGCGACCATGTCAGCCACGCCCCGTCCGGCGAGAAGGCCAGGTCGCGCACGGGCCCGTTGACGGAGTGGATCAGCTCGGTGACCTCGCCGTCCGCCTCCTCGCCCACCTCGACGAGCAGCAGCCGCCCGTCGTGCGAGGCGATCGCCAGCCGCTCCCCGTCCGGATCGCACACCATCTCCAGCACCCGCCCCAGCTTCCCGGAGGCCAGCCGACGCGGCGCCCGGTCGCCGGTGGCGCGGGGCAGGTAGGAGATCTCGACGGCGTCCTCGCCCTCGGCGTCCGTGACGTAGGCGACCTGGCCGCCGGCGCCGAGCATCTCCGGGAGCCGCACCCGGATGCCGGGAGTGTCGGTGAGGGTGCGCGCCGGGCCGTCCCGGTGGGTCAGCCAGTACAGGCTGCCGCGCACGACGACGGCGCTGGCCCGCCCCGTCTCGTCCACCGACAGCCCGTCCACGTGCTGCGCGGCGGGGATCTGGTACGACCGCCGCCCCGCGCGCGGGCCGCTCAGCCGTACGTCGAGCCGGCGCGGCTTGGAGTCGGCGGCGAGGTCGTCGACGATCCACAGGTCGCCCGCGCACTGGTAGACCACCCGGGTGCCGTCGCCGGCCGCGTGCCGGGCGTAGAAGGCGTCGTGGTCGGTGTGACGGCGCAGGTCGGTGCCGTCGTAGGCGCAGGAGTAGAGGTTGCCGACGCCCTCGTGATCGGAGAGGAAGGCGATCCGGCCGCCGACGAACAGGGGCGAGTCGAGGTGTCCGTCGAGGTCCGGCAGGAGCCGTTGGCCGTGCAGCCAGAGCCGGCCGGTGGCGCCGCCGCGGTAGCGCTTCCAGGCGGCGGGTTCGTGCGGCGGGGTGCCGGTGAGCAGCAGGGTGCGGCGCTCATCCGCGAGATCGGCGACCTGGATGTCGGCGACCGGGCCCCAGGGCAGCTTGCGGCCCGGGTCGCCCTCGGTGCCCACCTTGTAGGCCCAGGTGAAGTGGGAGAAGGGCTCGCCGTGGGAGGCGACGGCGAGGATGTTGCTCTGCCCGTCCTCGTCGGGCGGGGTCCATCCGCACACGCGCGTGTCGGCGTTTCCCCAGTACGTCAGCCGCCGGGCCGGCCCGCCGTCCACCGGCACGACGTGGATCTCCGGGACGAGGCTGCGCCAGCTCGTGTACGCGATCGTGCGGCCGTCGGGCGAGAAGCGCGGGTGGCCGAGCTTGGTGCGGTCCACGGTGAGCCGCCAGGCGCGGCCGGGGCCGTCGAGCGGGGCCAGCCAGAGGTCGTCCTCGGTCACGAAGCACAGCAGGTCGCCGCTGAGGTGCGGCAGGCGCAGATAGCTCACCTCACCATGCTTTTCCGGCTGGGAGGGCCGGGCAACTCGTGGGCCCGTCCGGTGCGGCGTCCCGGACGCCTCTTATGCGGTCTTCACAGACGTGACCCACCACACGTACGAAACGGTTTCGTTTCGTTGGCGCGGGGGGTATCTTCATCTACGTACCAACCACCGGGAAGCGGAAGAGGGTGAGCGGATGGCCGAGGTCGTGACAGCGCGCCGCAGTCGGCTCACCCCCGAGCGTGAGGCCGAGCTGTACGAGGCCGTGCTCGACCTGCTCCGCGAGGTCGGCTACGACACCCTCACCATGGATGCCGTCGCCGCCCGCACCCGATCCAGCAAGGCCACGCTCTACCGCCAGTGGGGCGGCAAGGCCGAGCTGGTGGCCAAGGCCGTACGGCACGACAAGTCGAGCGGTATGGCTGCCGTCGACGAGGTCGACACCGGATCGCTCAGGGGCGACCTGCACGCCCTGACGCTGCGTTCGGACGACTGCGAGATGGAGCAGAACTTCGCGCTCATGCGAGGTCTGGCCATGGCGGTGCACGCCAACCCGGACCTCCAGCGGGCGTTCCAGGAGCATCTCATCGACCCGGAGTTCGCGGCCCTCCGCCGCGTGCTGCAACGGGCGGTCGACCGGGGCGAGGTCCGTGCGGACAACCCGGCGATCGAGTTCCTGATGCACATGATGATGGGCGGCTTCGTCGCCCGCGCCCTGATCGAGGAACAGCCGCCGACGCAGTCGTTCCTCCTCGCGTACATCGACGCCGTGGTTCTCCCCGCCCTCGGCGTCACCACCCCCTGAGCCGCACGGCTCACCGCACCTGACACGACCGCTCACGTCGTCGGGCCGATCATCCCTGCCCCGAGGGCCGATCACCCCTGCCCTGAAGAAAACACGACCTGACCGGGAGCCCTCGTGGCCACGTTTCTCTACAAACTCGGCAGACTCTCCTTCCGGCGACGACACTTCGTCGCCCTGATATGGATCGCGCTGCTCACGCTCGCAGGCGTCGGCGCGGCCAGCGCCCCCAGCGCGGGCTCCGGCTCCTTCTCCATCCCCGGCACCGAGGCCCAGAAGGCGTTCGACCTGCTGGACGAGCGCTTCCCCGGCCTGACCGCCGACGGAGGGACCGGGCGCGTCGTCTTCAAGGCGCCCGCCGGCGAGAAGATGACCGACGCCGACAACAAGGCGATCGTCGAGAAGACCGTGCAGGAGCTGAAGGGCGGCTCCGAGGTCGCCTCCGTCGCCGATCCGTACACGGCCAACGCCGTCAGCGCGGACGGCACGGTCGCGTACGCCTCCGTGTCGTACAAGCTCCCCGGCTACGAGCTGGAGGAGTCCACCAGGGACGCCCTGAAGGACGCCGCGCAGAACGCGCGGGACGCCGGGCTGACCGTCGAGGTCGGCGGTGACGCGCTGCAGGCCCCGGCCGAGAGCGCCGCCTCGGAGATCATCGGCTTCGCGGTCGCCGCGCTGGTCCTCGTCGTCACTCTCGGTTCGCTGCTCGCGGCGGGTCTGCCGCTGCTGACCGCGATCATCGGCGTGGGCATCGGCGTCTCGACGATCACCGCGCTCGCGAGCGCGCTCGACCTCGGCGACACGACGTCCACCCTGGCGCTGATGATCGGCCTGGCGGTCGGCATCGACTACGCGCTGTTCATCGTCTCCCGGTACCGCGGCGAGCTGGCCGAGGGCCGGGACCGCGAGGAGGCGGCGGGACGGGCCGTCGGCACGGCGGGCTCGGCGGTGGTCTTCGCCGGCCTCACGGTCGTCATCGCCCTGGCCGGTCTGTCGGTCGTCAACGTCCCGATGCTCACGAAGATGGGCATCGCGGCGGCGGGCACGGTCGCCATCGCCGTCCTGATCGCGCTGACCATGGTCCCGGCCCTGCTCGGCTACGCGGGCCGCAGGCTGCGCCCGGCGGGCGAGAAGAGCAAGCTGCTCGGCGGCGGCCGCGCGGCCAGGAAGGCGGCCGAGGAGCCGGACCGCCCGAACATGGGCACCCGCTGGGCGAACTTCGTCGTACGCCGTCCCGTGGCCGTCCTCCTGACGGGCGTGATCGGCCTGGGCGCCGCGGCCATCCCGGCGGCCTCGCTCGAACTGGGCCTGCCCGACGACGGCTCCCAGCCCACCTCAACGACCCAGCGCCGCGCCTACGACCTGCTCTCGGAGGGCTTCGGCCCCGGCTTCAACGGTCCCCTGATGATCGTGGTCGACGCCAAGAACAGCGACGACGCGCAGGCGGCCTTCACCGAGGTCGGCAACAGGATCAAGGGCCTGGACAACGTCGTCTCGGTGACTCCGGCAGCGCCCAACCAGGCCGGCGACACCGCGATGATCACCGTCATCCCCGACGCCAAGCCGGCCTCGACGACCACCGAGGACCTGGTGCACGGCATCCGCGACACGGGTGCGCAGGTCGCCGCCGACACCGACGCGACCGTCTACGTCACCGGTACGACCGCGATGAACATCGACATGTCGCAGAAGATGAACGACGCGCTTGTCCCGTACCTGATCCTGGTCGTGGGCCTGGCCTTCCTGCTCCTGATCGTGGTCTTCCGCTCGATCCTGGTGCCGCTGAAGGCGGCCCTGGGCTTCCTGCTGAGCGTGCTGGCGGCACTCGGCGCCGTGGTCGCGGTCTTCCAGTGGGGCTGGCTGGCTGGCCTGCTGGGCGTCGAGGAGACCGGTCCGGTCATGTCGATGATGCCGATCTTCATGGTGGGCATCGTCTTCGGACTGGCGATGGACTACGAGGTGTTCCTCGTGACCCGGATGCGCGAGGCGTACGTCCACGGCGAGCAGCCGACCCAGGCCGTCGTGACGGGCTTCAAGTACGGCGCGAGGGTCGTCACCGCGGCGGCGATCATCATGATGGCGGTCTTCGGCGGATTCATCGGCGCCAGCGAGTCGATGGTGAAGATGATCGGCTTCGGCCTCGCCATCGCCGTCTTCTTCGACGCGTTCATCGTCCGCATGGCCATCGTCCCGGCCGTCCTCGCGCTCCTCGGCAGGCGCGCCTGGTGGCTGCCCGAGTGGCTCGACCGGGCCCTGCCCAACGTCGACGTCGAGGGCGAGGGCCTGCGCACCGACACGGACCGCGCCCCGCACGACGCCGACAACGACGGGGACAAGGAGCTGGTACGCGCCTGACGCACCGCCTGTGAAGAACGGCCGGTGAGGGCTGCGTGGGGACGGGGCGCCCTCACCGGCTTCTTCGTGCCCGGCTCCGTCGGGAAGCCCTGGGAACGGGAAGCCCTGGGAACGGGAAGCCCTGGGAACGGCAAGCCCTGGGAACGGCAAGCCCTGGGAATGGGAAGCCTTGCGAAGGTGAAACCCGTTCGCTCGCCTCCCGCGCACCCCGCTAGCGTGCGGGCATGACGTCGACCGGAGCGCACCCTCGATTCGCCGAAGCCCTGCACGCGATGGAGCTGGGGGAGGTGGCGGCGCGGGTGCGCCGCTTCCCGGCCGCCAGCCGCACCGCCGCCGAGGCCGCCGCCGCGATCGGGTGCGAGCTGAGCCAGATCTGCAAGTCGCTGGTCTTCGCCGCCGACGGGGTGCCCGTGCTGGTCCTCATGGACGGCGCATCCCGCGTGGACGTCGAACTGGTCCGCAGGGAACTCGCCGCGGCCGCGGTCACCCGGGCCGACGCCGCCGTCGTACGGGAGACCACCGGGTACGCCATCGGCGGCGTACCGCCCTTCGGGCACCGCGCACGCACGCGCGTGCTCGCCGACCGCGGGCTGCTCGCCCACGACGTCGTGTGGGCCGCCGCCGGCGATCCGCACGCCGTCTTCCCCATGGCCCTCGCCGCGCTGGTCGAACACGCCGGCGCCACCGTGGTGGACGTCCGCGAGCACACCGCGTGACGCCGCTGGTCGTCTCGGCCGTCCTGCTCGCCGCCGTCGCCCACGCCAGCTGGAACGCGGTCGCCCACCGCATCGACGACAAGCTCGTCGGCTTCACCCTCATCGCCGGCGGCGGCATGCTCATCGGGCTCGCGCTGGCTCCGTTCGCGGCGTTCCCGGCGGCCGGCGCCTGGCCGTACCTGCTCGCCTCCGCCGCGATCCACATGGCGTACTACGCGCTGCTGATGCGCTCCTTCCGGCTCGGCGACTTCGGCCAGGCGTACCCCATCGCGCGCGGCTCCGCGCCCCTCGTCGTCACCGTCCTCGCCGCGCTCTTCGCCCACGAGGTCCCCGACGGCTGGGCCGCCGCCGGCGTCGCCCTGTCCTGCGCGGGGCTGACCGGCGTGGCGCTGTGGGGCCTGCGCGGGCGCCGGCCCGACTGGGCGGCGATCGGGGCCGCGCTCGCCACCGGCCTGACCATCGCCGCGTACACCGTCGTGGACGGCCTCGGCGTGCGCGCCTCCGGCTCCTCCCTCGGCTACATCGCCTGGCTGATGGCCGTCCAGGGCGGCCTCGTCCCGGCCTACGCCTGGTACCGCTGGCGGGGCGGGACGATCGCGCGGATCCGGCCGTTCGCCCGCCTCGGCCTGCTGGGCGCCGCGCTGTCCGTGGCCGCGTACGCGCTGGTGCTGTGGGCGCAGACCCGCGCCGAACTCGCGCCCGTCGCCGCCCTGCGGGAGTCCTCCATCCTGGTCGGCGCGGCGATCGGCGCGGTGTTCTTCAAGGAGCGGTTCGGGGCGCCGCGGATCGCCGCGGCGGGGCTGCTCGTCGTGGGCATCGGGCTGCTGCTGCACGGGGGTTGATCAGGGCGCCCGCAATGGTACGGCGTCCGTGTAGGCGTTGGCGGGCTTGTCGATCCCCTCGACGGTACGGGCGTCCAGCGCGACCTCCGCCGAGTCGGTGCCCAGCGTGCCCGCGGGGTGCCAGGTGCCCGTCACCGCCACCCAGGTGTCGGTCTTCGGCGCCGGGACGCCGTACACCCGCACCTTCACCGACTGGGCGTCCGCCGCACAGCAGTTGAGGAGCAGCCGGGTCAGGTACCAGCCCTCCTTGCCCTTGCCGGCCGGTGTGACGAACCCGGTCAGCAGGATCGTCCGCCCCTCGACGGCCCGCTCCTCGTCCTGCCGCACGCGGCGCGTGAAGTCGCCGAGGGTGAGGGGCAGGGGCGAGGTGGTGGGCAGCGGGTCGAACTCCTCCTGCGTGCCCAGCGGCTTCGGCGCCTCCCGGGCCGCGGTGTAGGCGCCGAGGGCGGGCGGGGCGTAGAGGAGAAGGCTGAGCGCGGGGAGGAAGAGGAGCCAGGCGGCGCGGGGCGGGCGGGAGTGGTCGTGGCTGTGGCCGGCCTCGGGGCCGTGGTCTTGGTCTTCGTCCTGGTCTTCGCCTTGGTCTTCGTTCTCGTCCTGGTCTTGCCCGTCGGTGTCGCTTGCCGCTTTCGCGCGGTACGACGACCAGCCCTCCGTCAGCCCCAGGAGCAGCAGCACGATCCCGGAGGCCACCAGCAGCGGGCGCATGCCCTCCTTGACGTACCGCAGGTACACGTCGGTGACCAGCGTCGCCCGCAGCAGTCCCAGGCCGCTGAGGACCAGCAACAGTGCCTGTACGGGACGTCTCACAGCAGGATCCCTCCCACGACCGCGCTGCACAGGACGGCCACGACGGCCGTCGCGGCGGAGAAGCGGACGGCGAACGCCCGCCCGAACGTGCCCGCCTGCAAGGCGATCAGCTTCAGATCGACCATCGGCCCGACCACCATGAACGTCAGCCGCGCGGTCGGCGAGAAACCGGACAGCGAGGCCGCGAGGAACGCGTCCGCCTCCGAGCACACCGCGAGCAGCACCGCCAGCGCGGCCAGGAACAGCACCGACAGCCAGGGCGAGTCGGCGAACGTGTCGAGGACCGAGCGCGGCACGGCCACGTTGAAGCTGGCCGCCGCCATCGCGCCGACCACCAGGAAGCCGCCCGCGTGCAGGAAGTCGTGCCGGAAGGCGTCGCGGAACTCCGCCCAGCGGCTGCCGCCCGGCCGGTGCCCGGTGTGCCGCACCGCCGGGCGCAGCCACTCCTCCCGGCCCCGCCACAGCCACAGCCAGCCCATGAGGGAGGCGGCGGCGAGGGAGGCGAGCAGCCGGGCCAGCACCATCTCGGGGCTGCCGGGGAAGGCGACCGCCGTGGCCGTGAGCACGATCGGGTTGACCGCGGGCGCCGACAGCAGGAAGGCGAACGCGGCGGCCGGGGTGACCCCGCGCCCGATCAGGCTGTTCGCCACCGGCACCGACGCGCACTCGCACCCCGGCAGCACCACCCCCGCCGCCCCGGCGACCGGCACGGCCAGCGCGGGCCGCTTCGGCAGCAGCCGGTTGAACACGGACGCCGGCACGAACGCGTTGATCGCGCCCGACAGGGCCGTGCCCAGGAGCAGGAACGGCAGCGCCTGCACGGTCACCGCGAGCGCCACCGTCTGCCACGCCCGCACCGCCGGCTCGTCCGTCCACCGCCCCGCCACGACCAGCAGGGCGCCGGGCAGGACGGCCGACGCCAGGAGCAGCAGGGGCCAGTGCCGGGGCCATGCGCGCGCCGAGGCGCCGCGCACGTCGTCTTGCGCCACCTCTGTCTCGTACATGGTCGGATCAACATATCGGTCATGACCTCTGTGTGTGCGTCCGCCCGTCGGGAGGAGCACCCTGGAAGCAGAGGTTCCGGAGGTGATCGTCATGTTGCACACAGCAGTGGGATGGCACGTCGAGCTGGAGTTCAAGGAGGACGACCAGCACACGAGCGCGGTGGCGCTGGTGCGGCTGCCCGATGGCACCGAGGTACGGGCCCGCGGACACGCCAGCCGCCACCACTCCGACGCGAATCAGCCGAGGGTCGGCGAGGAGATAGCGGGCGCCCGCGCGCTCAACGAACTCGCCATGCAGCTGCTGACGAAGGCGCACGGTGAGATCGACGCGGCGTCGGGCCGGACGTCGCATCCGATCAACGTGTGAGGCGCGCGCCGCGCGCCGCGCGGCAGGTTGGTGAGCGGCGCGCGCGTCTTCGGGTTGCGCGCGCCGTCCGCCAAGTCGTGCGCGCGGCGTGCGCGTTGTTCGGCAGGTCCTGCGCGCCGCTCATCGGGGTGCGTGCGCCCTCCGCCCAGCGCGTGGGCGCGTTCGGTCAGTTGGTGAGCGCCGTGCGCAGCGCGCGCAGCAGCGCCTGGGCTCGGGGGTCCGCCGTCACGCTCTTGCGGAAGCCGTTGGTGACGTAGCCGAAGGCGACCCCCGACTCGGGGTCGGCGAGGCCGAGCGCGCCACCGCGGCCCGGGTGGCCGAAGGAGGTGGGGAACAGCAGCGGGGATGCGGCACCGTGCAGCATGTAGCCGAGGCCGAAGCGCGTGTGGACGACGAGGACGCGGTCCGCGCCCGCCGACCGCTCGCCGCGTGCCAGCTCCACCGTCTCCGGAGTGAACAGCCGGGTGGTGCCGCCGTCGACGGGGCCGATCAGTGCGGCGTAGAAGCGGGCGAGTCCGTCCGCGGTGGCGATGCCGTTGGAGGCGGGCAGGACCGCTGCCCGGTAGGCGGGGTCGTTCTCGTCGGGCAGCGGGGTGATGGCGGCGAAGGCGCGGCGGGTGAGGGAGGCGGGGTCGGCGTAGGCGTCGGAGACGGACTGCTTGGGGCGGGTGCGCAGGGCGCCCGTCTGCGCCGGCGCGTCGATCTGGCCCACACGCCCGACTCGGTGTGCGTGCGCCGGCGGAAGGCCCAGCCACAGGTCGGCGCCGGCGGGCCCGGCGATCTCGTCGGCGATCCACGCGCCGATCGACCGCCCGGTGACCCGGCGCACCAGTTCGCCCGTGAGCCAGCTGTACGTCTGCGCGTGGTAGCCGTGCGCCGTCCCCGGTTCCCAGGCGGGCGCCTGTGCGGCGACCGCCGCCGCGCCGAGCTCCGGGTCGGCGGCCTCGGCGGGCGTGAGCGGACGGTCGAGCGCGGGCACGCCGGCCCGGTGTGCGAGCAGGTCCCGCACCGGCGTGCGCTCCTTGCCCGCCGTCTTGTACTCCGGCCAGTACGCCCCCACCGGCGCGTCGAGGTCCAGCTCCCCGCGCTGGTGCAGCAGCAGGAGTACGGCGGCGGCGACGCCCTTGGTCGCCGAGCGCACGATCTGCGCG
The DNA here is from genome assembly GCF_044391385.1 of Streptomyces sp. NPDC018693. Taxonomy (NCBI): domain Bacteria; kingdom Bacillati; phylum Actinomycetota; class Actinomycetes; order Kitasatosporales; family Streptomycetaceae; genus Streptomyces; species Streptomyces sp. NPDC018693. The sequence goes on along the minus strand of NZ_JBIRZZ010000010.1, from coordinate 265,872 downwards.
GTGCCGGGCTCCCAGGGCGCCGTGCCGTCCACGTCCCTGGTGCCGCCCCACAGGTCGACGACCTTGTGCCCGTCCCGGTAGACGGTCACCGCCGCGCCCCGCTCCCCGAGCGTCTCGAAGTTCCGTACGAACGCTTCCCTGACCGGCTCGAAGCCCCCGGCCACCGCGCCGTGCACCTCCACGTCCGTCCGTCCTCTCGGCTCGCCTTCGCCCTTGGTCCCTGGTCCTTCGACCGTGGGGGTAACACCCTGGCCGAGCCTGCGATTCCTTCGTTCCGCCGACGGAGAAGGATCGTTACCTTGACGTGTCACCGCTCATGGTCGCGGAGCGCGGGTCGAAGCCGAACGGCAGCTCCAGGCGGTGCGCGCGCATCAGCTCGTCGTCGGCGAGGAGGTCGGCCGTGCGGCCGTCGGCCGCGATCACGCCGTCGCTCAGGATGAGGGAGCGCGGGCACAGCTCCAGGGCGTACGGCAGGTCGTGGGTCACCATGAGGACGGTGACGTCCAGGGCGCGCAGGATGTCGGCGAGTTCGCGGCGGGAGGCCGGGTCGAGGTTGGAGGACGGCTCGTCCAGGACGAGGATCTCCGGTTCCATCGCGAGGACGGTCGCCACGGCGACCCGGCGCCGCTGGCCGAACGACAGATGGTGCGGCGGGCGGTCCTTGAAGCCTTCCATTCCGACCTGGCCCAGCGCGCGGTCCACGCGCTCCTCCAGTTCGGCGCCCTTGATGCCGGCCGCCGCCGGACCGAACGCCACGTCCTCACGCACGGTCGGCATGAACAACTGGTCGTCGGGGTCCTGGAAGACGATGCCGACCTTGCGCCGGATCTCCGCCATGTGCCGCTTGCCGACGGGCAACCCGGCGACCGTCACCGTGCCGGTGCCGCCGGTGAGGATGCCGTTGAGGTGCAGCACCAGGGTGGTCTTGCCGGCGCCGTTCGGTCCGAGCAGCGCGACGCGCTCCCCGCGCGCCAGGGTGAAGTCCACACCGAACAGGGCCTGGTGGCCGTCCGGGTAGGCGAAGGCCAGCCCGGCCACGGCCAGCGAAGGGGCCTCGGCGGAGGGTGCCGCGGCGGTCACAGAGTCCATCACAGGGCCCATCCCAGCAGACAGACGACGAGAGCGGCGAACGGGAGGGTGAGGGCGTAGGACCACTGCGCCCGGGACGCGGTCACCTCGTCGATCACCGGCATGGATCCGGCGTACCCGCGGCTGATCATCGCGAGGTGCACACGCTCCCCGCGCTCGTAGGAGCGGATGAACAGGGCGCCCGCCGACTTCGCGAGCACCCCCCAGTGCCGCACGCCCCGCGCCTCGAAACCGCGCGACTCGCGGGCGATCCGCATGCGCCGCATCTCGTCGGTGATGACGTCGCCGTAGCGGATCATGAAGGACGCGATCTGCACCAGCAACGGCGGGAGCTTGAGGCGCTGCAGGCCGAGCAGCAGCTCACGCAGCTCCGTGGTGGCCGCCAGCAGCACCGAGGCGGCGACACCGAGGGTGCCCTTGGCGAGCACGTTCCACGCGCCCCACAGTCCGCCGGCGCTGAGCGACATCCCGAGGACGTCCACGCGCTCGCCCTCCGCCACGAAGGGCAGCAGCACGGCGAACGCGAGGAACGGCACCTCGATCAGCATGCGCCGGACCATGAACCCGGCCGGCACGCGCGCGTGGTACGCGACGAGCGCCAGCAGCGCGGCGTAGAGGCCGAACGCCCACATCGCCTCCCGCGGCGTCGACACCACGACCAGCACGAAGGCGAACATGGCGGCGAGCTTGGTGTGGGGCGGGAGCCGGTGCACGCGTGTGTGCCCGTGCCGGTAGAGCTTGTGCGCGTGCCCGGCGCCCATGTCAGACGTTCTCCGCCGGCGTGGAGGCGGGCGACACGTCGTCCTGCGCGCGGCGCCGGCGCACGGCCCAGAACACCGCGCTCCCCGCGACGACGGTCGCGCCCACACCGATGACGCCCGCCAGCCCCCCGGACAGGCGGGCGTCATCGACGTCCTTCACGCCGTAGTCGGCGAGCGGCGAGCCGGCGTACGCGTGCTCCTCCGCCTTCTGGTCGATGCCCTGCTCGGCGGCGACCTTCTCCAGGCCGTCGGGGCTGGACGAGGCGTAGAAGCTGACGAAACCGGCGAGGACGAGGGAGGTGACCAGACCGGTCACCCAGAGCGCGCGCCGGGAGGTGCGCGCCGCGACGGGCGCCGCGGGAGCCGCCTCGGGCGCCGTGCGCGCCCCCTCAGAGGCGGGCGCGTCCACGAGTACGCCGTTCACGCGCAGCTTCAGGCGCTGCTGCAGGCCGTGCGCGCCGTACACGAGATCCGGGCGCACGGCGATGACGGCGCCCACGGTCAGCGCGGTGATCGCCGCCTCGCCGATGCCGATCAGCACATGCACGCCGACCATCGCGGTGGCGACCTTGCCGATCGCGACGTCGGTGGTCCCGCCGACCGCGTAGAGGAAGGTGAAGGCGAGCGCCGCGGCCGGCACGGACAGCAGGGCGGCCGTGAAGGACGCCACGGTGACCGAGCGGCGGGTGCGCGGCAGCACCTTCACGAGGACGCGGAAGACGGCGTAGGCGACGACGGTCGTGACGACCGCCATGTCGGTGACGTTGACGCCGAGCGCGGTCATCCCGCCGTCGGCGAAGAAGACGCCCTGGATGAGCAGGACCACGGACACGCACAGGACCCCGGTGTAGGGGCCCACGAGTATCGCGGCGAGCGCCCCGCCGAGCAGATGTCCGCTGGTGCCCGCCGCGACGGGGAAGTTCAGCATCTGCACGGCGAAGATGAACGCGGCCACCAGGCCGGCCAGCGGCGCGGTCCGTTCGTCGAGCTCCCGGCGCGCACCGCGCAGGCTCACGGCGATGGCGCCTGCGGCGACGACTCCGGTCACGGCGGAGGTCGGGGCGTTGATGAATCCGTCGGGTACGTGCACCGTTCGATGATAGTGGCTTGTTGCAAACCTCTTGCAAGAGCGATCTGCTCGCCCGAAGGCATAATCTTGGAAATATGGGACATTTATTGGGGAGTGGACGCACAGCTTCCATATAGGTCACACAGCGTGAGAGGGCCGTCCGATGTCTGTAGTCGAGCAGTACGCGCGAGCCCACATAGTCACGGACGACGACCTGATCGAGGAGGAGCGGACGGCCGTCCCCGTCGTCCTCAGGTACGACCCGGACGACGACCCGCGCGCGGTGCGCGTCGGGCTCCCCGGCACCCATGAGTGGACGTTCTCCCGCACGCTCCTCGAACAGGGTCTGCGGGCCCCGGCCGGCACCGGACAGGTGCGCGTGTGGCCGTGCGGGCGCGTGCAGGCCGTGGTCGAGTTCCACTCCGCGCAGGGCGTGTCCGTCGTGCAGTTCGAGACGAAGACGCTCACCCGCTTCCTCCGCCGCACCTACACGGCGCAGCCCGTCGCCCACTAGGACGGGACGTCAGCCGCCCATCCGCAGCAGCGCCGCCACCATCGGCCCGGCCGTCTCGCCGCCATGGCCGGCCGCCTGGACCACTCCCGCGGCCGCCAGGTCGCCGCGGTAGGCCGTGAACCAGCCGTTGGGCTTCTCCTGCCCGTCGACCTCGGCCGAACCCGTCTTGGCGCCGTAGTTCGGCCCGAGCCCCGACATCGCCTGGGCCGCCGTACCGTAGGCGGCCGTGTAGTTCATCAGCTCCCGTAGCTGGGACAGCGTGGAGCCGGACATGCTGCGTGAGGCGGTGGCCAGCGCGCGGCCGTCGACCTCCGGGGAGACCAGGTACGGCTGGCGGAAGGTGCCCGACTTCACGGTCGCGGCGACCGACGCCATGTTCAGCGGGTTCATCCGCACCCCGCCCTGCCCGATCAGCGACGCCGCCATCGGGGCCGCCGACTGCACCGGCACCGACCCGTCGAACGTGGGCACGCCGACCGCCCAGTTGTTCATCCCCAGGCCGAACACCTGCTGCGCCTGCTTGGTCAGGCTGTCGTTGTCGAGCCTGGGCGCCTGGCTGATGAAGGCGGTGTTGCAGGAGCGCGCGAAACTCGCCTTGAAGGTGCCGCCGTTGATCTGGAACTCGTCGTCGTTCTGGAACTTCCAGCCGCCGTACGGGAAGTACTTCGGGCAGGGATGCACCTTGTCCGCCGACGCCAGGCCCTTCTCGATGAGCAGCGACGCCGTGACGATCTTCATCGTGGAGCCGGGTGCGAGGGAGCCCTGGAAGGCGACGTTGAACTTGCCGCTGTTGGCGACGGCGAGGATCTCGCCCGTCGACGCGCGCGTGACGACGACGGAAGCGCGCGGACGGCTCGCGACCTGCCGCTCGGCGGCGGCCTGGAGGGCCGGGCTGAGCGTCGTCTTCACGGTGCCCGGTGTGCCCTCGCTGAGCTCCAGGAGCGTCTTGTCGGAGGACTTCTTGGCCTTCGACTCCTCGCCGCGCACCACGCGCAGCTCCACGCCCGCCTTGCCGCCCGCCTTCGCGCCGTACTTCTCCCGCAGCCCGTCCAGGACCGTGTCCAGCGACGGGTACTTCGCGGTCGTCAGCTCGCCGCCCTCGCGGTCGACCGCCTTGACCGGCGGGGTGCCCGCCTCGCCGGTCACCAGGGTGTCGCCGTCGGCCAGGTCGGGGTGGACGACGGAGGCGTGCCAGTCGACCAGTGGCTTGCCGTCCTGCGCCCGTCGGACGACGGTCAGCGCGCTGTCGTAGGCCAGCGGCTTGCTGACGTCCTGGTAGGTGACCGTCGCCTTCACCGAGAAGGGGACCTTGTCGCCGGTGGGGGTGCCGGGGGTGAGGGTGACGTCGGTGACGTGGGCGTCCTTGGTGTAGCCGGTGAGCAGGGCGGTGGCGGCCGGAGCGTCGTCGGTCCCGGCGGCGGCCTGCGCGATCCGGCCCTGCTGCCAGGAGGTGAGGAACGTGGTGGCCGCGTCGGTGACCTCGGCGGCCGTCAGGGGCCCGGTGGGCACCTTCGGTGCCTGCCGGTCGGCGGCGGTGGTGGCCGTACGGTCCTCTGCCGCCGCGCCGCCGCCGTACAGCGCGTAGACGCCGAACGCGACCCCGCCGACGACCACGGTGATCACCCCGCCGACCACGGCGGGCCGCTTGCTCCGTCGCTCGGCGACGCGCCTTCTCTTGCCCACGTCCTACGACCTCCGCGATCCCCTGGGGCCCCCACGCCCCAATGCCCTCGTTGCCCTCACCGACCCCAACGACGGCGACCAGCCTAGGGTCCCGTAACGCCCGGGTGACGCCTCTGTGACCTCAGCCACCCCTCTGTAGCGGGGTTGTGACCGTCCAGGGGCCGCCGGAGCGGCGGTTCAGCCGCCCGCCCGCAGGACCGCCGCGACGATCGGGCCGGCCGCGTCGCTGCCGTGGCCGGCGTCCTGGACCATGGCGGCGGCCGCGATGTCGCCGCGGTAGCCGGTGAACCAGCTGTTGGGCTTGGCCTGACCGCCGACCTCGGCGGTGCCGGTCTTCGCGCCGACATGGGGGCCCAGCCCGGACATGACACCGGCCGCGGTGCCACTGGTCGCGGTGCGGTTCATCATGGCGCGCAGCTGCTGCACGGTGCTCGCCCTCAGCCCACGCGCGTGTGCCAGTTCGCGGCCGTCGAGGCTCTGCGGGACGATGACCGGCTGGCGGAACGTGCCCGTCATGGCGGTCGCCGTCACGGACGCCATGTTCAGCGGGTTCATCAGGAGCCGGCCCTGGCCGATGAGCGCGGCGGCCCGGTCGGGGCCGCTGACGGCCGGGACCGAGCCGTCGTGGGACACGATGCCCGTCTTCCAGTTGTCCCGCCCGAGCCCGAAGCGTTCCTCGGCCTCCCTGGTGAGCGAGTCGGTTTGCAACTCGTCGGTGTACTTGATGAAGGCCGTGTTGCAGGAGCGGGCGAAGCTCTCGGAGAGCGTCGCGTTCTCGTTGGTCATCTCCTTGTAGTTGCGGAAGGTCTGGCCCTCCCACATCGCGTCCGGCGAGCACGGCGCGGGCCCGTTGGCGGTGGTGATCCCGTTGTCGATGAGCGCGGCCGCGGTGATGATCTTCATCGTGGAGCCGGGGGCCACCTGTCCCTCGAACGCGGCGTTGAACGCGTCGGAGCGGTGGTTGGCGACGGCCAGCACATCGCCCGTGCTGGGCTGCACGGCCACTACCGACGACTGGCCGTACTGCTGCACCGCCTTCTCGGCGGCCGCCTGCACCTCGGCGCTCAGCGTGGTCCGCAGCTTGCCCGCCCTGCCCTCGGCGAGAGTGAGCAGCGGGGTGTCGCCGGCGCTCGCGTCGGCGTGACGGATCGCCAGTTCGACGCCGGGCTCGCCGCCCGCCGTGTCGCCGTACTTGGCGCGCAGTTGGTCCAGGATCGTCCCCAGAGAGGGGTACTTCTCCTTCGTGAGGACCTTGTTGTCGCGATCGACGGCCTCGATCGGCGGCGCGGAGGACTCACCGGTGACGAGGGTGTCGTCCATGCGCGTCAGCTGCGGGTGGACGACGGACGGCTGCCAGTCGACCAGCGCCTTCCCGGTGGTGACGCCGCGCACCACCGTCAACTCGCTCTCATAGGTGAGCGGTTTCGACTTCCCGTCGTAGGACACGGTCGCGTTCACCGCGAACGGCACGGTGGAGTCGGCCGCCGTGCCCGGGGTGATCTTCACGCCGCTGATGTGCGCTTGCCGGCTGTAGGAGGTGAGCAGGGGCTCGGCCATGGCCGCGTTGTTGGTCAACGACGCGGCGAGCACCGCCTGCCCCTGTTCCCAGGCCGCGAAGAACTGCGTGGCGGTGTCCTTCACCTCGTCGGCGCTCGGCGGTCCGGTCTTCACCGGTTCCGGTTTGCTCGTCCCGGAACCGCCGCCGCCGCTGCCGTTGAGCGCGGACACCACATTGAAGGTGCCGTATCCCGCGCCGCCGACCATGACGGCGAACACCGACCCGACGATGGCCGCCTTGACTCCCTTGCGCATCCCGTGGTCCTCCCCGTTGTCCCCGTGTCTCGCACTGTAGGGGGACCGGTGGGGTTCCTGAGGGGGGAGTTACCAGGAAGTTGTCATAACCGGGTAGTCGTACATAGGTATCCCCACGGAGGTACTCGTACCTGTTCGGTGCGGAGGTACTCACACCCAGGTATCCAGCCACATACGTGAGCGCCAGGAGTCGATGGGGATCGCCTGGCCCGTGTACAGCGGCCAGAAGTAGATGAAGTTCCACGCGATCAGCAGCACCAGGACGCCCGCGCCCGTCGCACCCACCACCCGCCGGGTGTCGTCGGATCCCGGTGGTCCGACGATCGCCCCGATCATCATCGCCACGGCCAGACACAGGAAGGGCACGAAGACCACCGCGTAGAACACGAAGATCGTGCGCTCCTGGTACATGAACCACGGCAGATAGCCCGCCGCGACGGCGCCGGCGATCGCGCCCGCGCGCCAGTCACGGCGGAACGCCCAGCGCCACAGGACGTACAGCACCGCGAAACAGGCCGCCCACCACAGCAGCGGCGTGCCGATCGCCAGCACCTCACGCGCGCACTTCTCGCCCGCGTCCGCCGGACAGCCGTCCTTGCCGGGGGCGGGCGACTCGTAGAAGTACGACACCGGGCGGCCCTGGACGATCCAGCTCCACGGGTTCGACTCGTACTTGTGCGGCGAGGTGAGGTGGGTGTGGAACTTGTACACCTCGCTCTCGTAGTGCCACAGGCTGCGCCACCAGTCCGGGAACAGCCAGGTCCAGCTGCCGCCCTTGCCGTCCGTCGCCGCCCAGTTGCGGTAGTAGCCGCCGGAGCCGTCGCTGGGGGAGAGGATCCAGCCCGTCCAGGAGGCGACGTACGTGACGAGCGCGACCGGCACGGTCGCCAGGAAGGCGAGGCCGAGGTCGTACTTGAGGACGGCGACGTACGGGTGCCGCGCGCCGGCCACCTTGCGTGAGCCGACGTCCCACACGAGTGCCATCACACAGAAGGCGGCCATGATGAACATGGCGTTCCACTTGGTGCCGATCGCCAGGCCGAACATCAGTCCCGCCGCCCAGCGCCAGGGGCGCCACCCCAGGCGCAGGGTGTCGCCGACGGCCGGGTCGGGGCGGTGGCGGCCGTCCGCGTCGGGCTTCAGCGCCGCGGCGAGCCTCACGCGCGCGTGGTCGCGATCGACGACCAGACAGCCGAACGCGGCGAGCACGAAGAACATCAGCACGCCGTCGAGCAGCGAGGTGCGGCTCATCACCAGGTGCAGCCCGTCGACCGCCAGCAGCGCACCGGCCAGACAGCCCAGGAAGGTCGAACGGAACAGCCGGCGCCCGATCCGGCACACCAGCAGCACCGACAGCGTGCCGAGCAGCGCCGTCATGAAACGCCAGCCGAACGGGTCGAACCCGAAGATCAGCTCACCCAGACCGATGACGTACTTGCCGACCGGCGGATGCACGACGTACGCCGCGTCCGACGGGATCGTGACGTGCCCGCCGCTGTTGATGATCAGGTCGTTGGCGTTCTTGTCCCAGTTGACCTCGAAACCGCGGTGGACGAGCGCCCAGGCGTCCTTGGCGTAGTACGTCTCGTCGAATATCACCTTCTTGGGGCTGCCCAGGTTCCAGAACCGCAGGACGCCCGCCAGCAGCGTGACCAGCAGCGGGCCGCCCCAGCCCGACCAGCGCGCGATCCGGTCCGCCACGGCGGGGGAGACCCCGAGGGCGTACCACAGCCGCGGACTGGGCTCGGCGTACGGCGGCACCAGCCGTTCCCGGACATCGGCCGCCGCCGGCTGCTGTGCCGGGTAGCCGAATCGGCGCAGGCGCTGCTGCCAGGTCGGCCGCCGGTCCTGCGGCGCCCGGCCCTGCCGGTGGTCCGTGGAGTCCATGGAGGACGCGGTACTGGTCACCGCGCCATCGTAGGGAACCCGTCTGTGCGAGTCCCGTCCGTCGCCCCTGCGAGGATGGAAACGTGACAGTTACGCCCGGAACCCTGGTCCTTGCCGGCACTCCCATCGGGGACGTGGCGGACGCCCCGCCCCGGCTCGCTCAGGAGCTGGCCGGCGCGGACGTCGTCGCCGCCGAGGACACGCGCCGTCTGCGCCGCCTCACCCAGGCCCTGGGCGTGACGCCCAAGGGGCGCGTCGTGTCCTACTTCGAGGGCAACGAGGCCGCCCGCACCCCCGAACTCGTCGAGGAACTCCTCGGCGGCGCGCGCGTGCTGCTCGTCACCGACGCCGGGATGCCGTCCGTGTCCGACCCCGGGTACCGGCTGGTCGCCGCGGCCGTCGAACAGGACGTCCGGGTCACCGCCGTGCCCGGCCCGTCCGCCGTCCTCACCGCGCTCGCCCTGTCCGGGCTGCCCGTCGACCGGTTCTGCTTCGAGGGCTTCCTGCCGCGCAAGGCCGGCGAGCGGCTCACACGGCTGCGGGAGGTCGCCGAGGAGCGCCGCACCCTCGTGTACTTCGAGGCCCCGCACCGCCTCGACGACACCCTCGCGGCCATGTCCGAGGTCTTCGGCGCCGACCGGAGGGCCGCCGTGTGCCGGGAACTCACCAAGACGTACGAGGAGGTACGGCGCGGCCCGCTCGGCGAGCTGGCTCAGTGGGCGGCGCAGGGGGTGCGCGGCGAGATCACCGTCGTCGTCTCCGGCGCCCCCGAGCGCGGCCCGGAGCACCTCGACGCCGAGGAGCTCGTGCGACGGGTGCGCGCGCGTGAGGAGGCCGGTGAGCGCCGCAAGGAGGCGATCGCGGCGGTGGCGGTGGCGGCGGGGGTGCCCAAGCGGGAGGTGTTCGACGCGGTCGTGGCGGCCAAGGGGCGCTGAGTCCCGGCGGCGCGCCGCCCTGCGCGCGCCCGCGCGCCCCATGGGCGGGCAAAGGGCCCCCGTGAAAGGCAAAGCTCAGCCCCGTCCGCCGGGCCGTTTCGGCAAGGGACCGCCAAATCGGCTCCAACAGTCGGCAGGACTGGTGCATTCGCTCCGGGAGAGGCGTCCACTGGAGGTCAGGGACGCATCCGTCCCTCGTCCAGCGGACAAGAGGAGCCGGCATGAGCGAGATCGCAGGGCAGCCAAGCCTCCGCAGCGGTGCGACGGCCGTCGTCCAGGAGTCGTACTCCTTCGCGTGCATGCGCTGCGGGCACGGCTGGGAGCAGTCGTACGAGATCGAGCACCACACGGACGCCGACGGCCACGAGTTCGTCGTGTACGTGGCGGACGGACGCGTCGTGCCGTCGCCGCTGAGCCGCCCGGTCTGCCAGAACTGCGACGGGCACGTCGTGCGCATCATGCGGGCGGGCCAGGTGTCGTCGGTGCTCGGCGCGGCGCGCAGGCCGCACCGCGTGCCCCCGGCCGGGCCGGTGGAGGTGCCCGAGGTGGCCGCGGCGGAGCCGAGGGAGCACCACCACTGGCATCTGTCCGATCTCCTGCACCCCTTCCAGCGCCGGGCGAGCTGAGCCGCCGCCCGGAAGGCCGCGGCCGGGGCGTGGTCGTGCCCTTCCGTAGGATCGGGACATGCCTTCGAACGCCGACAAGAACGCGGTGCCGCCGCTCCCGGAGCCCCTCCGGGTGCCGGTCGCCGACTCCCACACCCACCTCGACATGCAGTCCGGCACGGTGCAGGAGGCCCTGGCGAAGGCCGCGTCGGTCGGCGTGACGACCGTCGTGCAGGTGGGCTGCGACGTGCGCGGCTCGCGGTGGGCGGCCGAGACGGCGGCGGCGCACGACAGCGTCCACGCGGCCGTCGCCCTCCATCCCAACGAGGCCCCGCGCATCGTCCACGGCGATCCCGACGGCTGGTCCCGGCAGGGCGCGCGTGAACCGGGCGGCCAGGCGGCGCTCGACGAGGCGCTCGCCGAGATCGAGCGCCTGGCCGCGCTCCCCCACGTGAAGGGCGTCGGCGAGACCGGCCTTGATCACTTCCGCACCGGCCCCGAGGGCAAGGAGGCGCAGGAGGCGTCCTTCCGCGCCCACATCGAGATCGCCAAGCGGCACGGCAAGGCCCTCGTCATCCACGACCGCGACGCCCACGCGGACGTCCTGCGCATCCTCAAGGAGGAGGGTGCCCCCGAGCGCACCGTCTTCCACTGCTACTCCGGCGACGCCGAGATGGCGGAGATCTGCGCCCGCGCCGGATACTTCATGTCCTTCGCCGGCAACGTCACCTTCAAGAACGCCCAGAACCTCCGCGACGCCGTCGCCGTGGCCCCCCTGGAGCTGCTCCTGGTGGAGACCGACGCGCCGTTCCTCACACCCGTGCCGTACCGCGGACGGCCCAACGCCCCGTATCTCGTGCCGATCACGGTGCGCGCCATGGCCGCCGTGCGCGGCATCGACGAGGACACCCTGGCGACGGCCCTCGGCGCCAACACGGCCCGCGCCTTCGGCTACTGACGGCCCGCCGCCGATGACTGCACAACTGTCCGTAGTCGCGTCGCTTTGGAGAGTGACCGGCCAGCCGCTAGGTTCTGTGGGCCCGATCCGGACCGACCTCTGTTCCCACCGGACCCCTGGAGCGTGTCGGCGTGAGCAACCCTCCCTACGCGCGCAACGCGCACTACGCCCACCACCCGGAGTGCGAGCCCTGCGGCAGCCCCGGTCCGTACGCCCACCTGCACAGCGCGCAGATCATCGGGCAGGGGGTACAGGGCAGGCAGGGGTTTGACGGCGGCGGCGCGCCCCGCGTGTACGGCATGCCCGGGGTGTACCAGGACACCTACCAGCCCGCGTACGAGTCGTACGCGCCGCTCGAGCCCGAGCGTGCGCCGGGGGCGCCGGAGGCCGTTGTGCGCGCCGGAGTGGGACGGCGCGCCACGCACCGGCGCAAGGCGCGGTACGCCGAGCGCTCCGACTCCGCCATGCGCCGCCTGCTGCCGCAGGCGCTCGTCGTCGTCTTCCTCGCCGGCGGCACCACCGCCTTCGTCGCCAAGGACAAGGCGATCGAGTTGACCGTCGACGGCAAGCCGCGCACCCTGCACACCTTCGCGGACGACGTCACCGAACTGCTGGCGCAGGAGGGCGTGAAGGTGGGGGCGCACGACGTGGTGGCGCCCGCCCCCGGCGCGGGGCTCAGCAGCGGCGACGAGGTCGCCGTGCACTACGGGCGCCCCCTGCGGCTCACGCTGGACGGGCAGCGGCACGAGGTGTGGACGACGGCGCGCACCGTGGAGGCGGCGCTCGAACAACTCGGGGTGCGTGCGGAGGGCGCGTACCTGTCCACCTCGCGCTCCCGGCGCATCGGACGCGAGGGACTCACGCTGGACGTACGCACCGAGCGCTCCCTGACGATCATGGCGGACGGACGCGCCCGCACCGTCCGCACCAACGCGGCGACCGTGGGCGAGGCCGTGGAGGAGGCCGGGATCACCCTGCGTGGCGAGGACACCACCTCGGTGGCGCCCGGGAGCTTCCCGCGCGACGGCCAGACGGTCACCGTGCTGCGGATCACCCGCGGCAAGGAGGTGCACGAGGAGGCGATCCCGTTCGAGGTGCGGCGCGTCGGGGACCCCTCGCTGTTCAAGGGCACGGAGGTGGTGGAGCGGGCCGGACAGCCGGGGCTCAGGAGGATCACGTACCTGCTGCGCACCGTCAACGGCGTCAAGCAGAAGCCGCGGCGGGTGAGGACGGAGGTCGTGCGTGAGCCGCGCGCGCGGGTGGTGAAGGTGGGCACCAAGCCGATACCGGCGTCCGTGCGGGGCGTCGACGGCCTCGACTGGCAGGGGCTCGCGGCCTGCGAGTCGGGCGGGCGGCCCGACGCGGTCGACCCGTCGGGGACCTACGGCGGGCTGTACCAGTTCGACACGCGGACCTGGCAGAGCCTCGGCGGCAGCGGACGGCCGCAGGACGCCCCGGCGGCCGAGCAGACGTACCGCGCGAAGAAGCTCTATCTGCGGCGCGGCGCCAGCCCCTGGCCGCGCTGCGGGAAGCGGCTGCACGGCTGAGGCCCGGCGGACGGCGGTGGCGCCGTGCCCGATCCGGTGCCGCCCGGTGCGGTCCGGTGCGGTCCGGTGCGGTCCGGCGCTGTCGGTGGACCCCCGTAGTCTTGTCCCGTGAGCACCAGCCCCACCCCCGACGCCCTCCTGGGCCCCGCCGACGTCCGTGAACTGGCGGCGGCCCTCGGCGTGCGTCCCACCAAGCAGCGCGGCCAGAACTTCGTGATCGACGCGAACACGGTCCGCCGTATCGTCCGGACCGCGGAGGTCCGGCCCGACGACGTGGTCGTCGAGGTCGGGCCGGGGCTCGGCTCCCTCACCCTCGCATTGCTGGAGGTCGCCGACCGGGTCACCGCCGTCGAGATCGACGACGTCCTCGCCGCCGCGCTGCCCGCGACGATCGCCGCTCGCATGCCGCACAGGGCCGACCGTTTCGCGCTGGTGCACTCCGACGCGATGCACGTCGCCGAGCTGCCGGGCCCCGCCCCGACCGCCCTGGTGGCGAACCTGCCGTACAACGTGGCGGTGCCGGTCCTGCTGCACATGCTCGACACCTTCCCGAGCATCGAGCGCACCCTCGTGATGGTGCAGGCGGAGGTCGCCGACCGCCTCGCCGCCGCGCCCGGCTCGAAGGTGTACGGCGTCCCCTCGGTGAAGGCCAACTGGTACGCCGAGGTCAAACGGGCCGGCGCGATCGGCCGCAACGTCTTCTGGCCCGCGCCGAACGTCGACAGCGGGCTCGTCTCCCTGGTCCGCCGCAGCGAGCCGCTCAGGACGACGGCCTCCAAGGAGGAGGTGTTCGCCGTCATCGACGCGGCGTTCGCCCAGCGGCGCAAGACGCTGCGGGCCGCGCTCGCAGGGTGGGCGGGCTCCGCCGCGGCCGCCGAGGCCGCGCTGGTCGCCGCCGGGGTGTCCCCGCAGGCGCGCGGAGAGGCCCTCACCGTCGAGGAGTTCGCGCGCATCGCCGAAGCCGCGGCACTGCGGGGGACGACCCCCGCACCCCCGAGGGAGGCCGTGTGAGCGTCACCGTGCGCGTGCCCGCCAAGGTCAACGTCCAGCTCGCGGTGGGCGCCGCCCGCGCGGACGGCTTCCACGAGCTGGCGAACGTCTTCCTCGCGGTCGGCCTCTACGACGAGGTCACGGTCACCTGGGCCGACGAGCTGCGCGTCACCTGCGTGGGTCCGGACGCCCGCAAGGTCCCCCTGGACCGGACGAACCTCGCCGCGCGCGCGGCGGTCACGCTCGCCGAGCGTTACGGCCGTACGCCCAACGTGCACCTCCACATCGTCAAGGACATCCCCGTCGCCGGCGGCATGGCGGGCGGCAGCGCGGACGGCGCGGCCGCGCTGCTCGCCTGCGACACGCTGTGGGGTACGCGCACGCGCCGCGACGAACTGCTCGACATCTGTGCGGAACTGGGCAGCGACGTGCCGTTCAGCTTCGTCGGCGGGGCGGCCCTCGGCGTCGGGCGGGGCGAGGAGCTCACGCCTGTCCAGGTCGGCGGGACCTTCCACTGGGTGTTCGCGATGGCCTCGCGCGGGCTGTCCACACCGGCCGTCTTCCGCGAGTTCGACCGGCTCGGCGAGGGCACCGACATCCCGGAGCCCATCGCCTCCCAGGAACTGCTCGACGCGCTCGCCAAGGGCGACGCGGACGCCCTCGCGGCCACCGTGTCCAACGACCTCCAGCCGGCCGCGCTCTCCCTCTTCCCCGAACTCGCCGACACCCTCGACGCGGGGCGCGCGGCGGGGGCGCTCACGGCGCTCGTCTCGGGCTCGGGCCCCACCACGGCCTTCCTCGTGCGCGACCCCGAGTCGGCGGCGAAGGTGGCGCAGGCGCTGCGTGCGTCGGGCACGTGCCGGTCGGTGCGGACGGCCTCCGGACCGGCGCCGGGCGCCACCGTCGTCGAGGTCGATCAACGCTGAACGTTCTTCGCCATATCTCCACGGGAAGTACTGCGGTCGCAGTACGAAGGGAACGCCCTGACGACTAGGCTCACTTGACATTTCAAGCAGCCCGTCGATCCCCGGCGGGCGTCCGTCAAGTGACCGGCTGGAAGGTCGACTTCCGTGTCCCAACCCCCCGCACCCTCCCACCGCAGGAAGAAGCGCCTCTCCCGGCGCGGCCTGATCGGCACCGCCGGAGCCGTGGCCGCCGGAGGCGCCCTCACCCCGGTCGTCTTCGCGGCGACCGACGGCTCCGGGAACTCCGACAGCCCCGCCGACGCCGCCGCCCCCACGCCCGCAGGCACCACCCCCGAGACCTTCCCCGCCACCCGCACCGAGGCGGCCACCGGCACCGGCAGAGCCACCACCGCCTTCGCCGCCTCCTACGTCGGCGTCCGCTGGAGCGGCCCCCAGGACGCCGGGATCCCCCAGGACGCCGGGATCCGCTTCACCAACGGCACGGCCTCGCCCGGCACCTGGCAGGCGCTCGGCCGCGGCTGCGCCACCGTCGACGGCGGCGGTACGGCCCTCGTCGCGGCCGGGAACGCCACGGCGTACGAGGTGAGGACACCGGACAGCGCGACGGGCGTGCGCTCCCTGGCGATCGACTGCACCGACGGCCCCGGGCGCACCTTCCCCGTGCCGTCGGAGCCCACGCGCATGCGTGGCGTGCGCTACCAGTCCCGCCCGGCCTGGGGCGCCGACGAGTCCAAGCGGTACAAGGACGGGCAGGTCAACTCCCCCGAGCAGTACTACCCGCTCCAGACGATCACGGTCCACCACACCGACACGCCGAACGACGACCCCGACCCGGCCGCCACCGTCCGCGCGATCTACGAGTACCACGCGGTCACCCTCGACTGGGGCGACATCGGCTACCACTTCCTCATCGACGAGGCCGGCACCGTCTACGAGGGCCGCTACTCCGGCGACGACGGCATCCCCGCCTTCGACCCGGACGGCGACCTCGTCACCGCCTTCCACACCGGCGGCCACAACTCCGGCAACCTCGGCATCGCCCTGATCGGCACCCTCACCGACAGCGGCCCCACGGACGCCGCCAAGCAGTCCCTGACCCGGCTGATCCGGGTGATCGCCCGCTTCAAGGGCCTCGCCCCGCAGGCGACGATCACGTACACCAACCCGGTCAACGGCGTGACCAAGGAGGTGCCCACCGTCGGCGGGCACCGCGACTGGCTCGACACCGAGTGCCCGGGGCAGACCATGTACGACCTGCTCACCGAGGTCCGCGCCGCCGCATCCCGCTGACCGCAGCCCCTGTGACCTGCGGGGACGGGTCGGCCCTCGGCGCACATTACGCTGGGAGGCCGACCCACGCGGCGGAGCCGCAATCCGACACAGCCCCGTGCGCAGGAGTGAGATGGCCGTCAACCTGGTCAATGTCGAGAACGTCAGCAAGGTGTACGGCACCCGTGCACTCCTGGACGGCGTGTCGCTCGGCGTGTCCGAAGGCGATCGGATCGGTGTCGTCGGCCGCAACGGCGACGGCAAGACGACACTGATCCGGATGCTCGCCAAGCTGGAGGACGCCGACTCCGGGCGGGTCACGCACTCCGGCGGGCTGCGCATGGGCGTGCTCACCCAGCACGACTCCCTCGACCCGGCGGCGACCGTACGGCACGAGGTCATCCGGGACCTGGCCGACCACGAGTGGGCGGGCAACGCCAAGATCCGGGACGTGCTGACCGGGCTGTTCGGCGGGCTCGACCTGCCCGGCTTCCCCAAGGGGCTGGACACCGTCATCGGACCGCTGTCCGGCGGCGAGCGGCGCCGGATCGCGCTCGCCAAGCTGCTCATCGAGGAGCAGGACCTGATCGTCCTCGACGAGCCGACCAACCACCTCGACGTCGAGGGCATCGCCTGGCTCGCCCGGCATCTGCAGACCCGCCGCTCGGCCCTGGTGTGCGTCACGCACGACCGGTGGTTCCTCGACCAGGTCTGCACACGCATGTGGGACGTCCAGCGCGGCGACGTCCATGAGTACGAGGGCGGCTACTCCGACTACGTCTTCGCGCGCGCCGAGCGTGAGCGGATCGCGGCGACCGAGGAGGCCAAGCGGCAGAACCTGGTCCGCAAGGAGCTGGCCTGGCTGCGGCGCGGCGCGCCCGCGCGGACGTCCAAGCCGCGCTTCCGGGTGGAGGCCGCCAACGAGCTCATCGCGGACGTGCCGCCGCCCCGGGACAGCAGCGAGCTGATGAAGTTCGCGTCCTCGCGGCTCGGCAGGACCGTGTTCGACCTTGAGGACATCACCGTCCAGGCCGGGCCCAAGGTCCTGCTCAAGCACGTGACCTGGCAGCTCGGCCCCGGTGACCGCATCGGTCTCGTCGGCGTCAACGGCGCCGGCAAGACCTCCCTGCTGCGCGCCATGGCCGAGGCCGCGCGCACCGAGGGCGAGGCACAGCCCGCCGGCGGGCGCATCGCGGTCGGCAGGACCGTGAAACTCGCCTACCTCTCCCAGGAGGTCGCCGAACTCGACCCGAACTGGCGGGTCCTGGAGGCCGTGCAGCGGGTGCGGGAGCGCGTCGACCTCGGCAAGGGCCGAGAGATGACCGCCGGTCAGCTGTGCGAGACGTTCGGCTTCGGCAAGGAGAAGCAGTGGACGCCGGTCGGGGACCTCTCCGGCGGTGAGCGCCGACGGCTCCAACTGCTGCGCCTGCTCATGGACGAGCCCAACGTCCTCTTCCTCGACGAGCCCACCAACGACCTCGACATCGAGACACTCACACAGCTCGAGGACGTCCTCGACGGCTGGCCCGGCTCGATGATCGTCATCTCGCACGACCGGTTCTTCGTCGAGCGCACCACCGACCGCGTGTACGCCCTCCTCGGCGACGGCACGCTGCGGATGCTGCCGCGCGGCATCGACGAGTACCTGGAGCGCCGGCAGCGCATGGAGGAGGCCGCGGCCGCCGCCGCCCCGGCCGCCGCCAGGCCCGCCGCCGAGCGGACCGAGAAGAGCGCCGCCGACCAGCGCGCAGCCAAGAAGGAACTCCAGAAGATCGAGCGGCAGTTGGACCGCATCTCCGACAAGGAGTCCAGGCTGCACGACCAGATCGCCGAGAACGCCACCGACTTCGAGAAGGTCGCGAAACTGGACGCGGAGCTGCGTGAGTTGGCGGGGGAGCGCGAGGAACTCGAGATGCGCTGGCTTGAACTGGCCGAGGAGGCGTAGCGCCCCACGAGGGGGCCGGTTCCGGCCGTTGGCTGTCTGCGGGCCGTCGTGGGCTTGTCGCGCAGTTCCCCGTGCCCCTTTCACGCCCCGCGCGCGACGGAGGCGCGTGGGCCGTGTGAAGGGGGCGTGGAGGCGCGTAACGAGGGCATCACGGGCCGGTTCTCCCTTGGGTACAGGGGTGGATGCGGTCCGGTGCCGGGTCGGGCCCGGGTGATAGAAAGAGCCGTCTGAGAACTGTATGAAGACGCCTCTGGGATCCCACGCGAACCTCAGGGTGTGGCTAAAAATCAGTGAACGAGGGGGAAGACGCTGATGGCTCAGCCGCCCGACCAGCCGCCGCATCAGGGTGGTTTCGGAGCACCACAGGACCAACCACCCCAGGCCCCACCGGCCCCGCAGACCCCCGGTTTCGGCGCCCCGGAGATGCCGGCCCAGCCCGCTCAGGCACCGCAGCCCCCGCACACCCAGCCCGCCCCCGGCTACGGCTACCCGCAGCAGCCCGGCGCGCCCGCGCCCGGCGCGCCCGCCGGCCCGTACGGCACCGCGCCCGCGCCCGGCCCCTACAACGCGCCCCCCGCGCCCGGCCCGTACGGTCAGGCCCCGCAACAGCCCGGCCCCTACGGCCAACCGCAGCAGCCGGGACCGTACGGCCAGCAGCCCGGCTACGGTTACCCGGCGGCGGCCCAGTACCCCTCAGGCCCGGGGGCGCCCGGCGTCCCCGGTGCGCCGGGGAGCGCGCCCGGCGGCTCACGCAACCCCTTCAAGGGCCGCCCCGCGCTGGTCATCGCGGCCGCCGTGGCGGGACTGCTCGTGGTCGGCGGCACGGTGTTCGCGGTGACGAGCGGCGGCGACGACGACAACGAGAAGAAGCCGGTCGCCGAGAAGAGCGACGACGGCAAGCCGTCCGCCTCCGACAGCCCGGTCAACCCCGGTGACGGCAGCGGCGACGGCGGCGAGGACCCGGAGAACTTCAACGAGGGCCGCAAGCCCGGCGAGGCGGAGGTGCTCTGGTACAAGGAGGCGCCCGACGCGCCCGGTTCCGGCGCCGAGGCCCCCGGCATGTGGATCACGGACAAGACCGCGGTGAAGGCGGCCTACAAGGAGCTGGTCGGCTACAACGTCGGTGACGGCAGGCCGACCTGGGAGACCCTCACCTTCCCGCAGCAGATCTGCGCGGTCACCCGGGACGCGACGGCCGACGGCAAGGTCGTCATCGCGTACAAGAACGGCACCAAGAGCGGGGCCGAGTGCAACCAGCTCCAGCAGGTCGACCTCAACACCGGCGCCAAGGGCTGGACCGCCGAGGTCGAGGACGGCGCGCTGTTCGACAGCACGAGCAGCATCAGCCTCTCCCTGACCGGCAACACGCTGATGGTGGGCCGCTCGCAGTCCGGGACCGCGTACGACGTGCGCACCGGCAAGAAGCTGTACGACAAGAAGAGGTACGGCTCCGCGTGCTTCCCGAGCGGGTTCGCGGGGGGCAGTCGGCTGATCATGGCCGCGTCCTGTGACGCGAGCAAGGCCACCGAGCACGACGAGCTGCATGAGCTCGACCCGGCGACCGGCAACGTCAAGTGGACCTGGAAGATCGACAAGGGGTGGGAGGTCCGGAACACGCTCTCCGTCGACCCGCTGGTCGTCTTCAGCACCAACGACGACAAGAACACCTGGAACATCTCCGCCCTCAACGCCAACGGCACGATCCGCTCCCAGGTCGGCGTCGACGAGAAGTTCGCCCCCGAGTGCGGCGGCCTGTTCTCCGTCTTCGGAAGCAATCTCGCGAGCTGTTCGGGCGTGGTGGCCGACGCGAACACCCTCTACCTGCCGACCGCCCGGACCACCGGCCCCAACGAGATCGTCGCGATCGACCTCGCAGGCGGCAAGGAGAAGTGGCGGGCCGAGTCCCCGGGCAACGCGTCGATGCTGCCGCTGAAGATCGAGGGCGGCAACCTGGTGGCGTACGTCGAGGCGACGTACAGCGCACCCGGTCAGGTGGTGTCGATCCCGATCGGTGGGACCGCGCACACGCCGGTCAAGCTGCTGCAGCTGCCGGAGAGCACCAGCGAGATCGAGAGCGGCTTCTTCCGCCGTGACATCGACTGGGTCGACGGACGGTTCTACATCTCCAGCACCTCGCTGGACGGCGGCGACGACGAGAAGGAGAAGCTGATGCTCGCCTACGGCAAGTGAGGCGGGCGAGCCACGGCCCGCCCGACACCAGCCCCGCCGCCCCGTCCTCCCGAGCATCCGGCTCAGTACGTTCCCGAGGTACCCACACCATGACCACCCCGCCGCCCCACCAGCCCCCGCAGGGCCCCGGCACACCCCCGGACCAGCCGCCCGCGTTCGGCGCGCCTCAGCCGCCGCAGGCCCCGCAACCGGGCTACGGCTACCCCCAGGCCCCCCAAGCACCCCAGGCCCCCCAAGCACCCCAGCCCGGCTACGGCTACCCCGCCCAGCCGCCCCAGCCCACCCCCCAGGGCTACGGCTACCCGGGCCAGCCCGCCCAGCCCACCCCGCCCCAGCCCGGCTACGGCTACCCCGGTCAGCACAGCCAGCCCACCATGCCCTTCCAGACCCAGCCCGTCCCGCCCGCCGGCGGCGGCGGTAACTCCAAGGCGCCGCTGGTCATCATCGTCGCGGCGGTCGTCGCGATCGCGCTGATCGTCGGCGGCGGCATCTGGTACGCCTCCTCCGAGGGCGACGACGGCAAGAAGAACGACACCGCCACGTCCGGCGGCACCGGCGGCGACAACGGCAAGGGCGACACGGGCGGCGGCACCGCCTCCGGCTCCGAGAAGGTGCCGTCCGACCCGGCGACGAAGGTCCTCTTCCAGGTGCCCATGCCGCCCGTCGGCAAGGACGACACGATCGCCGTGGACGGCTCGTGGCTGACCGACACGGCGTATGTGAAGAGCGGTGTCGCCGAGGTCGTCGGCTACAACCGGGACACCGGCGCGAAGCTGTGGACGATCAAACTGCCCGGCCCGGTGTGCGAGGCCACCCCGCACCTCACCAAGGACTTCAAGACGGCGATCGTCCACGAGCCGGCGATGCCCACCAAGGAGAGGCGCTCGTCCGGCTGCAGCGAGGTCGCGGCGCTCGACCTCGCCGCGGGCAAGAAGCTCTGGACGAAGACGGTCAACGCGGGTGACTACCCGATCAGATTCGACAATGTCACGGTCAGCGCGACCACCGTCGCCGTGGGCAGCAACGACGGCGGCGCGGCCTTCGACATCGCCTCCGGCAAGCTGCTGTGGCAGCCGAAGACGTCCGACACCTGCCACGACGCCGGGTACGGCGGCGGCGCCAAGCTGGTCGCGGTGCGCAAGTGCGGCAGCTACGACGCGCCCCAGCTGCACATCCAGACCATCGACCCGGTCTCCGGCCAGGTGCAGTCCGAGTACAAGATGACGCAGGACATCGAGTACGCCAGCGTCGTCTCGACCGACCCGCTGGTCGTGGCCGCCGACGTCGGCGACAGCGCCGGGGACGGCAGCGGTATCTCGGACTTCTTCTCCATCGACAACAGGACCGGCCAGCTGCGCACCCGTATCTCCGCCCCGGGCGACGACTTCGCGGCGGACTGCGACAGCATCAACCGGGTCGAGGACTGCACCGGCATCGCCGTGGGCAACGACCGGCTGTACCTGCCGACGGAGGAGCACGACTCCTCCGGCGACAACGGCCGCAGCAACGAGGTCGTCGCCTTCGACCTGGCCACCGGCAAGCAGACCGGTCAGCGCGCCGACTCGGGCGACGGCTGGACGATCACGCCGCTGCGGATGGACGGCGGCAATGTGCTCGCCTACCTGGAGCCGCCGTACGGCAAGGGCGGAAAGGTCGTCAGCATCGACGGCGCCACGTTCAAGATGACCACGCTGACCCAGAACCCGGGCACCGAGGCCGTACGGGAGATCGAGTCGGAGTTCTCGGTCGAGTACTCCGAGGTCCTGTACGCCGACGGACGCCTCTACATGGCCGAGGTGTACGCCGACGCGCCCCGGCGCGAGGGCGAGACCGAGTACCTGGCGGTCGCGTTCGGCAGGGCCGGCTGAACCAACCCAGCTCATGGGAATACCAAAAAGTCCATTCGATCCGGGGCACTTCTCACCAGTAGGGGAAGCGCAACGTCGAACAAGCGTGTAGCTTCCGGGGGCAGACAAGGGCGGGGTGCCTGGGGGGCAGCCCGCGCCCTTGTGTGTCCGTGTCCGTAGTGGGCATCCATGGGGGGACTGGGGGGTTGCTCGTGGGAGTGCGGCTCATGGTGGTCGACGACCACCGACTGCTCGCCGAGGCGCTGGCCTCGGCACTGAAGCTGAGGGGGCACCGGGTGCTCGCCGCGGCGGCGCCCGCCGCGGGCGCGGCGGACCTGGTGATCGCCCGGGCGCCGGAGGTGTGCCTGCTGGGGACGGCGACACCGGCCGAGCCGGGGATCTTCGATCCGGTGGTACGGATCAAACGGGAGCGGCCACAGGTCGCGGTGCTGGTCCTGGGCCCGGTTCCCAACCCGCGCGGCATAGCCGCCGCGTTCGCCGCGGGTGCCTCCGGTTACGTACGGCATGACGAGCGCATCGAGGGCGTCGAGCGGGCGATCATGAAGGCGAGGGCGGGTGAGGCGGCGGTGGCGCCGCAGTTGCTCCAGGGCGCCTTCAGCGAGTTGCTGAACCCGGCCGCCCAGCCCGACGACGAGGGCCAGCGGCTGCTGCAGATGCTCACCCCGCGGGAGGTCGAGGTCCTGGTCCGGGTGGCCGACGGCGAGGACACCCGGCTGATCGCGGCGGGGATGGGCATCGCACCCTCCACGGCCCGCACCCATGTGCAGCGCGTTCTGATGAAACTCGGCGTCGGCTCCCGGCTGGAGGCGGCGGCCCTGGCGGCGCGCACGGGCCTCCTCGACCGCGCGGGCCCCTACACCCTGCAGCAGACCGACCCCTGAGCCGGGAGGGGGCCGTGGGCACCGGCCCCCCGCGGGACACCTACGGCTGCTTCTCGGAGGACGGCGGAGTCGGCGGAGTCGGCGGTGCCATCGGCCGCAGCCTCAGCCACACCAGGAAGAAGACACCGAGCGCCAGCATGCCCAGGCCGGTCCACAGGTTGATGTGCACGCCCTCGGCCTTGTCGATGGCCGCGTCGTCGTCCGTCAGGCCGGTGACCGTGACGATGACGCCGTAGACGACGAACAGGCCGCCGATGATGCGCCGCAGGTCGAAGATGCGTGCGGCGGTCGCCGACTTGCCCTCCAGGTCGGTGACTTCGCGCTGGACGTCCTCTTCCGAGTAGTGATGGTCGTCGGAGTGCTCGGCCATGTCGGTCTCCTCGCCAACGAGATCTGCAGAGATCAGAACGGGGTCAGAACGGGATCGGAACGGGATCGGAAGGGGATCAGAAGGGACCGGTGGAGATCAGAACGAGAACGGGATGTAGCAGGCGGCCGCCAGGATCACCGCGCCCCAGCCCAGCAGCGCCGGCCTGCGGTACCAGGCGTCGTCGCCCTCGGCCGGCGGCTCGGCCATCCCCGGGGAGCGGGTGCCGTAGACCAGCCCCTGGAGCTCGTGGTCCGGCTTCGGCGCGGTGAACAGCGACACCGCCACCATGACGACCGCGCCCGCCACGAAGCCCGCGATCGCCGACACGAAGTTGGCGCCCTGGTCGGAGGGGATGGAGATGACGTCCTGCTTGTAGAGGACGAAGTAGTTCACCATCGCCGCGGTGGTGCCGGCCAGCAGCCCCCAGAAGCCGGACTTCATCGACGCCCGCTTCCAGAACATGCCGATGATGAAGACGACGAACATCGGCACGTTGAAGAAGCTGAACAGCGTCTGCAGGTAGCTCATGATGTTCGAGAACGAGGACGCCAGGAACGCCGTGCCGATGGACGCGAGGACACCCAGCGCGGTGATCAGGCGGCCGAAGCCCACGTAGTACGAGTCCTCGCGGCCCCGCACCACATAGCGCGCCCACACGTCGTTGGTGAACACCGTGTTGAAGGACGACACGTTGGCCGCCATGCCCGCCATGAAGGCGGCCAGCAGACCGGTCACCGCGACGCCGAGCACACCGTTGGGCAGCAGCTGTTCCATCAGGTACGGGATGGCGTCGTTGTACTGGTAGCCCGAGCCGGCGGCCCCGAAGCCCGGGACGAGGGCCGCGGCCGCCAGCCCCGGGATCATGACCAGGAACACGATGAAGATCTTCGGGAAGGCGGCGATGAGCGGGGTGCGCCGGGCCGCCGAGAGGTTCTTCGCGGACAGGGCGCGCTGCACCTCGGCGAAGTTCGTCGTCCAGTAGCCGAAGGACAGCACGAAGCCCAGGCCCAGCACGATGGTCAGCCAGTTCGCGCCGAGCGGGTTGTCGCTGCCGATGCCGGTACCGCCCCAGGCCGAGACGAAGTCGTCGCCGTGCCGGGCGGTGAGGGTGTCGCTCAGGCCGCCCCAGCCGCCCGCCTTCTTCAGGCTGAGGACGACGATCGGGATCAGCGCCGCGAGGATCACGAAGAACTGCAGCACCTCGT
This sequence comes from Streptomyces sp. NPDC018693, assembly GCF_044391385.1. Classification (NCBI taxonomy): domain Bacteria; kingdom Bacillati; phylum Actinomycetota; class Actinomycetes; order Kitasatosporales; family Streptomycetaceae; genus Streptomyces; species Streptomyces sp. NPDC018693. The sequence goes on along the minus strand of NZ_JBIRZZ010000010.1, from coordinate 241,368 downwards.
TGTAGATCGCCGAGGACAGACCGCCGAGCGTGATGTACGCGAGCACGAAGAAGCCCGCGACCACGATGGCCACCCACTGCGGCCAGCCCAGCAGCGCCTCGACGACGATCGCCAGGGCGTACAGGTTCACCCCGGCGATGAGGATCGCGGCGAACGCGAAGAGCAGCGCGCTCAGCAGATGCGCGCCCCGGTCGAAGCGCAGCAGCAGGAACTCCGGCACCGAGCGGACCTTGCTGCCGTAGTAGAAGGGCATCATCACCAGGCCGAGGAAGACCATGGCCGGGATGGCGCCGATCCAGTACCAGTGCACGGTGTACGCGCCGTACTGGGCGCTGTTGGCCGCCATGCCGAGGATCTCGGTGGCGGCCAGATTGGCCGAGATGAAGGCGAGACCGGTGATCCACGCGGGCAGGGAGCGCCCGGAGAGGAAGAAGTCGAGGCTGGTCTTCACCGATCTGCGGGCGGCGAAGCCGATGCCGAGGACGACGACGAAGTAGATGCCGAGGATCGTGTAGTCGAGCGCGTTCACGGGGAGACGCAGCTGCATCCGGACCTCACCCAGCTTTCTTACGGTGCCTGGTGTTCTTTGTGCGGTTGTGATGGTGACCGACGTGGGGATTTGTGATTTGATGTGTTCGGTTCTGTTTGAAGCATTGCCTGGTGTACGGATGGAGAGCCGCGGTGAAGAAGACCTCGACCCGCTTGGCCGACGATCGTGAGCTCATCTACTACGACCTGCGGGACGATGCGGTGCGCGACGCGGCCGACCGGCGCCCCCTGGAGCGCACGGTCACCACGTCGGAGGTGCGCCGTGACCCGCTGCTCGGCGACTCGGTGGCCATCGCCTCGCACCGGCAGGGCCGCACCTACCACCCGCCGGCCGACGAGTGCCCCCTGTGCCCGTCGCAGGGTGACCGCCTGAGCGAGATCCCCGACTCCTCGTACGACGTCGTCGTCTTCGAGAACCGCTTCCCCTCCCTCGCCGGCGACTCCGGCCGCTGCGAGGTGGTCTGCTTCACCTCCGACCATCACGCGTCCTTCGCCGACCTCGGCGAGGAGCAGGCGCGGCTGGTGCTGGACGCGTGGACCGACCGCACCTCCGAGCTGTCGCATCTGCCCTCCGTTGAACAGGTGTTCTGCTTCGAGAACCGCGGCGCCGAGATCGGCGTCACCCTGGGCCACCCGCACGGGCAGATCTACGCGTACCCCTTCACCACCCCCCGCACCGCCCTGATGCTGCGCCAACTGGCCGCCCACAAGGACGCGACGGGCGGGGAGAACCTCTTCGACGCCGTCCTGGAGCGTGAACTCGCCGACGAACGCGTCGTCCTGGAGGGTGACCACTGGGTGGCCTTCGTGCCGTACGCCGCGCACTGGCCGTACGAGGTGCACCTGTACCCCAAGCGGCGCGTGCCCGACCTGCTGGGGCTCGACGAGGCGGCGCGCACCGAGTTCCCCAAGGTCTACCTGGAGCTGCTCAGGCGCTTCGACCGGATCTTCGGCGACGACGAGCCTCCCACGCCGTACATCGCCGCCTGGCACCAGGCGCCGTTCGGCCAGCTGGAGGAGTTCGACGGCGTCAACCGCGACGACTTCGCGCTCCACCTCGAGCTTTTCACCATCCGCCGCACTTCCGGCAAGCTGAAGTTCCTCGCGGGTTCCGAATCCGGCATGAGCGTGTTCATCAACGACATCCGGCCGGAGGCCGCGGCCGAGCGACTGCGAGAGGTAGCGAGTTCATGAAGTACCTGGTGACGGGTGGCGCCGGCTATGTCGGCAGCGTCGTGGCCCAGCATCTGCTGGAGGCGGGCCACGAGGTCGTCGTCCTGGACAACCTCTCCACCGGCTTCCGCGCGGGTGTCCCCGCCGGTGCCGCCTTCATCGAGGGCGACATCCGCGACGCCGCCAAGTGGCTCGACCCCTCCTTCGACGCCGTCCTGCACTTCGCCGCGTTCTCCCAGGTCGGCGAGTCGGTCGTCAAGCCGGAGAAGTACTGGGACAACAACGTCGGCGGCACCATGGCCCTGCTCGCCGCGATGCGCGACGCGGGCGTACGCAAGCTCGTCTTCTCCTCCACGGCGGCCACGTACGGCGAGCCGGAGGAGGTCCCGATCGTCGAGACCGCGCCCACGCGGCCGACCAACCCGTACGGCGCCTCCAAGCTCGCCGTCGACCACATGATCACCGGCGAGGCGAAGGCCCACGGCCTGGGCGCGGTCTCCTTGCGTTACTTCAACGTCGCCGGCGCCTACGGGGCCCACGGCGAGCGCCACAGCCCCGAGTCGCACCTCATCCCGCTGGTCCTCCAGGTCGCGCAGGGCCGCCGCGACGCCATCTCCGTCTACGGCGACGACTACCCGACCCCCGACGGCACCTGCGTCCGCGACTACATCCACGTCGCCGACCTGGCCGAGGCCCACCTGCTGGCCGTCGCGGCCGCGCAGCCGGGCGAGCACCTCATCTGCAACCTCGGCAACGGCAACGGCTTCTCGGTCCGCGAGGTCATCGAGACCGTCCGCGCGGTGACCGGGCACCCGATCCCCGAGGTCGTGGCCCCCCGCCGCGGCGGCGACCCCGCGGTGCTGGTCGCGTCCGCCGAGGCCGCCCGCGAGAAGCTGGGCTGGAACCCGTCCCGCGCGGACCTCGCGGGTATCGTCGCGGACGCCTGGGAGTTCGCGCAGCACATCGCAAGGGAGCAGTAGTGGGGGCACAGCAGGTACGGGACACCTTTGTCGAGCTCTACGGAGCCGAGCCCGAGGGCGTCTGGGCGGCGCCCGGACGCGTCAACCTCATCGGTGAACACACCGACTACAACGACGGCTTCGTGATGCCGTTCGCGCTGCCGCACACCGCGACCGCGGCCGTCGCACGGCGCACGGACGGCGTGCTGCGCCTGCACTCCTCGGACGTCGAGGGCGGCGTCGTCGAACTGGGCCTGGACGAGCTGGCCCCCGAGTCCGACAAGAGGTGGACCGCGTACCCGGCGGGCGTGGTCTGGGCGCTGCGGGAGGCCGGGCACCCGGTGACCGGCGCCGACATCCACCTCTCCTCGACGGTTCCGACGGGCGCCGGCCTGTCGTCGTCCGCCGCGCTGGAGGTCGTCGTCGCCCTGGCCCTGGGTGACCTGTTCGAACTCGGCCTGCAGCGCTGGCAACTGGCCCGCCTGTGCCAGCGCGCCGAGAACGTCTACGTCGGCGCCCCGACCGGCATCATGGACCAGACGGCCTCGGCCTGCTGCGAGGAGGGCCACGCGCTCTTCCTCGACACCCGCGACCTGTCCCAGAGGCAGATCCCCTTCGACCTCGCCGCCGAGGGCCTGCGCCTGCTGGTCGTCGACACCCAGGTCAAGCACTCCCACAGCGAGGGCGAGTACGGCAAGCGGCGCGCGGGCTGCGAGAAGGGCGCCGCCCTGCTCGGCGTCGACGCCCTGCGGGACATCCCGTACGGCGACCTGGAGCCGGCCCTGACCCGCCTGGGCGAGGAGGAGGAGGTCCGCCGCCTGGTGCGCCACATCGTCACCGAGAACGAGCGCGTCGAGCGCATCGTCTCGCTCCTGGAATCCGGCGAGACCCGCGCCATCGGTCCGGTCCTCGTCGAGGGCCACGCCTCCCTGCGCGACGACTTCCGCATCTCCTGCCCGGAGCTGGACCTGGTCGTCGACACGGCCCTGTCCGCCGGCGCCCTCGGCGCCCGCATGACCGGCGGCGGCTTCGGCGGCTCGGCGATCGTCCTCGCGGAGGCCGGCGACGTCGGCACCCTCACCAAGGCGGTCGAGGAGTCCTTCGCCTCCGCCGGCTTCACCGCGCCGCGCGTCTTCGAGGCGGTGCCGGCGCCGGGGGCGCGCCGGCTGGCCTGACGGCCGCGCCGGGCATCACCCCAGCCGCTTCGTCAGGGTGTACTCGGTGATGCCCGGCGGATAGTCCTCGATCACGCACACCACGTCGTAGCCCAGCCGCTGGTAGAAGTCCGGCGCCTGGAAGTCCCACGTCTCCAGGCGCACCCGGCGGCAGCCGCGGTCCTCGGCGGCGATGCGTTCGCCCTCGGTGAGCAGCCGGGTGCCGAGGCCCTGGCCGCGGTGGCGCTCGTCGACCCAGAGGTAGGTGACGTGCAGCCAGGTCGTCCAGGTGTGGCCGACCAGGCCGCCGGCCAGGTCGCCCGTCTCGTCCAGGGCCCACACGTGCAGGGGCCGCTCACGTTCGGCGGGGGTGCCGCGCAGGGCGCGCAGGATCGGGGAGGCCGCCGTGTTGGTGTCGCGGAGCCGGGAGCGGAGCAGATCGCGTCTGGCTCTGTCGACTTCTGCCTCAAGACGAAACATGCGGCTCACCATAAACGCGCAGGACGGCCAGTTCTGCAAATACCCTTCCCCGTCCCGGCCGCGGCCCTACGCTGTGAACAGCGCCGGTGGGGGCCGGCGCTGATTCAGGGGGCGAGACAGTCGGGTACGGCGCCCGCGGTGGGGGTAGCGATTGCGGTACGGCGGCGGCCGTGCGGCTCATGCCATCCCCGGGCGCCGTATCCGCGCCCGTCGTCGTCTCGTTCTCCGGACCTAGGGGTGTCCCCTGCTCCGTGAAGGAGCTCGGGAAGGGGGTTTCGTGGTTCGCATCCGAGTCCTGGTCGTCGACGACCATCGCATCTTCGCCGAGTCGCTCGCCGCCGCACTGGCCGCCGAGCCCGACGTCGAGGTGTCCGCCGCCGGCAGCGGCCCGGCCGCGCTGCGCAGCCTGGAGCGCGCGGCCGCCGAGGCGCGCCGGTTCGACGTGTTGCTCGTCGACGCCGACCTGGGCGGCCAGGTCCCGGGCCCGCGGCCCGCCGTGCCGGTGCGGGAGGCCGGCGAGGACGGGCTGGTCGACGGGATCTCCCTGGTCGCCGGGGTCCGCTCCGCGCAGCCGCACGTGCGGATCGTCGTGCTCGCCGAGAAGGACGACCCGCGGCGCGCCGCGCTCGCCCTGCAGGCCGGCGCCTCCGGCTGGGTGGCCAAGGACTGCTCGCTGTCCCGGCTGCTCACGGTCATACGAGGCGTGCTGCGCGACGAGACACATCTGCCGCCCGCCCTGCTCACCGGCGTGCTGCGGGAGCTGACGGCCGCCCGCAAGCACCGCACCGAGAGCGAACGGCTCGTGGAGTCCCTCACCCCGCGTGAGCGTGAGGTGCTGCGCTGCATGGTCGCCGGCCTCGGCCGCAAGGCCGTCGCCGAACGCCTGTTCCTCTCCCCGCACACCGTCCGCACCCATATGCAGAACGTCCTCGGCAAACTGGGCGTGCACTCCACCCTCGCCGCCGTCGCCCTGGCCCGCCGGGCAGGGGTGGGGCCGGTGGATCTAGCCGGGGATGTTGTCGAACGGGGCGGTCAGCTGGCGTAGCAGGGCGGCCAGGTCGGCGCGCTGGGCGTGGGACAGCTCGGCCAGGATGGCGCGCTCCTGGTCGAGCAGGCCCGCCAGGGCCTGGTCCGCGCGGTCACGGCCCTCCGGTGTGAGCCGGACCAGCACCCCCCGCCGGTCGCTCGGGTCCGGCAACCGCTCCACCAGGCCCTTCTTCGCGAGCCGGTCGATCCGGTTCGTCATGGTGCCCGACGTCACCAGGGTCTGTGTCAGCAGCTGGCCCGGCGAGAGCTGGTACGGCGCGCCGGCCCGCCGCAGCGCGGTCAGGACGTCGAACTCCCACGGCTCCAGCTGGTGTTCGGAGAACGCCAGACGGCGTGCGCGGTCCAGGTGCCGGGCCAGCCGGCTCACCCGGCTGAGCACCTCCAGCGGTTCCACGTCGAGGTCCGGGCGCTCTCGGCGCCACGCCGCGACCAGCCGATCGACCTCGTCCTCCATGCGATCAGTGTAGTGGTTGTGTCGATGTGAAGTCTCTTGACATCAAGCATCTTGATGCAAACTCTCTTGACGTCAAGCTAAATCGCTTGGGAGCCTGGTCCCATGACCACACCCGCCTGGGATCCGGCCCAGTACCTGCGCCACGCCGGTCACCGCGCCCGCCCCTTCACCGACCTCCTCGCCCGCGTCCCCGCCCTCCCCACAGACCCGCCCCGCGTCGCCGACCTCGGCTGCGGCCCCGGCAACGTCACCGCCCTCCTCGCCGACCGCTGGCCCACCGCGCACATCACCGGCTACGACAACTCCGCCGAGATGCTCGACAAGGCCCACGTCGACCACGCCGGACCCACCCCGGGCGGCGGCCGCCTGGAGTTCGCCCACGCCGACGTACGCACCTGGGCGCCCACGGTGTCGTACGACCTGATCATCAGCAACGCCACCCTCCAGTGGGTGCCCGGGCACACCGAACGCTTCGCCGCCTGGATCGACGGGCTCGCCCCCGGCGGGACCCTCGCCTTCCAGGTGCCCGGCAACTTCGACGCCCCCAGCCACCGCCTGATGCGCGACCTCGCCCACCGGTACGGCCTCGCAGACGTCCTGCGCCACGACGACGCCGTCCTCGGCCCCGAGACCTACCTGGCCCGGCTCACCGACCTGGGCTGCGCGGCCGACGTGTGGGAGACGACGTACCTCCATCTCCTCACCGGCGCGGACCCGGTGCTGGACTGGGTGAAGGGCACCGGACTGCGCCCCGTCCTCACCGCCCTCGCCGACGACCCCGGCACCCGCGACGCCTTCCTCGCCGACTACCGCACCGCCCTGCGCGCGGCCTACCCGGCCGGCGCCCACGGCACGCCCTTCCCGTTCCGCCGAGTCTTCGCCGTCGCCCACAAGGAGGCATGAACCGTGATCGTCGCCGTCGACCATGTCCAGCTGGCCGCCCCACCCGGCTCCGAGGACCGCCTGCGCGCCTACTACGTCACCGTCCTCGGCATGACCGAGATCCCCAAGCCGCCCGTCCTGGCCGCGCGCGGCGGCTGCTGGTTCCAGGCGGGCTTCGTCCAGCTGCACGTGGGCACGGAGCAGGACTTCCGGCCCGCCCGCAAGGCCCACCCCGGGCTGCGGGTCACCGGCATCGAGCGGTACGGGGTCCGACTGGCCGCCCACGGGGCGCCCGTCGAGTGGGACGAGAACCTGCCGGGACACAAACGGTTCTACTCCCACGACCCCGTGGGCAACCGCCTGGAGTTCCTAGAGCCCGTGACCGCCGTTTGAGCCTCCCGGCGAAGGGTCACTCGCTGTGCTGACACCGATGCCGAATCTCGCCGGGAGTGAGGAACATGGCGAAGGATCACAAGGCCAGGGCCAAGAAGGAGCAGATGAAGGGCAAGGCCAAGGAAACGACCGGCCGTGTCCTCGGCAACGAACGCATGACCGCCGAAGGCAAGGCCGAACAGATCAAGGGGGACGCGACACAGGCGAAGGAGAAGACCAAGGACACCTTCAAGCACTGACCGCGCCACCGGCGACGCGTCAGCTCTTGCGGTGCCCGATCAGCCGCGGCCTCGGCTCCAGGCCGTCCAGCCCGTGCCAGGCCAGGTTCACCAGGTGGGCCGCCACCTCCGCCTTCTTCGGACGGCGGACGTCCAGCCACCACTGGCCGGTCAGCGCCACCATGCCGACCAGCGCCTGCGCGTACAGCGGGGCCAGCTTCGGGTCGAAGCCGCGGCTCTTGAACTCCTTGCCGAGGATGTCCTCCACCTGGGTGGCGATGTCCGAGATCAGAGAGGCGAAGGAACCCGTCGACTGCGGGATGGGCGAGTCACGGACCAGGATGCGGAAACCGTCCGTGTACTCCTCGATGTAGTCCAGCAGCGCGAACGCCGCCTGTTCGAGCAGCTCACGGGGATGGCCGGCGGTCAGCGAGCCCGTCACCATGTCCAGCAGCCGCCGCATCTCACGGTCCACCACCACCGCGTACAGGCCCTCCTTGCCGCCGAAGTGCTCGTACACCACCGGCTTGGACACCCCGGCCTTCGCCGCGATCTCCTCCACCGAGGTGCCCTCGAAGCCCTTCGCCGCGAAGAGGGTGCGACCGATCTCCAGCAGCTGCTGCCGCCGCTCCGCACCGGTCATACGGGTACGGCGCGCACGCCGAGGCTTGTCGTTGCTGGATGTGCTGGGATCGATCGCCACGGCGTCCATCATGCCGCGTCGGCGCTCGCCTTCCGGTGCCGAGAGCCGTCATCGGAGCCGTTACGGCGCGAATCGATACGCGAGCGTGACGGCCAGCGCACGTCGTACGCCCAGCCGAACTGTTCGAACCAGCGGATCAGCCGCGCCGACGAGTCCAGCTGGCCCCGCTCCACACCGTGACGCGCGGACGTCGGGTCGGCGTGGTGCAGGTTGTGCCAGGACTCACCGCAGGACAGCACCGCCAGCCACCACACGTTGCCCGAGCGGTCCCGCGACTTGAACGGCCGCTTGCCGACCGCGTGGCAGATCGAGTTGATCGACCAGGTCACATGGTGCAGCAGCGCCACCCGGACCAGCGATCCCCAGAAGAACGCCGTGAACGCGCCCCACCAGGACATCGTCACCAGACCGCCGATCAGCGCGGGCAGCAGCAGCGACACCATCGTCCACAGCACGAACTGCCGGGAGATCGCCCGGATCGCGCCGTCCTTGATCAGATCCGGCGCGTACTTGTCCTGCGGCGTCTGCTCCTCGTCGAACATCCAGCCGATGTGCGCCCACCACAGCCCCTTCAGCAGGGCCGGGACCGTCTCGCCGTACTTCCACGGCGAATGCGGGTCGCCCTCCGCGTCGGAGAACTTGTGGTGCTTGCGGTGGTCGGCCACCCAGCGCACCAACGGACCCTCCACCGCCAGCGACCCCATGATCGCCAGCGCGATCCGCAGCGGCCGCTTCGCCTTGAAGGAACCGTGCGTGAAATAGCGGTGGAAACCGATCGTGATGCCGTGACAGCCGAGGTAGTAGAAGAAGACCAGCAGACCGAGGTCCAGCCAGCTCACCCCCCACCCCCACGCCAGCGGCACGGCCGCCAGCAGCGCGAGGAACGGGACGGTGATGAAGAGCAGAAGGGTGATCTGCTCGATCGAACGCTTCTGCTCGCCGCCGAGCGTCGCGGAGGGCACCGCGGCGCCGTCGCCCGCCTCCGGGGCGTCTTCGATCACATCGGAGCTCGTGGTCATGGGCGTCCCCTGTGGGGTTTCGAGGGTAGAGACAGATACCGGGCCGGAACCGCCCGTGTTTCCTACGGTTCCGTAACCTACGGCATCGTAAGTATGGCAGTGCGCCGCCCCGCGGCAAGAGCCCGTCAGTCTGCGCGTCCGCCCCGCCACCTATCCTTGATGTCGGTCGGACAGCGCGGTCCGCTGAAGTTTTCTTCCCGGATGCCCGGCCCCTATGCGGCAGCGCCGCAGGCCACCGTCCGGGTCCCCTCCCAGACGAGCTTCAACACTGCAAGGAGCCGCACCTGTGAGCAGTGCCGACGAGACCACGACGACCAGCAGCGAGCTGCGCGCCGACATCCGCCGACTGGGTGACCTCCTGGGGGAGACCCTTGTCCGGCAGGAGGGCCCCGAACTCCTCGAACTGGTCGAGAAGGTCCGCCGCCTCACCCGCGAGGACGGCGAGGCCGCCGCCGAACTCCTGCGCGGCACCGAACTGGACACCGCCGCCAAGCTGGTCCGCGCCTTCTCCACCTACTTCCACCTCGCCAACGTGACCGAGCAGGTGCACCGCGGCCGCGAACTGCGCGCCCGCCGCGCCGCCGAGGGCGGCCTCCTCGCCCGCACCGCCGACCGGCTCAAGGACGCCGACGCCGAACACGTCCGCGAGACCGTCCGCCACCTCAATGTGCGCCCCGTCTTCACCGCCCACCCCACCGAGGCAGCCCGCCGCTCGGTCCTCAACAAGCTCCGGCGCATCGCCGCGCTCCTGGAGACCCCGGTCATCGACTCCGACCGCCGCCGCCACGACACCCGACTGGCCGAGAACATCGACCTCGTCTGGCAGACCGACGAACTGCGCGTCGTACGCCCCGAACCGGCCGACGAGGCCCGCAACGCCATCTACTACCTCGACGAACTCCACGCGAACGCCGTCGGCGACGTCCTGGAGGACCTCACCGCCGAACTGGAACGCGTCGGCGTCCACCTGCCGGAGACCACCCGCCCGCTCACCTTCGGCACCTGGATCGGCGGCGACCGCGACGGCAACCCCAACGTCACCCCCCAGGTCACCTGGGACGTCCTCATCCTCCAGCACGAACACGGCATCAACGACGCCCTGGAGATGATCGACGAACTCCGCGGCTTCCTGTCGAACTCCATCCGCTACACCGGCGCCACCGAGGAACTCCTCGCCTCCCTCCAGGCCGACCTGGAGAACCTCCCCGAGATCAGCCCCCGCTACAAGCGCCTCAACGCCGAGGAGCCCTACCGGCTCAAGGCCACCTGCATCCGCCAGAAGCTGGAGAACACCAAGCAGCGCCTCGCCAAGGGCACCCCGCACGAGCCCGGCCGCGACTACCTCGGCACCACCGAGCTGCTCCACGACCTGACCCTCATCCAGACCTCCCTGCGCGAACACCGCGGCGGCCTCATCGCCGACGGCCGGATGAACCGCACCATCCGCACCCTGTCCGCCTTCGGCCTCCAGCTGGCCACCATGGACGTCCGCGAACACGCCGACGCCCACCACCACGCCCTCGGCCAGCTCTTCGACCGCCTCGGCGAGGAGTCCTGGCGCTACGCCGACATGCCCCGCGACTACCGCGCCAAGCTCCTCGCCAAGGAACTGCGCTCCCGCCGGCCGCTGGCCCCCACGCCCGCCCCGGTCGACGCGGCCGGCGAGAAGACCCTCGGCGTCTTCCAGACCGTCAAGCGGGCCCTGGAGGTCTTCGGACCCGAGGTCATCGAGTCGTACATCATTTCGATGTGCCAGGGTGCGGACGACGTGTTCGCCGCGGCCGTGCTGGCACGCGAGGCCGGCCTGATCGACCTCCACGCCGGCTGGGCCAAGATCGGCATCGTCCCCCTGCTGGAGACCACCGACGAACTCAAGGCCGCCGACACCATCCTGGAGGACATGCTCTCCGACCCGTCGTACCGCCGCCTCGTGGCACTGCGCGGCGACGTCCAGGAAGTCATGCTCGGCTACTCCGACTCCTCCAAGTTCGGCGGCATCACCACCAGCCAGTGGGAGATCCACCGCGCCCAGCGCCGCCTCCGCGACGTCGCCCACCGCTACGGCGTCCGGCTGCGCCTCTTCCACGGCCGCGGCGGCACCGTCGGCCGCGGCGGCGGCCCCTCCCACGACGCCATCCTCGCCCAGCCCTGGGGCACCCTGGAGGGCGAGATCAAGGTCACCGAACAGGGCGAGGTCATCTCCGACAAGTACCTCATCCCCTCCCTCGCCCGGGAGAACCTGGAACTGACCGTCGCCGCCACCCTCCAGGCATCCGCCCTGCACACCGCCCCCCGCCAGTCCGACGAGGCCCTCGCCCGCTGGGACGCCGCCATGGACGTCGTCTCCGACGCCGCCCACGCCGCCTACCGCCGCCTCGTCGAGGACCCCGACCTGCCCGCCTACTTCTTCGCCGCCACGCCCGTCGACCAGCTCGCCGACCTGCACCTCGGCTCCCGGCCCTCCCGCCGCCCCGACTCCGGCGCCGGCCTCGACGGACTGCGCGCCATCCCGTGGGTGTTCGGCTGGACCCAGTCCCGCCAGATCGTCCCCGGCTGGTTCGGCGTCGGCTCCGGCCTCAAGGCCCTGCGCGAGGCCGGACTGGACACCGTCCTGGAAGAGATGCACGGACAGTGGCACTTCTTCCGCAACTTCATCTCCAACGTCGAGATGACCCTCGCCAAGACCGACCTGCGGATCGCCCAGCACTACGTCGACACCCTCGTCCCCGACGACCTCAAGCACGTCTTCGACACCATCAAGGCCGAGCACGCCCTCACCGTCGCCGAGGTCCTCAAGATCACCGGCGAGAAGGAACTCCTCGACGCCCAGCCCGTGCTGAAGCAGACCTTCACCATCCGCGACGCCTACCTCGACCCCATCTCCTACCTCCAGGTCACCCTGCTCAAGCGCCAGCGCGACGCCGCGGCCGCCGGCGCCGAACCCGACCCGCTGCTCTCCCGCGCCCTGCTCCTCACCGTCAACGGCGTGGCGGCGGGCCTGCGCAACACCGGCTGACAGCCACCCGCACACCAAAAGGGGGTGCCCCCGAGCCCGTACGGACTCGGGGGCACCCCCTCTTCGGCGTGTGCGGCGCCCGCGTCAGCCCTGCTGGGCCTTGCGGCGACGCAGCAGCAGGAAGCCGCCCGCGCCGACCAGCGCGGCCGCGACGGCCGACAGGACGGCCACCGGGGCGCCGTTACCCGTCTCGGCCAGGTCACCGCTGGTGCCCTGCGCGGAGGGCGCGGACGTCGGAGCGGCGGCCGCGGACTCGGACGCGCTCGGGGACACCGCGTCGTCGTCGCCCGGCGTGGAGCCGTCGGTCGGCTTGGAATCGTCGGTCGGCGTGGAGCCGTCCGTCGGCGTCGAGGTGTCGTCGTCGCCCGGGGTCTTGTCGTCCGTCGCCGGGCAGGTGTGGGACAGGTTGAACAGGTACTCCTCCGACACACCGCCCGTGACCTCGGCGACGGCGGAGGTCAGCTCGGCGCCCGGCTCGGAGGCCACGTACGCGTGCTTGCCGGCCGCGCCCGCGAAGCCGCTGAAGTCGGTGACGACCTGCTCCCCGCCCGGCGCGAAGGTCACCGTCAGCTTGACGAAGTCGGGCTTGGTCTTCCCGTCGGCCGGCAGCACGAAGTGCCAGCCGTCCATGTCCTCGGCGATGCCGGGGCACGTGCCGTGCTCGAAGCCTTCGGCGGTGAGCGGCAGCTCCTGACGCAGCTGCACGGTGGTGGTGTCCGTGGCGTGAGCCACGGGAGCCAGCAGCAGTGCTGCCGAGGACGCGGCGACGGCGACGCCGACGCGGGTGAGGGTACGCATGTGGCAATCCATCTTCGGAGTGACGAAAGGGAAGATGTGGGGGAGGCAGCTCAGCATCCTGCCATGTCTGAAAGTCGGTCAATCACAAACAGGCAACACTGTGGGAATTCACAGCGTGTGCGAGAGACGAAAACGACCGGCCTGTCCCCGAATCGCCGGATACGCGCCCTCAGATAGTGAGAAACGCCCCCGTCAACAGCGCAATCCCCGCCCCCGCCATCACCCACGCCACCCGCGTCCGCCGCAACCCACCCGCGATCACCACCGACGCCAACAACAATGCCCCGCCCAGCGGAACCCATGCATACAAAATCCCCGCCGGCCCCGACCGCACCACCTCGTCGCTGCCCGGCTTCACCATCACCGTGTACGTCTGCCCCTCGCGCACAGCCACCGAGTTCTCGATCTCCACGCGCGCGCGTGCCGTCGACCCCTCGGACAGCGGCGCGTACGGACCCGTACAGACGCCCTCCCCGCACCGCGTCACCGCGACCGTGCCCCGCTCCCGCCCCTTCGTCAGCATCACGTGCTGCGCCGTACCCCACGACGCCCACACCCCGGCGATCAGGATCACCACCGCGACCGCACCCATCGCGGCCAGCCGCCCGAGCCGCAGCGCGACGAGTGAGACCTGACGGGAGGACGCCCGACGGTGGGACACGGCGGTAGCAGGCATGGCCGGGATCATTGGCCATGCCCCCGCAAGAGGTCAACCCGAACGGGTGACAGTCGGGAGGCGAACCCGTGACACGTCAGGAGTTGTACGACCCCTGCGCCCGCTCCAACCCCTCGATCACCAGACACTCCACCGCATCCGCCGCCCGGTCCACGAAGTAGTCCAACTCCTTGCGCTCCGCCGACGAGAAGTCCCTCAGCACGAAATCCGCCACCGGCATACGACCCGGAGGACGCCCGATCCCGAACCGCACCCGGTGATAGTCCGCCCCCATCGCCTTCGTCATCGACTTCAGCCCGTTGTGACCGTTGTCACCACCACCCAGCTTCAGCCGCAACGTCCCGTAGTCGATGTCCAACTCGTCATGCACCGCCACGATGTTCGCCACCGGCACCTTGTAGAAGTCCCGCAGCGCGTTCACCGGCCCGCCCGACAGATTCATGTACGACATCGGCTTCGCCAGGATCACCCGACGGCTCCCCGGCCCCGGCGGCCCGATCCGCCCCTCCACGACCTGCGCCTGCGCCTTGCTCGCCCGCTTGAACCGGCCCCCGATCCGCTCCGCCAGCAGATCGGCCACCATAAAACCGACATTGTGTCGATTACCGGCATACTCCGGCCCGGGATTACCCAACCCGACAACAAGCCAGGGGGCATTGGCAGGGGTGGTCACGTCCATCTCTCCTTATGCGAAAGCCGCTGCTCCGGGAGAGGAGCAGCGGCTACCACGAATACTGCTGTACGACAGCGTCAGGCCCGGACTCAGACCTCGGCGCCCTCTTCACCCGCGGCCTCGGCACCCTCGGCGGCCTCCTCGGCCTGCGCCGCCAGCACCTGCAGCACCACCGCGTCCTCCTCGACGGCCAGCGAGACACCGTTCGGCAGCTTGATGTCCTTCGCCAGGACGGAGTCACCGGCCGCCAGACCCTCCACGGACACCGTCAGCGCCTCGGGAATGTGCGTCGCCTCCGCCTCGACCGGCAGCGCGTTCAGCACGTGCTCCAGCAGGTTGCCACCCGCCGCCAGCTCACCCTCGGCCTGCACCGGAACCTCGACGTTGACCTTCTCGCCTCGCTTGACCAGCAGCAGGTCGACGTGCTCCAGGAAGCCCTTCAGCGGGTCACGCTGCACGGCCTTCGGGATCGCCAGCTCGCTGCCCTTGCCCTCGATGTCCAGCGAGATCAGAACATTCGGCGTACGCAGCGCCAGCAGCAGGTCATGACCCGGGAACGTCAGGTGCAGCGGCTCGGAGCCGTGACCGTACAGAACACCCGGAACCTTGTTGTCACGACGGATACGACGCGCGGCACCCTTACCGAACTCGGTGCGCGTCTCGGCGGTGAGCTTCACCTCGGACATATGAATCACTCCTCGTAGGAAGCGGAAACGGACGGGGTCACCCGGCCACGAACGGCCTGCTACGAAGAGCGCGTCGATAACGGACCGCCGTACCTCTTCACGAGGACGGCCTCCCTCGCCGAGCAACCTGAGCAGTCTACTCGGCGCGGGAGGCCGCAGAAAAATCGATCATGCAGAAGCGCTGACGGCCTACTGCTCGTCGAACAGGCTGGTCACCGACCCGTCCTCGAACACCTCACGCACCGCGCTCGCAATCGTCGGAGCGATCGACAACACCGTGATCTTGTCCAGATCGTCACTCAGCTCCGTCGGCGTCGGCAGCGTATTCGTGAACACGAACTCACTCACCCGCGAGTTCTTCAACCGGTCCGCCGCCGGACCCGACAACACACCATGCGTCGCCGTCACGATGACATCCTCCGCACCATGCGCGAACAACGCGTCCGCCGCCGCACAGATCGTGCCACCCGTGTCGATCATGTCGTCGACCAGGACGCACACCCGACCCTTGACCTCGCCCACCACCTCATGGACGGTCACCTGATTCGCCACGTCCTTGTCACGCCGCTTGTGCACGATCGCCAGCGGCGCGCCCAGACGGTCACACCACCGGTCCGCCACCCGCACCCGGCCGGCGTCCGGCGACACCACCGTCAGCTTGTCCCGGTCGACCTTCTTGCCCACATAGTCCGCCAGCAGCGGCAGCGCGAACAGATGGTCCACCGGACCGTCGAAGAAACCCTGGATCTGGTCGGTGTGCAGATCCACGGTGAGAATCCGGTCCGCGCCGGCCGTCTTCATCAGATCGGCGATCAGCCGCGCCGAGATCGGCTCACGACCACGATGCTTCTTGTCCTGCCGCGCATACCCGTAGAACGGCACGATCACCGTGATCGAACGCGCCGAAGCACGCTTCAACGCATCGATCATGATCAACTGCTCCATGACCCACTGGTTGATCGGAGCCGTGTGGCTCTGGATCACAAAGCAGTCCGCACCACGCGCCGACTCCTCGTAACGGACGTAGATCTCCCCGTTCGCGAAGTCGAAGGCCCTCGTCGGGACAACCCCGACACCCAGCTGGTGGGCGACCTCCTCGGCAAGCTCGGGGTGGGCGCGGCCGGAGAAGAACATCAACTTCTTCTCGCCGGTCGTCTTGATCCCGGTCACAGCACTGTCTCCTCAGAGGTGTCGCAGCTGGGTGTGCACCTATCACGGTACGCCGTGTTCGACGTACCCGTTTCCGGTCAGCCTTCGCTTCCGCTTCCACCGGAGGCCGCCTCGGCCGCCCTCGCCGCCGCACTGCCCGGACGCTTACGAGCCACCCAACCCTCGATATTCCGCTGCTGGCCACGGGCCACGGCCAGCGAACCGGGCGGCACATCCTTCGTGATCACGGACCCCGCAGCGGTGTACGCACCGTCCCCGACCGTGACAGGAGCCACAAACATGTTGTCCGAACCGGTCCGGCAGTGCGACCCCACCGTCGTGTGATGCTTCTCCTGACCGTCGTAGTTCACGAACACGCTCGCCGCACCGATGTTCGTGTACTCACCGATCGTCGCGTCCCCGACATACGACAGATGCGGCACCTTCGTACCCTCACCGATCGTCGCGTTCTTCGTCTCGACGTACGTACCGATCTTCGACTTCACACCCAGCCGCGTCCCCGGCCGCAGATACGCGAACGGCCCCACACTCGCCTGCGGACCGATCTCCGCCCCGTCCGACACCGTGTTGTCCACCCGCGCCCCCGCACCGACCCGCGTGTCCCTCAGCCGCGTGTTCGGCCCGACCTCCGCGCCCTCACCCAGGTGAGTCGCCCCGTGCAACTGCGTGCCCGGGTGGACGACCGCGTCCTGCTCGAACGTCACGGTCACATCGACCCACGTGGTGGCGGGGTCGACGACGGTGACCCCGGACAACATGGCGGCGGTGAGAAGCCGGTCGTTGAGAATCCCGCGGGCCTCCGCCAACTGCACCCGGTTGTTGATCCCGGCGATCTCACGGTGATCGGCGGCCACCGACGCCCCCACCCGATGACCGGCCTCCCGCAGAATCCCCAGCACATCGGTGAGGTACTCCTCACCCTGGCTGTTGTCCGTCCGCACCTGCTTCAGCGCCTTCGCCAGCAGCTGCCCGTCGAACGCGAACACACCCGAGTTGATCTCCCGGATCGCCCGCTGCTCCTCCGTCGCGTCCTTGTGCTCCACGATCGCGGTGACCGCACCGCTCGCCTCGTCCCGCACGATCCGGCCGTACCCCGTCGCGTCCGGCACCTCCGCCGTCAGCACCGTCACCGCGTTGCCGTCCGAGTGGTGGGTCGCGGCCAGAGCGGCGAGAGTCGAGCCGGTGAGCAGGGGCGTGTCCCCGCACACCACGACGACCGTCCCGTCGATCGTCCCGCCGAGCTGCTCCAGCCCCATCCGTACGGCGTGACCCGTGCCGTTCTGCTCCTCCTGCACGGCGGTCCGTACGGCGGGGTCGATCCCGGCGAGATGCGCGGCGACCTTCTCCCGCGCGTGCCCGACGACCACGACCAGGTTCTCCGGGTCCAACTCACGGGCGGCGGCGAGAACATGACCGACGAGGCTGCGACCACAGATCTCGTGCAGGACCTTGGGTGTGGCCGACTTCATACGGGTGCCCTCACCCGCTGCAAGAACGACGACGGCTGCCGGGCGAATGGCGCTCACGGGGTTGCCCTTCGGCTGTGTGGGGTGGGGGTGGACAACCGCAGGATACCGGGGCGTTTCTTGGGGGACATGCGTGCGGGCCCTGACCCGTGTAGGTAAGGGCCCGAACTCAGGTCGTGTGCGCTGTGAGCTCCCCCGCAAGGATTCGAACCTTGTCCTGCTGGTACCAAAAACCAGTGTGCTGCCAGTTACACCACGGGGGACAGCGCTTCAGACCTTACCGGAGACGTTCCTCGGCCTGGGCCACGATTCCGTTCCACCAGCCCTCGATGCGGTTGTACAGGTGGGCGCTTCTCGCTACCCCGATGACCAAGCAGCCACGGTAGTCGTCGCCGGTGTTCTTGCGGACGGTCTTCGGGTTGTGCCTCTTGAGTGTCGGCTTGGCGAAGACCGACACGTCGACGTCGGCCACCTCCGCCCAGAACCGGTGAGCCGCGTCCACGTCCGCGGACTCATGGATGAGCAGCCGGAAGCGCAGGCGCTCCCGGGCCACGTTCAGGAGATCGAGCCAGGCCAGGTAGACCCGGATCACGCCCGGGTCGCTGTTGACGAAGATCGCGCGCTCGCGTCGATCGTAGGGTTTGCTCTTCGAACCCTCGGCCCAGTACAGGGCCACCCCCGCCATGAACAGTTCGCGGTCGGTCAGCGCTCCGACGTCCTCGTGCGCGGCGAGTTTTGTTTTCCTGCGCTCCTCGTTGTCCGCGGCACGGCGTTTTGCGAGTCCTTCCCGCATGAGCGCCCGCTGTTCTTCAGGTGTGTAGCGCGGTTTGGGACGGGGCAGATCCCGCACCCACAGGGAGACAGAGCTTCTGGAGCAGCCCAGCTCCGCCTCGATCTGGTCGTACGTCCAGCCCTGCAGTCGTAGCTCCCGTGCCTTCTGCCTGAGGTCGTCCTTCGCGTTCGGACGCTTCGTCCACGCCGGTGGCGGTTCCCCCTTTACAAGCTGGTTGAGGATGTCGTTGTTGAAGACCTTCAGCTCGTCACGGATCTGCCGAAGGCTGTACCCCGGCGCCGCAGCGCCACCGCCTGTTCTCTGAGGTTCTCGAAGTCCGCGTACTTGCCTGTTGCATGTGCCATGCGCATACCGTCCGGGTGGAATGTCGGCTTCCGGGTTCGAACGGGGGTGGTTCAGCAGTTCGAGTGATACCGGCAGGTTTTGCGGTGATTCGATTACGGAGTGTGGTGCGGGCCGGTCGGGGAAACTCGCCGGAAAAGCCGCGGTGGACGCCCGTAGGCTGGAGGCATGACCACGACGGGGGAAGACCAGGGGGCGGCCCGGCCGGGGCCGTGGTGGTGGGCCAGGTGGCGTGGCGCGCTGTTGGACTGGAGTCTGGCGGTGGCGTCGGCGACGGAGTGTGCGTTGGAGGGGGAGGCGTTCGCTCGGGACGCGGGGATTCCGGATGCCGCGGGGGTGGCGTTCGGGTTGCTCGCCGGTTCCATGCTGCTCGTTCGGCGTCAGTGGCCGATTGCGGTGGTGCTGGTGGCGATCGCGGTCACGCCGGCGCAGATGGGCTTTCTGATGGGCATCGTGGGTCTGTACACCCTGGCCGCGTCGGAGCTGCCGCGCCGGATCATCGCGTCGTTGGCGGGGATGTCGTTGGTGGGTTCGCTGATCGTGATGGCGGTGCGGATGCGGCCGCCGGAGACGCGCGGGGACGACGACCTGATGTTGGGGGACTGGTTCGTTCCGTTCGTGTCGATCACGGGCGCGCTCGGGCTGACCGCGCCTCCGGTGCTGCTCGGTCTGTATGTGGGTGCGCGGCGTCGGTTGATGGAGAGTCTGCGGGAGCGGGCGGACAGTCTTGAGCGGGAGCTGCAGTTGCTCGCGGAGCGGGCGGAGGAGCGGGCGGAGTGGGCGCGTAACGAGGAGCGGACGCGGATCGCGCGGGAGATGCATGACGTGGTGGCGCATCGGGTGAGTCTGATGGTGGTGCATGCGGCGGCGTTGCAGGCGGTGGCGCGCAAGGATCCGGAGAAGGCGGTGAAGAACGCGGCGTTGGTGGGGGACATGGGGCGGCAGGCGTTGACGGAGTTGCGGGAGATGCTGGGCGTGTTGCGCAGTGGGGAGGGTGAGCGGCGGGTGGGGTCGGTGTCGTCGGTGCCGTTGGCGGCGGTGGGTGTGGCGGCGGCTGCGGCGGCGTCGCGAGCGGTGGTGGAGGAGGGTGGGGCTGAGGGGCCCTGTCTGTCGGATGTGGATGAGTTGGTGGGGCAGTCGGCTGCGGCGGGGATGGTGGTGGATCTGTCGGTGGAGGGTGAGGTGCGGTCGTATGCGCGGGAGGTCGAGCAGACGGCGTATCGGGTGGTGCAGGAGGCGTTGACGAATGTGCACAAGCATGCGGCGGGGGCGAAGACGTATGTGCGGTTGGCGCATCGGGTGACGGAGATCGCGATGCAGGTGGAGAACGGTCCGCCGCCGGAGGTGGGGTCGGCGTCGTCGGCGCGGTTGCCGTCGGGGGGTAATGGTCTGGTGGGGATGAAGGAGCGGGTGGCGGCGTTGGGTGGGGTGTTTGTGTCGGGGCCGACGGATGCTGGTGGGTTTCGGGTGTCGGCGGTGATTCCGGCGTCGTAGGCGCCTGGTGTTTCAGGCTGTGGTGAGGCGGGTGGGTTCGGTGCCGGCGATGAGGGCGCCGAGGGCGTGGTCGATGTCGGGGCCGAGGTACCAGTCGCCGGTGTGGTCGAGGGTGTAGACGCGGCCTTCGGTGTCGATGGCGAGGAGTGCCTGGGTGTCGGTCTCGGTGCCGAGGGGGCTTATCTCGGTGTCGAGGGCGCGGCCGAGGTCGCCGAGGGTGCGGGCGAGGTGGAGGCCGTGGAGGGGGTCGAGGTGGAGGGTGGCGGGGGCGACTTGGCGGCCGGGGCCGGTGGGGGTGATGTGGAGTCCGCCGAATTCGGCCCAGGCTTCTACGGCGGCGGGGAAGACGGCGTGGCGATGGCCGGCGGGTGAGGTGTGTTCGCGTAGGGCGTCGGCCCAGATTTCGGCTTGTTTGATGTCCCAGCGTCCGGGTTGCCAGCCGGCGGCGCGCAGGGCGGCGTCGACGGGGACGGGGAAGCGGGTGGTGGAGGTGCGGTCGGTGTGCATCTGCCTTTGTTCGTTCTGGGTGGTTCGTCGCGGCTTTCCTGCTGCGGGAGGGGGCCGGGGTGTGGTCAGCCTTCGGTTGCGGCGGGGTCGACGATGCGGACGCCGAAGTGGGCGCTGAGGGCGGCGCAGGCGCGGCAGGGGGTGGCGAAGCTGCCGTGGAGGGGGTCGCCGTCTTCGCGGATGCGGCGGGCGGTGAGTTTGGCCTGTTTGAGGGCTTTGCGGGCTTCGCCGTTGGTCATGGGTTTGCGGGCGGCGCGTTTGCTGCGGGTGGCGTCGGCGGCGGCGAGGTGGCGGGAGATGAGGATGGTTTCGGCGCAGCGGCCGGTGAAGCGGTCGCGTTGGGTGCTGGTGAGGGTGTCGAGGAAGTCCTGGACGAGGGGGTGCAGGGGTGGGGGTTGGTCGCCGCGGGCGGCGGTGCCGGTGAGGGTGGCGCCGCGTACGGAGAGGGCGGCGGCGACGGTGGGGAGGATGCCGTCGCGGCGGTGGCGGAGGGTGGGTGCGTGGGGGGTGTCGGTGGTGCTCCAGCCGATGCGGGGGTCGCCGGAGGGGGTGGCGGCGGTGTGTGCGGCGCTGTCGGTGCCCGTGGTGGGGCTGGTGTTCGGGCCGGTGCGGGCTGTGGCGTGTGGGGCGTTGTGGGGCCCGGTACGCGGTCCGGTATGCGGTCCCGTCTGTGGTCCTGTCTGTGTCGCGCTCATGATCGTCATCCCCTCCTGAGCATCCCCCCGGTTGCCCCAGGGTGCCAAATCGCGTGCCTGGTGCGGAAGCTGGGGCGGTGCGACACGCCCGGTTCGGGGCGTGCTGTCACGGTGGGGTGACGGCTGGTCACGGAACCGGAGGGTGGGTGGTGGGTGTCGAACAGTGGGGGTGGGTGCTGTCGAACGGAGGCCCGGTGACCGGTGTCGTCGTACCGCATAGGCTGTCGGCACCGCGACAGTGCGGTCAACGCGCGCCGGTGCCGTTGGAGACAGTCGAATACGGGCCGTGGTGGGCCGGATCCTGCGAGCGAGAGCGGAAGCGGAACCGGTCGCCGGGGGTCGTACAGAGTGCCGCAGGGGGCAACCGCCATGACGACAGGTCGGCTCGGGGAGCAGGCCGCGCCGCCGAACGCGGCGTATGCCGGGCAGGTCGTTCACTTCCCGGATCCGGTTCGGGCCGCTCGTCACCCGAGAGGGGTGCGGGTGGATGAGCGTGGCTTCCCCGACTTTTCGCCGTATGCCCGTGCGGTGGCGGAGATCGCCGATCCGCCGGAGGGTTTCGGTGTCGACGAACTGCGGTTGACGGACTATGTGTCGGCGAACGCCGCGCTGGCGGCGACGGGGCATGCGTTGTGGGACACGGTGCCGAGTGTGGCGACGCCGCACGGTTGGACGTGGCATCACGTGGTGGGTTCGCGGCGGCTTGAGTTGATCCCGGTCGAGGTGAAGGCGCTGCTGCGGCACCATGGGGGCATCGCGACCGCGAACGTCGATCAGGCGAAGCGTGGGACGCGGCCGTTGCAGGAGACGCGTCCGGCGCACATCGGGCTGCCGAAGTCGGGTGTGGCGGTGACGGAGTCGCAGGTGCAGGGGGTCGAGGAGGAGCTCGGCTACCGGCTGCCGGGGGCTTACCGGTCGTTCCTGAAGGCGGCGGGTGGCTGTGCGCCGGTGGGTGCGGCGCTGGACGCGGAGTTGGGGCTGCTGGTGGACCAGCCGTTCTTCACGGTGCGGGACGAGGCGGCGGTCAACGACCTGGTGTACGTGAACAAGTGCCTGCGGGACCATCTCACCAAGGACTATCTGGGTGTCGGCTTCGTGCAGGGCGGGCTGCTCGCCGTGAAGGTGAAGGGGGAGCGGATCGGTTCGGTGTGGTTCTGCGCGTTCGACGATGCGCGGGACGTGGATCCGACGTGGGCGCCGGCGGTGCGTGTGGAGCGGCTGCTGCTGCCGTGCGGTGAGGACTTCGATGCCTTTCTGTCCCGACTGGCGGGGAATCCGCCGGAGTTGGAGACGGTGGCGAATCTGATGGTGGACGGCGGTTTCGCACGGGCCGTTCCGGTTTCTTCTGGCGTGGGCGGGGAGTGAGCTGAAGCGATGGTGACGTTCGCGCAGGCGCAGGAGCGCGCGGAAGAGTGGATCAACGGTGATGTGCCCGCGTACCAGCATCGTGAGGTGCGGGTGCGGGAGTTCGAGCTCGGGTTCGTGGTGTGGGCGGAGGACCGTTCGGACGGGCCGCGTTCGGACGGTGGTGCGCAGCGGCTGGTGATCGCCCGGGACAGCGGGGAGGCCACGTTGTGGCCGGCGCTGCCGGTGGGGGAGGTGATCCGCCGGTACGAGGAGGAGTACGGGGGGCCGCAGGACGCGGTGCCGTCGGCTCCGGCGGCTGCTGCGCGGGTGGATCTGAATCAGACGTCGTTTCTTCTGTCGCCGCCGGAGTGGTTGCAGGAGGCGGCGGACAAGTTGGGGATTCCGGATCGGCGGGGTGGTTCTGGGGAGGCCGGTGATTCTGGTGGTTCCGGGGCTTCCGGGGCTTCGGGGGCTTCGGGGGCTTCCGGGGGTGCTGCGGGCAGTGGTACGGGGAGTGGTGCGGGGAGTGTGACGCCGGATCCGTCGTTGCCTCGGACGCAGGCCGGGGTGCCTGGGAGTGGGCTTGCGGAGACGCGGGGTGGGGTGCCTGCTGGTGACGGCGTGGGTGCCGGTGCGTCGGCGAGTGCGGCGCCTGGGCCGCCTGCTTCGCCTGGTGTGCCTGTAGCGCCCAGTGTGCCTGCCGCGCCGGTCGGGGCCACGCCGTGGGCGGGGACCGACACGAACGCCGATGTCGGGGACGACCGTTCCGTACCGCTGCCGGCGACTGTCTTCGCGCCGCCGCTGAGCGGTTCCGACGACGAGGAGACGCCGCCTGTTTCGACGCCGGATGCCAAGACGGCGCTGATGTCGGGTGGGAGCCAGCTTCCGCCGACGGCGCTGGCGCCGGCGCTTGAGGACCCGAACGCGCCGGGCGCGCCGGGTCAGTCGGGGGCGCCTGCGGGGTCGGTTGCGCCGGGTGGGGCTTCGGGTGCGCTGGGGGCGCCGGGGGCTCCGGGTGCGCCCGGCGCGCAGGGCTCGCAGGGCGCGGGCGTCTCGTACGCCCCGGGGCACACGCCGCCTGCGCCGCCCGCCGGGTACGGCTACCCGGCGCCTGGTGGGCCTGGTGCGCCGGCGGCGCCTGGTGCGCCGCAGGGGAGCACTCCGCCGCCCGCGCCTCCGGCCGCTCCGTCGTACGGCCACCCGCACGGTGCCGCCGCCGCGACCGCCGGCCCGGGCACTCCGCCGCCGGGTGGTGCGCAGGGCACGCCCGCGCCGGGGCGCCCGCTCCCCCCGAACGCCGGTGACATCGCCGACGCCGCGACCAGCAAGGCGGCGCCTCCGCCGCGCCGGGGGCGTGGAGTGACGCCACCACCACCTCCGGGCGCGCCGGGTGCGCCGGGCGCGCGTCCGGGGAGCATGCCTCCTCCGCCGGGCGCGCCGGGCGGTTCGGGGGGCGCGTACGTGCCCACGCAGCTGGTGTCGGCGCTGGGGCCCGACGGGCCTGAGGGCGGGCCGGCGGCTCCGGGCGCCCCGGGTGCACCCAACGCGCCGGGCGCCCCTGGCGTCCCTGGCGCGCCGAATCCGCCCGCCCCACCGAATCCGCCCGCCCCACCGAACGCGCCCGGCGGTACGCCCCCGGGTGGTGTGCACCATGCCGCGACGATGCTCGCCGACCCGGGGAGCATGGGTATGGGTGCGGGCGGGGGCGCGCCGCAGCCGCCCGGCGCCCGCGTGCCGAACGCGCCTGGCGCACCGGCGGCCCCGGGCGCCCCTGGGACACCGCAGCCCCCGGGCGCGCCCGGCGCCCCTGGCGCTCCCGCCGCACCTGGTGCGCCGGGCGGCGCGCGGGGGGCGGTTCACCATGCGGAGACGATGCTGGCCGCGCCCCCGGTGGGCGGTCCTGGTGGGCCTCCGCCTCCGCCGCAGGCCCCCGGCGCGCCCGGTGTTCCGGGCGCCCCCGGTATGGCTCCGGGCGCCCCGCAGCAGCCGATGCCGCCGGATGCGGTGCCGCCGCCGGGTGTGCCCGGGCCGGGGCAGCCGTCGGCGTACGGGTATCCGCAGCAGCCGACCGGTCAGCCGACGGTCGGCCCGGGCTACCAGGCCGTGCTGCGGTACCGGGCGCAGGACGGTTCGGAGCAGCAGGTGATACGGCGGTCGGCGCCGGGGACGCCGCACCCGGAGTGGCAGATCTTCCATGAGCTGCGGGCGATGAACGTGCCGCCGGACCAGGTGCTGGAGCTGCACACCGAGCTGGAGTCGTGCGAGCTGCCGGGCGCGTACTGCGCGCGCATGATCAGGGAGCAGTGGCCGCAGGCGCGCATCACGAGCATCGCGCCGTACGGCACGGATCACGCGAGCCGGCAGCAGGGCATGCAGCAGTTGCTGGCGCACCAGGGTGAGTTGCACCAGGTGGCGGACGGTCCCGCGCGGCCCGCGCCGGTGCGTGCGCCGTTGCCGCCGGTGCACCCCGCGCCGCCGGTCCCGCCGGAGGCGATCGCGCAGGAACTGGGGGCGGCGTTCGGGCCGGGGATCTTCCGGTTCGAGCAGGCCGCGGTGTCCCGGCAGGGTGTGCCGCCGATCGTGGCGCACACGCTGGTGGTGGCGGGTTTGCCGGCGGACATGGGCCCGTTCTTCTGGGCGCAGGCCCAGCCGGGCCGTCCGGTGCCGACGCTGGCCGAGCTGGCGCAGGAGCGCGGGGTGCAGCCAGCGTCGGACGCGGGGTCGTACCTCGTGATGGGCAGCGACTTCGGCAGGGCCGTCTGTGTGCAGTACGGCACGGCGAACATCGTCGCGGTGCCGGTGGAGGCGGGGCCTGGTGGTGTGCCCGTGGCGCCGCAGTTCGTGAACTCCGGTCTGCCGGAGTTCCAGCGCTGTCTGGCGCTGCTCGGCCGGATGTGGCGGCTGCGGTTCGGCCTGAACCAGGAGCAGGCGGGCCGCTGGACCGTCGACTTCCAGGCCCAGTTGGCCGCCCTGGACCCGGCGGCTCTGGGATCGCCGGAGAGCTGGTGGTCGGTGCTGCTGGAGCAGATGTGGGACGGCCTGCTGTGACGCGGATGCGGGCGGGGGCGCGGAAGCCCCGCTGACGGCGGCGTGTTGGAGGGCTTGGGCCCGGTCGTGGCTGACCGGGCCCAGCCCTTTTTCCGTGTGCGCCTCCACCGTGACCTTCGCCCGGAGTGTCGCGTTATGAGCACTTCCGTCTGATCCCTCAAGATGTGCGCGAAACCGTTCGGAATGAGGGGTTCCAGTATGAGCAGCGCATCGGTGTCGCCGTACGGGTTCGCGACCGTCCGCGGGCGCGGATACCGGCCCCGGCAGGTCGAGGCGTGTGTCGCCGCGCTCTGCGCCGAACGGGACGCCGCCTGGGAGCGCGCCGCCCGGCTGACCGTGCTCGCCAAGGAGATGCGGGCGGAGGTCGACCGGTTGCGCGAGGCCGTCGAGGGGCTCCCACCGCAGACGTACGACACCCTCGGGGAGCGCGCACGGCGCCTTTTCGAGCTCGGGGAGGAAGAGGCGGCAGCCGTCCGCGACCAAGCGCGGCGCGCGGCGCAGGAGCACGTCGCGCAGGCCGCGGCGCGCGCCCTCGGCGTGCGTGAGGCGGCGCGGGAGCAGGCGGACGCGCTCCGCGCGGAGGCCGAGGAACGCGCCTGCCAGCGGTTGCTCGCGGCGCGCGCCGAGGCCGACGAGATCCGCGTCACGGCGCGTCGCGAGGTGAAGGAGCACCGTGGCGAGGCGCTCACCGCCCTGCGCGAGACGCGCCGGCGCGCCGCCGGCCTGCTCGC
Source organism: Streptomyces sp. NPDC018693 (assembly GCF_044391385.1). Taxonomy (NCBI): domain Bacteria; kingdom Bacillati; phylum Actinomycetota; class Actinomycetes; order Kitasatosporales; family Streptomycetaceae; genus Streptomyces; species Streptomyces sp. NPDC018693. Next base: position 214,895 of record NZ_JBIRZZ010000010.1, on the reverse strand, counting down.
CGAGCAGGAGAAGGAGCACGCCGAGCGGTGGGCCGAGGTCGAGCGTGAGGCCACCGCGCGCGCCGCCGCCCTCGACGCGCACCACGCCCACCGCGCCGCGCGCGCCGAGGCCGCGCTGTCGGAGGCGGAACAGGCCCTCGCCGAGGTCGAGGAGTCGGCGGGCCGCCGCCAGGAGGAGGCCCGCGCGCGTGCCTCACAGCTCCTCGCCGAGGCCCGTCTGCACGAGGACCGCATCGCCCGCGAGACGGAACGGGTCCTGCGTGAGCACGGGGAGCGCTGGGACGACGTACGCGCCCACATGGACTACGTACGCAACAGTCTGAGCGCCCTCACAGGGCGCGCGATCGAGTGACCCACATCACATGAAGTACCTGTCAGCAATCGGGGAGCTGTTCCGCTCAAGTCACCGAGAAGCGAGCCAACCGACAGGAGCAGCACATGAAGCACCGCATTGTCGTCCTGGGCGCCGGCTATGCCGGGGCCTACGTGGCCGGGAACCTGACCCGCCGGCTGTCCCCGGCGGACGCCGAGATCACCGTGGTCAACGCCGTGCCGGACTTCGTCCAGCGCATGCGGCTGCACCAGCTGGCGGCCGGCCAGGACATCGAGGCTCCGCAGCTCGCCGACGTCTTCGCGGGCACCGGGGTACAGCTGCGCGTGGCCCGCGTCACCGCCGTCGACCCCGACCGCCGGATCGTCGCCGTGGCCGACGCCGACGGCGGCGGCGCACTCGGCTACGACACGCTGGTGTACGCGCTCGGCAGCCACGGCGACGACCACGCCGTCCCCGGCGCGGCCGAGCACGCTTTCGACGTCGCCGCCAGGCCCTCGGCGCGGCGCCTGTGCGAGCGCCTGGACAGCCTGGGCCGACGGGGCGAAGGCGGGAGTGTGGTGGTCGTCGGCGACGGGTTGACCGGCATCGAGACCGCCACCGAGATCGCCGAGTCCCGGCCCGGCCTGTCCGTGGCGCTGGTCGCGCGCGGCGAGCTGGGCGCCCGGCTCTCCGCCGGGGCCCGCGACCACCTGCGCCAGGCATGCGACCGGCTGGGCATCACCGTTCTGGAGCACACCACCGTCGAAGCCGTCGAAGCGACGCGGGTGCGGTGTGCCGACGGCACCGCCCTGGCGTCCGACGCGACCGTGTGGACGGCAGGGTTCACGGTCGACCCCATCGCCGCCGCCGGTGGGCTGGAGGCCACCGAGTCCGGCCGGATCGTCGTCGACCGCACCATGCGGTCGGTCTCGCACCCGAACGTCTACGCCGCCGGCGACAGCGCCTACGCCATCGGCGACAACGGCCGGCCGCTGCCGATGTCCTGCGCTTCGGCCGGCTACACCGGCCGGCAGGCCACGGACGCGATCCTGGGGCGCCTGACGGGCCGCGAGATCCCGAACACCAAGCTGGAGTACCTGGGCAACCACATCAGCCTCGGGCGGCGGGACGGGATCCTGCAGCTGGTCGACGGCGAAGGGCAGGCGAAGCCGAGGTACATGGGCGGCCGGACGGCCGCGCGGATCAAGGCGGGCATCCTCAGGGGCTCGCTGTGGGCCACCTCGCACCCGACGTTCGGCCTGCCCAAGCGCAGGCACCGGCTGGCCGCCGCGCCGGACGCGTCCGCCGAGCAGGCGGTCGTCGGTCGCGTGGCCGCCTAGGGTCCGCCTAGGGTGATCCGCGTGGACAGCACCGCCACTGATCGCTTCGACACCAGCCTGTTCGAGGCCAGCCGCGACCGGCTGGCCTCGCTGGCCTACCGTCTGCTGGGGTCCGCCGCCGACGCCGAGGACGCCGTGCAGGACGCGTTCCTGCACTGGCAGGCCGCCGACCGGCAGCTCATCAGGGTGCCGGAAGCATGGCTGACCAAGGTTGTCACCAACCTGTGCCTCGACCGGCTCCGCTCGGCACAGGCCCGCCGCGAACGCACCGTCGGTGCCTGGCTGCCCGAACCACTCCTCGACGGCGACCCGATGCTCGGCCCGGCCGACACCTTCGAGCAGCGCGAATCGGTCTCCCTTGCCGTACTGACCCTCATGGAGCGCCTGTCACCCCTGGAGCGGGCCGTCTACGTCCTGCGCGAGGCGTTCTCCCACAGTCACGCCGAGATCGCCGAGATCCTCGACATCACCGAGTCCGCGAGCCAGCAGCACCTCCACCGGTCACGGCAGCGCATCACCGCCGCGCGCCGCCGCGGCGGCGAGGTCGACCCCGCATCCGCCCGCAGGATCGTCGAGGAGTTCCTCGCCGCCGCCACCTCGGGCCGCACGGAACGGCTGGTGGCACTGCTCACCGACGACGCGACCGCGATCTCCGACGGCGCCGGCCTGACCGAGAAGCTGATGCAGTTCGACACTCCGCAGCGCATCGCCGCCGTCGCACGGGCCGGTTTCAAACCCACGCCCGCGAAACGGCGACTCGCCGGCGGCACGCCCGCCCTCCACTTCGCGTTCGTCAACGGCGCCCCCGCCATGCTCGCCGTGGTCGGCGACCAGGTCGTCGGCACCGTGACGTTCGACATCACCAACGGCAGGATCGCGACCGTCCGCGGCATCGCCGCCCCCACCCGCCTCGGCCGCATCACGGGAGCGTGGCGGCAGCACGAACCGGACACGCCGCTCATGGCCCAGTGGTGACCTGACGTCGCGGAAAGGAGTCCGGTACCGAAAAAGCGCTTCACGATCCACGCTTGGCGTCCCTAGGGTCGCGCCGTGCAGCTCACCTACCGACGTTTCGACCCCGCCGACGCCGCCGACACCGACGCCTTGGTCGGCTTCCTCACCGCGGACACCTGGCCGTTCCACAGCCGGGCCGTGGTCGAACCGGAGCGGGCCCGGGCGTGGATCGCGGACGGCGACTTCGACGACGACGACGGCACCAGGACCTTCTGGATCGACGCGGGCGTGGGCGCGGGCGCGGACGTGGTCGGGATGGTCCGGCTGATGGACCTGGAGGACGACACACCCCTGTTCGATCTGCGGGTCCGTGCCGGAGCTCGCGGCCGGGGCGTCGGCGCTGAGGCCCTGACCTGGCTGACGGCCCATCTGTTCGACGCGTTCCCGCACATTCGGCGGATCGAGGGCACCACGCGCCAGGACAACGTGGCGATGCGCCGTACCTTCCGCCGCTGCGGGTACGTCAAGGAGGCCCACTACCGGGACGCCTGGCCCGCGCAGGACGGAGCGGTCCACGACGCGGTCGGCTACGCGATCCTCCGCCGTGACTGGCACGCCGGCACGACGACGGTCCCGCAGTGGAACGACGAACACCTCCTGGGCGGGGCCTGAGGCCGTCGGGGCCGGACCGCGGTGGATGGACCACGTCGGCTGGACCGCGGGCTGGTCCGCCGTCGCTCGCCCTTGCGCGCCGCTCCGCGCGCCTCCACGCCCCTCCGTGCCCGCACACACTCCTCCGCGCCGCGCATGCCTTCGAGCCCACGCCAGCGCGAACCTCTATGCCCACGCCAGCGGGAACTTCTACGTACACGCCCGCGCGAACCTCCACGGCCGCGCCCGCGCAGGACGTACACGCCCGCGCGAACCTCCACGCGCACGCCCCCTTCCATGGACGCACCCCCAGCCCACGCCCCTCACCCTCAACTCTCCCTGCGCACGGCCCCCGCCAGAATCCACCCCTCCACCGCCTCGTACTCCCGGCGCTGCTCCTCCGCCTTGTGGTGGCCGGAGACGACGGTGCCGAGCCAGCCGAGGGCGAAGCCGAGGGGGATGGTGACGATGCCGGTCGTGGTGAAGGGGAACCAGTTGAAGTCGGCTTCGGGGAAGGCGGAGACGGGGGAGCCGGAGACGAGGTTCGTGCCCGGCATCAGCACCAGCACGGCGAGCGTGCCGCCGATCAGCGTGGCGAGCAGGCCCGTACGGGTGTAGCGGCGCCAGAAGAGGCTGTAGACCAGGGCGGGTGCGAGGGCGGAGGCGCCGATGCAGAAGCCGAGGGTGACCAGCGGCTGGAGGCTGCGGTGCTGCACCTGGGCCGCCAGCAGCACCGTGGGCACGCCGACCGCCAGGGCGGACAGGCGCGCCAGGAGCATTTCGCGGCGTGGGGAGAGGTCCCGCGCGCGGGCGGCGAAGATGTCGTGGGCGAGGGAGTTGGCGCAGGCGAGGATCATCCCGGCGACGGAGGCGAGGACCGTCAGGAAGAGGGCGGTCGTGACCGTCGTGAACAGCAGCGCCTCGCCGGTGGAGATGTCCGCGCCGAACGCGGCCCGCGAGCCCAGCAGATAGGCGGTGTTGCCCTGCGGGTCCGCCCCGGCGATCACCGCGCGGCCGATCAGCGCCGTCGCACCGAACCCGACGACCGTGATCACCAGCACGAACAGCGCCACACAGGACACCGCCCAGGACAGTGAGCGCCGCACCTGCGGGGCGCTGGAGGCGGTGTACATGCGCATGGTGATGTGCGGCAGGCAGGCGCCGCCCAGGACCACCGCCAGCTGCGAGGTGACCATGTCGACGCGCGGGTAGCGGCCGTCGGCGAACTCCAGCCCCGAGCGCAGGAAGGCGTCCCCGACCCCGCTGCCGCGTGCCGCCGCGTCGAACAGGGCGCCGGGGTTGCCGTCGAAGCGGGCCAGCACCAGGACGGCGACGACGGCGCCCGAGCCGAGCAGCATCACGATCTTCAGCATCTGGATCAGGGCGGTGCCCTTCATCCCGCCGATCGCCGCGTAGCTGATCATCAGCACGCCCATGCCGATGACGCAGCCCGTCTTCAGCGAGTCGCCGGAGAACCCGAGGATGAAGGCGAGGAGTTGGCCGGTGCCGGCGAGCTGCACCAGCATCATCGGCAGCAGCGCCGCGAGCGTCACCGCGCACGCCGTGATGCGCACCGCGCGCCCCGGCATACGGCGGGCGAGCGCGTCGCCCATGGTGAACCGGCCCGCGTTGCGCAGGGGTTCGGCCAGCAGGAACATCAGCAGCATCAGCGACAGCACCGTACTGAGGGCCAGGACGATCCCGTCGTAGCCGCAGAGCGCGATCACGCCGGTCGTGCCGAGGACGGTGGCCGCCGAGATGTAGTCGCCGGCGATCGCGAGGCCGTTGCGCAGCGGGGAGAGGGAGCGGTAGCCGGTGTAGAACTCGTCGAGGTCGTCGCGGTCCGGGCCGGTCATCACGCACAGCAGCAGGGTGATCGTGGCGATGGCGGTGAAGGCGACGAGGGACATCGTCTGCGCGTCGCCGTCCAACAGGAGCAGGGATCCGCCGTCCAGGGGTTCGCTCAGCATCAGGCTCATCGCGCCGCCGCCTCCCGCTTCGCGTCGACCTCGGCCTGTCGGCGGATGAGCCGGGCGAGGGGGTCGACGTGGCGGCGCGCGGTGTGCTCGTACAGGGCGATCGCCATCCAGGTGACGGGGAGTTGGAGGAGGGCGAGCAGCAGTCCGGCGGGGAGTCCGTCGGAGACGCGGGCCGTCATCAGGGTCGGCGCGCACGCCGACAGGACGAGGAAGACGACGAAGTAACCGAGGGCGGTCAGCGTGGCGACGCGCCGCTGCCAGCGGTAGGCGCCGCGCAGCCGCCGCAGGTCGCTGTGGTGGCCGAGCGGGGCGTGCACGGTTGGGCGCCGCGGCGGCTCGGGAGCGGGAGGCGCGGGTGGCTGCCACGGGTACGTCAACCGTGACGGTTCGTACGGCGGTGGGTAGGGCGGTGGATACGACGGCGGGAACGGGTCGTGGGACATCCCGAACTCCTTGCGCGGCTCGGGTCCGTGGCGGCGGACCGCAGGGAGGTGGGGGGAGTGGCTCACGCACGCTACTCGGCAGTAGCCAAGCTGGTCGAGCTTTTCGGCAAACTAAGTGGTCGGTATGCGCTTACTATGCGCATCCCGGGTCTGACCTGGGGTGTTACCCCCGTTAACTCCGACAATTGACGGCCGGTCAGCTCGCCTCTTCAGTGCCGACTCACCGCTTGAGCGGCGACTCACTCTTGAGTGCCGGCTCATTCCTTGAGTGGCGACTCCCTCTTCAGCGCCCGCTCACTCCTCGAGCACCGGGAACCGCCGCGGCGCCACGACCACCAGCACCACGAACGCCAGCGCCGCCGCGCACGCCGCTCCCAGGTACACCGCGTGCACCGCGTCCGCGATGGCCCGCCGCGTGGTCTCCGGCGCCGTACCGGAGCCGAGGGCCCGCGTCACCGACTCCAGGTCGCCCGCGCCGCCCAGCCGCGCCGCCAGCACGCCGTTCGCCACCGCCCCGAAGACCGCCGCGCCGACCGTCTGGCCGGTCTGCCGGCAGAACAGCACCGACGCCGTCGTCGTGCCCCGCTCCGCCCAGCCCACGGTCGACTGCACGCCCACGATCAGCGGGAGCTGGAAGAGACCCAGAGCCGCGCCGAGCAGGAGCATCAGCAGGGCCGGCTGCCAGGCGTGCCCCGGGTACGGCAGGAAGGGGAAGGCGAACAGGATCAGCGCGGCCGAGCCGATGCCGAGCATCGCCGTGTTGCGGAAGCCGATCCTGCGGTATACGTGCTGACTCAGCGCCGCCGACACCGGCCAGCTCAGCGTCCACACCGAGAGCACGAACCCGGCGGCCACCGGGCCAAGCCCCAGCACCGACTGGGCGTACGTCGGCAGGAAGACCGTCGGCGCCACCATCAGCAGCCCCAGCGCGGCCAGCGCCAGGTTCACCGCCACGATCGTGCGCCTCCGCCACACCCACCCCGGGATGATCGGCTCCGCCGCCCGGCGCTCGACCAGCACCACGACCGCCACCAGCGCCAGCCCCGCCCCGAACAGCCCCAGCGACGTCGCCGACAGCCACGGCCAGGCCACGCCGCCCTGCACCAACGCCGTCAGCAGCACACCCCCGCACGCGAACACGGCCAGTGCACCCGCCCAGTCGACCCGCGCGCGTACCTCTGTGCTTCCCGCACGCCCTTCTCCCTCAAGCGCAGCCGATACCGCCCCCTCACGCGCGCGTGACGACGACACCCTCCCCGGCTCCTGCAGGTGACGGACGATCAGCCACAACGCCACCGCCCCGATCGGCAGGTTGATGAGGAAGATCCACCGCCAGTCCGCGTAGGCGGCCAGCACCCCGCCCAGCCCGGGCCCCGCGACCGCCGACACCGCCCACACCGTCGACAGCTTCGCCTGGATCTTCGGCCGCTGCTCCAGGGGGTACAGATCGGCCGCGAGCGTCTGCACCGTGCCCTGCAGCGCCCCGCCGCCCAGCCCCTGCACGATCCGGAACGCGATCAGCGCGCCCATGTTCCACGCCAGCGCGCACAGCAGCGAGCCGAGCAGGAACAGGGCGGCGCCGGCCACCAGCACCGGCTTGCGGCCGAAGGTGTCGGAGAGCTTGCCGTAGACGGGCAGGGTGACCGTGACGGCGAGCAGATAGCCGCTGAACAGCCAGGAGAACACCGAGAACCCGCCGAGGTCGCCCACGATCTGCGGTACGGCGGTGGAGACGACGGTCGCGTCGAGGGCGGCCAGCGCCATCGCGAGCATCAGGGCGGCGACGACCGTGCCCCGCCGGTCGGTTCCGGTGCGTGGTGCGGCGCCGTCACGTGTCGCAGGACTCGTACCGCTCACCCCGGAGACCTCCCGTGTCCCTTGCAGCTATCTGCCGGGGGACAGCTTCCCATCCGCGCCCGCGACAAGGGCAGGGTTGACCTTCACGCGGCGTCAGGGTGGAGGCTGGCGGGGCCGCGGGAAGGAGCGCCCCCTAGGGGTACTCCTCCCAAGGGTGGACAGCCCCTAGGGGTACCTCCGTACTACGGCTCGGGGAGGGTTCGTACCGCCGGAGGAGGAGAAGGCCGCGGGTCCCTCCTTAACCTGGCTTTACGCCGTCGGGGGCGGCAACGGGACGACAAAGGGGGCGGCGACGGGGCGGACATCCCCACCTCGCGAGGGTGGGGTTAACCCCCCGGAAAGACGGTGCCGAGCACCAGCGCGCAGCACCCCGTCCCGCCGGAAGACTGGACGTCGTACCGAGCAGCAAGCAGTACGCACTACGCATCACCGCGCCCGTGAGGGCGCATGCCATCTCGCTGACCGACATAGGAGACTTACCGTGACATCGGCTGTGACCATTCCCAGGCACGGGGGCACTGGAGGGCGTACGGCCGTTGCCGCGCGGGCGCGGCAGGTCGTGAAGGCGTACGGGTCCGGGGAGACCCGGGTCGTCGCGCTCGACCATGTCGACGTGGACATCGCCCGCGGACAGTTCACCGCGATCATGGGCCCTTCGGGGTCGGGCAAGTCCACGCTGATGCACTGCCTCGCCGGACTCGACACCGTGACGAGCGGTCAGATCTACCTGGACGAGACCGAGATCACCGGCCTGAAGGACAAGAAGCTCACGCAGCTGCGCCGGGACCGGATCGGGTTCATCTTCCAGGCGTTCAACCTGCTGCCGACGCTGAACGCGCTGGAGAACATCACGCTTCCCATGGACATCGCCGGCCGCAAGCCGGACAGCGCGTGGCTGGACCGGGTCGTGGAGACCGTCGGCCTCGCCGGGCGGCTCAAGCACCGTCCGACCCAGCTCTCCGGCGGTCAGCAGCAGCGCGTCGCCGTGGCCCGCGCCCTGGCCGCCCGCCCCGAGATCATCTTCGGTGACGAGCCGACCGGAAACCTCGACTCGCGCGCGGGTGCCGAAGTCCTCGGCTTCCTGCGCAAGTCCGTCGACGAACTCGGCCAGACCATCGTGATGGTCACGCACGACCCGGTGGCCGCGTCGTACGCGGACCGGGTGCTGTACCTCGCCGACGGCCGGATCGTCGACGAGATGTACAACCCGACCGCCGAGCAGGTCCTGGACCGCATGAAGGACTTCGACGCCCGGGGGCGCACGTCATGACCGTCATGAAGACCTCGATGCGCAACTTCTTCGCGCACAAGGGACGCATGGCCCTGTCCGCCGTGGCGGTCCTGCTGTCGGTGGCCTTCGTCTGCGGCACGCTGGTGTTCACCGACACGATGAACACGACGTTCGACAAGCTGTTCGCCGCCACCTCCTCCGATGTCACGGTGAGCGCCAAGAGCGCCTCGGACACCGGGGAGACACAGTCCGAGAACGGCAAGCCGCCGGTCATGCCGGCCTCCGTGCTGGACAAGGTGAAGGGCGCGCAGGGCGTGCAGGCGGCGGAGGGGACGGTCTTCTCGACGTCCGTCACCGTCGTGGACGCCGACAAGGACAGCCTGTCCCCGTCCGGCGGCGCGCCGACCATCGTCGGCAACTGGAACGCCAACGACGCCCGCACCATGAAGATCTCCTCCGGTACGGCGCCGAAGAGCGCCGACCAGATCATGGTGGACGCCGACACCGCCGACAAGCACGACCTGAAGCTCGGCGACGAGATCGGCGTGATCACGGCGGTCGGCACGCACAAGGCGAAGATCTCCGGCATAGCCTCCTTCGAGGTCACCAACCCCGGCGCGGCGATCTTCTACCTGGACACGAAGACCGCCCAGCAGACCCTGGTCGGCGAGACCGACGTCTACACGAACGTCAACGTCACCGCGGCGAGCGGCGTCAGCGACGCGCAGCTGAAGCAGAACGTGACGGCGGCGCTCGGCGGCGGCGAGTACAAGGTGCAGACGGCCAAGGAGACCGCCGACGCCAACCGCGAGGACGTCGGCGACTTCCTGAACGTGATGAAGTACGCCATGCTCGGCTTCGCCGGGATCGCCTTCCTGGTCGGCATCTTCCTGATCATCAACACGTTCTCGATGCTGGTGGCCCAGCGCACCCGTGAGATCGGCCTGATGCGCGCCATCGGCTCCAGCCGCAAGCAGGTCAACCGGTCGGTACTGGTCGAGGCACTGCTGCTGGGCTTCGTCGGCGCCGTCCTCGGGGTCGGCGCGGGCGTCGGCATCGCGATCGGCCTGATGAAGCTCATGGGCCAGTTGGGCATGAACCTGTCCACGGACGATCTGACGATCGCCTGGACCACCCCGGTGATCGGCCTGGTGCTGGGCGTCGTCGTCACGGTCCTGGCCGCCTACCTGCCCGCCCGGCGGGCCGGCAAGGTCTCCCCGATGGCCGCGCTGCGCGACGCGCACGCCCCCGCCGACGCCAAGGCGGGCGCCGTACGCGCCGTCATCGGCCTCCTGCTGACCGGCGCGGGCGTCTATGCGCTCTATGTATGCGCGAACGCCGACAAGGCCAGCGAGGGCTCGCTGTGGCTGGGCCTCGGCGTCGTGCTCACCCTGATCGGCTTCGTCATCATCGGCCCGCTCCTCGCGGGGGGCGTGGTGCGCGTCCTGGGCGCCGTCCTGCTGCGCGTCTTCGGCCCGGTCGGCCGGATGGCCGAACGCAACGCCCTGCGCAACCCGCGCCGTACGGGCGCCACGGGCGCCGCCCTGATGATCGGCCTCGCGCTGGTCGCCTGCCTGTCGGTGGTCGGCTCCTCCATGGTGGCCTCGGCGACCGAGGAGCTCGACAAGAGCGTCGGCACGGACTTCATCATCCAGTCGGACACCGGCCAGCGGCTCACCCCGCAGGCGGTCGAGGCGGTCAAGGCCACGCCCGGCCTGGAGCACGTCACCGAGTACAAGTGGACCCAGGCCGACTTCACCACCCCCGACGGCAAGACCCTCAAGAAGACCGCGATCACCGGCGCCGACCCGACCTACGCCACCGATGTGCGCGCCGAGACGGTCGCCGGCAACCTCGCGGACGCCTACAAGCCCGACTCGATGTCCGTGCACGAGGAGTTCGCCAAGGACCACGGCATCCAGCTCGGCTCCACGGTGAAGGTCGCCTTCAAGGACGGCCGGACCGCCGACCTCACGGTCCGGGCGATCACCAGCAGCGACGTCGTCATCGACCAGGGCGCGATGTACACGTCGATCGCGACGATGGCCAAGTACATCCCCGCCGACAAGATGCCCCTCGACCAGTTGGTCTTCGCCGCGGCGAAGGACGGCCAGCAGGAGGCGGCGTACACGGCCCTGAAGTCCGCGCTGCACGACTACCCGCAGTACACCGTCCGCGACCAGACCGACTACAAGGAAGCCCTGAAGGACCAGGTCGGCCAGCTCCTCAACCTCATCTACGGCCTCCTCGCCCTCGCGATCATCGTCGCGGTCCTGGGCGTCGTGAACACCCTGGCCCTCTCGGTCGTCGAACGCACCCGCGAGATCGGCCTCATGCGCGCCATCGGCCTCTCCCGCCGCCAGCTGCGCCGCATGATCCGCATGGAGTCGGTCGTCATCGCCCTCTTCGGCGCCCTCCTCGGCCTCGGCCTCGGCATGGGCTGGGGCGCCACCGCCCAGAAACTCCTCGCCCTGGAGGGCCTGACGGTCCTGGAGATCCCCTGGCCGACCATCACGGGCGTCTTCATCGGCTCCGCCTTCGTCGGCCTCTTCGCCGCCCTCATCCCGGCCTTCCGGGCCGGCCGCATGAACGTCCTGAACGCCATCGCGACCGACTAGGGGCACGACCACCCCGTGAACGGGGGTCACGGGGAAAACGACCCGGCGCCGACGAGTCTTGGGGGACTCGGCGGCGCCGGGTTCGGTTGTGCTTCCGCACGGCGGGCTGTCCCGCGCACGGCTGACGCGCTGCGAGCGATGTCAGAAGCCGCGTTGTGCTGGCAGCCGCTGCTCTCGGCTCTCGGCAAGGATCAGCACTGGGTTGTCCACAGCCCCTGGGTTATCCACAGCCCCCGCCGCGAAGCGCGGCCAAGTCGTACGCTGGACACCCCCGGCGGGACCCGCGTCGGGCCCTTCGTGTTGCCCAACCCTGGAGAAAGCCGCTCCATGAGCCTGCACGGTCTGCTCGACGCCGTCGTCAAGGATGCCGCCCTCGCGGAAGCGATCAAGGCGGCCGCAGACGGCAACCGCATGCATGTCGACCTGGTCGGCCCGCCGGCGGCGCGCCCCTTCGCGATCGCGGCGCTGGCGCGTGAGTCGGCGCGGCCGGTCCTGGCGGTGACCGCGACGGGGCGCGAGGCGGAGGATCTGGCCGCCGCCCTGCGCTCGCTGCTGCCCCCGGACGGCGTCGCGGAGTATCCCGCGTGGGAGACGCTGCCGCACGAGCGGCTCAGCCCGCGCAGCGACACCGTGGGCCGTCGGCTGGCCGTGCTGCGGCGGCTGGCCCACCCGAGCGCGGACGACCCGGAGACGGGCCCGGTCTCGGTGGTCGTGGCACCGGTGCGCTCGGTGCTGCAGCCGCAGGTCAAGGGGCTGGGGGAGCTGGAACCGGTCGCCCTGAAGACGGGCTGGACCGCCGATTTGAACGAGGTCGTGGAAGCCCTCGCGGCCGCGGCGTACGCGCGCGTGGAGCTCGTGGAGAAGCGCGGCGAGTTCGCTGTGCGCGGCGGCATCCTGGACGTGTTCCCGCCCACGGAGGAGCACCCCCTGCGCGTCGAGTTCTGGGGCGACGACGTCGAGGAGATCCGCTACTTCAAGGTGGCCGACCAGCGCTCCCTGGAGGTCGCCGAGCACGGTCTGTGGGCCCCGCCCTGCCGTGAGCTGCTCCTGACCGACGACGTACGCACGCGTGCGCGTGCCCTCGCCGAGGACCACCCGGAGCTGGGCGAGCTGCTCGGCAAGATCGCCGAGGGGATCGCGGTGGAGGGCATGGAGTCCCTGGCGCCGGTTCTCGTCGACGACATGGAGCTGCTGCTCGACGTGCTGCCCAAGGGCGCGATGGCCGTGGTGTGCGATCCGGAGCGGGTGCGTACGCGTGCGGCCGATCTCGTGGCGACGTCCCAGGAGTTCCTGCAGGCGTCCTGGGCGGCCACCGCCGGCGGCGGCGAGGCGCCCATCGACGTCGGCGCGGCCTCCCTGTGGTCCATCGCCGACGTGCGGGACCGCGCGCGTGAGCGGGACATGATGTGGTGGTCGGTGTCGCCGTTCGCCGCCGACGAGGAGCTGGACGCGGACACGCTGAAGCTCGGGATGCACGCGCCCGAGGCGTATCGCGGGGACACCGCGCGTGCGCTCGCCGACACCAAGGGCTGGCTGGCCGACGGCTGGCGCGCGGTGTTCGTGACCGAGGGGCACGGCCCGGCGGCCCGCACGGTCGAGGTGCTCGGCGGGGAGGGGATCGCGGCCCGCCTGGACGCGGACCTGGCGGAGGTCAGTCCCTCGGTCGTGCACGTGGCGTGCGGTTCGATCGATCATGGTTTCGTCGACCCGGCGCTCAGGCTCGCCGTCCTCACCGAGACCGACCTCACCGGCCAGAAGGCGGCCGGCCGTGACGGCGCGCGGATGCCGGCCCGCCGCCGCAAGACCATCGACCCGCTCACCCTGGAGGCGGGCGACTACATCGTCCACGAGCAGCACGGCGTCGGCCGCTACATCGAGATGGTGCAGCGCACCGTGCAGGGCGCCACCCGCGAGTACCTGGTCGTGGAGTACGCCCCCGCCAAGCGCGGCCAGCCCGGCGACCGCCTGTACATCCCCACCGACCAGCTGGAGCAGATCACCAAGTACGTCGGCGGCGAGGCGCCCACCCTGCACCGCCTGGGCGGAGCGGACTGGACGAAGACCAAGGCGCGCGCGAAGAAGGCCGTCAAGGAGATCGCGGCCGACCTGATCAAGCTGTACAGCGCGCGCATGGCGGCCCCCGGCCACGCCTTCGGCACGGACACGCCCTGGCAGCGTGAGCTGGAGGACGCGTTCCCGTACGCGGAGACCCCCGACCAGCTGACCACCATCGCCGAGGTCAAGGACGACATGGAGAAGTCGGTCCCGATGGACCGGCTGATCTGCGGCGACGTCGGCTACGGCAAGACGGAGATCGCCGTACGTGCCGCCTTCAAGGCCGTACAGGACGGCAAGCAGGTCGCCGTCCTGGTGCCGACGACACTGCTGGTGCAGCAGCACTTCGGCACGTTCTCCGAGCGCTACTCCCAGTTCCCGGTGAGCGTGAAGGCGCTGTCCCGCTTCCAGACCGACACCGAGGCCAAGGCCGTACTGGAGGGGCTGAGGGAGGGCTCGGTGGACGTCGTCATCGGCACCCACCGCCTGTTCTCCTCCGAGACCAGGTTCAAGGACCTCGGCCTGGTCATCGTCGACGAGGAGCAGCGCTTCGGCGTCGAGCACAAGGAGCAGCTGAAGAAGCTGCGTGCCAACGTCGACGTCCTGACGATGTCCGCGACTCCGATCCCCAGGACCCTGGAGATGGCGGTGACCGGCATCCGCGAGATGTCGACGATCACCACCCCGCCCGAGGAGCGCCACCCGGTGCTCACCTTCGTCGGCCCCTACGAGGAGAAGCAGATCGGCGCGGCCATCCGCCGCGAGCTGCTGCGGGAGGGCCAGGTCTTCTACATCCACAACCGGGTCGAGTCGATCGACCGCGCGGCGGCCAGGCTCCGGGAGTTCGTCCCCGAGGCGCGGATCGCGACCGCGCACGGCCAGATGTCGGAGGCGGCGCTGGAGCAGGTCGTCGTCGACTTCTGGGAGAAGAAGTTCGACGTCCTCGTCTCGACGACGATCGTCGAGTCAGGCATCGACATCTCCAACGCGAACACGCTGATCGTGGAGCGCGGCGACACCTTCGGCCTGTCCCAGCTGCACCAGTTGCGCGGCCGTGTCGGACGCGGGCGTGAGCGCGGGTACGCGTACTTCCTGTACCCGCCGGAGAAGCCGCTCACGGAGACCGCGCACGAGCGGCTCGCGACCATCGCCCAGCACACGGAGATGGGCGCGGGCATGTACGTGGCGATGAAGGACCTGGAGATCCGGGGAGCCGGCAACCTCCTCGGCGGCGAGCAGTCCGGCCACATCGCGGGCGTCGGCTTCGACCTGTACGTGCGCATGGTCGGCGAGGCGGTCGCCGACTACCGGCGGCAGCTGGAGACCGGCGAGATCCAGGAGGAGCCGCCGCTCGAGGTCAAGATCGAGCTGCCCGTCGACGCGCACGTCCCGCACGACTACGCGCCCGGCGAGCGCCTGCGCCTCCAGGCGTACCGCTCGATCGCCTCCGCCAACACCGAGGAGGACATCAAGGCCGTACGGGAGGAACTCACCGACCGTTACGGCAAGCTGCCGGAACCGGTGGAGAACCTCCTCCTGGTGGCGGGCCTGCGGATGCTGGCACGCGCGTGTGGCGTCGGCGAGATCGTGCTGCAGGGCACCAACATCCGCTTCGCGCCGGTGGAGTTGCGGGAGTCGCAGGAGCTGCGCCTGAAGCGCCTGTACCCCGGGACGGTCATCAAGCCGGCCGTGCACCAGGTGCTCGTACCGCGCCCGAAGACCGCGAAGGTGGGCGGAAAGCCGCTGGTCGGGCGGGAGTTGCTCGGCTGGGTCGGGGAGTTCCTGGCGTCGGTGCTGGGTTCGTAGCCCGCGCTGGGTTCGTAGCCCGCGCTGGTTTCGTAGCCGGTGTTGGGTTCGTAGGACCGCGGGAAGCCGCCCATGGCGGATGCGTGAAGCCGCCCACGGCGAGAGCCGTGGGCGGCTTCTGTATCACTGATCTTCGCGACGGTCTGTGCGGTGCTCCGTGAGGATCTGTCCGGCCATCCGTCCGGCCCCGTCTGCGGCGGTCCTACGGTTGCTCGGGTCGGCCGCGGTCGCGGCCGCGATCGGCGTCGCGGTCCATGCCGAGTGAGCCCTCGGCCCTCTGCTGCGCCTGGTCGACCTGGCTCTCGTACGTGCCGCCCGTCCTCTCGTTGATCTTCTGTTCAACGGCGTCGGACGTGTCCTTGCCCTTGCCCCGCGCCTGATGCCTGAACCTGTCGAAGATGCCCATCCAGAGCTCCTTCCGGAGTGACTCACCATCGACGATATGCCGGAGTTGAGCGGAATGCCCACTTGAGGGAGGTGGTGGTCTGGACCTCCCGGCAGCCACCGTGCGCCCCCTCGTTACGGTGTACGCGCATCCGCCGGGGGAAGACCGGCAAGAGGCGCCGGGCACCGGCGGGCAAGGGGAGGGTACGAGTGAGGCGGCTGAGGGGCGGGGCGACGGTCACCGTGGCGCTGATATGCGCCGTGACGGCGGGATGCACGGACGGCACCACCGATTCCGGTCCGGCGGGGCCCGGCCGCACCCCGGCCGACGGGGGAGCGGCGCTCGCGGCCGCGCAGGCGCTGCCCGTGAAGGGCCGGGCTCCGAAGACGGGTTACGACCGCGCCCAGTTCGGCAGCCCGTGGGCCGACACGGACTCCAACGGCTGCGGCACCCGCGACGACATACTCAAACGCGACCTGACGGATGTGAAGTTCACCGGCGGCACCTGCAAAGTGTCGTACGGCGTACTGGAGTCGGACCCCTACTCCGGCAAGGACGTCACCTACCGGCGCGGCCGCAGCCAGGTCGACATCGACCATGTCGTCGCCCTCTCGGACGCCTGGCAGAAGGGCGCCAAGTACTGGGACGACAGCAAACGCATCGCCCTCGCCAACGACCCGCTCAACCTGCTCGCCGTGGACGCGAGCACCAACCGCTCCAAGGGCGACGGCGACACGGCGACCTGGCTCCCGCCCAACAAGGCGTACCGCTGTCCGTACGTCGCCGCGCAGGTCGCCGTGAAGAAGAAGTACGGCCTGTGGGTGACGGCCGCGGAGAAGGCCGCGATGGAGAAGGTCCTGTCCGGCTGCCCCGACCAGAAACTCCCCACGGGAGGCAACCCGACGAAGGCGCCGGAGCGCTTCCGCGCGGGGTGACCGGGGCGACGTCCGTGCCGACCGCGAACATGCCGCCGTCGCCGCCCACCCGGCCGCCGGCCGGGCCAGGCGCCCCACCGGACGCGCGGAAAGTGATCAGTGCGACAACGGTTCGGTACAACTCGGGACCCGTTGTCCGTGTCGGCCTATACGCTCGACCCGCCACACACAATCCACACACCCCGGTCCAGGAGCAGTCATGTACGGCCACGGCGCGGCGCCGCCCTCCCGCAGCACGGGAACCGTCATCACCCTGCGCGTGCTGTTCGCCGCCGCCGGTTTCCTCTCCTGCGGTCTGCTCGCGTGCGTGCCGCTGTTCAGGGTCGCCCACCTGCGGGGCCGGTGGTACGACTGGACGGCGGCCTGGGTGAGCCTGCCGCTGTCCGTCATCGGGCTGGCGGTGGCCGGCTCGGTGCCGGAGAGCGACGCGCGGGGCGATGTGGCCGTGGCGGTGGTCCTCATCCTGGGCGCCGCGAGCGCCGCCTACTTCCTGACCGTCGACATCCAGCTCGGCGGGCAGCGGCGGCAGCTCATCACCGGTTACGCCCCGCCGCACGCGACCACCACCGTCCAGCCGCCCTACGGCTACCCGCAGGCGATGCAGCCGACGCAGCCCGCCCAGCCGATGCAGCCGACGCCGCCGGTGTCGCCGTACCAGACCACGCTGGGCCCCGGGACGCACCCCATACCGCCCGGCCCGCACACGCCCGTCCCCGGGCCGCCGCTCGCCCATACCTCGCCGCCGGTCCCGGGCCCCGTCCCGCCGCCCCAGCGGCCCGCGCCCGCCCGGATCGACCAGGTGCGCGCCGAACTCGACGAGCTGAGCGACTTCCTGCGCAAGCAGGAGGGGCGCCAGGACGGCGGCGACCCCGAGAGCGGTAGGTGACCGTGGCGCAGGGACGCGTCATCGCCGGCCGGTACGAACTGGCCGCACTCATCGGCCAGGGCGGCATGGGGCAGGTCTGGACGGCGTACGACCGCCGGCTCGACCGGCGCGTGGCGGTGAAGCTGCTGCGCCCGGACAAGGTGGCCGGCGCGGAGGCCGACGAGCTGCGCCGCCGCTTCCTGCGCGAGTGCCGGGTGACCGCCCAGGTCGACCACCCCGGCCTGGTCACGGTGCACGACGCGGGCAGCGAGGGCGACGAGCTGTTCCTCGTCATGCAGCACGTCGACGGCGTGGACCTCTCCGGCCATCTCGCCGAGCACGACCCCTACCCGTGGCCGTGGACGGTCGCGGTCGCCGCGCAACTGTGCGCCGTGCTGAGCGCCGTGCACGCCGTGCCGATCGTCCACCGCGACCTCAAGCCGCGCAACGTGATGGTGAAGCAGGACGGCACGGTCACCGTCCTCGACCTCGGCGTCGCGTCCGTCATGGACAGCGACACCACGCGCCTCACCCACACCGGCTCGCCCATCGGCTCGCCCGCCTACATGGCGCCCGAGCAGGCGATGGGCGGCGCGGTCGGCCCGTACACCGACCTGTACGCGCTCGGCGTGCTGATGCACGAACTGCTCAGCGGCGACGTGCCGTTCGCCGGCTCCACGGCGCTCGGCGTGCTGCACCGGCACCTGTACGAGCCCCCGGTGGCCGTGCGCCGGATCCGCCCTGAGGTGCCGGAGGCGCTGGAGAGCCTGGTGCTGCGCCTGCTCGCGAAGGATCCGCAGCACCGCCCCGCCTCCGCGCAGGAGGTGTACGAGGACCTGGCGCTGCTCCTGCCCGCGCGCGGGACCCCCACCGGGGCGCCCCTCGACCCCACGCGCCCCTTCCTGCGCCCGCACGCCCCCTGGCCGGACCGCGCGCTCACCCCCGCGCCCCAGCCCACCTCCGCCACGCCCGTGCCCGGCGGCCGGACCGGCAAACCGGACGTCGCCGACGCCGTCGACGAGGTCAAGCGGCTCCTCGGCGCGGGGCGCATCACCCAGGCCGTGGACATCCTCAGCGCGATCCTCCCGGCCGCCGCCGAACAGCACGGCCAGCACTCCCCGGTCGTACGCACCCTGCGCAAGCAGTACGCGGCGACCCTCATGGACGACGGCCAGTACCGGCGCGCGCTGCCCGAACTGCGCCGGCTCGCCGACGAACGCGCCGCCGAGGCCGGCCAGGCCGACCCGCAGTCCCTGCGCTTCCGCTACGACATCGCCCAGTGCCTGGAGCAGCTCGGCGAACCGGCGGCCGCGCTCGCCGAGTACCGCGCGCTGCTGCCGTACTACGAGAACCAGTACGTGTCCGGCGACCCCGAGCTCGCGTACGACGTGCGCCGGCGCATCGGCCAGTTGCTCCTCGCGCTCGGCGACCGCGCGGCCGCCCACGACACGCTGATCCGCCTCCTGCACGACGTGGAGCGCCTGCGCGGCCCCGGGCACCCGCTGGCGGCGGAGGTTCGCAGGACCTTGCAGTGGCTGGGCCAGGTGCGCGGCTGACCGGCCCCTACCCGGCGGCCAGTTCGCACCAGACGTACTTGCCCCGGTTGCCGAACCGGGAGAGCGGCTGCCAGCCCCAGACCTGGGCACAGGCCCGTACGAGCATCAGCCCCCGTCCATCCTCCTCACCGGTCGACTCCGCGCACTCGCCCGGAAAGTCCGGCGGTTCCGGGTCCGCGTCCCACGCGCCGACCCGCAGGACCCCGTCCCGCCAGCGCACCCTCAGCGCCGCGGGCCCCTTCGTGTGGCGCACGGCGTTGGAGACCAGCTCGGTGCCGAGGAGCTCGGCGTCGTCGGCCAGGTGGATGAGGCCGTGCACCGTGAGCACCATCCGGATCATCCGGCGGCAGACGGGGACGGCACGCAGGTCGTTGGGGATGTGGAGGGAGTACTCCCAGGAGTCGGGGGTCTCGGTGAACGCGCTTCTGGGCATGCGTCAACTCCGGTTCTTGCGGTGGGGGTTCGGAGAGCTGCGGAGGGGAGCGGGCGGTGTCATTGCCGCGCCCGTCATGGCAGGACGGGGCGGTGCGCTTCCGGGGTCCCGACGTTTCCGCAGCGTGTGCGTCGCATCACCGACGGTAGGGCTAACATGTCATACGGGGCAAGCTGGTCGCGTAATCTCACCACCGAACGAGTCACACCCGCGGGCATGTTGAACCGAGGAGCAATCGATGGTCCTGAGGCGCGAACCAACGGCACGGCAGGTTCGCCTGGGGGTCGAGTTGCGCAGACTTCGCGAGGCTGCTGGGCTCACTGCCCGGGACGCGGCGGCGCTGCTCGGGACGGGGCGCGTGCAGATCAGCCACATCGAGTCCGGGCTGGCGGGTGTGAGCGAGGAACGGCTTCGCCGCCTCGCGTCCCACTACGCCTGCACGGATGAGGAGTTCATCAACGCCCTGGTCGTGATGGCCACGGACCGGACGCGCGGTTGGTGGGAGGAGTACCGGGGCTTGCTGCCCACGTCGTTCCTGGACCTGTCCGAGCTGGACCATCACGGCTCGTTCCGGCGCGAGGTGGCCATCCTGTTCGTGCCTGGCCTGCTGCAGACGGAGGCATACGCGCGCGCGGTATTCTCGGCCCGGATTCCGGAACTTGCCGAGAAAGAGCTTGAGTTGCGGATCCGTCACCGGATGACGCGTAGCTCACTCATCGAGAAGCCCCCGTCCATCCCCTATGACGTGGTGATCCATGAGGCGGCGCTCCGCATCCAGGTCGGCGACCGCGCCACGTCAAGGGGGCAACTCGCTCGGCTTCTTGAGCTTTCCGACGCCGCTCACATCACCGTGCGGGTCATCCCCCTTGCACTGGAGGGCTTCGCCAGGGCCTCAGCGACCATGCTGTACATCGGTGGCCCGGTGGCCAAGCTGGACACAGTCGTGCGCGATGCGCCCCATGGCTCAGTTTTTGTCGATTCTGAGGCGCAGCTCAGCGCGTATCGAACACGCCTTCGTAAGGTAGAGGAAGCGTCACTCACCCCCGACCGCTCGCGTGACTTCATCTACAAGCTGGCCAAAGATCTGTGAGGCTCCCAGTGATTACCCCTGACACCTGGCGGAAGTCGTCCTACTCCGGCGAGGGTGACGGCAACAACTGCGTCGAGATCGCGTACCGCCGCTCCCATATAGCCGTCCGCGATTCCAAGGCCCCCGCCCGAGCCACCCTCACCTTCCCGGCCGACGCCTTCGCCCCCTTCCTCGAAGCGCTCAAGGGCGGACCGCGTCACGGGGCGGCCTCGCTCGGCTGAGCCTGGCGGGGCGCGGCGATGCCCGAAGCGGCGGAGAATCGTTGGTCGAATGGGGTTGGCCACACGCGCACCACTGCCTACCATCGATCACCGCAAGACTTTGTGCACCGCCGCACAATCTCCTCGGGAGGTTCCCTTGCACCGCCGTCGCCGCACCGCGCTCCTGATGTCCGCCGCGATTGTCGCGGCCGGACCCCTTCTCACCGCCTGCGGAAGCGACGCGCGTCCGGGCGCGGCGGCCGTCGTCGGTGACGAGCGGATCACGATCTCGCAGCTGGAGAGCCGGGTGAACGAGGTCCGCGAGGCCCAGCGCGCGGCGGTCACGGACGACGCCCAGTACGCGCAGGCCGTCGCCCAGACCGGGAGGCTCACCCGGGACACCCTGCACGGCATGGTCCTCGACCAGGTGCTGCAGCGCGCCGCGGAGGACGCGGGCGTCACCGTCAGCCGCAAGGAGGTCCAGGAGATGCGGGCCGGCCTGGAGCAGCAGGCGGGCGGCGCGGAGGGCCTGGAGATGGCTTGGCTGCAGCAGTACGGCGTGCCGCCGCAGCGCCTCGACGAGAACCTCCGCCTCCAGCTCCAGGCCCAGAAGCTCGCCCAGGCGCTCGGCACCGACACCAATCAGCCCGCCTTCTGGAACGCACTGTCCAAGGCGTCGCAGGAACTCGGCGTCGACCTCAACCCCCGCTATGGCAGCTGGGACGTGCAGAAGGTCGGCCGGGTCGACGCGACGACGCCGTGGGTGCGGGAGGTCACGGCGGCGGGCGACCAGCAGCCGGCGTGAGAATACGACCGCGCCGCCGGGCCTGTGGATAACCCAGGGGCTCGTCGGCGGCCGTGGGTTACGTTCGAGGTGTGAACGATGTGACCGCACCCCCCGACCCCCACTCCGCCACCGGCCGAGTCGTCCTGCTCACCACCAGCCACCGCGTCGCCCCCGGCCTGCTGTCCTGGCCCGCCTGGCAGGCGCTGCGCACGGCGGACGGTGTGCTGTGCGCCGATGGCGCGCACCCGCAGCTGCCCTATCTGCGTGAGGCGGGCATACGGGTGGAGGAGGGGTCCCCGACCGCCGAGGACCTGGTGGCCCGGTGCGCCGGCGGGCACACGGTCGTGGTCGTCGCGACCGGCGAGGGCGAGCCGGCCCTCACCGACGGCCTGGCCCGACTGGCCGGCTCCGGCCGGGTGGCCATGCCCGAGCTGGAGCTGCTCCCCGCCTCCTACGACCTCCCCGGCGCCCGCCTCCTCGACCTCGTCCAGGTCATGGACCGCATCCGCGCCGAGTGCCCGTGGTCGTCCCGCCAGACTCACCAGGGCCTCGCGAAGTACGCGGTCGAGGAGTCGTACGAACTGGTCGAGGCGATTGAGGACGGGGACCGCGACGAGCTGCGTGAGGAGCTGGGCGACGTCCTGCTCCAGGTGGTCTTCCACGCCCGTATAGCGGAGGAGGACGAGGAGACGCCGTTCTCCATCGACGACGTGGCGGGCACCATCGTCGACAAGCTGATTCACCGCCACCCGCATGTCTTCGGCGACGCGACAGCCACCACCCCGGAGGAGGTCAAGGAACACTGGCTGCGCACCAAGGCCGTCGAGAAGCGGCGCGATTCGGTGACCGAGGGCATCCCGCTCCAGCAGCCGGGCCTGGCCCTCGCCGCCAAGCTGGCCTCCCGCGTCCGCACGGCCGGCCTGGACGTACCCCTGCCGAAGCCCGACGGCACAGGCCCCGGCATCGGCTACGAACTCCTGGCCCTCGCGGCCCGAGCGGAGGCCGAGGGCATCGACCCGGAGGCGGCCCTGCGAGCAGCGGCCCGCGCCTACCGCGACGCGATACGGACGATCGAGAAGGAGAAGCAGAACTAGTCCGGGCCATGCTCACCGAGGGATGGGAGCGAAGGCAGGGGGGCAGTCCGGTTGCTGCGTAGGGTCGGGGTATGCAGTACGACGAGCCTCGCGGACCTGAACTCTTCACCTGGGAGTTCGCGGCAGACCCCTACCCCGCCTACGCCTGGCTGCGGGAGCACGCGCCCGTGCGTCGGACCACCCTGCCGAGCGGGGTGGAGGCATGGCTGGTCACCCGGTACGCCGATGCCCGGCAGGCGCTCGCGGACCAACGGCTCTCCAAGAATCCCGCGCACCATGACGAGCCCGCGCATGCGAAGGGCAAGACGGGTATCCCCGGTGAGCGCAAGGCCGAGCTGATGACGCATCTGCTCAACATCGACCCGCCGGACCACACCCGGCTGCGTCGGCTGGTGAGCAAGGCGTTCACGCCGCGCCGGGTCGCCGAGTTCGCGCCCCGGGTCCAGGAGCTCACCGACCAGTTGATCGATCGGTTCGCCGAGAGGGGGCATGCCGACCTGATCCACGAGTTCGCCTTCCCGCTGCCGATCTACGCCATCTGCGACCTGCTGGGCGTGCCCCGCGAGGACCAGGACGACTTCCGGGACTGGGCCGGCATGATGATCCGGCACGGCGGGGGCCCGCGCGGCGGGGTCGCGCGGTCGGTGAAGATGATGCGCGGCTATCTGTCGGAGCTGATCCACCGCAAGCGCGCCGCCCTGCCCGTGGAGCCGGCGCCCGGCGAGGACCTGATCTCCGGGCTCATCCGCGCCTCCGACCACGGTGAGCACCTCACCGAGAACGAGGCCGCCGCGATGGCGTTCATCCTCCTGTTCGCCGGCTTCGAGACGACCGTCAACCTCATCGGCAACGGCACCTACGCCCTGCTCACCCACCCCGAGCAGCGGGCCCGCCTCCAGACCTCCCTGGCGCACAAGGAGACGGCCCTCCTGGAGACAGGTGTGGAGGAACTGCTGCGCTTCGACGGGCCCGTCGAGCTCGCCACCTGGCGGTTCGCCACGCAGCCGCTCAGCATCGGCGGTCAGGACATCGCGCCCGGCGACCCGGTCCTCGTCGTGCTGGCCGCCGCCGACCGTGACCCGGACCGCTTCACCGACCCCGACACGCTCGACCTCTCCCGCCGCGACAACCAGCACCTGGGCTACGGCCACGGCATCCACTACTGCCTCGGCGCCCCGCTCGCCCGGCTGGAGGGCCAGACCGCCCTGGCCACCCTCCTCACCCGCCTGCCGGACCTGCGCCTGGACGCCGACCCGGCCGAGCTGCGGTGGCGCGGCGGGCTCATCATGCGCGGACTGCGCACACTGCCGGTCAGCTTCACACCGCCTCAGATGTGAATGACAGTCACTGCCTCGGCGGTGCCTTCACCGTGGCAAACATGACGCACCCTCACCTCTGTGATCTTCACGTGATCTGCGCGGCATGAACTTGTGACAAGTGATCGTCTGCCTATACGTTCACTCGTCAACGCGGTTGGGTAAGCAGCGCATCCGCCGCGCCGGTCACCACTGTCTCGAGAAAGGCCCCCGCATGCTCTCCGGGAACGGTCGTCACCGTCGCCCCCGCCAGGCCCCGGCGCTCCTCGTCGCGGCCGGAGTGACCGGGTCCGCCATCGCCATCCCGCTGCTGGGCGCGTCCGGCGCGAGCGCGGCCGACGGCACGGTCTGGGACAAGGTGGCGGAGTGCGAGACCGGTGGTTCCTGGAGCGCCGACGAGGGCAACGGCGAGTACGGCGGCCTGAGCCTCACCCAGGACGACTGGGAGGCGTACGGCGGTCTCGACTACGCGCCCAGTGCCGACCAGGCCAGCCGCAAGCAGCAGATAGCCGTCGCCCAGAAGCTGCTCGCCGAGAAGGGGGTCGGCGCCTGGGGCACCTGCGGGCTGACCGCCGGGCTCACCAAGGCGAACGGCACGGTCGCCGTGGACACCGGCCTCCCTCAGGGCGCCCTGACCGGCACCGGCCTCTCGGACTCCTCCAAGAGTTCGACCGGCGGGACATCGAGCTCCTCTGGTTCCTCCAGCCCGTCCGACTCGTCCGGTTCCTCCAGTTCCTCCGGTTCCTCCGCTGTGTCCACGTCTCCGTCCGTCGGCCCGTCCACCGGTGCGTCCGCCGAGACGTCCACCGACTCGTCGCCTTCGACCCCTTCTTCCGGTACGACTGACAGCTCCGCAAAGTCCGATACGTCCGCCCCCGCCGACCCTGGAGTGGAGGGCGCTCAGGCGGCCGACGGCTCACCTACGGTCACCGCCGATGGGGAGAAGTCGGACAACTCGGGGCAGAGTGTGGGTTCCTGGAGCCTCGTCGACACCGGTGCGCTCGGCACCGGCCGCCACCGTGGCGCCCCCGCCGAGGAGTCGGCGGGGTCCGGGGAGTCCGCGAGCGACGCGTATGTCGTCCGCGACGGCGACACCCTCGCCTCCATCGCCGACTCCCTTGACGTCACCGGCGGATGGCGCGGCCTCTATGACGGCAACAAGGATGTCATCGGCCCCGACCCGAGCCATATCGTCCCCGGTCAGACCCTGTCCGTCGGTAGCGAATAGGGCGAAAACGCGCGGGAGTTCACGCCCCACTTCACTCCGGAATGTCCGGTTTGGCGAAAGTGTGGGATGAGTCTCAGAAGCCCTGATCGTCTTTGAAATTCGGCGGATCGCGTGTCTACGGTCATGACCGCTCGGCAATCCGAGCCCCGGCCGCCGCAACGCCGAATCCTGCCAGTGGCAGCCCGGGAACAGTCGTCGCGTCCAGCGCCGTCGGCAGGAGCGGGGGACCCAAGGTAAGTGCCGGTCCCGGCAGTTGAGGGATCTCGCCCGAGAGATCGGGGAGACCTCACCGCCGGATCCGGCTAGGGGTGAAGCCACACCTCCCAGCAGGGGGGAGTGGCCGGGCAACTCAACCGGCCCGAACCCGACAGCTCACCTCGCAGGCGTCGGTGAGGGGATCGATCCATGCTGTTCTCCGGCAAGGGCAAGCACCGTCGTCCGTCCAAGGCCAGCCGCGCAGTCGCCGTCGCCGGCGTCACCGCCGCCGCCGTCGCCGCCCCGCTGATGGCATCCGGCAGCGCCTCCGCCGCCACAGCGGCCGAGTGGGACGCCGTCGCCCAGTGCGAGTCCGGCGGCAACTGGTCCATCAACACCGGCAACGGCTACTACGGCGGTCTGCAGTTCTCCGCCTCCACCTGGGCCGCGTACGGCGGCACGCAGTACGCCGCCCGCGCCGACCTCGCCACCAAGGCGCAGCAGATAGAGATCGCCGAGAAGGTCCTCGCGGGTCAGGGCAAGGGCGCCTGGCCGCACTGCGGCGTCGGCCTGTCGAGCACCCCGTACTCCGGCGGCTCCAGCTCCTCGAACACGAGCACCGGCACCACCGGCCGCTCCACCGAGCAGCAGAGCACCAACCGCTCCACCGAGCGCCCGGCCACCCAGAGCCAGCAGACGCAGAAGACCCAGAAGACCCAGAAGAGCCAGAAGACGGTCACCACCCCGACCGGCAAGAAGGTCAAGAAGGGCGACGGCGAGTACAAGGTCGTCAAGGGCGACACCCTCAGCGGTATCGCCGAGAAGCACGGTGTCGAGGGCGGCTGGCAGAAGCTGTTCGAGCTGAACAAGGACGTCGTCGAGGACGCCGACCTCATCTACCCGGGCCAGCAGCTTCACCTGAAGTGACAAGCGGGCTCGTATGCTCCCCGCCCCGGCGCGTTCTTCCCCCGTGCGCGCCGGGGCGGGGTTTTTCTCGCCCGTTTCCCCGCCCGTGTCCCCGACTGTTTCTCCGCCCGTGTCCCCGACTGTTTCTCCGCCCGGTTCCCCGCCCGTTTCCTCGCCCACTGTTCACCCGCCCTTTGTTCCGCGCGGGAACAATGGGTACCGTCAGACCTTGTCCACGGGACGGTCGGTCGGCTGGCCGATGGCCCGGAGACGGTTAGGCTCTAGTCGCAAGGCTCACGTGGCCCCGCACTTCCAGCGTCACATCCCAAGAAGGAGATGCTCGTGCCGTCCATCGACGTCGTCGTAGCCCGGGAAATCCTGGACTCCCGAGGCAACCCCACGGTCGAGGTCGAGGTCGGCCTCGACGACGGCAGCACGGGTCGTGCCGCCGTCCCGTCCGGCGCCTCCACCGGCGCCTTCGAGGCCATCGAGCTCCGCGACGGTGACCCGGGCCGCTACCTGGGCAAGGGTGTCGAGAAGGCCGTCCTCGCCGTCATCGAGCAGATCGGCCCGGAGCTGGTCGGTTACGACGCCACCGAGCAGCGCCTGATCGACCAGGCCATGTTCGATCTGGACGCCACCGACAACAAGGGCTCCCTCGGCGCCAACGCCATCCTCGGCGTCTCCCTCGCCGTCGCCCACGCCGCCTCCGAGGCCAGCGACCTCCCCCTCTTCCGCTACCTGGGCGGCCCGAACGCGCACCTGCTGCCGGTGCCGATGATGAACATCCTGAACGGCGGCTCGCACGCCGACTCCAACGTGGACATCCAGGAGTTCATGATCGCCCCGATCGGCGCGGAGTCGTTCTCCGAGGCCCTGCGCTGGGGCGCCGAGGTCTACCACACCCTGAAGAAGGTCCTGAAGAACAAGGGCCTGGCCACCGGCCTCGGTGACGAGGGCGGCTTCGCCCCGAACCTCGGCTCCAACCGCGAGGCCCTCGACCTCATCCTGGAGGCCATCCAGGAGGCCGGCTACACCCCCGGCGAGCAGATCGCCCTGGCGCTCGACGTCGCCGCGTCCGAGTTCTACAAGGACGGCGTGTACGTCTTCGAGGGCAAGAACCGCTCCGCCGCCGAGATGACGGAGTACTACGCCGAGCTGGTCGAGGCGTACCCGCTGGTCTCCATCGAGGACCCGCTGTTCGAGGACGACTGGGAGGGCTGGAAGACCATCACCGCCAAGCTCGGTGACAAGGTCCAGCTCGTCGGCGACGACCTGTTCGTCACCAACCCGGAGCGCCTGGCCCGTGGTATCGAGGAGGGCGCCGCCAACGCCCTGCTGGTGAAGGTGAACCAGATCGGCTCCCTCACCGAGACCCTGGACGCCGTCGAGCTGGCCCAGCGCAACGGCTTCAAGTGCATGATGTCCCACCGCTCCGGCGAGACCGAGGACGTGACCATCGCCGACCTCGCCGTCGCCACCAACTGCGGCCAGATCAAGACCGGCGCCCCGGCCCGCTCCGAGCGCGTGGCCAAGTACAACCAGCTGCTGCGCATCGAGGAGATCCTCGACGACGCCGCGGTGTACGCAGGCCGCAGCGCCTTCCCGCGCTTCAAGGGCTGACGGCCTCGTAGGAGGCCCTCGTACACCCTCGTAGGAAGCGTCGTACGTACGTCCCCGTACGCGGTCCCGTACCGTGTGCGGGGACGTACGCACGTGTGAACGGGAGGCGGGGCACATGGCCGTGAAGGACCGGGACCGGTTCTCCACCGCGACCAGACTGCGGCTGCTCGGCGAGCAGACCGCGGCCCGTGTCTACCGCTCGCAGACCCGTCGGCAGGCCCGCCGCTCCCGGCTCACCGGGCGGGCGGCACTGCTCGCCATGGTGCTGTGCTCGCTGATCGTGGCCCTCGCGTACCCGATGCGGCAGTACGTCTCCCAGCGCGCCGAGATCGCCGACCTGCAGCGGGAGCGGCAGGAGGCCGAGGCCCGGGTGGAGCGGCTGCGCGACCTCAAGGCGCGCTGGCAGGACGACGCGTACGCCGAGCAGCAGATCCGGCTGCGGCTGCACTATGTGATGCCCGGGGAGACCGGGTTCGTGGTGATCGACCCGGACGCGGCCCGGCAGGCGCGCGCGGATCTCGGGGCGGCGGACCGCCCCTGGTACTCGAACGTCTGGGACGGGGTCGACAAAGCCGACGCCTCTGACCAGTGAACCGACAGAGAGAATCTTCCACAGGCAATGGACACACCCCCGCCGACCACTGAGCGCACCGAGCCCACCGACGCCGATGTCGCCGCCTTCGAGCAGCAGCTCGGGCGGCCGCCGCGCGGGCTGCGTGCCATCGCGCACCGGTGCCCCTGCGGTCAGCCGGACGTCGTCGAGACGGCGCCGCGCCTGCCCGACGGCACACCCTTCCCGACGCTGTACTACCTGACGTGCCCCAAGGCGAACTCCGCCATCGGCACGCTGGAGGCGAACGGCGTGATGAAGGAGATGACGGCCCGTCTGGCGGCCGACCCGGAGCTGGCCGCGGCGTACCGGGCCGCGCACGAGGACTACATCCGGCGGCGGGACGAGATCGAGGAGCTGAAGGGCTTCCCCAGCGCCGGCGGCATGCCGGACCGGGTGAAGTGCCTGCACGTCCTCGTGGCCCACTCCCTGGCCGCCGGGCCGGGTGTGAACCCGCTCGGCGACGAGGCGCTGGCGATGCTGCCGCAGTGGTGGCGCAAGGGGTCGTGCGTGACGCTTCCTCAGGAGACCGGGGAGGCGGGCCAGTGACCCGCGTCGCCGCCGTCGACTGTGGTACGAACTCGATCCGCCTGTTGGTCGCGGACCTGGACCCCGGGACGGGTGAACTGGTCGACCTGGACCGCCGGATGACGATCGTGCGGCTCGGACAGGGCGTCGACCGCACGGGCCGGCTTGCGCCCGAGGCACTGGAACGGACGTTCGCGGCGTGCCGGGAGTACGCCGCGGTGATCAAGGAGTACGGGGCCGAGCGGCTGCGTTTCGTGGCCACCTCCGCCTCCCGGGACGCCGAGAACCGGGACGAGTTCGTGCGCGGGGTGCTGGACATCCTGGGTGTCGAGCCGGAGGTGATCAGCGGCGGGCAGGAGGCCGAGTTCTCCTTCACGGGAGCCACCAGGGAGCTGGCCGGGCGGGACCATCTGGACAAGCCGTATCTGGTGGTGGACATCGGCGGCGGGTCGACGGAGTTCGTCGTCGGGGACGACCATGTGCGGGCCGCCCGGTCCGTCGACGTCGGCTGTGTGCGGATGACGGAGCGGCACCTGGTCGTGGACGGCGCCGTCACCGACCCGCCGTCCGCCGAGCAGATCGCGGCCATGCGCGCCGACATCGCCGCCGCCCTCGACCTCGCCGAGGAGAGCGTCCCGCTGCGTGAGGCGCGCACCCTGGTGGGGCTGGCGGGGTCCGTCACCACCGTCTCCGCGATCGCCCAGAACCTGCCCGCGTACGACTCCTCGGCCATCCACCACTCCCGGGTGTCCGTCGAGCGGGTCCGTGAGATCACCGAGTGGCTGCTGCGCTCCACGCACGCCGAGCGCGCGGCGATCGGCTCGATGCATCCGGGCCGGGTGGACGTGATCGCGGCGGGCGCGCTGGTGCTGCTGTCGATCATGGAGCGGATCGGCGCGGCGGAGGTCGTGGTGAGCGAGCACGACATCCTCGACGGGATCGCCTGGTCCGTGGCGTAGCTCTCTTTTGTTACTGACAGGTAGCTCTCCGCTGAGCAGGCGAGATAGCGTTTGAGCGGCCCCGGGGGGGGGCTTTCGGGGCCGCTCCGCGACGCTCCGCCGGAAAAGTTCGTGAAGTTCTTCACAAGGAAATCGGCCCTCCTGGGTCACCAGGCGGGGCCGGTTGACCCTTCCGGGGGCTCGGCGCCTGTGTGAACGTGTTCAAAACGAGGGGACAGCGACGGTGCGCGGCGGCGCCGTCAGGGTGATCCAGGACCGCCTCACGGCGGTGCAGAACCCCCGGAGAGGCAGCTCACGCGGCATTGACAACGGCCCGCCAGGCATGCGGGTTCCCGGTCGGCACCATGATCTGGATCACGCGGGCCGCGGAGGATAGCACACACCCTGCCGAAGCTTGTGAAGGGGCGCACGAGCCACCCCCCTGAGGCGGGTGGATACTCGATGGCATGAGCACCACGGAGCGTCCCAGGATCCTCGTAGTAGGCGGTGGGTACGTAGGCCTGTACGCAGCTCGGCGCATCCTGAAGAAGATGCGCTACGGAGAGGCGACCGTCACGGTCGTCGACCCCCGGTCGTACATGACCTACCAGCCCTTCCTCCCCGAAACCGCCGCCGGCAACATCTCCCCGCGCCATGTCGTCGTGCCGCTGCGGCGCGTGCTGCCGAAGGCGGAGGTCCTCACCGGCCGGGTCACCACCATCGACCAGGACCGCAAGGTCGCCACGATCGCCCCGCTGGTGGGCGAGGCGTACGAGCTGCCCTTCGACTACCTGGTGATCGCGCTCGGCGCGGTCTCCCGCACCTTCCCGATCCCCGGCCTCGCCGAGCAGGGCATCGGCATGAAGGGCATCGAGGAGGCCATCGGCCTGCGCAACCACGTCCTGGAGCAGCTCGACAAGGCCGACTCCACCACGGACGAGGAGATCCGGCGCAAGGCGCTCACCTTCGTCTTCATCGGCGGTGGCTTCGCGGGCGCGGAGACCATCGGTGAGGTCGAGGACATGGCCCGCGACGCGGCCAAGTACTACACCAACGTCTCCCGCGAGGACATGCGCTTCATCCTCGTCGACGCCGCCGACAAGATCCTCCCCGAGGTCGGCCCCAAGCTCGGCCAGTACGGCAAGGAGCACCTGGAGAGCCGCGGCGTGGAGATCTACCTCTCCACCTCGATGGACTCCTGCGTCGACGGCCACGTCGTGCTGAAGAACGGGCTCGAGGTCGACTCCAACACCATCGTGTGGACCGCCGGCGTCAAGCCGAACCCGGTCCTCGCCCGCTACGGCCTGCCCCTCGGCCCGCGCGGCCACGTCGACACCCGGCCGACCCTCCAGGTCTCCGGAACCGACTACATCTGGGCCGCCGGCGACAACGCCCAGGTCCCGGACCTCGTCGGCCGCAAGGCGGGCAACGAGAACGCCTGGTGCCCGCCCAACGCCCAGCACGCGCTGCGTCAGGCCAGGGTCCTCGGCGACAACGTGATCTCCGGTATGCGGGGCTTCCCGCAGAAGGAGTACAGCCACGCCAACAAGGGCGCCGTGGCCGGCCTCGGCCTCCACAAGGGCGTCGCGATGATCGTCATGGGCAAGATGAAGATCAAGCTCAAGGGCCGTCTCGCCTGGTACATGCACCGTGGCTACCACGGTCTCGCGATGCCGACGTGGAACCGCAAGATCCGCGTCTTCGCCGACTGGACCCTCGGCATGTTCCTCAAGCGTGAGGTCGTCTCCCTCGGCGCCCTGGAGACCCCCCGCGAGGAGTTCTACGAGGCCGCCAAGCCGGCCCCGGCGCCCGCTCCGGCCGCCGTGAAGACCGAGGAGAAGGCCAAGGCTTCCTGACCCAGGCAGCCTGGACCGGGGCCCGCTGACCCCGGTCACCGCTCCGTCCCGAAGGGGCCGCCCGCCATCCGTGGTGCGGGCGGCCCCTTCGGCATGCCGGGGTGTTGTGCACGGCCGGGGGTATCTCGTACGGCAGGGTTGTTCTGCGCGGTCACAACCCCCATGCGGGACTGTGCTCCGGGCATTCTGGTGCTTACGTGGTCACTGGACATCCGGGATCGTTCGCCCGTCACGGAGGTGCACGCCATGGCTGACGCCGCGTCACGGCTACAGGGCCTTCTGGAACAGTTGCTGGGAACACCCCTCCCGGTGCGCATCCGCGCCTGGGACGGTTCGCGGTCGGGCCCGCCGGGCGCGCCGACACTCGTCGTGCGCAACCGCCGCGCCGTTCGCCGACTGCTGTGGAAGCCGGGCGAACTGGGCCTGGCCCGTGCCTGGGTCGCGGGGGACCTGGACATCGAGGGGGATCTGTACGCCGCCCTCGGTCTGCTCGCCGGGCTGGTGTGGGAGCGGGGCGAGGACGCCCGCGGTCTCCTGGAGACCCTGCGCGACCCCGGGTCCCGGGCCGCCGTCCGCGGGCTGATCAAGCTCGGCGGTCTGCCGCTGCCACCCGCACCACCCCCCGAGGAAGTGCGCCGACGCCGCGGCCATCTGCACACCAAGCGCACCGACAGACGCGCCATCAGCCACCACTACGACGTCGGCAACGACTTCTACGAGATCGTCCTCGGGCCGTCCATGGTCTACTCCTGTGCCTACTGGCCCGCCCCGGACAGCACCCTCGAAACCGCCCAGCGCGACAAGCTCGACCTCATCTGCCGCAAGCTCGACCTGAGGCCGGGTCAAAGACTCCTCGACGTCGGCTGCGGCTGGGGTTCCCTGGCCATCCACGCGGCCCGTGAGTACGGCGCGAGCGTCGTCGGCATCACGCTCTCCCAGGAGCAGGCGGCATACGCCCGCAAGCGCGTCGCCGGCGAGGGGCTCACCGACAAGGTGGAGATCCGCGTACAGGACTACCGGGACGTCGACGACGGTCCCTACGACGCCCTCTCCTCCATCGGCATGGCCGAACACGTCGGCGCCGAGCGGTACCTGGAGTACACCGATGTGCTGTACCGGCTCCTGAAGCCCGGGGGGCGGCTGCTCAACCACCAGATCGGGCGGCGCCCGCAGCGGGACGAGTCCTCGTACGAGGTCGACGCGTTCATCGACGCCTACGTCTTCCCCGACGGCGAGCTCCAGCCCATCGGCGTCACCGTCACCCAGCTGGAGCGGGCCGGTTTCGAGGTGCGCGACGTCGAGTCGATCCGCGAGCACTACGCCCTGACCCTGCGCCGCTGGGTCGCCAACCTGGAGGCGGACCGGGAGCGGGCCGTCAGACTCACCAGCCCGGGACGGGCCCGCGTCTGGCAGCTCTACATGGCCGCCTCCGCGCTCGCCTTCGAGCGCAACCGCATCGGGGTCAACCAGGTGCTGGCCGTCAGAACCCCCGAATCCGGTGACTCGGGGATGCCGCTGCGTTCCCGCACCTGGAACTGAACGAGCGGGGGCCCCGCTCCGTCAGGAACGGGACCCCCGCTGTCGTACGGCTGCTACTCCGACTTGATCGCCGTCAGCATGTTCAGCCGGGCCGCCCGCCGGGCCGGCCACAGCGCCGCCAGGACGCCGACCGTCGCCGCCAGCGCCAGGAAGAGCACCAACCGGCCCCACGGCAGGACCAGTTCGTACGTCGGCAGGCCGTTCGCCAGCAGTTCGCCCGCGGCCCAGCCGAAGAACACGCCCAGGCCGACGCCCAGCACTCCGCCGAACAGGCAGATGATCAGGGACTCCAGGCGGACCATCCGCTTGATGCTCGGGCGGTCCAGGCCGACCGCCCGCAGCATGCCGATCTCCTGGGAGCGTTCGAAGACCGACATGGCCAGCGTGTTGACCACGCCGAGGACCGCGACGACCACCGCCATGGCCAGCAGGCCGTAGAGCATGTTCAGCATCAGCGTGAACATCTGCGCGATCTCGTTGGTGATGTCCTGCCGGTCCTGGATCCTGATCGCCGGGTTGGTGCCGAGGGCCTTGACCAGCTTGTCCTTCGTGGCGCTCGACGCGCCGTCGGACGTCTTCACCATGACCTTCCTGTCGGTCGGGTCCGACAGGTGCGGGGTGAGGGTGGCGTTGTCGACGAGGATGCCGCTGATCACGTCGTTGCCCTCGTAGATCCCGGCGACCGTCAGCTTCTGCTTCTTGCCGTCCTGGTAGGCGGCCGTGAAGCTCGAACCCGCCTTCCAGCCGTACCGCAGGGCACTGGAGGCGTCCACGGCGACCTGCGTCCCGCTCACCTCGAAGGCGCCGTCGTTCACCTCCGGGTCGGTGAGCTTGCCGATCGAGGCCCCGTTGACGCCGGTGAGGTAGTCGTAGTCGCCGTCGACGAGCGACTCGGCCTCCCGCAGGGGGCTGATGTCGGTGACGCCGTCGACCCCGGCCAACTGCTTCTCGACGTCCGGCGAGAGCCCGTTGCCGACGGCCATCGACACGACGTAGTCCGCGCGGAGCGACTCCGCCGCCATCTTCTCGATGGACTTCTGCACGCTGCCCGCCATCACCGTCATGCCGGTGATCAGGGTGAGGCCGATCATCAGCGCGGAGGCGGTGGCGGCCGTACGGCGGGGGTTGCGCAACGAGTTCTGCCGGGCCAGCTTGCCCGTGATCCCGAAGATCCGCAGGACCGGGGCCGCGGCCGCGATCAGCGGGCGGGACAGCAGCGGGGTCAGGACGAACACGCCGATGATCAGCAGGGTCGCGCCCAGGCCCATCGGGGTCATGCCCTGCTTGCCGCGCATCGACGTGGCGGCGAGGATCGTCGCGATGCCCGCGCCGGAGAACAGGGCGCCGATGGTGTTGCGCAGCACCAGCGACTTGACGGTCGCCTTGGCGTGCACGCTGCTCATCGCCGCGACCGGCGGGATCTTCGCGGCCCGGCGGCCGGGCAGCCACGCCGCCAGCATGGTGATGACGATGCCGACCGCGAAGGCGGCGCCGATGGTGCCGGGGGTGATCACCAGCGGACCGTCGGGCACGGTCGCGCCCAGCGTGCCGATCAGCGACCGCAGCGCGACCCCGATGCCGATGCCCGTGACCAGACCGGCGGCCCCGGCGACCGCGCCGACGACGAACGCCTCGATCAGTACCGACCGGGTGACCTGCCGGCGCGAGGCGCCGACCGCGCGCAGCAGCGCCAGTTCCCGGGTGCGCTGGGAGACCAGCATGGTGAAGGTGTTGGCGATGATGAACGTACCGACGAAGAGCGAGATGCCCGCGAAGACCAGCAGGGCCTGGCGCAGCCCGCTCATGTCGGAGGCGATCTGCTTGGCCTGGGTGTCGGCGAGGGCCTTGCCGGTGGTGGTCCGGACGAGGTCCTGCGGGAGCGCCTTCTCCAGCGCGGCCTGCAGCGCGGTCTGCGAGGTGCCGGGGGCGGCCTTCACGGCGATCTCGTTGTACGTGCCCGCCTTGCCGAACAGCTTCTGCGCGGTCGGCGTGTCGAAGAGGACCAGGCTGCCGCCGGCCGCGACATTGCCGTCGTCGGTGGTGAACACGCCGGTGACCTTCGGCGTCAGCACGGGGCCGTCGACGGAGAGACGCAAGGTGTCGCCGACCTGGTAGCCGGTGCGCCGCGCGGTCTCCGCGTCGATGGCGACCTCGTTCTCGCCGCGCGGCGCGGTGCCGGACTTCAGCGGGTACCGGGGGTCCTTGTCGCCCCAGTAGTTCCCGCCGCGCGACTGCCAGCCCTCGCCGATGAGCCTGCCGTCCTTGTCGGCGATGGGGACGGTGCCGTCGACGACGCCGATCGCGTCGGCGGCGCCCGGGACCTTCGCGCTCTTGTCGAGCAGCGCGTCGGTCAGCTCCGACATCTTGCCGGGCTCGTCGCCCTTGCCCTCCTGGTAGGTGGGCGTCATGGCCACGTCGACGTGGCCGAAGCCCCTGGCGGAGCTCTTCTGGTAGGCGTCGGAGATGGTGTTGGTGAAGACCAGGGTCCCCGACACGAAGGCCACGCCGAGCATCACGGCGAGCACGGTCATCAGGAGCCGGGCCTTGTGCGCGAGTACGTTGCGCAGGGCGGTGCGGAACATCAGCTGGTGCGGCCCTTCGCGTCAAACTGCTTCATGAAGTCCAGGACGGTGTCCGCCGTGGGCCGGTACATCTCGTCGACGATCCGGCCGTCGGCGAGGAAGACGACCCGGTCCGCGTACGACGCCGCGACCGGGTCGTGGGTCACCATCACCACCGTCTGGCCCAGCCCCCGCACGGAGTTGCGCAGGAAGCCCAGCACCTCGGCGCCGGAGCGCGAGTCGAGGTTCCCGGTGGGCTCGTCACCGAAGATGATCTCGGGCCGGGAGGCGAGCGCGCGGGCCACGGCGACGCGCTGCTGCTGGCCGCCGGAGAGCTGGGAGGGCCGGTGGCTGAGCCGCCCCGACAGACCCAGCATCTCGATGACGCTGTCCAGCCACTCCTTGTCCGGTTTGCGCCCCGCGATGTCCATCGGAAGGGTGATGTTCTCCAGCGCGGTCAGCGTCGGCAGCAGGTTGAACGCCTGGAAGATGAAGCCGATCTTGTCGCGGCGCAACCTGGTGAGCTGCTTGTCCTTCAGGGAGCCCAGCTCGGTGTCGCCGATGCGCACGGAGCCGGAGGAGAAGGTGTCCAGGCCGGCCACGCAGTGCATGAGGGTCGACTTGCCGGAGCCGGAGGGCCCCATGATCGCGGTGAACTCGGCCCGCCGGAAGTCGACGGTGACCCGGTCGAGGGCGACCACCTGGGTCTCGCCCTGTCCGTAGATCTTCGACAGCTCCTGGGCATGGGCGGCCACCGCGGTGGTCCGGGAGGCGGCGAGGGGGGTGGTGGTCACGGGAGGGGGCTCCTGTCGGGACGACGGTGCGGATCGGGGACGTGGACCATCGTTCCGGCCGAGTGCCGCCCTGTAGTCAGCCGCAGTTCCGGTTCCGCAGGGCGACTCCGGTCGGACAGGAGAGCGGCGAGTCATACCTGGGGATGACAGGCGTCCCCGATGTCGAGAACCGGTGGATCACCCTTGTTCAGACGGTGAAATTCCGTCATTCCGCTTACGTGAGGGGGCGTCACTTGCAAGGCTGTTGGCAAGTGCGGATGGCCAGTTCTGCGGGCTGATGCACCCTCAGGCGCCAATAAAATAAGACAACATAGGGGCTACCGGCCGCTGTTCGGGGGATGCCTCCCGATAGGCTCGGAACCTCGATGCGGAGCCTTCGGCCTGCCCAGATGGTGGAATGCAGACACGGCGAGCTTAAACCTCGCTGCCCCTCCGCGGGCGTGCCGGTTCAAGTCCGGTTCTGGGCACTGGCCCGCTCATTGGGTCTGACCTGGTGAAACGGCCGGGTTTCGCGGTCACTCGTCCGTGTCGCTGGCGCACCGCTGGCGCACGGCACCTCTACCTTGCTCTTCATGGCGTACGTGAAACCCATGAAGAACAAGGACGGGGTGGTCACGAGCTACCGCGTGCGGTGGAGAAAAGGCGGTGCGAGAAACGGCCGAGGCGAATCCGAGCGGTTCGACGGTGATGAGGCCGGCCTGGAAGCGGCGGAGCTCTTCTGTGAAGCCGTCAACCAGGCGGGGCAGGACTGGCCTCCCGGCTGGGTGAAGGGCAAGGGGATGATCGCCCCTGATGCCGCCGACGACTCGGAGTACCGCTTCGAGCGGTACGCGGCCGAGTCGGTCAACCACCGCACGGGTGTGGAGGACCGCTACCGCGATGCCTGCCACGGGGAGCTGGCGCGGTACATCAACCCGACGTTCGGTAACTGCGACATCCGCAGCAGCGAGCACTTCTCGAAGCGGACGATCCAGGCGTGGGTGAACCAGCTGGAGCTGACGAAGGTGCGGCGCGGTTCCAAGACCAAGCTGATGTCGCCGAAGACGATCAAGAACCTGCATGGCCTCCTCAGCTCGATCATGCAGGAGGCCGTCGAGGCCGATCCGCCGCTGCGGGACCGCAACCCGTGCAAGGGTGTGCGTCTGCCCCGGGTCGACGACGACGGCACGGCCGACGACGAGATCGACGAGGACATTGAGTTCCTGGAGCCCGCCGAGGTCGCCGGGGTCGCCTCATGCATGCGTACGGTGCAGGGCAGACGCCTCGTCGAGGACATCTACGCAACCGGCGAGCGGTGGGGCGAGATCTCTGCACAAGCCTGCCGTCACCTCGACAGGACTGACCCGGGGAAGCCGCGGGTCAAGGTCGTGCGCGCCTGGAAGTGGAGCAAGTCCAAGGGCCACTACTTGGGCAAGCCCAAGTCGAAGCGGTCACGCCGCTCGGTCCGGATCACGCTGCACACCTACGACAACTGGGTGGCGCAGGGCGCGCTCACCCGAGGGCCGGACGAGCTGATCTACCACAACGGTCAGGGCGGGAGGCTGCCTTACTCGACGTTCTACGACGAGTGGATGGCGGCCGTGCAGAAGGCCAAGGAACTCGGCCTCCTGCCCGCCCACAAGAACCCGACGATCCACGACCTCCGGCACAGCCACGCGGCGGCCCTCATCTCCGCCGGCCACTCGCTGACCTATGTCCAGCGGCGCCTCGGACACGAGTCGATCAAGACGACGTCGGACCTGTATGGGCACCTGCTGCCGGAGGCTGACGACGCGGCCATGTCGACGATCGACGCCTCGCTGGACGGTTCCCCGATCACGCATGTGTCGCTGCCCGAGCCCGCGACCGTCCCGGCCGCAAGGAAGGCCGCCGCGGTGTCGGCGGCTGACGGGTCGGTCGTGCACGTCGTCGTGTTTCCGGACGGCCATCAAGAAGCGTTCTGGCGGGACGACTTCGCCCGCCTGGTTGCCGATGTGTGGAAGCTGGAGCGGCGCCAGGAGGCGCGCGTGGAACAGCGGTCGGCATCGCTGTGGGAGGCCCGTCACGGGACGCTGGACGGCGTCCACCCGGCCATGCCCGGCCGCGTCAAGGTCTGGGCCCTCGGGCCGGCTGTCTACGGCCCTGACGGTGAGCAGCAGGCCACCACGCCGGACGCACACGAGCTGCGTGAGGTCTGGATCTGGGAGTGGGAGGACGGCTACACCACCTCGCCCGCACGTTACGAGGCGCAGCACCGGTCCGGTCCTGCTGCGCAGACGGAAGCGCGGGCCTGGGGCACGGACAAGAAGCAGGTGCGGTCCGCGTACGTGAAGGCGCGGGCGAGGGCGCTGCAGATCTGCCCGAACCATCCGGCGGTCGTGAGGGCCCGGGTGGGTCAGACCGAGTCCTGATGTCCTCGGGGGGCTTCCACGACAGAGAGGAAAGGCCGCGGGCCGCGACGCTGCTGCTGGCGTCGCGGCCCGCGACTGTTTCCTGCTGGGCTGGTCTGCCCCACGGCGACCGGCGACTGGTGGACCTCTGCCGGTGGCGCCTGTGCTGATTCGAGGCAGAGTTCGTTGAACTCGCGGGCCAGTTCGCGGTATTCGACCTGCAACTCGGTGTGGGCGAGGTGTTCGCTGGCCCACTCGTCGCGCATCATGTCCATGCGCGCGTAGAGGCCGGCGACGCGCAGATCTGTGATCCATCGCGTGCGCTGGAATGCTTCCTCACGAAGGGCGAGATCGGCTTCCCGCCGGTCCAGCTCGCGCTCGCGCTCGGCGTGCTGGCGCGCCAGTCCCGTGAACAGGTCGCGGATGCGCTGTTCTTGGTGGGCGATGTACCGGCGGACGATGCTCACGGCAGCGGCGGTCAGGCACACGATGGGCAGTGTGATGCCGGGCGCGATGGCCAACTCCCCCTCGCCGGCCGCGAGTGCAGCCCCGCCGGTCACGGTTCCCACTCCGACGACAGCCATGGTGTTCGGTCGGTTGGAAGGGCGCTGCATGTATCCCCCGTCCTACCTCGCGACGGCTGTTCCCCCGGCCTCGCCGTCTTCGTGTTGGTCTGCCTCGCGCTGTAGCCGTACGGCCTCGTTGATGCTGCTCACGAGCATCTTGCGGACGAAGGAATGGGTGATTCCCAACAGGTCCGCAATCGCCTCCGGGGAGGGCGGATTGGCGACTGACAGTACAGGCTGATTTCCGCTTTTGGCTCGATCTGACCGATTCCGGTATCCGGCCGTGTCGAGTAGCGGGTCCTCGTCTACCCCCAGGGCTGCCGCGAGGCCGCCGATGTTCTCGGGTTTGGGGAGGGTCTCGCCGCGCAGCATGCGGGCCACGGCCCACACGCTCATGCCTGCGTTCTCGGCGAGCCGTCTGCGTCCGGTGCTGCCTCGCGTCAGGTCGTAGCCGGCCTTGGGGGCCAGCTCGGCGACGAGCTTCCCCAATGCCGCGGGGCCGGTGCTCTCGCCGGTCCGTTCGGGTGATCCCTTGCTCCGCATACAGCGAAGGCTACTGGGGTGGCAAGCCTCACGGCAGGGGCGTGCATGGGTGCACAAGGCGCAGGTGATCGCCCTTGTGACACAACTGCGCAGCTTGTGTTCGTGATTGATTACGGCGCGCGCTCGAAAAATCACATTAATGATCTCCGTCGTGTCGGGCTTGTGTGCATGGATGCACATGATCTAGCTTGTGCATGCACGCACAGAGAGCGTGCATGCACGCACACGAAGGGAGGGGCCGCGTTGCTCCGCCTTGACACCGAACTCCTCAAAACCAGAGCCGCCGCCAAGGGCGACAACACACACGAGGAAATCGCCCGCCGAGCCGACGTCGACAGGAGCGTGGTCACCCGCCTGTTCTCGGGGTCCGTGCCCTCCCTGGCGAACGTCACCGCGCTCGCCTGGGCCTACGAGATCCCGCTCGACGAACTCGTGCCGAAGGCCGAACCCAAGGTCGAGGTACCGGCGTGAAGACCGCCGTCCGCCGACCGTCCCGGCCGCACTGCACGTGTACCGAGGTCCGGAACTACGACTACGCAGCCGCCGCCGAAAAGCTCGGCTGCAAGAAGCGGTTCCTCCAGGACCGCATCAGCCGTCTGCCTCACCAGCGACTCGGCGAATCGGTCGTGTTCTGCGACTGCGAACTGCGGATCATCCAGCAGCTGTTCACGGTCATCCCGGACGAGATCTGGGAGGGGCTGCTGAACCAGCACCCGGC
Source organism: Streptomyces sp. NPDC018693 (assembly GCF_044391385.1). NCBI lineage: Bacteria > Bacillati > Actinomycetota > Actinomycetes > Kitasatosporales > Streptomycetaceae > Streptomyces > Streptomyces sp. NPDC018693. The sequence continues at coordinate 174,013 of NZ_JBIRZZ010000010.1, read as the reverse complement.
CCAGACGCCGGAAAAGCCCGTGCGCTCGCTGGCCGCCATCAAGCCCGCCGGGGCCCGCCCCGGCGTCGTCGCCGTCCGCTGACGGCAACGGGGCCGCCCAGACCCTTGCCCGGTCCGGACGACCCCGCCACCAGGAGAAACCTCAACAACTCTGCGAATTGAGGCCCCCTTTGAAGGAGAACCTTACCGGGGACGCGGCAGTGGCTGCCGCCCTCGCACACCTCCTGAGCGACCACCCCAAGCTGAGTTCGATGGTCTGGCCGGTCGGTGACACGCCCGGCGTCCTGACCGGACACCAGATCAGCGAGACCGGCCGGGGCGAGATCATCGACACCTGCGCCGAGATCATGGGCGGCACCGTCGCCCGCACCGCGCAGATCCGCGCCGGTGGCGACGGCCAGGGCCTGGCCCAGCTCGTCACCACCTTCGACGACGTGCCCGTAGAGGTCTGGGCCAGCTACCCGCTCACCGGCAGCGAGCCGCTGTACGGCGCCGAGCTGCGCGGCATCCTCGCCGGCGACCACGCCCCCGAGGGCGGTGACGGCCAGTGAGCTGGAACGACATCGCCTCGACCGTCGTCCTCGTGCTGCTCGTCGGCTGCGCCCTGTTGCTGCCCGTCTCGGTCATCGCGCGGGCCCGGCTGGAGAGCCACCCCAAGCGTCAGCAGCCGACTCTCGTGGAGCAGGCCGAGCGCTGGAGCGGGGGTGCCTCGTGAAGCACGACCCGCGCCGCTGCAACCTGTGCAGCGTCCTCGTCCACGGCCCCGTCCGCGCGGCCGTCCGCCACGCCCTGACCCGTCAGACCCGCACCAACGGCGAGAACGGGGGCGGCAAGTGAGCATCACGTACGCGACCGCCGCCGACCACTTCGCGGCTGCCTACCGGTGCCAGGAGCAGCCCGGCACGGAGATCCTCGTCAACGTCTACCGCAACAAGCAGGGCGCCGACGCCGTCGCCCGTGGCATCAACGGCGGCAAGTACCCCGCCTACCGGCCCGTCGGCTCCTTCCAGGCGTCCGCGCACCCGCACGAGCAGGGATGGGCAGTCTGGGCGCGGTGCACCGACGGGCTTGCCCTGGAGCCGCTGCCGCAGACCCGCATCGTCCGCGTGCCCGACTACGGCCGCCAGGCCGGTTACGAGGGCGTACGCATCGCGGAGGTCGAGATCTCCGCGCGGTGCCAGACCTGCGGCGGCCCCCGCGGTGAGGCCAGGCCCGACACGTTCGTCCGTGACGGCGTACGCCTCGTCCGCGACGCGTGGACGAACCCGTGCGGACACAAGGACGACTACCGGTCCGTGCTGCGCGAGGCCCGGCGAGGAACCCAGGCGCACCGGCACGGCGAGCCGAGGGGCGGGGAGATCCAGCCCGTCGACGGCGGCCACTACACCAAGGCCGTGACCCTGCTCGCCGGGTGGCTCGCCGAGAACCCGTGGCTGAGTGCGCAGAGGGCCATTGAGCGGCTCAACGACCACCGCGAGTACGACGCGGCGCACACGGTCCGCGAGTTCGCGATGACCAGCCTCAGCGGCTCCAACACGTCGGCCAAGTCCGCAGCGCTCTACCTGGTCCACCTGGACACGACAGCGCGCGACGCCGACACCAGCACGACCACGGGGGACGAGAAGTGACTATTGCACCTGACCTGTTGTTCGACCTGGCCGACCTTGAGCCCGTCGGCCTGCCGTACGCGCCGACCGCGCGGCTGATCCTCCCGGCCGGCGACCTCGACGACCCCGAGTTCCGCGCCCGCTGGGAGAAGGTGAGGCACGGCGGCATCGGCGGCAGCGACGTCGCCGCGATCCTCGGCATGGCCAAGCGCGGACCGCGCCGCGTCTACGAGGAGAAGCACGGCTTCAAGCAGCCCGACAACCGGTTCATGCGGTTCGGCCGCCGGATGGAGCCCGTAGTCGCGGCCGAGTTCGAGGACGAGACCGGCCTCAAGACGGCGATGCCGCCCGGGACGCTCGCCCACATCGATCACGGCTGGGCCCGCTCGAACGTCGACCGGTTCGTCCTCGACTCCTTCGGCCGGGTCATCGCCCCGCTGGAGTGCAAGAACCACAGCGAGCACGTCGCCCGCCAGTGGGACAACGAGGAGGAGCCGCCCGAGGCCGCTGCCCTCCAGGCGCACTGGAACACCGCCGTCGGCGGCTGGGACCACTCGTACGTCGCGGCCGTCATCGGCGGCAACCGGCTCCGCGTGTGGCGGCAGGACCGCGACGAGGAGCTGATCCAGGAGCTGTTCCGGTTCTGCGGCGCCTGGTACCAGCGGCACATCGTCGACGGCTTCCCTCCGCCCATCGACGGCTCGAAGGACACCGAGAAGCTCCTCGCGATGCTGTGGGAGGTCAAGCCCGAGTCGGTCGAGGAGATCGACGTCGAGACCGCCGACCGTCTGCTCGGCGAGCACGAGCGTTGCAAGGCTGCGGTCGAGGCCGCAGAGGACGAGTTGCGCAAGGTCAAGAACGAGATGCGGGACATCGCGGGCCCGTCCGAGATCGTCAAGGACACCACCGGCCGCGTCGTCTGGACGAACAAGCAGAACGGCACCCTCGCGTCGAAGCGGCTCAGCGAGGCGCACCCCGCCGTGGTCGACCGCTACACGGTGATGGCCCCGCAGCTCGACACCAAGCGCCTCAAGGCCGAACAGGGCGACCTCTACCGCAAGTTCCAGGCCCGCCAGCTCCTGGCCAAGCCGGCCACCACGAAGAAGAAGGGGGCCTGACCATGCCCGCACTCAGCCTCAAGGACAAGGTGCGCATCGCGACCGGCACGGCTCCCGACCCGGCCGTCGAGCCGGTCGGCGTGCCCGAGCAGCTCGCCGACATCAAGGGCACCGAGCAGGTCAGCCCGCCCATGAACCAGACGGTCATGGACTGGTTGGAGCAGTACGCGGACGAGTTCGACGACGCGCTCCCGGCGCACATCGACCGGTCCACGTTCTTCGCGGCCCTGCGGCCCGCACTGCCGCGCCTGGCCACCTGCACCCCGGCCAGCGTGCTCGACGCCCTGCTGTCCTGCGCACGCTTCGGACTCCTGCCGGACGAGAAGCACGCCGTCATCACCCGCGAGGGCAAGCTGGCCCGCTTCGTGCCGATGGCGCAGGGCTTCGTCGACCTGATGTACCGCTCCGGGGCGGTCCGTTCGGTGCACGTCGGTGTGATCCGCGAGAACGACGTCTTCCACTACGTGCCGACCGCGCCGGTCGGCGAGGACTTCGTGCACGAGCCGGACCTGCGCAAGTCCAAGAAGGAGCGCGGCGAGGTGATCGTCGCGTACGCCTTCGCCTGGCTCAAGGGCGGTGCCCGCTCGCAGGTCGTCGCGCTGACCGGGGAGGACGCGGAGGAGATCCGCGACCAGTACAGCGAGGCGTACCAGCGGGCGAAGGCCGAGGGCCGCGAAGACACCTTCTGGCACACGCACTTCGTCGAGATGTGGATGAAGTCGGCCGTGCGTCGTCTGGCGAAGGTCGTCCCGATGAGCGCCCAGCTCGTCGCCCTGGTCAAGACCGACGACGCCGGAGAGGCGGGGGAGGCGCAGTCCTTCCACGCGCCGGACCCGGAGACGGCCCGCCTCCTCGCGGAGGCGGAGGCCGCATCTCAGGCCGCTGAGGCGTCCCAGGACGCCCCGGCCCCCACCATCACCCGCCGGCTGCCCGTGAAGCGGTCGCAGCCCCGTCGGAAGCTCTCGCGCAGGGCTCGCCGAGGAAGGACCCGTGCCGCATGAACGCTCCTCTGTCTTGGACCCGTAAGCCCCTGATCGGCTTCGACCTGGAGACGGGCGGCCTGGACGTCGACAACGACCGGATCGCCACCGGCAGCGTCGTCCGCTGGGGCGGCGGCCTGCCGACCGTCGCCCGCACCTGGTGGTCGGACCTCGGTGGCGCGGAGATCTCCGCCGACGCGACCGCGATCCACGGCATCACCACGGAGCACGCCCGCGCAGTGGGCCGCCCGGCCGCCGAGGTCGTCGCGGAGATCGCGGCAGCCCTGTCCGAGTACGCGGCCCAGTCGTGGCCGATCGTCGTGATGAACGCCCCGTTCGACATGACGCTGCTGGAGCGGGAGTGCGCCCGCTACGGCGTGAAGTCGGTGTGGGACGCCACCCCGGTGGTCCTGGACCCGTGGGTGCTGGACAAGCACCTGGACCGCTACCGCAAGGGCAAGCGGCGGCTCGTGGATCTGTGCCACCACTACCGCGTGCCGCTGGAGGGCGGCGCCCACAACAGCGAGGTCGACGCCAAGGCCGCGTGCGGCGTCACGTGGAAGATCGGCAGCCGGTTCCCGTGGGTCGGCCGTCAGGACGTCGGCGAGCTGCACGAGATGCAGGCCCGTTGGGCGCGCGAGCTGCGCGACGAGTGGCTGGCCTGGCAGATGGAGCGGTTCGGGGCCTGTGACGAGGCCCCCTACGAGTGGCCGTTCATCCCGGCACCCACGGGGGCCGGGACGTGACGAACCTGCTCCATGTCGGCACCGCAGCCTGTTTCGCGGGCTGCGGTGCCCTCGCCCTGGCCGCGCAGTGGTGCGGCCGTCGCGCGGCGGCACTCCAGGCCGCCGAGCCCGCCCACGTCCACGTCAGCGGCGTCGAGGCGGCCCCGTTCCCCGGCGGAGCCAGCGGACTCGAGGTCGTCAGTTCCCACAAGCACACCACCCAGGGGGAAGCATGAGCATGTACGACGACGGCCCCACGCATGAGCCGTTCGGCCCGGTCTATGTCCGGCCGGCGAACCCGGACTGCCCCAACTGCGCGTGCTGCACGGCTGCTCTGTGCGCGCTGGGCGCGGCGAGCGTGATGGAGTGCTCCGGCCACGTCGACGACGTCGAGGCGATCGCGCAGGTGACGAACTGCCCGTGCTCGGCGGAGTCCACCAGGGGCACGCTGTCGTGGCGGGCCGCGATGGTCCGCGCGGCCACGTTCGCCACGGAGAAGCCGCTCCGGGAGGAGCTGGAGCGGTTGCTGCAGGGCCTCGCCGACGGCCGCGTGCAGGCCGGTTTCATGGAGGCGCTGCCGAAGCTGACGGTACGCCGGTACGTGCGATGGGCGCCGGGCAGGCTGCCGGAGCTGACCGACTTCGGGCGGGCCTACCTGGACGCCCGGCAGGGGCCGCGGGTCGAGTCCCTCGTCGCCGTGCAGTCGGTCGACGAGGCCACCCGCACCGTGCAGGCCCTCATCCCGGCGTACAGCGCCGACCAGCCGGTGACCGTGCCGATGGATCTCCTCGCGAACTCGCGGACGCAGGTGGGCCCGGCCGGGCTCACTGAGGTGACGCTGTACGCGGAGGTCAACCCGGGTGCCCGCGACGCCGACTCGGTGGTGCTGACGAAGGTCCGCAACCCGGCGGTGGTGATCCCGGCCCAGCCGGACAGCCCGGACGGTGCCCGGTGACGGGCCTGTCCGACCGCGAGCGGGGCGAGCAGCTCATGCAGCTGCTCGCCCCCGAGGCGGAAGAGTCGTGGGGCACGATCCTGCTGGGGGAGCCGCACAGCAAGGCCCGGCCCCGCTTCGACACGGACGGCCACGCCTACAAGGACCCGGCCGACGCGGCAGCCGAGCAGGCCACGCAGTGGCGGATGCGGCAGTTCTGGCGGCGCGGCCCCCTCACCGGCAACGTCGCGCTCGGCTGCGTCTTCTTCCGCTCGACCCGGCAGGAGATCGACTCGGACAACATGCTCAAGCACGTCTGCGACGCCGGGAACGGCCTGCTGTGGCTGGACGACTCGCAGATCACCGCGAAGTACGGCGGGATCGAGCTGGACCCGGCCAACCCGCGCACGATCCTCGTGCTGGCGCCACACGTCTCCACGATGCAGCGCGGCACGGACTACGTCCGCGACTGCGAGGGCTGCGGCGAGAAGTTCACGCCCACCCGGCTCACGCAGAAGTGCTGTTCCCGGGAGTGCGTGCCCGCCGCGCGCCGAGCGAAGGCGGGCCGGTCATGAACTGCTCCCACGAGAACATCCGTCGCCTTCTGGAGGCCGAGACGATCTCGGACGTCGAACTGGCCTACCGGCTCGGCTGCCGTCGCGGGATCGTCGCCCAGACCCGGGCTGGCATGGGCCTGCCCCCGATGCCGCTCCCGGCGGACCTGGACCACATGACGCCGGAACTGGTCGTGATGATGAACGCCCTGCTCACCTCGGGCGGGCACCGACGGTGGAACGGACGCCGCACCCGGGACGGTGTGCCGCTGGTCGACCACTTCACCACCGCGGCCCGGGTCGTCTTCCGGATGACGCACGGCCGCGAACCGGAGGGCCAGGTGCGGGTCGGCTGTGCCATAAAGCACTGCGTCGAGGGCTCGCACCTGGTCGACCGCGTCATGCGCGAGGCGAAGGCGGGTGCGGCGTGAGCCCCGAGACGTGGGAGAAGATCGCTCGCCGCCTCAAGGAAGGCCCCATCTCCAACGGCGAGGCTTCCCGGCTGCTCCACGTCCGTAAGCGAGCGGTCGCCGAGGTCCGTGCGGACCTCGGCATCCCGCCGTTCTTCGTGCGTCGCGGCGCCGAGTGGACCCGCGACGACTTCGAGGAGCTGTCGGTCGAGCTGCGCGGCGGTCACCGCCGCTGGCGCGGCCGGCACTCCGGGCAGGGCGTGCCGATGGCCGGGAAGGACGTCACCGCGTACCGGCTGTCGTTCCGGCTGCACCACGGCCGCGAGCCGGTCGGCAAGGTGACCGGCACGTGCCGGTTGAACCGGTGTGTGGCGGGCGGCCACCTTGCGGACTCGGTGCTGCGGTCCGCGCCTGCGGTGGAGCTGGCGGCGCTGACTGAGCTGCCCGCCGAGGCCACCGTCCAGGGCATGGACGTGGTGGCGATCCGCCGGTGCCTGCGCGGCCCGGAGCCGTGGCCGGAGCTCGACATGCGTGAGGCCCGCTTCGCGTTCCGGTTTTCCGACCCCGCCATGTCGGCGGCCGACCTCGGCCGTCGGCTCGGCGTGCGCTCGGAGACCGTTCAACGGTGGCGCACCAAGGGGGTGCCGTCGTGCTGACCCTGCTGTGCTGGCTCGTCGACGGCTACGAGGCCGTCAACGCGGCCCTGTCCCTGCTGCACGTGTGGGGGCTGCCGCTCGCGGCCTCCGCCGTGGCTCTGGCTGTGGCGGACGTCCGTCCGGACGCCGTCCGGACGCTGTCCGCCGCTCTCCCGCCCCGCTCCAGCACCAACCCGCTGACCTGCCCGGACGCACGTCCCGACGCGTCGGCGGATGCGCGTCCGGACGCGTCCGGACCCGGAATCAGGAGGAGGTTCCTGATGCGTTCTCCCAGCAGCCGCCACTACGCCCCCGACACCCTCGCCCGCCCACCGCACTGGGGAGACGGCGCGGCGTGCCAGACCAGCAAGACGCCCGACTACTGGTTCGCGGACGGCGACGACGCCGAATCCGTCGCCAACCGGCAGGAGGCGAAGAGGGTGTGCGCCCGCTGCCCGGCCCGCCCGTCGTGTCTGCACGACGCACTCGAGCGCCGGGAGCCGTCCGGCGTCTGGGGCGGCCTCGACACCGACGAACGCAACGCGCTCACCCTGCTGCCCGCGGCCCGCGAGCCCGCCACCGAGGAGGCCACCGATGGGCCGCCGCACGAGCCAGCCCAGACGGCCTGAACCCCCGGCGACCGGAGTCCTGGACTGGTCGGCACGCGGCCACTGGAAGCGCAAGGCACTGCCCTGCCGGTACCAGTGCGGCGGCCTCCCCACCCACCTCCGGGACAGCAGCGGCAGCCCGGCGCACAAGGTGTGCGCCGAACTGGCCGTCGCTCAGCAGATCCGCGAGTACGCGGAGGCGTACGAAAACGAGAGGCTCCAACTGACGTGATCAGCACCCGCCAGCCCCGCAAGAAAGGGCAGGAGCGCACCGCCTTCGCGGAGCGGCTCCGCGCCGAGTACTACGCCGGCTCCTCGATCCGGAACCTCGCCGATCGCACCGGCTACTCGTACGGCACCGTCCGCAACCTGCTGCTGTCCGTCGGCACGAAGCTCCGCAAGCGCGGCGGCGGCCGTCCCCGCCCCGTCACCGGGCAGAGCCGATGAGCACCGATCCGTGGAACCCGCGCACCATCGCCGGACTCGCCGCCCTCGCCATCCTCCTCGGCCTGGGCGTCGCCTACTGCGGCGACCGCGACCAGGCGCAGAGCCCGGCCGACCCGTGCGCGGCAGTCGCGTACGCGGTCCCGGCCGGGCCCGTCCAGGCCACCAAGACGTCCTCCAGCAGCAGCCGCAAGAACGGCGACAGGCCCCCGGCCCGGGTCAGCAAGGAGCCGCGCCGGGCGGCCACCGCGACGGCCCCGCCGTCCCCGTCGGCCAGCAGTCACCGGCCGCGCAACCACATCGACCTCGACCTCGACCTGGACGGTTGCTGATGACCGCACGCCGCTTCTGGCTCTCCCTCACCGCCGGGGCCGCCGTCGCCGCCGCCACCTGGGCCACGCCCTTCCACGCCTGGTGGTGGCTCACTGGCGGCGTCGCGTTCGCCATCGGCATGACCGGCCAGTTCCCCGACCTGACCTGACTCCAGCCCCACCCAGGAGCCCCCCAGTGAACAGCGCCACCCTGCCCTCCCCGGCCGACGTGCCGGTCCCACCACCCCGCCTCGCCCGCCTCCCGCTCGACAAGCACGGCCGCCTGGTGCCGTGGTTCGTGGGCTACGTCGACGGCCAGCCCGACCACCGCGTGGTCAAGCCCGGCGGCATCACCGAAGCCGTCCGCTTCAACCTGTGCTTCCTGTGCGGCCAGACCCTCGGCGCTTACAAGGCGTTCGTCCTCGGCGGGATGTGCGTCATCAACCGCGTCTCCGCAGAGCCGCCGTCACACAAGGACTGCGCCGAGTACGCGGCCCGCGCCTGCCCGTTCCTCACCCACCCGCACATGCGGCGCCGCGACAACCTGCCCGAGGACACCGTCGAACCGGACGGCATCATGTGCCCCCGCAACCCGGGCGTCTGCGCGGTCTGGACGACCCGCCGGTTCGCCAAGAAGCCGATGCTCCAGCTGTTCGACGTCGGCGACCCGACCGAGGTCACCTGGTGGCGCGAGGGGCGGCCGGCGACGTACAGCGAGGCTCTCGACGGCCTCGTGACGGGCTTGGGCGTCCTTCAGGAAGAGGCGGAGAAGGACCCGCGGCCGTTGCTCGCCCGCGCCAGCCTCACCCGCCAGTACGAGGCCGCGCTCCTCCACCTCCCCGGGAACGCCGCATGATGACCTCGGAGGAGGCCGCCAAGCTCATCCACGAGGCGCTCGGCGCGGCCATCACCGGCGACGGCGAACGCGCGGCCGACCTGGTCGCGCGGCTCGGCACCGACAGCGACGCCGCCCGCATGCTCGGCGTCTGCTACGCCATCGCCGACGCCGGCCACAAGGCGCTGCAGATGATGTACGGCGACGCGGCCCCGAACCCGATGCGCGGCGACTTCTGGATGATCGAGCAACTGGAGGAAGGCGCGCTCGACGACCCTGTGCAGGGCTTCGCGTCCCGGTTCTTCGTCGCGTACTGCAACGGCGACCGTGACACAGCCCGCGCGCACTGGGAGACCGCTCTGCAGGCCGGGCCGCCGGTGTTCATCGGAGGCGTCTGTCGGCTCCTGATCGACGTCGCCGGCCTGTGCCGCGCGGCGATCCAGCAGAGCGAGCGCAGCGGATGAGCCGGTGCGCGCTGTCGTCAGCCCTGGGCGCGGTCGCCCAGGGCGGCCAGGGCGCGCTCGTAGAAGTCCCTGGCCCGCGCCGACCAGGTGATCCGGGACCGCAAGCGGGCGCTGCGTGCGCGCTTCGAACCGGCCCCGCAGCCGGGGCCCCGGACCTGACCCTGCCCCCGACGAGCTGAGAGAGGAGGTGTTTAGTGAGCACCTGCTACCCCCGCGCGACACGTCGCGGCGCAGCCCTGGACTGGGTGAAGTTCGACGCCGAGCTCGCGCGTGACGGCAGCGTGGACCCGGTCGACAAGGCGTTGTACGCGGCGATCGGTTCGTTCGTCGACGCCGAGACTCGCGAGTCGCCGGTCACCGACGAGATCGACCCGAACCACGTCCCGCCGTGGGTGCCGACGAGGAAGCGGCTGGCCGAGTGCATCGGCAAGTCCGTGGACACCGTCGACCGCGCCACCAAGCGGCTGGAGAACCGCGGGCTGCTCAAGGTGCACCGGCAGCCGGACCCGACCAACCCACGCCGGATGCTCCCGAGCGAGTACGAGCTGCTGGACCACCACGTGTGGGACGAGCGAGCCGCTCAGCGGGCAGCGGATCGTGCCGCCGAACGGGCGAACCGCAGGCCGGAGGGTGGCCGCACCGGTGCGGCCCGGGGGGGCCCCCCCCCCCCCCCCCCCCCCCCCCCCCCGCCCCCGGGGCGGGGGGGGGGGGGGGGGGGGGGGGGGGGGGGGCGGGCCCGCGGGC
>NZ_JBIRZZ010000010.1:0-163634 GCF_044391385.1 Streptomyces sp. NPDC018693 | reverse complement strand
TGTCCGTGCTGGTGGACCACCTGGTGGGGGTGGCGCGAGCCGCTCGGGGGGCGGGGGATGGTGCCGCCGACGGGGCGACCCGCTGGCGGGGGGGGGGCCCCCCGGGGGCGCCCACCCCACCCCCCGCCCCCACCACCCCTGACCGCACGGATGCGGCTACCCCTGGCCGCACGGATGCGGCTACCCCTGGCCGCACCGGTGCGGCGGTAACTGACCTACAAGAAGGTGTTGAAGAAGTAGATCAAGAACAGGCGCCTGCGGCGCGAAGCGCTGGTGACGCCCGTAGGGCCTCTACCGGTAGTGGGGCGCGCGACGCGCGAGGCGGCTCCGCCGCGACGAAAAAGCGAGCGCCCTCGAGGAACAGGACCCGGCTGACCCCGGTCGAGACTGCGCTCGTCGCGGTCGTCGAGCGGGCGGTGCCGCCGTCCCTGCTGGAGCTGCTCGAAGCCCAGAAGGTGCCGCACGGGTGGCGGGTGTCGGTGCTGGGGGAGCTGGAGCACCGTACGGCGGAGCAGCTCGCGGACCGTGTGGCCCGCCGTTGGGTGCGTCACCGGTACCAGAGCCACCTGCTGGCCGGTCGGGGCATCGACAACCCGTACAAGGTCCTCCAGGCGCTCGTGCGGGCCGGTGAGTGCCCGGACGCCGGGTGCGAGGACGGCGAGCTGATCGACACTGGCGCGGACTGCCGGGCGTGCCAGGAGCGCAGGGCGAACGGCCGCCCGTCAGGCAAGGCCGGTTCGGTGCCTCAGCAGCGCTCGGCGTCGGTCTGGTGGGAGTGCCGGACGTGCCGGAACCCGAAGTTGGAGCGGCGGGAGCCGAAGCCGGAAGACCGCGTGTGCCAGGACTGCAACCGCGAAGCCGCCCTCGCCTTCGCGGACCTGGAAGCCCGCCTCAACGCCCCCACGACCGAGGACGTGAACGACCGATGACCAACCTGACGACCGAGCTGGGGGACGCGTTGCGTGCTCTGGGCGAGCACGGCGAGCACCTGCTGGTGTTCGAGGCCGCGCCCGAGCAGCTCGACGAGATCGGCGAGGGCCTGGACCGGGCCCGTCGGCTGCTGGCCGGCGTCCGCGCCGAGCAGTCGCCGACCGGCTGCCGGATCCACCCGGCGGCCCCGCCGGACCCGGCGAGCGGCGCGGCGTGCCTGTTCTGCGCGACGAACCGGCGGCGCAGCCAGGTGACCGCTGCGGCGCCCGTCACCGCGGTGGTGCCGCTGGACGAGATCTGCCGGGCCGTGGCCGAGGTGGGCCACGACGAGGCCGTACGCCGGTACGGCGCCCGCGCCGTGACCCGGGCACTGCTGCGGTGCCGCTTCGACCCGATGCTGACCGAGGAGTCCGCGTGAGCGAGGACCTGACGCCGCGCGAGCAGGCCGTGCGCGCGGTCGCCGACTTCGACCGGGCGGTGCACGACCCGAACCGCACGGTCGATCCGGTGGGGGCGCTGTTCCAGGCGCTGGGTGCCGCGTCGGCCCAGCACGCCCAGGAGATGCGGGCGGCGCGGACGCGGTGGCGGAACCGGCCGGAGGTGAAGGCCCGCCGGTCGGCCGCCGCGAAGAAGGCCGCCGCGACCCGGGCGGCGAAAAAGGCCGCCGAGCGGGCCGCCTTGGAGGCCGAGGCCGAGCGGGACGCCCGGGTGCCGACAGTGCGCTGCCCGCACATGGACTTCGTGCCGTTCGGCAGCGGCGAGACGGAGTGCGTCTTGTCGCCGGGGCACAGGGGCGAGGACCACGAGGACCTCGACGGCCACACCTGGCCGAGCGACGACTGCAACGAAGACGACTGTGGAGAGAGCTGTGGCTTCTGAACCGAACGCGACGGCGCCGATGATCGTCGAGGAGGCCGTGAACCGGGCGCTCGCCGGCGACGTGCACGGCGGCGGGATGCTCCTCGTCCCGCTGATGGAAGACAGCCGCCGGGAGTGCTACGCGCTGTGCGCGATGCTCGCGACGATGTGCTCGTTCGGGGTGGAGCCGCCAGCCGACGGCATGTTCGTGCTCCAGGTCGAGGACGTCGAGACCGGCGAGCCCGGCCGCCCCGAAGACCTGCCGCCCGAGGCGCAGTTCGCGGCCCAGTTCGTCACCGCGTGGGCCAACAAGGACCAGGACGCGACGCAAGCCCTGTTCGACGCGCTCGCCGCCGACACCGACACCGAGGCCGGTATGTGCCGGGTCGTGGACGGCGTGCTCGCTCTGTACGGCATGGCGATCGTCGCCGTACGCGCGCTCATCGAGGAGCAGCGCACCAACTCCAACCAGAAAGAGGACTGACCCCTTGAAGTTCGACACCGAGAAAGACGTCCGCGACTTCCTGCGCCTGTGCCTGGCCCCCGGGCACGGCACCGAGCGGACTCCGGCCAAGCTCGCCGAGGTCATGCCCGACCCGCTGTACGACGCGCTCGTGCGGCACGCGCCACACCTCGGCAAGCTACGCGCCGAAGCGGACCGCCAGGAGGCGCAGGCCCGCAGGGCACGCAAGGCGTACGCCGACGCCCTCGCCGCGTGGATCAACACCGACCCGGCGGACAGTGCGGACGTGCCGGGACTGTGCCCGCAGAACCGCCGCGGCGGTCAGCGCGAGCCGCAGCCGCACTTCTACCAGCCGGACGAGGCTGGCGTGGAGCGCTGCCTGTTCTGCAGCACAGTCGCCCACTGGGGCGGCGAGCCCGCCAGGGCCTACCGCACGCCGGACGGCCGTGTGTGGACGAAGGCCACCGAGGCCACCGAGGACGGCGTGACGCTGTACGAGGCCCCGTTCGTCGGCACCCGGTACACCGCCCTCGCCCTGGAGCAACTGCACGGGGAGATCGAGCCGTTCGACGAGCCCGCCGCGCCGCCGTACGTCCTGAACTCGCGGTCGGTGAACCAGAGCCCGCAGACGTCGGTGAAGCACATCCCGGACGACAACGGGCGCACGATCTGCCCCGGCCAGTACCAGGCGACGGAGCCACTGCCGGAGGACAAGGCCGCCGAGTACGCGCTGTGCAGCGGCTGCCGCAAGACGCTGCTGGCCCGGCACGAGACCGCCGACCACGCCGACGCATGACCCGCACCACAACGGCCGCCCCTGCGGGACACAGGGGCGGCCGACCCCAGCAAACCAGGAGCAGAGCGTGAGCACCAGTACGACGCTTCACTGCAACACCACCCGCGGCTTCTCGACCTGCGCGACCACCCTCATCACCGACGGCATGACGGCTGAGGAGGCCCGGCAGATCGGCGCCGCGCACGGCTGGCGGCACGTCAACGGCCGTGACTACTGCGCCGCGTGCAGCGGCAGCAGCATCAAGCCCCGCGTCATCGTCGCCATCAACGGCGCCGGACCCCACACCGACGACGCCCGGGTCCGCGCGGACCTTCGGCTGCAGACCGCCCGGGGCATGCTGCTGTCGCTCGTCAACGCGGCCACCGAAGGCGACTGGTGGTACGACCCCGCGAAGATGTGGAACGACCCCGGCCTGCACTTCGGTGAGGAATTCGTGGCCGCCGGGCCGGTCGATCGGCCGGTGTGCGTCGCCGGGACCGGTCGCGCCGACGACCCCCAGTCCATGGCCGACGCCGCATACATGGCATGCCTCGACCCGGAGGTCGGCCGTGCCATCACCGGCGTGCTGAACGAAGCCTTCGAGACCGTTCACCAGGAGCACGGCCTGGTCGAGTCGTCGCTCACACAGGCCGCCGTCGACCTCGCCGACGCCATCCTCCGGCCGAGGGTCCAGCGGTGATCCCCGAAATGGCTGCAATCCGCCGCGCGCTCGCCGCCGAGGAGCGCACACTACGCCCCGCCCGAAGGGAGCCGTCCATGAACCCGTTGACGCTGGTTCTCCTCCTGGCGCCGCTCGTTCTCACCCTCGGCGGGATCGGCTGCCGCCGTGCTCACCGCGCCTGGCGGAGGTGGGCACAGTGACCCGCACCAGCATGGCCATCGCGACCCTCTTCGGGCTCGGCTTCGTGTTCGCCGTGTCGGTCGGCGGCGGCCACATCACCGCAGGCCGCTGGGGGCACGCAGCCGCCGCGTACGCGGTCGCGGCCCTGTGCGTGCTCGGCGCGGTCCGCGAAGCAGGCCGCGCCACCATGCCGGGCGACTACACCGACGACGAGCCCGCCCTGGCCCCGGTGAAGCAGGCCGGACCGCTCGCCCGGCTGCGGGCCGCCCACAAGGCCCGCCGCGTCCTCCGCTACAGCGCCGACCCGTGTTCCTGCCGACAGGCGTGGGCGACGGGCGGCGCCGCGCACGACCCCTCGTGCCCCGAGCACCGGCGGAGCGTCGCATGAGCACCCCCGCGGTCGTAGTGCACGAGATGCCGCCCGCCGGCGGCTCGCACACGACGTGCTGCCTGACCCTGCCCGCCGAGCTGCCGCACCTCGACCTGTTCACCCGCGACCCCGCACGGGTCACCTGCACCGTCCGGCACATCGCCGAACTCGCCGTCGACTCCGACCGTGGCGAGTCGCCGTTCGGCTGGAGCACCCCAACCTGAAAGGCCCCCGCATGAAGCTGTTCCGTCTCACCCGCGAGCAGACCGAGGCCCTCGGCCGCCACCTGGCCCGCGCCGCCGACATGTGGCGGCAGCTCCTCGAAGCGTTTCGCGCGCTGGCCCGCCAGCTCACCCGCACCGTGACCGCGGTCGCCGAATTCGTGCGCCGCCAGCAGGCCGCTGATCCGCTCGGTCCCGCCACCGCCCAGCGGCGGCCGGCGTGGATGAGCCCCTACGGCCCGCCCACCGGCCGCCACCGCCGACGCTGACCCGCCGCCTGGCCCACCCACCGCGCGAAGGAACCCGACCATGCCTATGCAGCACCACGAGACGCCGATCCTTGACGAGCACTGGCAGGGCTTCGAACTCGCCCGCGATCACGAGTTCCGCTACGTGTGGATCTGGCTGGGATCCAACATCCGTTTGATCGCCCTCTGGATCGACGGCCCGAACTGGGGTTATGCGCATGGCTGGTGCTATCCCCGCGACGCCGAGCTGGTCGCCCGCGCGGTCGCCGGCTGGGACTCGGACATCCAGGACGAGCCTGCGGGCTGGCACAAGCGCCCCACCGGGGACCCCCGCCGGGCCCCGCGCCGAGATGAAGACCCCCACTACAACCGGGCGCGCTGCGAGCACGGCAGCTACTTCCTCGACGACGGATGCCGCGTCATCAACTGCCGCGACGTCCGCGAGCACGAGGACCGCGTCCACGCGAAAGGAACCGTATGACCGCCACCGATGCCGTCGACGAGACCGCGGGCCACGACGGAGGGGTGCTGCCGCCGTACTCCGCCGAGGGAGCCGTCTGCCCGAAGTGTCTCTACACCGAGGCGTTCACCTGGTACCGGCAGGCCCTCACCCGCCGCGTGACCGTCTCCGACTGGAACGGCGCTGTGGCCCGCCGCGGCCCGCTCCCCGAGCGGCACGAGCGCGAGTGCGGGCGCTGCACCTACCGCTGGGACGAGGCCCTGCCCGTCGACCGGCCCGGCATGACGGTCGACGCCCTCGTGTACGCCCTCGACAACTCGACGCCGTACCCGGTCGAACTCGACCGCACGGTGCTGGAGCACATGGCCTTCAAGCTCCTCGGCGTCCTCAACGTCACCGCCCGCCCCGACCATCCGCTGTGGCAGTACAGCGACGGCCGGCCCCCGCCCGCCGTCGCCCCGCAGCCCGCACAAGACAGCACGACGATCTGCGAAGTCCCACACGAGACGCGCGAAGAGGAAGAGGCGTGCGAACGCCGACGCCTGGCACAGCCCGCCACCCCGGCGAAGAGCACCAAGGAGACGACCCGATGACCGTGGAACTGCTGGAGACGATGGAGACCATCAGCAAGCGGTACTCCGTCGCCCCCGACCAGGCCGCCGAGCTCGACGCCGACCAGAAGCCCGAAGAGATCACGATCACCTGGCAGCACGTCACCGACCGCACGCCGAGCGTCATCGTCACCGCCCCGGCCGGAGAGGAAGGCTGGGCTGTACCCATCCCGCACCGGCCCGGCTGGCTCATGGACCGGATCGTCAAGGACGCGCCCGCCTGGTGGCTCAAGTGAGAGCCGGAGTACACCGCTTCCTCGTCACCGCCGACGACAGCGAACGCATGCGGATGTGGAGGCGTACGGCCGTGTATGCCAACTGGCTCGACGGCCGGGACAACCCGCGCGGCGGCCAGACCTGGCTCGTCACAGTTTTCGCCGAGCACGGCGAGGACTTCCTCAACGCAGCCCGCGCCACCGGCGCCACGGTGGAAGAGATCGAAGGCGGCGGTGATGACGAGCAGTATCACCTCCGCGTCGGCGAGCCCGGCAGCGGATGGCACACGGAAGAAGAGGCACCCCGTTGACCGCCCACAGCACCTTGCTACAACTCCTCGGCGAGTGGGTCACCGTCACCCACCCCGACGCCCCACACCGCGTCTGGCACGGGAAGCTCCGCGACGTCATGCACGCACCATGCATCGTCCTGGACCTGCCCGAAGGCGGCACCCAGGTGTTCCCGCAAGCCTTCGACATCGCCGCTGCGGCCCCGGCCCCCGGCGGCCCCCACCCCGACGTCCGAGCCGAGGCGCGGCCGTTCGCCGCGCTGCGGGACACCGGACTGCTGTGGCTGATCAACCGGATCGCGTTCCACCCGCGCGGCCTGGCCCTCGCCCTCCACCTCGACGAGCACGGCCAGGCGTACGGCTGGAGCCTCGTCACCAACACCGACGGCGAACCATGGCAGTTCGACCCGGCCACCGACAACGACGGCTACCGGCGCGCCGAGAACACCATCGCGGCAGTCCTGGACCGCCAGGACGACGCCGCCCGCTGCTGCGTGTGCGGCGGCCGGCCGGTCGCGTACGAGAACTACCGCGATCAGCCGTTCTGCGCTGGGTGCGCGAACTGCGACTGCGGCCAAAACGTGTGCACCCGGACCCGGCCGGACGCGGCCGGACCCTCGACGACCAGCACGGACAGCGTCCGGACGCATCCGGACCCGGACGCGCCGGACACGTCCGGACGGGGCGTCCGCATCGAGTACCGGGCCCGCGTCCCCCGCCACCTGGCCCCGGCCGCCCTCGCCGAAGCCTTCCAGGCCATCGCCGACGCCCGCGCCACCCAGGAGGACCCCGCCGGGCCCGCGCCCGATGGAGTACCCCGCTGCACCGCCACCTGGGACGGCCCCCAGCAGGGCGGCCCGGCCAGATGCTGGCGCGCAGCCAGCCACAACGACGACGAACGCCGAGCCCTCGACATCCCCCTGCACACCGGCCGCAACTCGACTGGCACCCGCTACCGGTGGAGCGACAGCGACGACGGCGCCCACCCCCATCTGGACACCGACCGGACACCTGCGGACGCCTATCCGGCCATCGGCCTCCAGACGTCCGGACGCACCCGGCCGCCCGTCCTCGGCACCGGCGTGACCAGCACGGACACCATCCGGACGCCGCGTCCGGACACTGCGCCCAGTCGCCCCGATACCCGCGAGTGGAAGGTCTGCGGAGACCGGCGTTGCATCGACCCCCGATGCCGCGAAGAGGCCACCCTCGCCGAGGCCCGCGAGCACATCGCCAACGCGATGGAGTTGCCGCTCGACCTCCTCGCCCCCGTGCGCTGCGACTGCGGACAGACCGGCCCGCTCGTCGGCGAGGCAGCGGGCGGACACCACTTCCACATCAGCCCCGAAGAGCACGAGCAGCTCATGCGCGGCCCCGACGAGGGCCTTCCCGGGTCCGCCTGGGCGAAGTGCTGGGACCGCGCCGAAGCCCTGCGCGCCGACCTCAACACGGTGGTCACCGCCTACGAAGCCCTGCGGACGCGGACCATCACCACCAGCAAGTACGTCAAGCAGCAGAGCAACCTCGGCTCCCCGTTCCGGGGCGGCGACACCCGCAACCGCATCCTCGACACCCTCGCCGTCTGGACCGAAGACCCCGGCCCTCTCAAGCTCGCCACCCTCACCGACAGCGAGGCCCCGTGAGCACCGTCCCCCACTTCCTCGACGCCCTCGACACCACCCCCGGCCAGTGGCCCGAAACCCCCTGCAAGGAACGACCCGACCTGTTCGTCGACAGCAGCCGCGCCATTCCCCTCAAGCCCGCCCGCGACGCCGCCAAAGAACGGTGCGCCCGCTGCCCCGTCCGCGAAGCCTGCGCCGACTACGCCATCGACAACGGCATCCGCGACGGCATCTACGGCGGACTCACCGTCGACGAACGCGACCAGCGCGCCCGCCAGCAGGCCACCGCCGACGACTGACCGCACAACAAGAAGGCCCCTGCCCCAACCCGGCAGGGGCCTCGTCGCACCGGGCCGGCCGCCTGGGCGGCTCAGGCGGTCAGGGCGCCAGTGCGCGCCGCGAACTCCCGCAGGCCCTCGACCTGGGTGGGCCCGTACAGCAGCCCGGCCGTCAGAGCCCGCAGTGCTGGCCGGCGCACCTCCTGCGGGGCCTCCTGCTCGACCTGCCGCAAGGCCGCAAACGTCTGCCGACTGTCCCCGAGCGCGTTCCACGTGCGGGCGACATCGGTCCAGGCACGCGCACGCCGTTCAGGCGTGGGCAGGTGGCTCACATCGAGCCGGGCCGCCGCCTTGACCGCCTCGTCGGGAGTGCCGAGCACGTTCAGCACGCTGATCCGATAGGCATCGACTTGCGTCCGGGTGGCCTGCACGGTGAACAGTCCCGGCACCGCTGGCCTGCGGTCCGCTTCCTGCTCGGCCTCCTCCAGCAGGGACAGGGCCGTCGACCGGTCCCTGCCTGCCGCCGCCGAGTAGGCGCCGGTCAGCAGCAGCGTCGTACGGACGGCGCCGGTGTGGTCCCGGTTGGCGTCCAGGTCCGCGGCCTCCTTGGTGAGCAGATGCACGGCGGCCGACGACCGGCCAGACCGGCGCATCGCGATCGCCAGCACGCGCGACGCTTCCCCGACCGCCACCGGAATTCCACTGGACCGCGCAGCGGACAGGGCACGGTCGGCCGCCACCCATGCCGCGTCGCTGTGCTGCTTCGTGGCGAGTTCAGCGGCCAGCACGTAGGCGCGAGCCAGGGCCACGCTCGCTTCCTCGCGGGCCCGGCCCGCCGAGGCGTCCCGGGTCGCCTCCGCCGACGCAATCAGTCCGGGCAGCACGTGGCCAAGACGGGTGTACTCCGTGGCGCCGAAGTCCCGTCGTGCGGCAGAGATCTGACCCACGAGACGCGGCAGCGGCATCGGCGCCGCCTGCGGCAGCCGGAACAGCGACAACTCCAAGTCGTCGGGTGGAGTGACGGCCGATGCCGGACTGGCGCCCACGACGGCCGTCGCCCCCGCTGCCATCACTCCCGTCAGCAGCTCCCTACGACGCACCGCATCCTCCTCGTCCGACCGACAACCTCCGGCCACCGTAGCGACATTGACGATGTCCGGTACGGCAGACGCACAGAGCCTGTCGGACGGGATCTCCAAGAACGCGGCAAACCGCATGAGCGACGAGTAGTCCAAGCGCAGCTTGCCCGATTCGATGCGCGACACAGCCGACGCGGAGTACCCGCACACCGCGCCGACCTGGGCCTGTGTGAGCCGCTTCGCGCAGCGGGCACCGCGTAACAGGGCGCCGATCTCAGCAGACGCTGGCCCCATGGGAACCTCCTCGAACCCAGTTGGGTGGAGGAGAACCTAGCGACGTCGCGGGCGCACGGGGAGGGCGCGCGGAAGCACACCGTATGCGCGGTTCGCACACGGTGTGCCGGTGCGCCCTTGAGCAGTCCCCGACCGGTCTTCACGCCGTCATCTTGAGGACTGCACCCGGCAACAGCCGGGCGTCTCCACGACCGGGCCCCCAACTGCGGCACACCCATGCCGCCGGCCGGTCACCCTCACCGGAGGCACTCATGAAGCTGCTGGTTACCGGCGGAGCCGGTTTCATCGGCTCCCACTTCGTCAGGCGCATCCTGGCCGCCGACGATGTCGAGAAGGTCACCGTGCTGGACGCGCTCACGTACGCGGGCCACACGGCGAACCTCGGACAGGCGTTCCTCAGCCCCAAGCTGGACTTCGTCCAGGGGAACATCTGCGACGCCGAGCTGGTCGACACCCTCGTCCGCCAGCACACCGCAGTCGTCCACTTCGCCGCCGAGTCCCACGTCGACCGCTCGTTCACCACCGCCGGAACGTTCCTCGTGACGAACGTCCACGGCACCCAGATCCTCGCCGACGCGGCCATGCGGCACAGCACCGACCGGTTCGTGCACGTCTCCACGGACGAGGTCTACGGGCCCCTGCTGAAGGGAGCCGCCACCGAGGACTACCCGCTGCGCCCGACCGTCCCCTACGCCGCGTCGAAAGCCGCCAGCGACCTGGTAGCGCTCAGCTACTGGCACACCTACGGCGCACCGGTCTGCGTCACCCGCTCCTCGAACAACTACGGGCCCTGCCAGCACCCCGAGAAGATCATCCCGCTGTTCGTGACCCGGCTCCTGCGCGGCGAGCCCGTCACCCTCCACGACCGCGGCCAGCACGTCCGCAACTGGCTGCACGTCGAGGACAACTGCGCCGGCATCGAACTCGTCCTGCGCCAAGGCGCTCCCGGTGAGATCTACAACATCGGCGGGGGTACGGACATGTCCAGCCGAGAGCTGACGAACGAGCTGCTGCGCATCTGCGGCGCCGGCTGGGAGCAGGTCACGTACATCCCGGACCGGCTCTCCAACGACCTCCGGTACGCCATGGACTGGTCGAAGATCGCCGCCCTCGGCTACCAGCCCACCCACGACTTCGCGGCCGGCCTCGTCGAGACGGCCACCTGGTACAGCCGCAACCGCGACCGGTGGGCGCCGTTGACGCGCAGCTCGGCCCTCACGCGTTCCTGCGGCACCGCCGACACGGCCCGGGAGCCGCTGCATGCCTGAACACTGGCCACAGGACGCGCTGATCGTGCTTGGCGCGTCCGAGGAGCAGATCCCGCTCTTCCAGGAGGCGCGGCGTCGCGGAATCCCCACCATCGCGGTGGACATGCGGCCGGACGCTCCCGCGCTTCCCTTCGCCGACGCAGCCCTGGAGATCTCCACGCGGAACACCGACGCAATCGCCGACGCGCTGGGCCACGCGCGCCCCGCCGGGATCGTGGCCGGCGCGAGCGACGCCGCACTGGCCAGCTGGCATGCCCTGGGCCTGCGGTACGGCACCGCCTACGTGTACCCGAAGAACGCACTCGCGGCCGGCGACAAGGCCACCTTCCACGCGATCGCCGCGTCCTGCGGCATCACCGGATACGGATGGACAGCGTCGGACAACCCGGAAGAGGTCGTCGTCCAGGCGGCAACTCTCAGCTTCCCGCTCATGATCAAGCCCGTGGACGGTTCCGGCAGCAAGGGCGTCACCTACGTCACCCACCCCGACGACCTGCCCGCCGCCGTCGCCCGCGCCCGCTCCTACTCCGCCTCCCGAAGCGTGATCGCCGAGGAGTTCGTCCAGGGCCGCCCGCTGGCCATCGAGGTTTTCATGCAGGACGGCCGGGCGGCACTGACCTGCATCAAGGACAAGGACTTCGTC
Source organism: Streptomyces sp. NPDC018693 (assembly GCF_044391385.1). NCBI lineage: Bacteria > Bacillati > Actinomycetota > Actinomycetes > Kitasatosporales > Streptomycetaceae > Streptomyces > Streptomyces sp. NPDC018693. Next base: position 152,147 of record NZ_JBIRZZ010000010.1, on the reverse strand, counting down.
GACGGAGGCTTCGTCGTCAGGCGGCTGCGCACCGCCTCTCTGCCCTCGGCGACACAACATCAGCTCCAGACCACTGTCGAGCGGCTGTGCCGGGCACTGGACATCGCAAACGGTCCAGCGAACTTCGACGTCGTCCTCGGCGCCGACGGCCAGGAACGGGTCATCGAAGCCAACACACGCCTCGGCGGTGACGGCGTTCCGCGACTGCTCGCCGCCGCCTACGGCGTGAACGTCGTGGGCGCGCTCGTCGCACTCGCGCTCGGTGAGCCGCTCGATGATTACCTCGTGCCGACGCGAGACGCGCATGCGGCGGTTGAGCTGATCGGATCGCCCCTCGCCACGGACGGCGAGCTCGTCGGATGGGAGGGCGTCACCGAAGCCCGCAGCACCCCCGGGATCACCGACGTCGAGCTGTACGCCAAGCCCGGCGACCTCGTGAGGCCGCACGTTCAGTCCGGCCACAAGATCGGCATGCTCATCGCCGCCGGACCGACGGTCGCGGACGTGTCCGCAGCCCTCGAAGCAGCCAGCGCGCTGATCCGGCCGGTCGTTCGACCGATCGCCTCAGACACCAAGACCGCGCACACCGAAGGCGCGGGCGGTGTCACGCCCGCAGTGAAGGGGGAGTCGTGAACGCTTCGTCAAGGCCGGATGCCCGGCGCAACGCCAGCCCGTACCTGTACGGAAGGGAACCTGCGGCAGGGGCCCAGGCACTCGAATCCGGGCAGTACGGGCACAACGAAGTCACCGAGGAATTCGAGCGTCGTGTCGCCGACTTCCTCGGCGTTCCCGACGCCGTGGCCGTCGCCTCCGGCACCGCGGCCCTCCACACGGCGCTGCTCGCAGCCGGAATCGGCCCCGGCAACGAGGTGGTCGTCCCGTCCATCACGTGGTGCTCGACCGTCCAGGCGATCCGGGCCGTCGGCGCCGCCCCTCGCTTCGCCGACATCGACCCCGGCACGCTGTGCGTGACCGACCAGCTCGTCAGGGACGCAGTCGGCCCCGACACGGCTGCCGTCATCCCGGTCCTGTTCGGCGGCCGGCCCATCGACCTCAGCCCCATCCGAGCCGAGCTGACGGAACGGAACATCGCCGTCGTCGAGGACGCCGCGCACGCCTTCGGATCCCGCAACGGGCGGCGCCGCGTCGGCGCGACCGGCGACCTGACCTGCTTCTCGTTCGGGCCGATCAAGAACCTCACCTGCGGCCAGGGCGGCATGGTCATCCCCCGCACCCCCGAAGAGGCCGACGCCATCCGGCGGGCCCGGATGGTCGGCGTCGTCCAGTCCCAGGCGGAACGCGCGAACGCCACCACCTACCGCGTGGACGGCTTCGGCCTGCGCTACCAGATGTCCAGCATCAACGCCGCCGTCGGCCTGGTGCAGCTCGACGACTTCGACACCACCGAGCGCACCCGCCGCGCCCTGTGGCGTGCGTACCGGGAAGCGCTCGCCGGGCTGGACGGGGTGAGGCTCGTCGACGTCGACCCCGACCAGGCGGTGCCGCACCTGTGCCAGGTCCGGGTCCCCAACCGCGACGAGGTGTTCGCGGACCTGCGGGCCCGGGGCATCGGCGTCGGAGTGCACTACCCGCCGAACCACCTCCAGCCCGCGTTCGCCCAGTGGCGGCGGCCCCTCCCGGCCACCGAGCAGGTCGCCGAAGAGATTCTGACGCTGCCCTTCCACCAGCACCTCACCGGCGACGACATCGACCACGTGGCCACCGCCCTCGGACAGGCCCTCAAGACAGCGCAGGGCGCATCGCGCGCACGGCCCTGACGGTGTGCCTGAGAACTAACGCCGTTCGCCGTTCGCCGTGGTGGCGCTGGCCCGCCGGGGCGGCACGGAGCCGGACGTCTGTTCCGCCGGACCAGTAACCGGCCTCCCGGACGCGGCCGACAGGATCTCGTCCACGAGCCTGTCGGCCGCGTCCGGACGGCCGTACGCACGGGCCCGCTCCGCCATGCCCCGGCGAAGGCCGGCATCGGCCAGGAGCGGGCCCAAAGCGTCCCGCAGCCTTTCCGGGGTCACCTCCCCTTCGAGCGCGACCGCAGCCCCCGCCTCCTGCAAATGCCTCGCGTTGTGGGCCTGCTCGTTGCCCGCCGCCGACGCCAGCGGCACGAACACCGCCGGCTTACCCAACGCGGTCAGCTCCGCCAACGTCCCCGCACCACTCCGCGACACGACCACATCGGCCAGCGCCAGCACATCCGGCAGCTCCGGGCCCACGAACCCGGCCAGGTAGTACCGGCCCGCCAGATCGGCGGGCAGCCCCGCCACCCGCGCCCGGAGCCCTTCCACATTGGCCGGACCGCACTGGTGGACCAGGTTCGCCCCCTGCAACAGCCACGGCAGCACCTCGGCGACCAGCTCATTGATCTGCTGCGAGCCCTGAGCGCCACCCGTCACGTACACGGTCGGCAGGTCCCGGTTGAAGCCCCACAACTGCAACGCCTGCACAGCCCTGTCCGGGACACCAGCCAGAACCTCGGGCCGCACCGGGTTCCCCGTCACCACCGCCACCTGCCGCGCCGACTCCGACAGCAGCTGAAGCGTCGACTCCGACGACACACAGATCCGCGAAGCCGACGCCGCCAGCTTCCGGTTCGCCAGCCCCAACCGCACCGTCTGCTCGTGCAGCACCAGCGGACGACGGCACAGCCGCGCCGCCAACCCGGCCGGCACCGCCACATAGCCGCCCGTCGCCAGCACCACATCCGGCCGGAACTCATCGATGGCCTTCCGGGCCTGCACGACACCCAGCGGCACCCGCGCCATATCCCTGACATTCGCCGGCGACGCCAACTTCAAAGGGTTCTTCGACCGGCGGATCTTGCCCGTCACGACGCTGGTGAAGGCGATCCCCTCAGCCGGGGCCACGCGCGCCTCCAGACCGTCAGCCGTCCCGATCCAGACAGTCTCAAGCGCCCGCCCCTCACCCGCCAGCCTGGCCTGCAGAGTCCGCACTGCGGTCAGCGCGGGATACGTGTGCCCACCAGTCCCGCCGCCCGTAACGACGAGACGAAAAGGATCGACGCTGTTCACGTGGAGCTGCTCCCAATCAGACGGAGATCAGACGGGCCGCCACAGTAGCGGCTGCCGAGCACAGCCTCAGCCGCCGCGCGCACATCCACGCCATACGCATCAGCCGCCCGCCACGAAAACGGTCAGCCGTGCGCCCGCAAGCCGACTAATCCAGAACCCCCAGGGCCGTATCCGGACGGCAGTGAACGCACGCAGGCACGCCGTGCCGCAACGCCTCCACCGCCTGCTCCCGTGACACCGGACGGCACCGCCCGCTCTGCGCTGCCGCCCAGCAGTCCCCGCTGTGCACAGAGTCCACGTTCCTGCGGTTCAGCCCGTGCTGCACCAGCCACTCCGGACGCGGTGGCCGCATCTCCTCACCGCGGAGGCGCTCAGCCTCCCGCCGCTCCTCAGCCGCGATCCAACCGTCGATCTGACGCAGAGCGGCCGTCGCCTGCTGCACCACGACCCGGCGGGTGAAGCGCAGAAGCTCCAGACGGGAAGGCTCGCTCACGCGTTCGAATATATATCGGCGGCATCCCGAGCGTCACCCGCCCCCGCACGCAACAAGCTCCCTCCCTGTGCCGTCCGCAACGGCAGGAAGGGGGCCCACGTGTGCCCGGAACAGGGTCAGTAACAACCCCACTCCCGCGCGAACATGTCCGGCGGCTCTGCGTAGTACGCCTCCTCCTCCGCATTGATCTGCTCACAGCGGCACCGGAACCCCCTGCGCATGTCGGCGAGACACTCCTCGTAGTGGTCCTCGTCGTCCTCGACCTGCGGCGATGATTCCTGACTCACGCTTCCCCCTTGTGCATCAATGCACGGAAATGTACCCGGGCGTGGCGCCCGCCCTCGGGCTTGTATGTACCGACCTCCTCGAACAGGCCCTCCTCCTGGAGGCGACGCGCGTGCGTCCTGGCCGAGCCGCGTGGGCAGCGGAGCTGTTCCTCCAGGTCGCCGATTCTCGGCTGCGCTGAAAAATCGGTACAGCGCGACGTAGCCGGGTTGCGGCCGGGTCGGCAACGCGCCGCAGACCTCACTCGTCGTCGCCCCCTGCTGAGTCATCGCTGACGGCCCCCTGGTCGCGCTTCAGGTCTGTCCGGGCTCCCGGGCGTTTGGGGTTGGCGGCGATGAATGCCGCCACTTTCGACTCCCGCCACTTCATGCGGGTGCTGCCGGGGTTGGGTTCTGGTGCAGGAAAGAGACCGCGGGCTCGCCAACGGTGGACGGTCTGCCGGCTCACGTCGAAGCGCTGAATGATCTGCGAGATCGTCAGCAACTCGTCGCTCCCGTCGCCCGGGTGCTCGTCCGACACGGCACCGTCCTCTCCCGGCAACCCGTTGACGAATGTAACGAGGTTGCGCGTAGTATTCAATCAGCAGCACAAAGCCCCGACCCGAGTGGTTGCACGCGGAGGCCGGGGCTGCTGGGAAGCGGCGATGCCCGGTGGTTGCACACCGGGCACCGCCTTTCAACCCCGGCCCCTGGTTGCACAGGGGCCGGGACCCCGACCGCTGGTTGCACAGCGGCCGGGACGCCAGACCTGCCCTAACAGGAGCTGACGCATGACTTGTAAGAGTACTGATCTCGGGTCGCCCGCACCCGAGGGCATCACCGAAGAGCAGAAGTCCAAGGCCGCTGAGGCCCTCGCGATGACCGCGGGGCACCTGGCGAGCGTCGACCCGGACAAGGACGTCGACGAGTTCACGTTCGCGGTCCTGGTGGGCGCGAAGGTGTACGACATCGGTGGCCGTAGCGGTCGCAGTGGCGGCGTGCGGATCGTCCGCCAGGCCCTGGAGGCCGTGGGCGAGGTGCCGTCGGGCGGTGTGACCCGGGTCGAGTTCGCGGTGCCCGTCGCCAGGGCGGCGCAGGCCCTCGGCTACGACTGGTCGAAGAACGACAACCGGCAGCTGGCTGCGGCGGTGGCCGGATGAGTGCGGCGAGCGAGCGCAGGAAGGCCCGGAAGGCGTACGCGGCTGGCCAGCAGCAGCGAAGCGAGGCGCGCCTCGGTGACGACATCGCCCGCCGTGACGGCGCGCAGGGCGGAGGCGCCCGGTGAAGACGCCGAAGTGCTGTGGGCGCCGGATGGTGCCGGAGGGCCGGAGGCTGGTTTGCCGCCGCTGCCACGGCTGGACCGAGTCCGGTGTGGCGGCCGTCCTGGAAGGGGCGGTCCGGTGAGCGAGTACGACGAGACGGTGCCGCCGTTCGAGCCGGTGAGGGACGCGATGCTCGCCGTTGCTGACCGGCTGGAGAAGAACGACCCCGACGAGTCTGCGGACATGAACAACGTTCTCGAGGTCGCTGACTTCGTGACCGAGGGCGCGGATCAGTCGGTGTTGGCCGGGATGATCGCGCTGATTCTCACTCCGGACGCCGGTGAGACGAACCGCCAGTACGCCGCCCGTCTGCGCGCGGAGGTGAGCGACTGATGGGAGTCAGGGATTTCGCGCGGTCGCTCATGCCGGGCAGCGACGTCGCGCTCGCCGCCCAGTTGAGGCAGGCCGAGGAGCAGAAGCGGCGCAAGCAGGCGGCGAAAGCCGAGACCGAGCGCAAGGAACGCGCTCGTCGGCACAAGCAGGAACTTGCCCGTAAGGGCAGTGGTACGAGGCGGTCCTAGCGGCTGCCGATCAGATCGAGCCGGGCCTGCAGACGCGGGTTCGGCTCGATCTCTGACGGATCGAGCGTGAAGGGCGCGAAGCGATGACCGAGACCCCCGAACAGCAGCCAAGAATTCCCGGCGTCCGGTACCGGACCGAGACGCGCACGCGTCAGGTCCCGAGCCAGGTGTTCGGGGACGAGGTGATGGACGAGGAGGAGTACAAGGTCGACGTCCCGATCCCGCCGAGGAACTGGGACGCCGCCTTGATGCGGTTCCTGATGACCGTGGCGATCGGCTCCACCGCGGTGGCGGTGGTCTGGTCGACCGCCAGCATCAGCCGGCTCCTCGGCCTGGTCGTCACCACCACGGCGATTGCCGTCGCGGCGGCCTCGCTCTTCGAGTTGCTGTGGATCGTCTGCCTCGTCGCCGAGTGGCTGCTGCGCGGCCAGCCGGACCGGGCGAAGCCCATGAAGAAGGCCGGATGGTTCGCGGTGGTGTTCGTCGTCGCCGCGGTGGTCGTTGAGGGCATCCACGAGGACCAGGTGGCCGCGGGCATCGTCGGCGGCGCGGTGTCGCTGATGGCGAAGGGCGCGTGGTGGGTGGTCTTCCGGGTGCGGCAGGTCAAGCTGCGCCGGGCGCTCGCCATGTGGCTTCAGGGGAAGCTGGAGGACACGTCGGCCGTGGAGTTGCTGCTGGCCTACCAGCACAGCATCGGTGGCCGTCAGGCGTACGCGGCCCTCGCGTTCGGTGACGACGAGTTCCGCGCGGCGCAGGGCGCTGTGCTGGCAGCTCAGCGGGTCCAGGAGATCCCGGCCGCGCCCGCCGTGCAGTCGGCCCCTGTGGTGCAGTCCGCTCCGCTGGTCCCTCCGGTTCCCCCGGGCTCCGGTCCGGCGCCGACGTCGACCCCGGCGCCGGTGCAGGCCCCGGCGCCGAGCCCGAGCCCTGCGCCGGCTCCGGCGGCGCAGGTTCCCCCGGCCGCGCCCGCTGCTCCGACGGCCGGACCCGCGCCGCAGGCTCAGCCCGCCCCGCACCCGACCGCACCGGTGCCGCCGGTGCAGCCCGCGCCGACGCAACTGCTGTCGATCGCGGCGGCCACCCGGCAGGTCCTCGCCGACAAGGGCGAGGGCATCAGCGACAAGGACCTGATCGACGAGGTCGCGAAGCTCGTCGGCAAGGAGCGCGCCGAGGGCGCGAAGTTCCCGGAGACGGTGCTGCGCAACCGGCGCACGAAGACCAACACGCGGAAGCGGCAAGGCCGCACCGCTCCCTGACCTGCGGACGGGGCGAGGCCGGTCACCTGGTGGCCGGCCTCTGCTTCGCCCAGCGACCCCGTGAGGAAGCCCTGATGTCCCCCCTGCTGGCCGTGGCGCTCATCGTCGCCGCGTTCTGGGTCTGGAACCGTCTCGGACGGCCCGGCCATCGGCCCCGGCCGGGCACGCCCGGAGCCTCGGCGTTCGCCCGCGCCCGCGAGCTGCGCACGCCGCTGGTCCGGCTGGCGACCGCCCTGGGCATCCAGACCCGGGCGGCCCGCCTCGCCGACCAGTACAAGGCGGGCGGCGTAGGGGAGCAGTACGTCGCCGGGCTCCTCGCCGAGCTCGTCGACGAGGGATGGGTGTTCCTGTACGACCGTTGTCTGCCGTCCGGCTCGACGAACATCGACATCCTCGCGATCAGCCCGCGCGGCCACGTCTACGTCCTCGACCCCAAGAAGATGTCCAAGAGCTGGGAGGTCGCCGTCGACGGCGGCCGGCTCTGGCACGGCAGCCGTGACGTCACCGACCGGCTCGATGGCCTCCGTAAGGGGGCCCGCGCCGTCCAGAGCCTCCTCAACGTCCAGCCGGTGCCCATCGCCATCATCGACGGCCGCCTGGCCCACGGGCGCGAGTACCGCCTCAGCGGCTGCCGCATCATCCCCGCCACCCGGGCCTGCACCGTGCTGCGCCGCCTCGACGCCGAGCGTCTGCCGCGCCAGCGCCCCGCCAACTTCCCTGATATCGCGGCCCGACTGCTGCCGCCCTACGCCGGAAGGTGACCAATGTCCCTGGCTGCCCTGCTGCTGGCGCTGCTCGCGTTCGGATCCGTCGGCCCGTACCCGCGACTCAGGCGCGCATGCCGCCCCTTCATGCAGGCCCTCGGCCTCTTCGGCCTCTGCTACGTGTGCTGGCAGCTCGCCAACGTGACGTTCGCCTGGCTGGGGGTTGCCTGATGGCGTCCGCAGCTGAGCGCTGGACGCAGCGCATCATGGCCGGTCTCGGTGCCCGCCCCGTCGGCCACGCCGAGCCCGATGACGAGGACGGGCCGCAGATTCCCATGCAGCCGCCGGTGCGCATCCACACCCCGGCCCCGTCGCCGGGCGTGCCGGACTGGTGGAGCACCAAGCCCCGCGATCTGTCCGACCTGCCTGACAACCGGCGCCCGGACCTGCCCGCCCCCGGCGAGCCCGCCCCGCTGCACGCCGTGGAGCAGGACGACGACGAGGAGGACGAGCAGCCCGTGCAGACCGCACCGGCGCCGAGCGGACCGGTCGAGAAGGTCGCCGCCGACGGGCCGAAGCGGACCGCGGTCCGCAAAGCGGGGGAGAAGGCGCTCGGAGACCGGCGCATGCGGATCGTCGCTTTCAACGGCACCGCTGCGGGCCTCGGTTGGAGCCTCGGCCTGGTTGACCTGTTCGCCGCCTACCTGCCGGTTGCCGAGCAGGCCGCCGTCGGCACCTTCGGGCTCGTCCTCGCCGCCGGTGGCGGCTGGGGCGCCTGGAAGTTCACCGGCACCGACGCCGTGCGCGGCGTCTTCAAGGAGAAGACGCCGCTGGTCCGGCCGATCGTCACCGCCGGTGCCGCCGAGATCGGCCGCCAGCTCGCCCCTGTCCCGGTCGAGTACCTCAACGCGTACGGCCAGGAGTGGGGCCTGGGGCCGTCCTCGGCCAGCCTCCTCCTCACCGCGGGCGGCATCTGCGGCGGCCTGTGGTGGTTCATCGACCGCCGCATCCGTCACTGGCACTGGACGTGCCGGTGGCTGTTCCGCGTCCCCCTCGCCTCCGGCCTCCTCGCCTGCCTGCCGTACTCCAGCGGCCCCGTCGCCTGAAAGGCACCCGCGTGCACACCACCACCCAGCTCGCCGCGCCCGGCATCAACGGCATGCAGCTGTTCGGCGCGGCCACCCTGACGTTCTTCGCCGCCGCGTCCGGTGTCTGCCTCCTCGCTGGGCTCCGGGGCAGCGACCGCATCAAGATTCAGAACAAGGACCAGGCTCTGATCTGGGGGTTCATCACCGGCACGCTGTGGGTCGCGGCCGGTGGGACGTGGGCCGACTTCGCCAACAGCCTCGGCGGCGTCGGCAAGAGCGTGACGACCGACACCGGCCTGGGTGATCCGGGCCTGGGTGGTTCCGCCTGTCTCCTGCTGCTGATGGCCTGGGCCTGGCCGTGGAAGAAGCGCATGCTGTGGCCCGCGCTCCTCGGCCTCATGGGCGCCGTCCTCGCCGGCCAGGCCGGGGGGATCCCCGGCATCGTCGTCACCCTGATCCGCTCGGTCGTCGCGAAGATGGCGGGAGGCTGAGGTGGTCGTCGACCTGACGAAGACGCCCAGGGAGCCCGAGTGCGCGGCGGTCGAGAAGGAGCCGGTAGTCCCTACGGCGCGCGAGGAGCTGATGGTGCCGCTGCGGGCCTTCGCCGCGGCGGTGGCCGCCGGGAGCGTCGTGCTGGTCCGCCAGCTCGGCAAGGCCGTGGGGCGTGGCCTGCGGACCGCGTCGAAGCCGCAGGGGAGCGGCGACGAAAATGAGAAGGGCGGTATCGGCGACATCGTCGAGCAGTTCATCTTGGGCGCCTTCGTCGTCGTCATTGCATGCCTCGTCGGTGGCGCCGTGATGGGCCTGCTTTGGGCGTTCGCCGCCCCCTACGCGGGGTGGATCGTCGTCGCCGTGGTCCTCGGCTGGTGCTTGGTCGCCGCGCACTTCGCGCCCGCTCCCGAGGACGAGAGCGATGAACGCGCAACCGAAAACGATCACGAAAAATCGGCGGGGGAGGAGCCCAAGGAAGACGCCGAAGAGGGGGAGCCGGAGGAAGACGAAGAGGCCCGGGAAGCCCGCTGGAACGATGTGCGGGAAAAGCTCCGCCAGTTCGTGGAACAGCGCGTTGCGGCCGGGGCAGCAAACCACACCCCGAACGTCAAGGGAAGGGGCGCCCGAGTCGACGATCTGCTCGCCGAGCAGCAGCAGCACGGCGCTCTCCCCGGCATGACACGGAAAGGAATGATCGAGCTGCTCGAAATGGTCGGCATCACGGTCCGCGAGCAGATGAGTTTCCGTGTCTACGAAGAGACCGATTCAGGCTCGAAATGGGTCAAGAAGAACGTCCCCGGTGTGCACGTGGAAGACCTCGCCGAAGACCTCGGACACAGGCCCCGACTGCCCGCCCATTTGGTGCCCTCCCTGGACCCGAGCGGGGCCCCCATTTCGCCCCCAGATCCCGCCCCGATTCCGGCCGCCAGGACGGCCGGAGAATAGGCCCCGCTGGGGCCCGCCGTCCCGGCCGGCGAGGAGGCCGCGCAGGGGAGCGGCACAGAGGCGCCCCCCTCCCCCGGCCCGAGAGGGGCCCCGGTCGCCTACCGCTACCGCCCTACCTACCGCCTACTACCGGGGGAGAGGGGGGTAAACCGGACACGCCCTTCCCGGCTCGTCACGGAGCGCGCTACGCTCGTGACGCGCCGCGAGCGACCGCGTGGCACAGGCGCAGCACCACCCAGGGGGCCGAAGATGCACCGATACGAGTGCGGGAACTGCCAGCTCGTATCCGACCCGTACGTTCTCCGGAACGCCGCCGAGCGGTACGGCCAGGAGCACCGCGACAAGCGCCACGACGGAATGCACCCGATGAACGAGGCGATTCTGTCCGGTGGCGGCCGAATGCCGCAGGCCGGCGAGTGGCGGATCTTCGTCCTGTTCGGGGTGCTGATCCTGCTCGGCATCGCCTCCAAGGTGCTGTAACCGCCGCACCCCCGAAAGCCGAAAGGGCCACGCTCCCCCGTCGTGGCCCTTTCCTCATTTGCGGTTCGCTGCCGCTTCCTTGACGATCCGCTCGTCCGCCCCAGGCTGCTGCACGTACCAGTCGTACGGCACGACGACCGATTTCGGCTTTCCGTCGTTGTCCTCGACCAGCTTGTGCTCCGACGGCAGTTTCCGACGGCGCGGCACCTCGTACTTGCGGGCAATGAGCCGCACCTGCTCCTGCTCCCACGGAAGATGCTTGGCCATCTCCGGATTCGTCACGTCCGGGTTGGCCTTCAGCTCGTCTGCGATGCACTTCTCCAGCGCGTCCAGCCGCTTCCGCTCGGTGTCGAGGGACAGGTTCCAGCCGGCCAGGGCGGCGCGGAGCTGCTCGCTGGGCTGGTAGGTCCGTGGCTCCCCGTCGCTCTTGCGGTGCCGCTCGCGCGGCGGGTAGCCGCCCCGCTTGACCATGAGGAGCCGGAGGTTCTCCGCCGTCCATGGCACGTGCTCGGCGAGCGTCGGCAGGTTCAGCTGCCGGTCGTCGTGCAGCTCGCGGCGGATGGCTTCCTCAAGGGCCTCGCGCGCCTCGGCCACGCTCGGGATCCGGTCGGCCGGCTCGGGTACGCCGTCCTCCGGTTCCCACTGCACGGATGCCCGCCAGGCGGCGAGGCGCTCCTTGAGCTGCGCGCTGGGCTGGTAGCCGCTCGTGGGCTCGCTGTCGGTCATACCGCGAGTCTTGCACAAGAGCGCCGGGATAAACGCGAACGATAGCCCCAAGGCAAGGTCAAACTAGCTGTGAACTGCGCTTTTCTCGACCAAACGAGGTTGGACACAGGTGGGCCGGGGACGAATGAAGTACGACAAACCACCACACGCAGAACGGAACAGGACATGCGGAACCTTGGAGCTGGAATGGTCATCCCTCCCGCCAACTCGCCCTTCGTCCGAGCCGCCCTTCAGGGCGCGGGAGTCGCCCTCGTTCCGTCCGTGCGGGTCCATGTCCCCTATCCGGAGGTGCCCGACCTGGGGGCCTGCGGCGACTGCGGGCGGGATCTCGTGTGCCTCGTCGACAGCCTGCGCGCCGTCTTCTGCGAGCACTGTGACCTGGGGATCTCGCTGGCCGGGCAGCCAGCCGGTCGCCGCTGACCCCCCCGCCTCCGGACCCACCCACCCGAAGGGAAACCAATCGCCATGTACGACGTCATCCTCGACGGCCCCGGTCTCGACGGCCGCACCTACTTCGCCGACCGCCCCGGCGAGCTGCGGAGCATCGTGTGGGCCGTCGCCCGCGCCCAGGACCGGCCCGTCACCGACGACAGCGAGATGATCGCCAAGGTCGGCGAGCTGCGTTCGGACTGCGACATCACCGGCGAGGGCACGCTGCAGGTCCACGGCGTCACCGTCACCGTCCGGGACGCCGAGGGCTGCGAGGGGCACGCCGGTGAGGACAGCGTGCTCCTCGGCGGCCCCGAGTTCTGCGACGGCTCGTGCAGGCCCCGCCCCCGCTTCACCAAGAACGCGGCGTTCGCCCTGATGTGCGCGCTCGACGACGCCGAGCTGGACGAGAGCGGCGGCTGCGGGCCCTGCGGGCTGGAGGCCAGCCAGATGTGCGCGGCCTGCGGGAAGTGCAACTGCCACACCCACGAGACGTGCGTCCGCCCCGCCGAGGGCTGACGGTCGACGAGGCGCCCCGGGCCTGACCAAGACAGGGGCGCCTCCCTTGGCCCTTCCTTGACCAAATTAACCGGGATAACGCGGATACTCCCGAGCGTCTTGGTCAATGATGAATGCACGACACACCACCACCCATCGAACAGGAGCCGCCATGGACGCCGCGCCGGACACCAGGTGTACGAAGTGCGGGAGGCGGCTCCGGAACTACTCGCCCGACGGCCTCGGGCCGAAGTGCAGGCGCAAGGTCCGCAAGGCCCAGCGCTCGCCCGAGATCCACGGCCGGTACAAGGCCCACCTGATCGAGCGGGCGGTCGAGCTGCTGGAGCAGGGCGGGCTGATCCCGCTCCGTAAGAGCAGCAAGAACGTCGTCTTCCTCGCCGTCAGCTCCGACGGCTCCACCGCCTACCGCACGGCCGTGGCCGCCTGCACCTGCCCGGCCGGCCTGCGGGCCAAATACGACTGCAAGCACCGCATCGCCGCGCACGTCATGGCGCTGGCCAGCTGAAAGGACACCCGTGAACCGCCTGCCCCACCTCCACCCGATCCGGCCGGACTGGCCCGAGCTGCCCGACGTCGCCCGGTGCGTGCCCGACGACCAGGAGCCGCCCGTCGACCAGTGGCCGGCCCTGAACCTGCGCTGGAGGGAAATCCGCCCCCAGGTCCTCCCCTTCGACCAGGGCACCGGCGCCCTCACCGAGAGCCTGCTGGAGGCCGTGGGCGCCCCGGCCCCCGTCGCGCTCGTCTCCTACCGGCACGAGCCCGGCGCCCGGCGCGGCAAGTGGATCTGGCGCTGCGAGGTCCACGTCGTCACCGGCCAGACGGTGGCCGCCGACGGCTTCAACTTCGACTGCCCGGCCATCGGCCGCACCGGCACCACCCGCGACGGCGCCCGGGAAGCGGCCCTCACCCACATCACCGCCCAGCACCCCGACGCCGCGGTGCCCTACCTCGGCCGCCGCCAGTACGCCCTGCGCCGCTGGTCCTGAAACACCCCACCCAGGAAGGAACGCCATGACCATCATCGAGACCACCGCCACCGAGGCCGTCGCCCGACGCCTGCGCATCCTCGCCGGGATCGTCGAGGACCGCGCCCACCACCCCGACCGCTCCCGCATCGTCCACCTGGCGTTCAAGCTGAAGTACGCGGCGCAGACCGCGACGGTCCACCCGATCGAGGAGGGGCGTCGACTGCCCGCCTACACGCTCAACGAGCTGCAGGAAGCCCGCGACCTGATGGCGGCGCACGACTTCCACCTCTCCCCGGCCGTCCTGGACTACGCGGTCGCCCCGGCCCTCGGCGAGGTCGGGCCGATGAAGCCGCTGGGCGCGGTGAGCCAGAAGCTTGCCCGCGACGACTTCGAGCTCCAAAAGCGCCGCAACACCGTCGTCCACTCCCGCAAGCTGGACTCGGACGACGACGAGGCCGTGGCCTGGGCCCTGCGGGCGCTGACGACGATCCACTACCAGCACGAGCAGCTCGGCAAGGTCGTGGCCGTCGACAACGCCCGCCCGTGCAACCGGGGCAAGACGCCGTTCCACCTGACCGCGCAGCGCGGCTACGCCAAGAAGGCCGCCGCGCGGGCCCGCACCCACGAGGGCGGGAAGCTGGTGGTCGCGCTCGGCGAGTTCGGCATCCCCGCATTCCTGCACGAGGACCGCGGCGTCTCCAGCGTCCTGGTGGCCGTCGACCGGAGCGCCGACGAGAACCAGGCGCACACCGGGCCGCGCATCCTCATCTCCTCCGGCGAGGACGCCATGCGACCGGCCGGTGAGCACGACGAGCCGTGGGCGGGCCACCTGTACGGCGCCGATGGCGAGTGCCTCGACGAGGTCTTCGAGGCCCCGTCGGGGCTCGACCTGGCCGAGGAGTGCGCGGAGGCCGCTATGCGCCTGGCCGCCTGGCTGGACGCCAATGCCGACGCCTACACCAGCTTCTGACCTGCGGATACTTGCCGATTTCTTGACCAAAACGGCCGGGCTAACGAGGTTGGCCGGGTGGGTTCGGTCAAGGATGAAGGCACGACACACCACCACACAGGGCCCGGCCAGCGGGCCGGGCCCTCACCCCCCAACCCAGCAAGGAGCCGCCACCGTGTTCACCGAGACCGTCCAGGGCGACCACACCACCACCGGCACCGCCACCGAGCCCCACGCCCTCACTCTCCTGCGCAGGGCCTGCAACCGCGGCTACGCCATCGAGCCCCAGCGCACCGGAGGCGCCGTCATCCGCTGGCGCCGGATCAGCCTCGCCACGCACCGCCCGGTCCTGCGCTCCATCACCCTCACCCCGCAGGTCCCCGCCGACCCCACCGACTGCGACCTGGCCAACCTGCGGGTCATCGCCTCCGTCCCCGTCGTCCGCCTCGTCGACTCCGAGCGCTTCACCCTCCCGGTCATCGAGGCCGGCACGTACGTCATCCCGCCGAGCCAGGGCGAACGGCTCCTCTCGCAGGGCTTCCTCCTCAACAGCCGGGACGAGCACCTGCGCCTCACCCTCTCGGCCCACCTCGCCCTCGTCGCCCACAAGCACCAGACGATGAACTCCAGCGACTGCACGACGGCCTGGTGCTCGTGCGGCCTGGCCGTCCACTGCAAGAACGCCGAGCAGGCCGAGGCCCGCAGGAACGCGCACCTCGCGGCCGTCGGCGCCGACTTCGTCCAGTCCCTGGACGCCGCCTTCACCGCGGCCGTCGCCTCGGTCTGACCGGCGGTTCCCCTGGCGTTCTTGACCAGATCAACCGGGATAACGAGGTTATCCCGGTGGATTGGGTCAATGATGAATGCGCGACACACCACCACCCACCAACCCGGATCGGAGCAAGCCATGCAGGCCACCACCTCCCACTTCGAGCAGTTCCTCACCGACGGCACTGACGACGCCCACTACAACCTCCGCCTCGCCGACGGCCAGGTCATCAGCATCAAGGCCGCCTCCTGCGCGGCCACCGTGGACGTCTACCTGCCCGACGAGATCGCCACCCCCGACGGCGACGCCTGGGAGCTGGAGGACCCGTGGGAGGCATGGCTGACCGCCGATGACGACCCGGTCGACGGCCGCTACTTCTACGAGGTCCCGGTGGCCGACGTCCGCAAGCTCATCGAGGAGCACGGCGGCGAGCACGCCGACCAGAGCGACCCCGTCACCGACCGCTTCGACCAACTGGTGGCCGAGGGGACCGGCACCGGCCGGCGCCCGATGATCCGCATCCGCCTGGCCGACGGCGAGGTCATCGCCATCAAGGCCGACGCCGGCGAGGGCTACGTGGACGTCTACCTGCCCGAGACGATCGAGGTCCCCGACAGCGACGCCTGGGAGCTGGAAGAGCGCGAGCTCCAGCTGACCCGCACGAACGGCGAGCCGCTCACGGGCCGCCTGTTCTACGAGGTCCCCGCGGCCCACGTCCGCGCGCTCATCTGGAAGCACGGCGGCGAGCACGCCGACCAGACCAACTTCTCCTGACCCACTGCCCGGACAGCATCCGGACGGCATCCGTCCAGCTCAGCGGCCACCGTCCGGACGCCCTACCCACCCGAAAGGCACCGCCATGCAGGTCACCGAGACCATGGTCAGGGGCATCTACGCCACCGCCGCCACCTACCTCCCCGCCGACGACACCCAGGCCGCCCCCCGCCACCTCTTCCGCGCGCTGGACGACGCGATCCACCGGCGCTACGACGAGGAGCCGCTCAGCCCGCTGGAGCTGCGCACCCTGCGCGAGGCCAGCGCCGAGCGGATCGGCTGGTCGTCGAAGTGGACGGTCCGCACGCTCGCCGACGAGCTGCGGGACCTCTCCCTGGAGGGGCTCGACCTCGCCGAGCTGGTCGGCGTGCGCTACACCAACGCGGCCGGCCGGATCTACTTCCACGGTGCGTGGAGCCCGCGCAGGGTCATCCCCGGCATGCCCTTCCCGGCGGCCGACGGGCGCTCGTTCTCCGGGCGGCCCTGGGTGCACCTGTGGACCGACCGCAACACCTGGCAGCGCAACCCGGTCGTCGTGCACGCCTCCATCCGGCCCGACGTCTCCACCCGTCCGGACGCCGCCCGGACGCAGCGTCCGGACGGCGTCCGCGCAGCTCAGACAGTCCTCGCCTCCTAGCCCATCCACCGCGTCCGGACGCCGTCCGGACACCCCTCACCCCACCCACGACGGAAGGCACGCAATGTCCCGCAAGAACCTGGAGACGCCAGAGCGCTACGGCGGAGAACCCCTCTACGGCAACCTGCCCGCCGACTACCGGCAGAACGAGCGCCCCTTCACCGTGACCGTCATCGGGCCCGAGCGGCACGACTGCACCGGCAGCGTCACCCGCTACATCCTCGACGCCTGCTCGACCGAGAAGGCGTGGGCGGCAGCGCTCGCCTGGCACATCGCCTCCGAGGAGACGCCCGACTGCATGGTGGTCGCCGGCGAGTCGTACGAGGGCCTGCCCCAGGGCGACCACAAGCTCAGCCACATCGACCTGCGCCCCGAGCATCAGCGACGCCGCGACCTCGACGACCTCGCCGACGACGCGACCGAGCTGCTGGGCCGGTACGACTGCCTCACCGGCACGTACGTCACCGACAGCGGGACGGTCCCGCCCGAATGGCGCGAGGCGTACGACAACGTCCGGCGCTCGTTCTGGCGCGACGGCTGGAGCCTGGTCCGCAAGATGGCCAGCCTTGACGGCCGCTGACCTGGGGATACTTGCCGATTCTTTGACCAAATCAATCAGGGTAACGAGATTACCCCGGAGGGCTTTGGTCAATGAAGAGGATGTCACCACCCACCACCCCCCAGGGAGTCAGCATGGACCAGGCCACCACCACCGCCATCTTCGCCAAGGCCGCTGCGGCCACCACCTGGCGGCGCACGAACCTCGGCCTGCGCGCCACCGTCGACCACGACGGCTTCACCTGGACCGTCCAGCTCCCCCGCGAAGGCGAGGGCCGGGCCTACATCAGCGGCAGCACCGGCTTCGGCGGCGACACCAGCGAGTACGTGGAGGCCACCTGGGGCGAGACCTTCAAGATCGTGGACGCCGCGCTGGCCGCCACTCGACTCCACTGACCACCCGGCCCGGCCCCCTCGGGGGGCCGGGCCGCCCGCATTCCCGAAGGAGGAACCATGCCAGTCACACCGATCGCCAAGAGCCCCAGCATCGCCATCGCCCGCGCCCTGCGGCGCCTCGACCTCGCCCAGGGCAAAGGCAAGGACTTCAAGGTGGAAGGCGAGTACAACAAGGCCGGTGAGCGCGTCTGCACGTACGTCCTGCTCCTCACCCGGCACGCGGACGAGACGGTCGCCGCCCGCGCGGACGACATCGAGCGCTGGGCGAGCGAAGACGGCGGCTGGTCGTTCACCGTGAACGTCCGGTACAGCAACAACGGCCGCCCGCACTGCACGATCAGCAACGGGGCCGGGGAAAAGGTCCGCGAGGAGCCGCCCGCCACCGAGGCCACGCCCGAGCAGCAGCCGGAGGAGCCGGCCGGTGAGCCGGAGGTCCTCGAGGACCCGGCGCAGCCGGAAGAGGAGGAGCAGCCCGAGGCGCCCCAGACTGAGGAGCCCCGGCCCTCGAAGGGCTCGCTCACCATCACCCACACCCGGGCGGACGGCACGCTCCTGGCGGGCTCCAGGAAGGGTGACGGCGTCTTCGAGCTGGTCAAGCCGTTCGGGTTCTGGCCGTTCCGTTCGCTCGGCGTACTCGGCATCCGGAACTCCCGCGACTGCGAGGCCCAGAAGTGGCGGATTGACTGCGCGACCGCCGCTCTGCGCGAGGCCGGGTGGGAGGTGACCGTCGAGATCGACGAGAGTCGGCGGCGCAGCTTCGAGGAGGCCGAGGCCGATCGGCTGGAGCGGGCCGAGGACCGCACCGAGCGGTTCAGCGACCGCGCCGGTCGGGCCGCCGCAGCCTCCGAGGCGCGCCACAAGGCGGCCCTCGGAGCGCTGGATGGCATCGAGCCCGGCCAGCCGATCCTGGTGGGCCACCACAGCGAGCGCGGTCACCGGCGGGCGATCGACCGCAGCGACAGCCACATGCGCAAGTCGATCGAGGAGCAGAGCAAGGCCGCCCACTACACCCACAGGGCGGAGGCCGCCGAGAAGTACGAGGAGCGCCGCTACGACCCCAACCGCACCCGGCGGCGGCTGGAGAAGCTGAAGGCGGAGCTGCGCCAGCAGGAGGGCTACCGGGACGAGGAGAAAGCCGCGGGTCGGGACGCGGGCCGGTACGAGCGCCGGATCGAGGACCTGAACGAGGAGATCGCCCACTGGGAGAAGGTGGTCGAGAAGGCCCGCCAGGACGGCGTGAAGCTGTGGGAGGCCGACGACTTCGCTCCCGGCGACTTCGCGATGTACAGCGGATCGTGGTACCAGGTGAAGCGGGTCAACCCCAAGACGCTGTCGATCGCGTGGAACCTGCGGCTCGCGCCGAAGGCCGTGATGACGCTGGAGGACGCCACCGAGCGCGGCAGGACCTGGACCTTCGGCATGGACTACACGAACGTCCGGGCCCGCTGCCCCGAGGCGGCCATGCTCGCCTTCCTCGCGGACGGCAAGGTGCCCGGCACGAAGTCGGCGTGGGCGGCCCACGAGGCCCAGCCGGCGAGCGAGGTCCGCGCGGCCCAGGCGGCGAAGCCGAAGCAGAAGCCCCAGCGGAGCGGCAGCGATCCGAAAGTGCCCAAGCGGATCTACGTGGAGTGCCCGCTCGGCGGAGCTGAGGCGACGCTGACGTGGCTCAACGGGAACAGCCGACCGCACAAGGACTTCGAGCTGGTGAGGATCGAGGCCGGAGAGGAGAAGTTCCACCGGTCGGTCTGGTCGCGGGCCCTCCAGACCGAGATCGCGAGGATCCTCGCCGAACGCGGCTACGAGGTGGACGAGGCGGACTGGACGCTGTCCCGGGACCGCAGCGGCTTCGTCCGGCCCATCAAGCTGAAGGAGCAGCCGCCCTCGGCGTCCGCCGGGCAGCCGGAGCCCCCGGCAGGGGAGACCGCCCCGCCCGCCGAGGAGCCCGAGACGATCGAGGAGCCGCCCGCCGAGGAGCCCCCGGCGGAGGAGTCCGAGCAGCTGGTCGACGAGCCCGCCCCACCTGCTGACGAGCCCGAGACGATCGAGGAGCTGCCCGCGGAGGAGCCCCCGGCGGAGCACTCCGAGCAGCTGGTCGACAAGCTCGCCCCGCCCGCCGAGGACCCGCAGGACCTGCGCCTCCAGCGCGAGCAGGCCGCCGCGCTCGGCTGGTCGGCCGGTCAGGCCGAGTTCGTCATCGCCGCGGCGGCCGGACGGCTCTATCTCCACCGGTTCGGCTCGCTGTACTGCCGGGACATCCCCGGCACCGCGGGCCGTCTGGTCTCGATCCACCGGCTGAGCCCTCTGCAGAAGGCCGGATTCGTCACCGTCGGCGCGGCCGACAGCAATCAGGAGCGGCCGGTGCTGGTGACGGTCGACGGCCGCCGGGCGGTGGCCGTGTGGAAGCGGTGGAAGCCCCGGCCGGTGGAGAAGAACCGCGAGGAGGAGTGCGAGCGGCTGCGGCCCCTCCTCCACGGCGTCCAGGCCCGCAGGCTCGCCGAGCAGGCCGTCGAGGAGGAGAAGAAGCGGAAGGCCAGGCACCAGGCGTTCCAGGAGGCCCACGAGCGGCTGATCGCCTGGGAAGACCGCCAGGACCGCATGTGGAAGGCATGGGCGACCGTGCACGACATCACCTTCCGGCTCCAGCGGCTGCCCGCCGGCTGGGTGCCGACCGAGGAGGAGATCGAGGCGCACCGCCTGGACCCCAACGTGGTCGCCGAGCTGCGAGCGGAGGCCGAGAATCCGGAGCCGAAGCCGGAGCTGCCGTCCACCAGGGTTCAGCTCACGCCGGAGCTGCCCCCGCTGGAAGCAGACGACCAGACGCCCGAGCAGCTCGACCTGTTCGCAGCGATCTGACCAGCACACTTGACCACTCTTTGACCAAATTAATCGGCCTAACAGGGTTACCCCAGAGTGCTTGGGTCAATGAAGAGGATGTTACCAACCACTACCAACCCCCCACGGAGGGCGCCATGCAGGCCAAGATCATCGAAATCCTCACCTCCCTCGCCGGAACCCGCATCGAGGCCGAGGACAAGGCCCGCAAGGCCCTGGTCGCCGAAGCGGCAGACATGACCAAGGGCCTCACCTCCTACACCATCCGCACGGCCATGGAAAAGGCGGCGGACGCGATGCCCTGGCGGCTCCTGATGGAGGACCAGAGCGAGAGCGAGCCGGTCGAGGTATTCGTCAAGCTCCGCGAGCAGCTCACCCGCCAGCTGATCCGCACGACCTCCAACACCTCCACCTGCACGATCGCCAACGAGCAGGACCGGCTCAAGTGGGACGGGGTCCGCCGGTTCCTCCAGGACACCGACTACCTCGTCAGCGCCCTGAAGGCCGCCGAGCAGGCCGCCGCCGAGCCCGCCAAGGGGGCCGCCCCGGCGCCCGAGCCCGCCAAGCCGGCCCCCGGTCGCCGACCCACCCCGGCGCAGCTCAAGGCGCTGGAGCTGATCGCCCAGGGTGGCGTCCAGCGCAGCCAGTTCGGCATGAAGGACCGCATCCGCATCAGCGGCAACGGTGGCGTCATCTACAGCGACACGCTCGACGTGCTGGAGCGCGAGGGATGGGCCACCGTCGACTACTCCACGAGCCTCTTCCACGGCCAGGACGTCACCCTGACCGACGCCGGCCGGGCCCACCTGCCCGCCTGACCGCCCGACGGCCACCGGCCCGGCCTCGGCCGGGCCGAGGGCAGCACCCTTGACGATTGCTTGACCAAACTAATCGGGCTAGGGAGATTACCCCGGAATGCTTGGGTCAATGAAGAGGATGTCACCAACCACTACAAACCCCAGGGAGCCCGACATGGCCACCACCACCGCCCGCAAGCCCGTCACCCCCACCACCCTCGACGCCAACGAGCTGGCCGACTTCCTCGCCGAGCAGGCCATGCCCCTCCGCTCCCTCTTCCACAGCGGCAACCCCGACACCGCCACGGGCTCCCAGCTGGTGCACGACGGAGTGTTCGCCCTGGTCCGGGCCCTGCGTGCCGGTGAGATCGCCCCGGTGGTCGCGCAGGTCCGGCTGATCGGCATCAACCGGACGGCCGCCCGCTACTACGTTCGCACTATCACCGCCCACCGCGCGGTCTGAACGCGCTAGCTTCCCGGCCCGGCACCCGCCGGGCCGGGCCCCTCCACCCCGGAAAGGCCCACCGATGACCGTCCAGCCCCAGCCCGCCATCACCGCCGACGACCTCGGCGAGGCCGTCGGCAAGATCGCCGCCTTCGCCGCCCTCTCCCTCCATGAGTCGTTCCCGCACCTGGACCTGGACGAGCTGGTTGAGACGTTCACCCGCGAGAGCGCCACCGACTTCCTCAGCCGCCGGTTCCTCGCCGGGCTCCACGGAGGTCAGAACCCCGGCGAGGCGGCCGGCGCGGCCGGAAGCGCCCTGATCCGGGCATGGGCCGACGCCCGCCTCACCGCCCGCGCCGAACTCGACCAGCAGGGCCCCACGCCCCGCGACTGGGAGGTCTACTACCGGGACGCCGACGGCAACCGGCAGATCTCCAAAGGCCACGCCAACCGGGCCGCCGCCGACGGCGAGGCGGCCCGCCAGCGGGCCAGCGGCGCCACCGGTGTGAAGGTCGTGCCCGCCTTCGCCACCCCGAGCGAGGCCCTCGGCTACCGCAACCGCCACGCGGCCCGCGCCACCGACGCCGACCTCGTCTGACCCATCCGACCACCGCTCGAACGGAGAGCCATGACCGCCCGACCCACCCCCGCCCAGAGGAGGGCCCTCGCCCTCATCGCGGGCGGCCGAGTCCGCCTCGTCCAGGTGGGGCTCGGCTCCTCCCGGATCGACAGCCCTGACGGGCACGTAGCCCGTTCCACCCTCGAAGTCCTCGTCCGCGAGGACTGGGTCCAGGCCACCGGCCCGACGTGCCAGCCCATCGGCCTCACGGCCACCGGCCAGTCGCTCCTGCCTGACCGCACCCACGACGCCGACCCGGACGGCCCCACCGGCGACCAGGTGCTCGCCGTCGCCCTGCGGGCCGCCATCCGCGCAGGCGACGTCGGGATCGTCCTGCACGCCGACCCCGACGAGGTCGAGATCACCGGCAACGACGACACCGTGCTCGTCAGTATCAAGGGCCGCCGCTTCACCGGCCCCGACGAGCTCGCCAGATTCCTCGGCGTCGAAACCGACGCCATCGACGACGCCCGCTGAACGGAAGGGAACCGACATGGCAGAGATCACGATCAGGCACACGCGGGCCGAGGGCACGCTGATCGTCGGCTCCGAGCCCGGCGACGGCATCCTGGAACTGCTGAACCCGTGGGGCTTCCGCTACGCCCGCACCGTCGGCCACATCTACCTGCGCGGCTCCCGGGACCGGGCGGCCGACATGCGCCGGATCCGAGGCGCCAAGGCTGCCCTGGAGGGCAAAAACCACACGGTCACCCTCTCCATCGACGAGACCGTACGGCGGACGTTCCAGGAAGCCGAGGAGGACAGCTACCAGCGGGCCGGCGAGCGCGCCGTACGGCTGGACGCGCGGGCCGAGCGTCTGCAGGAGTCCTCGGACGCGAAGTGGACGGAGGGGCGCCGGATCGCGGCGAGCTACCAGGGCGAGCCGGTGAAGGTCGATCACCACTCGGCCGGCAAGCACATGCGCGAGTTGGCCAGGGCGCGGAAGCTGTTCGGTCAGTCGGTGGTCGAGCAGCAGGAGGCGGACCGGTGCCGGGGCCTCGCGGACGCGGCGGCCACCTTCGAGGAGCACCGCAAGGACGTCGGGACGACGCTGCGCCGGTTGGACCGGCTGCGGGCCTACCGAGGCCGTATCGAGCGGCAGATGTCGGCCACCGTCCAGGCCGCCGTCACGCAGGCCGCCGCGGGGGAGCCCCTGGACCCCGAGGCGCTGTTCGACAACCTCGTCCGGCTGGACGCCGACCACTACGACCTGTGCGAGGAAATCGCCGCGTGGGCGGGTCACATCGAGCAGGCCGAGGCCGACGGCGCGAAGGTCTGGCGGCCCGAGGACTTCACGCCCGGTGACTACTGCCGGACCGGCGAGCGGTGGTACCTGGTCCTCCGGGTCAACGCCAAGACGCTGAGCGTCCCGAAGTCGGTGGACTTCCGGGCCCGGGTCTACAACCGGGACAACCAGCTCGGGACGAGGACGAGCACCCTCCCGTACGACAAGGTCACCGGCCGGATGAGCGGCGAGGAGATGGCCGCCCAGCTCCAGGCGGAGGCCGCCACCGCGTAGCGGGCGCAGGGGGCCCGCAGCGGCGGGCCCCTTGACCCACCCTTGACCAAATCAATCAGTGTAACGAGGTTATCCCGGCGGGTGGGGTCAATGTTGAAGGTGTCACCACTTCACCACCCATCCCGGAGGGACCGACATGGCCGCCACCATCACCACCTTCAAGCTCATCCCCGCCCACCTCGCCCAGCAGATCGCCGATCAGATCGACCAGCCCGGCACCACCCCGATGATCGAGGCCCGGATCTTCGGCCTCCTCGTCGACGCCGGATACACCCCGGAGGAGATCGGCCCGATGACCGGCGTCCACTGGGCCCGGGTCTTCAACCGGCTCGCACTGCGCAAGCTCATCAAGGACGCCCAGGGCATGGTCGACCGCGGGGCAATCTCCGGTGACAGCGGGTACTACATCGCCCAGCTCAGGCCGGAAGGCCAGGCCGGCATGCTCGCCCGTATCCGCAAGGGCGAATTCGCCACCGAGAACGACCTCCGGTGCGCCGCGCTCGACATCCAGGACACCGAAGAGGCCGCGATCCCCGCCTGATCTGACCCACCCACCCTCAGCGCCCCGCCCTCAGTGGCGGGGCGCCCCCAGTTCTGCCCGCACGCATGAAGGAGCATCCGATGCAGATCCCCAGCGACGTCCTCGCCGTCCTCGCCGACGACCGCACGATCATCAGCGGCAACCGCATCCAGATCCCGTTCCAGCTCGACGACGCCCTGTACAAGCGGGTGAACGTCATGCTCAAAGACGTCGGCGGCCGGTGGGACGGCCGCAAGGCGGTCCGAGCCCACGTCTTCCCCTTCCCGGTGGAGGAGTTCCTGCGGGCCTGCATCGCGGCCGGCGAGTGGCCCAGCAAGTTCGAACAGGGCTGGTACCCGACCCCGCCGAAGGTCGTGTTCGACATGCTGGAGCACGCCTCGATCCGGGTCGGTCACACCGTGCTGGAGCCCTCTGCCGGAACCGGCTCGCTCGCCAAGCGGGCAGCCGAGGAGATGGGCATCGTGGACTGCGTCGAGCTCGACGCCCGCCGAGCCCACGTCCTCCGAGAACTCGGCATCGCCCGCCAGGTCATCCAGGGTGACTTCCTCGACCTCGACCCGCTCGCCCTCGACGAGCCGTACGACCGCGTGCTGATGAACCCGCCGTTCTCCAACGCCATCGGCCACGTCATGCACGCCCTGGGCTTCCTCAAGGACGGCGGCACCCTCGTGGCCGTCATGCCCGAGTCGATCACCTGGCACACCGACCGGGCCGCGGTCGAGTTCCGCCAGTTGATCGCCGACAACGAGGGCGAGGTCACCCCGCTCCCCGAAGACGCCTTCAAACCTTCCGGGGCGTCCATCCGGACCGTCCTGCTGCGCCTGGACGCCGACCCCGACGGCACTCTCCCCACCCACGGATGGCACCAGCGCCAGCCGCTCCAGCTCGACCTGTTCGCCATGGCCTGACCTGCGGGTTTCCTGACCCTTTCTTGACCAAATCTATCGGCTCAACGAGGTTAACCAGGTGGGTTTGGTCAAGGAGGAAGGTGTAACCAACCACCCCAACCCCAGGGAGCCCGACATGGCCACCACCACCCTCACCGTCACCACCGGCCCCCTCGCAGTCGCCGCCAGCCTGACCGGCTACGGCCTGGTCGCCGGCGCCCGCGCGGACTTCATGCCCAACGGCCCGGAGCGCGAGTCGATGAGGGCCTGCGCCCGTCGGGCCCACGAACTGGCCCAGCAGATCGAGCGGGGCGAGGACATCCCGCGCTGGCGCTTCAACCACTTCGCCCGCCAGGTCGAGAACGAGATGACCCACGCGGGCCCGCGCCAGCTCCCGCCCCGCGCGGCCGAGTGGATCGCCGCCTTCGCCGCCTGACCACCCACGGCGCCCCGCCCGCCGGGCGGGGCGCCCCGCCACACCCACTCACCGAGAGGTACCCGTCATGACCAGCGCCACCCCGGACGTCACCCCGCGCGAACTCGCCAACGCCCTCACCCTCGTATCGCTCGTCCTTCGAGGCCGCGCCAAGGCGGGCGGAGATTCCACCGGCGAGGGCAGCGCCTACCTCGACCGCAGGGCCTGCCTCCAGGTGGCCGCGGACCTGCCGCCCATGCTCCCCTTCGACCGGAACGCCTGGGTGGCCGCATGGCAGGCCGCCCGCGAGGACGGCAGTCTTCCCTACCGCAAGGCCCTGTACCGCAAGCTCTGCCAGACGCTCGCCGACTCGCTCGACTACGACGGCGACCGCTGGGAAGGGCACTACGAGCCGGCCGAGTTCCGCAGGCTTGCCTCCCGGGTCCGCAGCATCGAGACGAAGGTCTGCCTCGGCGGCTCGCTCGGCCCCTTCGACGCCATGGTCGACCCGGCCGACCGGTGGAACGGCAGCGTCTCGCCCCGCTTCACCCTCGACACGGTCCGGGAACTGGCCGCCGAGATCCAGCGGCAGGCCGAGCATCCCGACTTCGTCGACGACACCGTGCACGTCATCGACCGAGGCCGAACGGACCGCGACGGCCGCCCGATGGTCGTCGTGCTCAAGGTCTCCTGGCAGCAGCTGGGCGACGACGGCCCCGACGAGTGCACCGACGTCATCGAGCCCGACGAAGAGGGCCGCTACGCCATCGCCGCCTGGGAATGGACGTGGAGCTACGCGTCCTGGTGGTGCACGTGCAGCGAGGGCCACGACTGGCACGTCCCCCAGTGCGAGGACTGCGGCATGACCCGCGACCAGTCGCTGGCGCTCAAGGAGGCCGCACCCCGCATCGGCCAGATCCTCCGCGCGCTCGCCCCGGAGGTGACCGCCGCTCTCTTCGAGACCGACGGCACCCCCCGCATCGTCGGCGTGTTCGCCGGCTACACCGAGCTGAACATCGGCGACGGCGGTCCGTTTGACAGCGAAACGCTCGGTGAGGCGGACGCGGCCCTGCATGCGGCGCTCGGCAGCGACCTGACCGCCAGCGGCCCGCACTGGCTCCGGTTCTCCTAACGATTCCTTGACCAAATTTGCCGGTATATCGAGGGTATCCCGGCGGGCGGGGTCAATGAATGAGGTGTCACCACTCACCACCCACCCCCAGGAGGGGTCATGGAGCACATCATCATCGCCACGGAGAACGCCCCGGCCCGAGACGGCATCTTCCTCGCCCGTGAGGACCTGGAACTCCTCGCCCCCTGGCTCCACGACGCCCTCGTCCCCCTGGCCAGGGAGGACGAGAACTCCGACGTGTGCCAGGCCCTCGCCAACCTCCTCAACCTCGCCCACCGCCACTACGGAACGCCCGCTTCCTCCCGCTCCACCTGTATCTGCTACGGGTGACCGCCCCGGGCGGGGGCGCGGACACACCCCCGCCCAATTCGACCAAATCCACCGGGATAACGAGGTTATCCCGACGAGTGGGGTCAATGATCGAGGACGACACACCCACCCACCCCGAAGGGACGGCGCGAATGCCCTACATCTCCTCCACCACCCGCACGATGGCCTCGGCCGCGGGAGGCGCCCAGACGTACGCCCGACGTCGGCGAGCGAAGGCGTACAAGCACGACGGCACCGAGCTGTCGGTCATGGACTGGTTCTGTGGGGCCGGCGGGTCCACCCAGGGCGCGGACGCCGTCCCGAACGTCACGGTCACTCGGGCCGCCAACCACTGGCGGCGGGCCATCGAGAGCCACGAGCGGAACTTCCCGGGCGTCGCCCACTACATCGGTGACATCCGCAAGGCCCCGGTCTGGGCCTGGCCGATCACGGACATCCACTGGGGCTCGCCCGAGTGCACCAAGTGGAGCATCGCCCAGGGGAAGAAGCGGGACTTCGCGAAGGCCGTGCAGGGCGACCTGCTCGACCTGTACGCGGAGCTGGAGGAGGAGAAGTTCCAGACGGAGGAGGAGCGCGACAGCGGCGGGCCCACCGAGGAGGAGCAGGCCAGCCGGGCCCTGATGGAGGAGATCCCGCTCTACCTGCGGGGCGTCATCGAGCGCGGGGGATTGGTCAAGGCGGGGGTCGTCGAGAACGTGGTCGACGTCCGCCAGTGGGCCGAGTGGGACCGCTGGGTGGCCGAGTTCCACAAGCTGGGCTACCGGACCAAGCTGGTCGCGCTGAACAGCATGCACGCGGACCCGCGCTCGGTACACCGGGCGCCGCAGTCCCGTGACCGCCTGTACTTCGTTTACTGGCACGCGAGCCTCGGCCGGAACCCGAACTTCGAGAAGTGGCTCGCCCCCTCCGCGTTCTGCACCGGCTGCGGCGAGATGGTCAAGGCGCGGCAGGTGTTCCGCAAGCCCGGCGTCGACATGGGCCGGTACAAGAGCCAGTACGACTACCGGTGCCCGAACACGAAGTGCGGCCACCGGATCGTGGAACCCGAGACGCTCCCCGCCGCGGCGGCCATCGACTGGTCCATCAAGGGTGGCCGAATCGGCGACCGCAAGACGCCACTGGCCGAGAAGACGATGCGGCGCATCCAGGCCGGGCTGGACAAGTTCGCCCGCCCGATGATGGTCCCCACCGGCGGCACCTGGCGGGACGCGGCCACCGACCTCCTCGACCCCATGCCGACCCGCACCACCCGCGAGAACGACGCGCTCGCAGTACCCCCGCTGCTCGTCCCCTGCGACGGCCGCGAGGGCAAAAACGCCCGCACGATCTACGGGCCGATGCAGACCCAGACCGCCAGGGCCGAAGCGGGCCTCGCGTGGCTGCCGTTCATCACCGAGATCCGGGGTGGATCCAGCGACGTCCGCGCGGTCACCGACCCGCTCGCCACGGTCTGCGCCAGTGGCAATCATCACGGCCTGGCCGCCGTGCCCGTGCAGGGCATGATGATGCGCAACAACGGCAGCCGAGGTGACGGCGGCGAGCACTGCACCGACCTGGCCGAGCCGATGCGGGCCCTCACCGCCACCGGCCACCAGTCCCTCGTGACCTGGGAACCGTTCCTGGCCCCGTACTACGGCAACGGGACGCCGCGCCCGGTCAGCGAGCCCGTCGGCGCCCTCACCACCCGCGACCGGTTCGCCATCGTCCAGGGCGACATCAACATCGAAGACGTCCTGTTCAGGATGCTTCAGCCTCACGAAATCCAGCGCGCGATGGCCTTCGCTGACGACTACGTGGTGTTGGGCAGCAAGAGGGACAGGGTTAGGCAGCTCGGCAACGCGGTCACCCCGAACGTCTCGGAGATCCTGATCTGCATGCTCGCCGAGTGCATCACCGGCGAGGAGATCAGCCGCTACGACCTGGCCGCCTGATTGACGACTCTTTGACCAAATCCCCCGGCGCAGAGAGGGTAAACCGGGGGGTTTGGTCAATGAATGAAGTACGACACACCACCACAAACCCCAGGGAGCACACGATGGCGATCCTCCTCATCAGCAACGCGAGCGGCACGGTCACCGCGACGGTCAACGTCAGTCCCGCGCCCGTCCTGCCCCCGGCGGGCCGGATGACCACCCCCCTCCCCACGCGGGACCTGGGCGAGTGCGAGGACTGCGGGTCGGAGCTGGCGGCGCTCACCAACAACAAGGGGGAGGTGCGGACGACGTTCTGCGAGTACTGCGAGTTCGGCTACTGAACCGGCCGGGCGGCTGGCCGGCCGCCCCCGGAGCGGGCAGCGCGACGGGCCCCAGCCCGGTGCGCGCCGCCCGCCCCGGAGCCGCCACCAGGCACTCCACCCACCCGAAAGGACCGACCGTGACCACCACCCCGCACGCCGCCAACCACGATCACCTCGCCGTCCAGACCGACTCCGTGACCGCCGCCCTCTCCCACGCCGCCGACGACGCCCTGCAGAACGCCACCCGCGCCCGCCAGGCCCTGCACCGCAACACCCTCGAATACGCCGCCCGCCTCATCCGCGACGTCCTGCCCGACGCGGCGGCCATCACCGCCGACACCAGCGACGGCGAGCTGTACGAGGTCCGCGACGGCAAGGGCAAGGCCCTCTGGCGCGCCCCGTTCACCCCGGCGAGCCCGCTGTGCGACAGCCTCGCCGACGACGTCACCGACCTCCTCAAGCACGCGTTCCTGTTCGGCGGGCTGGAAGAGGCCGGATGGGAGACGGCGGCCGAGGGCGAGCCGTACCGGTCGATCCCCCTCCCCACCGGCACCCAGCGCGGCACCGCGGCCACCGAGTTCCCCGCCAGCCGCGCGCACGGCTCGATCCGCGCCGAGTACACGCCCGGCGCCACCCCGGCCTTCGAGCTCGACGGCCTCGACGACGCGTGCATCCGGGAAACCCGCGACCGCATCCGCGCGGCCATTGTCAACAGCGACCTGGAGTGGGAGCCCGGCCACATGCGGGTCAGCGCCCACTGGACGGTCACCTCCGGCTACAGCGCCGACCTGACGCTCGCGGTCACCGCCCTCGCGGCGGCCGGCGCCATCGACCCGGCCGCGCTCAACGGGGTGGCCCTGATCGGCGAGCTGGGGCTCGACGGCCGGGTCCGCCCCATCCACGACGTCACTATGGCCGTGCGCATGGCCCAGGAAGCGGGCTACCTGAAGTTCATCGTGGCCGCCGACGACTTCGACAAGGTCAGCCGGAACGAGGACATCACCGCGGTCGGCGTCACCACCCTCGCGGCAGCGCTCGACTTCCTCGAGGAGATGCACGAGCCCACCACCCTCACGGCCTCGGCCCGGCCGAGCGGGACGCCGGGGGAGGACGCCGGGCCGTGCGCCCAGTGCGAGAAGCCGCTGATCTGGGACGGCACCGGCAACCGGCTGAACGACGAGTGGGGCGAGTACATCTGCACCGGCCCCAAGAGCAGCGGCAGCAACGTCCACGTCCTGGCCCAGTAGCAGCTGGTCGGCGGGCCGGGGAGCAGGGAGCGCTCACCGGCCCACCCCTCATCCTCCACCCGCCCGCCCGAGAAAGGACGCCACATGACCGCCTGGACGATCCGGCCCATCCGCCTCCGCGACGAACACCTTCCCCACGGCCTGGACAGCGGCAAGCCGACCTGCCGCCCGTGCGCCACCGCCTGGCCGTGCGAGCACGGGCGGGAGTACCTGACGGAAAGCCGCTGCACATGCGGCCAGGCCGTCTGGCGGGAGAAGCACGGCCCCCGCAACTGGCACGTCGGCCCCCGCTGCTACACCCCCGCCGACGTCACCCGGTGGCAGGCGGCCGAGCTCAAGGCCACGCGCCGCCCGCACTACCCGCCGAGCCACTTCTACCCGCCGAAGCCGTCCCGGCCGGTCCGCCAGCGCCCGCCCTACAAGCACAACCCGGCCGGGCCCGGCGACGTGAACCTCGGCACTTTCGTCTGGGTCCGCCCAGGTGCATTGGACCCCGGATGGGGCGACATCCACCGGCTGGCGATGGTCACCGCGGTCGGCCTCCCCAGGTGCGAGATCTGGCTGCACTGCGACGGCACCGTGCACCAGGCCCGCGCCGACCTGCTCATCCTCACGACGTCCCCGAGCCAGCAGGGCAAGCACGCGCCCGAGTGGACCAGGTGGACGGTCGCCGAGCACCTCGTCCACCAGGGCGCCGGGCGGCCCGCCCCGGCCGCCGAGGGCGACCAGCTCGACCTGTTCGCCACCGGCTCTGACCTGCGGGTTTCCTGACGATTCCTTGACCAAATCAACCGGGATAACGAGGTTGGCCAGGTGGGTTGGCGGAATGCTGAATGTAGATCAACCACCCACCCACCAGGGAGCGAGCGATGGACATCAGGACCCTCACCGAAGAAATCGAGCTGATCGCCGGCGCGGGCGACGCGGACGACGCGCTCGACCTGATGAGGCGCCTGGCCCGCAGCGGCCAGACCGAATGGGCCGTGGCTGTCCGCCGGACGGTCAGCGGCGGCAAGCTCGACGCCGAGGCGCTCGTGGAGACCGGCAAGACCCTCCACCGCCAGATGATCGAGCGCCACGAGCACAACCGCCGCGAGCTCGCGAAGGCCACCCGCGACCTGATCCGCCACGGCGGGGACAACCTCCTCACCCGGGCGGCGGGCGAGCTGGCCCGCTTCATCTGACGGCCGCCCAGCGGCCCGCGCCCTCCGGGGCGCGGGCCCCGGCAATGCCCTGACCTGGGCATACTTGCCGATTCATTGACCAAATCAATCGGTAAACCGAGGTTGCCCCGAGTCTCTTGGTCAATGATGAATGCACGACACACCACCCACCCACCACGGAGGACGCCATGACCGCCACCACCGCCAAGGCTGCCAAGAAGGCCACCACCAAGGCCCCCGCCACCAAGGGTGCGGCGAAGAAGTCGACCGCCCGCAAGGCCCCGGCCAAGAAGGCGGCCCCGGCCGAGATCAAGACGGCGTTCAAGCTCGTCCCGATCGACCGGATCGACCGCGACCCGAACCAGCCCCGCGAGGTCTTCGACGAGGAGAAGCTCCAGGAGCTCGCCGACAGCATCGCCGAGATCGGGGTCCAGCAGCCCATCGGCCTCCGCTACATCGCCAGCACCAAGCGGTACATGCTGATCGCCGGCGAGCGGCGCTGGCGGGCCTCCAAGCTGGCGGGCAAGGCCGACATCCCGGCGATGGTGACCCACGGCCTGGACGGCGGCTCGGAGACGCTGGAGGGCTTCGAGCGGTCGGTGGCGGAGAACCTCAGCCGCGAGAACATGACCCCGCTGGAGGAGGCGCGAGCCTTCCAGAAGCTGGTGGACTTCGGCCTGACCCCGGAGCAGGTGGCCAAGCGGGTCGGGAAGTCGTGGAACTTCGTGGATCTCCGGCTCTCCCTCCTCAAGCTCGTGCCCGCCGTGCAGGAGGCGCTGATGAAGGGTCACCTGCCGGTCGGCCTGGCCTGGTACGCCTCCCAGATCAGCCCGGCCAACCAGAACGCGTTCATCGCCCGCTGGACGCGCGGCCAGTTCAACAGCCCCAGGGAGGCCGAGATGTTCTGCACGAGGGTCCGCAACGAGGAGCAGGAGGCGGCCAGCCAGAGCGTCATGTTCGTCCTCGCCGAGGACGCTCCCGGCGCCGACAAGGCCGACGACAGCATGTTCCCCGAGCTGGCGGTGGACGTCGACAAGCGCGAGCAGATCGTGGCCGACCGGGCGAAGCTGGTCAGCAAGATCGGCAAGCTCGGTGACGCGGGCAAGATCCTCCAGGAGATCGCCGACATGGACCCGGACACGCTGGCGCTCCTCCTCTCCGGTGCGCACGGCGGCATCCCCGGCAACAAGATGCGGGTCGACCACCTGCGGCAGGTGGCCACCAAGGCCGCGTCCAACCTGGCCAAGGCCGCCACCGCGGCCACCGTCCTGGCGGGAGCGCTCAGGGTCGCCCCGGAGGCCGAGGCCACCACCATCACCGAGACCATCGCCTCCTAGTCCAGGAGGCGCAGGGGCCCCGCGCACGGCGGGGCCCCTTGGCCAAATCCACCGGGACAATGAGGGTAAACCCGGTGGCTTGGTGAAGGATGAAAGAGTACAACCCATCACAGAAAGGCACCGAAGTGCTCGATGTAAGCCAGATCGACCTCACTGCGCCCGAACCGCCGGTCGAACAGCGGCAGGTGACCCAGCTGCTGGAGCTGGCCACCACCCGCTACCAGAACTGGCGGCCGGACAGCGGCTACCTGCCGGTGGGCATCACGGTCGGACGGCCCCGCTTCGTCCGCTACAGCTTCGAGACCATCCCGGCGCTCGCCCCGTACGAGCTGATGCGCGGCCCACTGGCCGGTGTGAACAACATCGAGATCGAGCGGAAGGTCTACTACGCGCGGCTCCGGACGTACGAGAGCGAGATCCTCGCCGCGCTCCAGGAGCTGGCGGCCCGCTACCCCGGCACCCCGGCCTGCCTGATGTGCTTCGAGGACGTCAACGGTAAGGACGGCCCGGACGGCTGCCACCGCCGCTGGTACGCCCAGTGGGCGGAAGCGCGGTACGGCTGGGACATCCCGGAACTCCCCAACCCGGCAGGTGTGGCACCGAGTCAGCCCCGCAAGGCCCGGCCGCCGGCTCCGCCCACCCTGTGGTGACGGGTTGAACGCCGGTGGCCGGGAAGGGACAGCTTCCCGGCCACCGGCCTGCCGCCCCTCGTCCGGCCGTACGCGTCCGACGGACAAACCAGGGCAACTGCTAGCCTTCTGCCCGGCGTCACGGCCACCACCCGCGAGCAGCTCGATTGGATGGAGCACCGTCTCTCGAAGGCGGAGGTTGGAGGTTCGAGTCCTCCCTCGCGGTCCGCACCGGCCCCGCTCGGCTCTCCGAGCGGGGCCGACGTCGTCTGATCTACCCTGTGCCCCGCGCTGCTGGTTGTGGGCCGAGCGAACCGCTGACCCCCTGGGATCCCCATGCCAGCTGGATTCGCTGCCCCCGGCGTCCTCTTCGCCGGGAACTCCTCAGCCCCCGACCGGGCCTTCTACCGGCAGGTGTTCAACAAGCTCCCCCGCGACCGTTATACGCGTTACGTCGAAGTGGGGGTGGGCTCGTTCGCCGCGGCGCTCGTCGCCGCCAACGCGGGCATCCCGCCCTCGTGCATGGAGACGTCCGACGTCACCCTCTACACCGGCATCGTCGGCACCTACGTGTCGGGCGGCGACCTGGCCAGCCTGGGCATGACGCTCGACGGGGAGCCGGTGGACATCCCCGACCTGCCGCCGCACGAGCAGGCCGCCCACCTCCTGTACGTGCACTGGCTGGCCCGCATGCAGGCCAAGCCCGAGGTCGACTACTGGACCAACCTCGTCACCGACATGATCGAGCGGGAGGACGAGCACAAGCAGCGGCTGGCCAACTCGCTGCGGCAGATCGGCGAGCGGCTCCCCGGCGTGAAGTTCACACCGAAGTGCATGTGGGACCACATCGCCGAGGCCGAAGACGACCCCTCGGCGATCATCATCGCCGCGCCGCCCACGTACAAGGCCGGCTTCGAGAAGTTCTTCGACACCGGCGGCCGGATCGCATGGGACGAGCCGCCGTACAGCGTCTTCGACCCGGACGTCGACATGAAGCGGCTCGCCGACCACATGGAAGGCAAGGCCGCGCTGCTGATGTTTCTGCAGGAGGAGCGCACCGGCGTAGCCGCCCACCCCACCCCGGTGTTCGCCCACCCCCTCGGCGACGTCGCCCGCGCCTACGTCATCAGCAACCGACCCGAGGAGATCTTCGAGCTCACAGGCGGGCCCAAGGTCGCCCTGGGCATGTCCCGGTCCACCGGCCCCACCTCCCTACCGATCATCCCCCCGGACCACCAGGTCACCGATGGGTCCCGCGTAGAGGTCATCCCCGCCAAGGGCACGGAGGTCGACTACTACCGCGACCTGTGGATGCACCGCCTGGCCGCCGCGCCCGGCTCGTACAACATGCTCGTCACCGTCGACGGCTACGTGGCCGGCGTCATCGGCTACGGCGCCGAGACCATGACCCGCCCGTACCCCGGCGCCACGAAGTACACGACGCACCTGCTGATGAGGTTCGCGTTCGGCGCCCCCCACTACGAGCTGCGCCTCACCCGCCTGGCGACGATGCTCGCGCTGCGCCGCGACACCGCGAAGCTCGTGTTCACCGGCGCCTCGGAGATCCTCCTCGCCGCGTCGAACGGCCTCGTCACCGTCGAGTACACCCGGCACCCCGAAGCCAAGGGCCTGCGCGGCCTCATGCAGCTCGAATCCCGGGCCAAGCACCCGGACGGCTACAAGCTGTCGTACCGCGCCGACTGGGTCCTGGACGACATCCCGACCACCCTCACCACGTTCCTCGCGAAGGAGAAGGCATGGCGCGCAAGCCGCAGCAAGGCGAAGCAGAAGTGATCACCCCGGCCCCCCAGGACCAGGAGCCGGAGCCCGCACCGGACCCGGGCCCGACAGGCATGTCCTGGGACACCAGCAACCCGCCGCAGGACGTCATGCAGATCGGCGAGGACCTGTTCATCCGGTGGGTCGACGTCGCCTCGCTGCGCGAGCAGGACATCAACGCCCAGGTCATGCAGCCCCGCCATTTCGAGCGGCTCACCGGCAACATCCGCAAGCGCGGCATGGTCGAGTCCCTGCCCTACTGCCACCAGCCCGGCGGCACCGGCCCGATCGAGGTCATCAGCGGCCACCACCGTTCCCGGGCGGCACGGGCCGCGGGTCTCGCACGGATCCCGGCCATCATCGACACCCGCACGATGCGCCGCTCCGAGGTCATTGCGAAGCAGATCGCCCACAACGAACTCCACGGCGACCCCGACAAGGACGTCCTCGCGCAGCTCGTCTCGATGATCGACAACGTGGACGACCTGATTGCCACTGGCCTCGACGAGAACCAGCTCCCCACGGTCGAGCCCGACGACACGAAGCTGGCCATCCCGCACGGAGAGTTCGACTGGCGGGCCGCGACGCTCATGTTCCTCCCGCACCAGATGGAGGACTTCAAGGAGGCCGTCACCGCCATCGCGAACGGCACGGACCTCGTCGGCGTAGCCCCCGTGGAGATGTTCGAGGAGTTCGCCGCCGCGGTGTATGCCTTCGGCCGCTGCAAGGACGTCCGGAACTTCACCACGATGATCGCCATGCTCACGGACCTCGCCCGCCGGGAGGTCGAGGAGCACGCCAAGCAGGCCGCCGAGCAGGACGAGCCGGCCACCGCCTGACCCCTCCCTGTCCCACCGCGCCCGCGAAGCCCCTGCACGCGGTTTCGCGGGCCCCTTCTCACCCCCAGGAACCGGTGAGCACTATGAGCGACCGCATCACCCTCGACCCCGCGCTGGACCCCTGGGAGCGGCAGCCCGGCGAGACACCGAAGAAGTATGGCCAGTTCCTCACGTTCCGCGATCAAGGTGTTGCACGCTCGCTGAGCACCGTTGCAGAGGCGTTGAAGTTCACGCCCCGTAGCGCTCAGGTCATCGCCACCCGCTTCCGCTGGCAGGAACGCGCCGCCGCATGGGACGCCCACCTGTCCCGCCAGTACGCCGCCGAGATGGAAGAGGAGCGGCGACGGGCGGCCCGCGAGGACGTCAAGATCATGCGGATCATGACCGGCATGATCGGCCAGGCCCTGCCCCGCGTGCAGCAGCTCGCCCCGGACATGACGCTCGCCGAGTTCACCCGCTTCGTGGACACGACGATGAAGTGGCGGCGCACGCTCCTCGGCGACCCGACCGCCACGATCGCGGTCACCGGCCCCGGCGGCGATCCCCTCTCGGTGCAGATCGAGGAATTCGCGGCCCTGCCCCCGGAGCAGCGGCGCGTACGCCTCGCCGAGCTCGCGGCCACTGTCGCCCGCCGCGCGCAGGCCACCGACGACAGTGACGACGAGGACGACGGCGAGGAGACGTACCCGCTCGACGACGAGGACCAGGAGGACGAGCCCGCCCCGGCCGGCGACGAGCACGACGGTGACGAGTGACGGTGACGCCTGCCTTCGGAGAGCTGGGCCACCTCGACGACACGGAGGTGTTCCGGCGGCTCCAGGCTGCCAAGCTCGCGGCGGCCCGGGACCTGCTGCGCGATCCGGCGACGCTCGCGCGGGGCCTGGATCCCGGCTACCGGATGCGCCCGCACCTGAAGGTCATCAGCGACGCGCTCGTGGGCCTGGAGCGCGGCGAGTACGACCGGCTGCTGGTGATCACCCCGGCGCAGGTCGGCAAGTCCACCACCGTGGCGGAGTGGTTCCCGTTCTGGTGGCTGTGCCTGCACGGCGAGGACCGTGTGGCGGTCACCTCGTACTCCGACGACCTGGCACTCAGGCGCGGCAAGGCGATCCGGCAGTACATCGGCGACTACGGCGGCGAGTACGGGCTGTCACTGCTGCCCGGGTCGGAGGCGGCGCAGGACTACGACACGAACCAGGGCGGCGGCGTCCGCTCCGTGAGCCTCGGAGCCGGTCTGACCGGCTTCTCCGTGAACCTGCTCGTGGTCGATGACCCGCACAAGGACCGTGCCGAGGCCGAGTCGAAGAAGATGCGCGAACGCGTCCACGACTGGTGGTCGTCGGCCGCCCTGAAACGTCTCCAGCCGGACCGCAACGCCGTGGTGGCGATCCAGACGAGATGGCATCCCGATGATTTCGCGGGCCGCCGGCTGGAGGAGGACGGGCGACTCGAGGACGGTGGCCGCTGGAAGGTCGTCCACCTCCCGGCCATCGCCAACCCCAGCAAGTTCGGGCCCGACCCGCTCGGCCGGCGGGACGGCGACCCGCTGCCGCACCCGAAGATCCCGACGAGGAACCGGCGCAAGCTGATCGCCTGGTGGGACGACGTCAAGAAGACGTCGACCGTGCGGGACTGGCACGCCCTGTCGCAGGGCGACCCGCAGCCGTCCGAGGGTGCGCTCGTCTCCCGCGACCTGCTGCGCTCGATCCGCGACGGCATCACCGTGGTGGAGCCGCAGAAGATCGCCGTCTCCATCGACCCCAGCGGCGGCGGCCGGGACACCGCGGGCGTCATCGGCGGGTTCCTCGGCGCGGACAACCGGGTCTGGATCACCCACGACCGCACGAAGGCCATGTCGTCGGCGGAGTGGTCCCGCACCGCGTGCCTGCTCGCCCACGAGACGAACGCGGGCGTGATCTATGTCGAGTGGAACTTCGGCCGCGACATGTGCACGCTCGCGATCGGCACGGCGTGGGAGGCACTGCAGAACGAGGGCGCCATCCCGAAGGGCAAGCTGATGCCCGGCATCGACGCGGTCAGCGCCAAGCAAGGCAAGCTCTTGAGGGCCGAGCCGATCGCCCAGCAGATGGTCGAGGACAGGGTCCGGCTGCGCGGCGCGTTCGTCGACCTGGAGAACGAATGGGCGACCTGGCAGCCCACCGACGCCGACTCGCCGGGCCGTATCGACGCCTCCTGTGTCCTCGTGTACGGCCTGATCCCCGAGGCCAACCAGGGCGCCATCGTCCACGCCCCGCTCCCGACGGCGCCTCAGCCGGGCCAGTTCGGGCGGGGTGGGCTGGCGAGCGGCGCGGCGGCACCATACGGGCGGAGGATCGGAAAGTGATCGGGGCGTCAGGAGGGCAGCACGCTGCGCGGGATGAACATCGTTCCCTGGTCGGCGTGTTGGTCGTTGCCCGCCGGCCCGTAGAACAGCATCTCCACGCCGTCCTTGGTCTCGACCTGAACGGTCTGGATGGGGGAGGTGGCCGCGGCATCCAGCATGGCGTCGAGCAGAGCGGCGTGCAGCGCGTCATCGTCCATGCGCTGACGATATACGGGCGGACGTCGCTCACCACGCCTCGCTGCCAGGGCGCCGCAGCCCGGACAGTATGGGCGCGGCGGGCTGGCAAGCGGCGCGGCAGCACCGTACGGCAGGAGGATCGGTAAGTGGGCGCGAACAGCAGCCTCGACGAGGCATGGGCGGCGGTCATGGGGTGTCTGGACCAGGTGGAGGCCACGGCCCGCAGGGTCGGCTACGACCGCGTCGAGGCGGTCGCCGCCTTGTGGGGCACGAAGTACCTCCTCCTCACTCGCGACGACAGCAGCGCCGACCCGAAGGTGACGACCGAGCTCGACGCCGATCTGGCCGACCACATCGCTCTGCATGAGCCGGCCCGGGTCATCGCGCAGACAGCGTTCATGCGGGACGTCGCCCTAGCACCGCACCGCCCCGTCGACGGCGGATGCCCGATGGACGGGGACGACTGCCCGGTCATCCACGCCTTCCTCGCCCTGTAGCGCAAATGACGGACACAAGTGGGCAGAGCCCGCTACAGTGAAGATCAGACGCCGGGTGTCCCGGCAACCTCTACGCTGCTGGCTGTGGGCCGAGCGGGAGACGACTCCTCGGAGCTGTCGTGCCCCTCGATGTCCCCCTGCACGAATCCCACCGCGCCTACATTCGAGCCGTCGCCGCAGCGCTAACCCAGGCGGGCATCTCCGTCGCCGACGTTGACTTCCTCGAAGACGTCTGGGACGACGGAGAGCCCATCCGCTGCGCGCACATCCACCTCGCCCGCCTCGCCACGATGCAGGTCTACGGCGTCCGCAAAGTCTGGATGTCGTGGACCGAGGAACGCGGCTGGAACTTCCACGTCGCCGCGCCCGACAGCATCGTCACGGGCCTGACGCACCCGCTGTGCAACCAGGTGCTCCCGGCCCCGGCCGAGCTGCTCGCCGTCGTCCAGGCCGCGCTCACCGAGCAGCCCGAGCCGACCGGCCGGCCCCACCCGGCCTACCGTTTCTACGGCGACCACGACGAGGCCCTGGAAGCACAGCTCGACGCCCACACGATGAGGATCACGATGGAGGGCAACCTGCACGTATCGGAGCCCGAAGCTGCCATGGCTTGGGTGCCCGGCAAGGTGCTCGCGGTCGAAGCGGTCATGCCAGACGGCAAGGTCCACGGCAAGTGGACGATGAAGCTGCCGGACACCCCAGCGGCCGTGCTGGAATTCTTCGAGCGCCAGATGATGGAAGTGATCCGCCGCGAATACCCCGGCGCTGCTGAGTACCGGACGGCGGGGTGGAAGGACGCCCAGGTCGAGGTGTACGGGGACGAGATTGCGTGCCCCGACCTTGCCGACCGCGAGCAGCCGTAGTGAACCGGCTGGGTCGGCGGCCTACAGCTTGCCGACCCAGCCGTCCACGGGCGGGCGCTCCCCGGCCTCGTGGGCGTAGCTGATGACGTCGCCGACCCGCTCGGCGTCCTCGTCCCGGCCCTGCTGCTCCAGGTCGTAGGTGAGCACGCCGAGGGCGGGGATGGTGTCCTCGGTGATCTCGCCGGTGGCGTATAGGCGGCTGATGGCGCCTCCATCACGGTGCTCGCGGAGGATCTCGCGGACCTGGGCGTCGTTCACAGCGGTCATGCGGTCAGCGTAGGGAAGGCCAGGACGCGCGGCGGGGGATTCGGTCAGACTGGTTTGCGTGAAGATGCCCCGAGTTGAGTGCGAGTTCTGCCGACGGCACATCGCGGCCGGGATAGTGGCTGGGCGGCCCACCAAGGGCCGTCTGTGGCGGCATGACCCGACCGAGCGGCCCGAGATATTCGGTGATGCCCTCGTGTCCTGCGCGGGCTCCCTGGCGATCGTGGACCTGCCCCGTCCCGGCGAGCAGCTCGAAATGTTCCTCGTCGAAACCGAGCAGGCCGCCGACGTCGAGGAAATGGCCCTGTTCTGAGCGTCCGGTCCCCGGCAGTGCTCCCTCCCGCCGGGGACCGGCTCAGCCCGCCGAGGTGTCGCCGAGCCGGATCTGCCTGCCCTGAG
The DNA here is from genome assembly GCF_044391385.1 of Streptomyces sp. NPDC018693. Classification (NCBI taxonomy): domain Bacteria; kingdom Bacillati; phylum Actinomycetota; class Actinomycetes; order Kitasatosporales; family Streptomycetaceae; genus Streptomyces; species Streptomyces sp. NPDC018693. The sequence goes on along the minus strand of NZ_JBIRZZ010000010.1, from coordinate 111,526 downwards.
TCTTCCGCAGGATGGCGCCCTCGTAGGCGCGCGAGACGCCTTGAAATCCGGGCAGAGTGACAGCGAGCGAGGCCGCCCTTGCGAGTTCCTGGACGGCTTTCTCTATCGGGGTCGGCTGCGAGATCGGCATCTCCAGGGCCTTGAACTCGTCGTCGCTGAGCGCCCGGGGCGTGTCGTCGCGAAGCACGGTGAGGCGTGGTTCGTCGATGCTCGGCGTGAACAGGACCGACGTCGTCCAGGCACAGCCGCCCCAAGTGCTCGCTTTGCCCTGGACGTCGGCGAGGACGGCTCCGCCCAGGCTCCAACGCACGACGGCGGTGTACCACTCGTGATCACCGATGCGGTACGCCTGCATGCTTTCGATCTCGCCGAAGCGCACCTTGGACGTCGACCATCCGACCGCCGGGACAACCGCGTTCTCGCCTGCGAGCCCGGTTGAGACGGTGCACGGGAACGACCCGTCCAGGGGAAGGGCGAGGGTCTCGTGGGCCGCCTGAAAGACGGCTTCCGTCACGTTCCGGGACGTCAGGATGCGCACCGCGAGGGCCTCGTCCGGTGTGGCCGGCTCCGTGAACTGGTCGGCCACCTCGTCCATGCTGATCAAGTGCACGAACCGCCCCTCCAGACCGGCGAGGTCCTCGTCCATAGGGGACGGGTAGGGGGCGCCCTTGCCGAAGTCGTTCGTGTTGGCGCTGACGAAGTAGACCGTCACGTCCGGGTGTTCACGCGCGTACTCCACGGCGGACAGCCAGATCGCCGCGTCCCGGAAACCTGTCTTGAAGCCCTTCGCGGTCTTGCACGGGGCAAGATTGTTCGCCTCGCGGACTGCCGCCTCCCGCAACACCTGCTCGCTCGTCTTGACCTCGTCCACGACCTCCCTCCACTTATTCCGCCAGTGGATGCGTACCTCGTCCGCCTCACAAGGGCCGAGCGGCACCTCCAGCGGCAGCGGATAGACCTGCCTGAGAGCTTCAACGGCCTGGGCCGCCGCGTCGTACTTCTCGCGGTACTTGATGGCCTGCTGAGCGGTCAGTTCCTCCAGCACCATCCACGGGACCGCGACCTGCTCGGCTTCGAGAGCCCGGATCGCGCGCAGGAGGTCGGCGCTGCTGCTCTCCGGGCTGAAGGATCGGAGGATACTGGTGTCCAGAATGATCAACGCTCGGCTCCCCGTCTCTCGGCGCTGCGAGATCAAGGATTCCAGGAGCCCGTGCACGCATGCACCGGCTTTCTCGTACGACGTGCGGACTACGCCAGGGCTCCCGCGTCGACGCGGGAGAGGAGCAGGTCGGTCATCTCGGTGACGGGCTTCCGCCAGCGCACCGCGGGCGTCGGCCGGCGCATCGCGGCCGGGTAGCTCTCGGCGGCGTAGTCGTTGGCGAGCCAGTAGACGTGGAAGCCGTGCTCACGCAGCGGTCCGAGGACGTCATCAACCGTACGGTCCTGCTTGGCCAAGAGCCGGGGCGTGACCTCGATGATCAGCTCGGCGTCCCGTAGCCGAGGCAGCAGCGGGATGAGCCTTACCCCTACGGTCCGGGAATGGCGTCGTCGGCCTGCGACTGAACGCCTGCGACTCTGACCCACATCTCAGCCAGACCGATCGCCTGCTGGACGTCTATGCCCTCCGCGTCGAGGTGGTCCAGCAGCCATCGCTGCCACTCGCTGACCGAATCCGGCTCGCGGTTGCTGCGCTGCCGGGCCGCCTCCCGCTCCTTCAACGCGATCTTCAGGCCACCGGCGACCCTCGCCCAGTTGTACGCCTGGTACGTGGCGTACGTGCTGCGGCCAGCGGAACTCTGCACGGTTCTTCCTCCTCAGCGGCTATTTGGCGAGCAACCTACCGAAGAGCCTGCTGCCCCATGAGGGCGGGGACGTGCTCTTGACGATGGCGCTGACCAGGTTGAGAAGCCCCGTCCAGAGCCGATGCCCGTCGGTGGAAATCGCGAAGCGGTGCGAGCGCAGCAGGGAAGCCGACTGGACAAGGAGGGCTGAGAACTCCGTGCCGCCGGTCGGCGCGATACCGGGGCCGGCGGTCCGCAAAGCGTCGAGGATCGCGTCCGCGCGGGCCGTGTGGGGGTGTGCGGTCAGGATGACGGCGGCGGCCGTCCGTTCGGGAGCGCTCGGCGTCCACGTACCGCTCTCCAGTTCCTGTTGGAGAGTTCGCAAGCGTACGGTCGCCTCCCTGAGCGTGCTCGTCATACCTGCGGAGCCTAATTCAGCCAGCACGCATACCTTCGGCCACCCCTTGGCATGTCGGTGTCACTCCTGCGCGTAGCGTGACCCGTGCGACGGAAGGGGAGTCAAGTCATGATCGAGCCAGGCACGTTGGCGATAGTCGCGGCTGTAGTGATCGCTGTGGCTGGGGCCGTCGCTACATGGGCCGGCTGGTGCCGGTGCCAGCGCTTCAAGTTGGCGACATGGTTCGCGGCCGTGGTCACCGGGGTGACGTGGAATTGGGCCTGGGCCCTGGCGACCCTCTTCTTCGTAGCCGGGGGATGGCTCGTGCCGTGCCGGCACATGAGGCGGCGCAGGGTGGTGGAGGAATGAGCGGCGTCCGTCGCGTGCTCGTCACTCATGGGGGAAGGTAGCGGGAAAGTCCCGACGGCGGAGCACCGTTGCTGTCCGGCCCCGCCGCCACGGGATCTCATTCCCGCTCCCCGCCTTGACGCCCGGGACTCGACAGCACGGGCCGTCCCGGACCGCCGGGAACACCGCTGTGGTGCCTAGCCGCCGCTGCGGTCCAGCCAGCGGTTCATCGCTTCGTCGAACTGCTGGTGCCCGCGCAGGACGTTGGCGGCGTGCCGCTTGTTTACCGGCAGGAGCCGGACCCCGTGGCGGCCGAACGGCACGCCCCGCCACGCCTGCGAGGGGGACCACAGCCAGCCCCGGCGGTGGGCGAACCGACGCAGCGCCATTTCGAGGCGCTCGCGCCGGGGCTGCCGCCATGGGGGCCTGCGCGTGTCGTACCACCAGTTGAATGGCGACCAGCCGCCGCGGGGGCAGGGCCGCTTCATGCCGCCGATCCCCTCGTCGTCTTCCTCGCGCATCCGCCAGGCGCGGACTGCGCCCCACTCGACCATGCCGTGCGGGCGGCACGTCTCGCAGTCGGCGACCTTGCAGGCCACGGCATTCACCGCCCTCCGCAAATGGGGGCGGGCCCCCGCGCTCGGGGTTGCGGGGGCCCGTGAGACGGAGAGACCGGGGAAGGTGGCACCGACGGCCGGGGGCATGCGCTAACCCCCGCCGTCCGGACGCATGGCTGCGGCATGACCGCCGGTGCCGTTCTCCCGGTCGCGCGCTTGCTCAGGGCGCGCGGGGCCGGACTGTAGCAGAACCGGCATTCCGTGCACCGGCGCACCAAGGAGATCAAATCCCTTCGCTGGGTGATCAGTTACGACGCACCCTTTGCACCAAATGACCTATAGTGCCCGCCGCACTGCAAGATCCTCTGCAAGGGGCCGGTCATGATCGATGCTCTGGAACTCGTCCTCCTGGCCCTCGCCGGGTACCGGGCAACCCAGCTCGCCATCCACGACACCATCCTCGACCCCGCCCGCGCGGTCGTGTTCGACTGGCACAGCCGCAACGTCGACAGCCCCGTCCGGACAGCGGCCGTCACGCTGATCTCCTGCCCGTACTGCATCGGCTGGTGGATCTCCGGCGCTCTCCTCGCCACCTGGCTCCTCGTCACCGGCCAGTTCGACCAGGCCCCGCTCCTCGTCCACGGCATCGAATGGTTCGCCGTCGCGGGCGCGGCCGTCCTCCTCAACCGCTGGGACGACTCCCGCAAGGACGCGGAATGAGCCGCCCCGACTCCCCCGACCGAGACCTGTCCGCAGGCGGTAGGCGCATCCGCGTCAAGCGGGCCTGCAACGGCTGCGCCCGCTACATCGGCGACGCCACCGACGCCGAGATCGAAGCCTGCGTCACCGGCCGCCCCCTCCCAGACGTCCGACACGAATGCCCGCACTGCACGCCCGGAGGACAGCCGTGACGCGCCCCGACATCGCTGCCGCGGCCTCCCGCTACATCGACCGCAAGACGATTCGAGGGACCCGCAACGCCACCGCTAGCGACGGCAGGCAGGGCCTCGCCTGGCAGATGTACCACGCCACCCCCGAAGTCCGGTTCGCCGCGACCTACATGGCCAACGGCATGTCAGGCGCCACCCTGTACGCCGGCCGCCGCGCCGACGACGGCACGATCGAGCCCGCCCCCGACAACCACCGCGCCAGCGAGATCGTCCAGCAGATCGCAGGCGGCCCCGACGGACAGTCCAAGCTCCTCGGCGCGTTCGGCAAGCACCTCACCGTCCCCGGCGAGGGCTGGATCATCGTCCGCCCCAACAGCGACATCCTGAACCCGCTCGCCCCAGAAGACGGCCACGACTGGCGCGTGCTGTCCACCAAGGAAGTCCGCCAGCAGTCCGGCAAGCTCACCGTCGCCATCGACGGCGAGGACGTCGAGATCCCGGCCGGCGACCCCGAGAACCTCGACCCGGACGCCCCGGTCGCCATCCGCGTGTGGGAGCCGGACCCCGAGGACTCCATGCTGGCCGACTCGCCGGTCTTGTCCTCCTTGGAACTGCTCGAAGAACTCCGGCTGCTGAACGCCGCAGTCAAGGCCATTGCCCGCTCCCGCCTCACCGGCCGGGGCATCCTCCTTGTCCCCAAGGGTGTCCGGTTCCCCACCCGGCCAGGCCAGGGTGAAGCCGAAGACGACCTCATTGAGGTCCTGATGATGATCGCCGAGACGGCGATCCGTGAACCCGAGAGCGCGGCGGCCACCGTGCCGATCGTGCTGGAAGTCCCCGCCGACAGCATCAGCGACTTCAAGCTCCTGACGTTCGAGTCCAACTTCGACGAGCTGGCCATCCGCCTCCGAGAGGAAGCGATCAAGCGGTTCGCCACGGGCTTGGAGATCCCTGCGGAATTGTTGCTGGGACTCCAGGACACGAATCACTGGGGCGCCTGGATGCTTTCGTCCGAGGCCATCCGCATGGGAATCGAGCCGAAGCTCGCCACGGTCTCCTACGCCCTCACACAGCAGTGGCTGCGCCCCCTCCTCCAGGCCGAGAACGTCGAGGACTGGCATCGCTGGCTCGTCTGGTACGACACCGCCGGCCTGCGCGTGCGCACCAACCGCTCCGAGACCGCTCTGCAGGCGTACGACCGCAAGGTCATCTCCGCCAAGGCGCTGCGCCGCGAGACCGGCTTCGAGGAGTCCGACGCCCCCGGCGCCGACGAGGAAGCCGCCCGCAGCCAGACCGACACGGAGGGCCAGGACGAGGAGCAGGCGCCGCCCACCAAGCCGGACCTGCCGGTCGACGAGACGCAGGACGAGCCCGACACCCTGCCCGCCTCCGCCCGCCCCGCCGCTGGCGAGGGACTCCTCGCGGCAGCGGACGGCCTGATCTGGGCCGCCCTGTCCACCGCGGGCGACAAGCTGCTCCGCACACCGGTCTGCCCCCGGCCCGAGCGCGCCAAGGCCCGCGAGATCCAGGCCGCAGCCCTGCACACCGCGCTGAAGGTGGAGCCGGGGCAGGTCGAGCAGTACCGCCTCCTTGATGGCGCCTGGGCGCGCGTCCCGGAGATCGCCAAGCGGTACGGCCTGGACCCCACATGCCTGACGGCCGCGCTCGACGGCTACACCCGCGAGCTGATCGCCGCGGGCATCGAGCACTCCTACGACGTCGTGCCCGCCGTCGTCACCTCCTGCGTGGGACTGGCGGCATGACCCGCCGGCGAGGGAGCAGCACCGTGGCCGAACCACCGTCCCTGACCGTCCACGTCATCCCCGGCCCGGCCCGCGAGGACTGGTGCCCCGCCTGCAAAGCCTGGACGCGGTTCACCGGCGACATCCTGATGCTGACCCCGGACGGCGTGGCCGTGGTCGGCACCTGGACGGCGTGCGAGATCTGCGACGACCTCGACGACCAGGAGGCCACCCGTGGCTGACCTCATGCGGGCGGCGCCCCTCGGCCATTCGATCCCGTCGCATCGCGTGCACGGCTTCTGCTCGCTGTGCCAGGGCCGGACCGTCGCGGAGGAGCTGGCCGCCTGGCAGGTCCGCGAGCAGGAACGCTACGAGGCCGCCGACGACCCGGACGGCCAGGGCGACGTCTCCATGCCGTTGATGGGCGACGTCAGCACCCGCACGTATGCCTGCCCGACGTGCGGCAGCGACGACGCGGTCCTCGACGCGACCTTCCTCGTGACGACCAAGGCCGCCGTGCACCAGGTCGGCCGGTTCGCATTCTGCTTCGCCTGCGAGAAGCCCCAGGAGACCACCCGTGCCTGACTGCCGCCATGACCTCGACCTGTGCCCGGACTGCGGCGGGCTGCGCGTGATCGAGATGACCCGCCTCGACGTCACCGGCATCCGCTTCGACGGCCCGGCCGGTTCCCTCATCCCCGCCGGCCCGGCCACCGTCCACATCGGCCCCGTCCCCGGGTGCCCCAACGTGAGTAACGAGGAGACCGACCGTGTGCGAAGCGACTGACGAGCTGACGATCCAGGAGCCGCCGAAGCAGCACGTCGCTCCGCCCGGTCACTCCCGGGCCGGACACCGCGTGCACGGCTGGTGCTCCCGCTGCCCCGGCCGCGAGCTGTGGGAGGAACTCCTCGCCTGGCGTACGCGCGAGAACCAGCTGCACGACGACGCGGGCACCCAGAGCCCGGACCGTGTGCCGCATCCCAGCCGGGAGGGGGAGGAGGCGAGCAGCTGTGGACGATGAGGAGCTGCTGGCGCTGCTGGAGCAGGCCGAGGAAGACGTAGCCGAGGAGGTTTCGGCCGTTCTGCGGGAGGTCGCCGACGAGTTCGCCCAGGAGCTGGCCGACGCCACCGAGATCGTCGCGGCTCGCTTCTCGGTGTCCCGGATCGCCCGCATGTGGACCAGCAGGATGCCGCGCATCGTGCGGCGGCTGCTGCGGGTGTCGGAGCAGGCCGCCGAGCACACCGCCCAAGCAGCGGACGCGGAACTGCCCCCGGAGTGGGAAGACCTCCCCGGCAGGCACGAGGACGGCCGCGACCTCCCCCCGGCCGTGAGCGAGTACGTCACCGTCACGGAGCACCTGCTGCGCGCAGTCGGTGACCGCCTGGCGGAAGCGGCCCGCGAGGAGTTGGCCGAGGGTGTCGACGCCGGTGAAGACATGGAGCAGCTGAGGGCTCGGCTGCGGGCACGGTTCGACCGCGAGGGCGCCCAGCTCGGCGAGGTCCGCGAGGAGCGCATCGCCCGCACGGAAGCCGGCCGGGCCTGGAACACGGCCACTCTCGGCGCAGCGCGGGACGCGACGGGGCAGCCGGCTCCGATCGTGAAGCAGTGGATCACCCGCCGCGATGACCGTGTCCGCGAAGACCACGCCGACGTCAACGGCACGATCCGGCTCCTGGACGAGCAGTTCACCGTGGGCGGCTTCAAGATGGACGCCCCCCACGACCCGACCGCCCCGGCGTCGCAGGTCGTGAACTGCCGCTGCATCTTGAAGGTGCACCCCGAAACCCGAGCATCGTCCTTCGATTCTCAGGTGGCGTCGCCGACCGGATTTTCAGAAGCAAGGCCCGATGGCCGTACGGCCGCAGCGAACGGGAGCCACCTCATGGGCGGAATGATCGCCCTCATGCCCACCGAGGCCGACGCGGCCCGCCTCGCCCTCGATGGCGGCGAAGCAGCCGAGGAACTGCACCTGACGATGTACTTCCTCGGCGACGACGGCGAGGCTTGGACCGAGGACCAGCGCAACGAGCTGATCGGCAATGTCCGTGCCGCGCTCGCCAACCTTCCCGGCCCGCTCACGGCCCGCGCGTTCGGCGTGAACCACTGGAACCCCCAGTCCGACAGCCCGTCATGGGTGTGGGCCGTCGGCGACGACCGCGACCGCCCCGACACCGCCCCGGCCCTGGAAGAAGTCCGCCAGCTCATCACCGGCGCCCTGGAAGACACCCACGAGCGGCCCGACCTACCTGTGCAGCACTCCCCGTGGAGCCCTCACGTCTGCTCGGTCTACGACGGCGACACATGGCCACTGGAGCAGATGATCGAGCGGCTGGGGCCGATCACCTTCGACCGCGTCCGCCTCGCCTTCGCCGGCGACCACACCGACATCCCCCTCGGCCCCCAGCAGGAGGAGACCATGCCCACCGAAGACGTTGAAGCAGCCGCCGACGTAGCCCAGGACTTCATCCCGCTGACGGTGCGCGGCTGGTCAACCCCCGAACCGTGGGCGATCGCCTACGAAGACGAGGAGACCGGCGACGGCCGGGTCTTCGCGAAGGGCGCCCTGAAGTGGGACCGCCAGCCCAAGGCGCTCCAGCACGCCGACGAGATGCTGATGGGCCACCAGGGCGCCCGCCTCGCCGGTGCCATGCAGAAGGTCAAGCGGGTCGGCAACCGCATCACCGCCTCCGGCGTGCTCTACCTCAACCAGCCGGCCGGCCTGGACGCCGTCCTGCTCCTCGACGAGGGCGCCCCGCTCGGCATCAGCGTCGACCTGGACGACGTCGACGTGGAGTTCGTCGACAAGACCCTCAGCCCGGAAGACGCCGAGTGGCTGTTCGCGTCCGCCCACCTGCCGCAGGCCAGCCTCATGCGGATGGAAGACGGCTCCGTGATGCTGACCGCCTCCACCGCAGCCGAGTGGACCGCCTCCGGTAGTTCCCTGGCCCGCTCCCGCTACGACCTCCAGCTCATCACCGGCCCCAACGGCGCCGTCGCCGCGTCCGCCCTCACACAGGCATTCGCCGGGACCGGCGTGCTCACCGCTGCCGCCGGCGACGCCGACGACCCCGAGACCGGCCTCGTCGTCCACTCGCAGAAGTCCGGCGAGTTCCTGCTGCGCATCACCCGCGCCCGGCTGCGCGGCGCAACGCTGGTCGCGATGCCCGCCTTCAAGGACGCGAAGATCGTCCTTGATCCGATCGACGAGACTGCGGCGGCCGTCCAGCCGTCCATCACCGCGGCGGGGGAGACCCGCGAGCGGGTCATCACCTATGTGTGCACCTCCCCGGCCGCTGTCGGCGCTCGGGACGTCTCCACCGCGATCGGTATCGCCATGAGTACGGCTCGCGGGCACCTCAATGCTGCCGTGAAGGACGGCCGGATCATCCGCCTCGCGCCTGGCCTGTTCTGCGGCCCGTCCACCATGCCCGAAGGCCACGAGGGCGACGTCACGGCGGCGATGTCTGGGAAGCTCGACCTGCCGGTGCACGCTGACCGAGACGCCGACTGGGACGGCGACAAGGCCAGTTCCCGCATCCTGGCGTGGGCCACCGACGACGAGGACAACGTCGACCCGGACAAGCTCGGCTCCGCCTTCCTGTGGCGTGACCCCGACGCTGACCCCGCCACGGCCGCCGCGTACAAGCTGCCGTTCGCTGACGTCTTCGACAGCAACGACGGGCCACGCCTGGAGATCGTCGCGAACGCCGTCTACGCGATCGCCTCCGTTCTGCAGGGCGGCATGGGCGGCGTCGACGTCCCCGACAGCGAGATGGATGACCTGCGGCGCCGTGTCGAGAAGCTCTACGCCCGCCTCGCCGACGCCTTCGACGACGACTCGATCACCCCGCCGTGGGAGGACGAGGAGGAGATCGAGGCCGCGCTGCTCGCCGACCTGGAGGCGTCCGCGTGGCGGGCCATGCAGGACATGCCGCCGATGCCCGCCGAGTGGTTCAGGGAGCCGACCGAGGAGGAACTGCCGCCCGGCTCGGGCGGCGTCCACTACAAGAACGGCCGGGTCTACGGCTGGGTGGCCCAGGCCGGTGTGCCGCACGCGGGATACCCGGGCAAGAAGCTGACCATCGAGAAGCTCGCCCGCGAGGGCCTTGACCTCTCGCACTTTCTGCGGGCGAAGTTCCAGCTCGATGACGGCAGCGAGGTCCGTGTCGGCGCTATGACGATGAACGTGGGCCACCACCGCGACGGCGCCCAATGCGAGAACGCTGCTTGCCAGTTCGACAACAGCGGCACCGTCGGTGCGATCGTCACCGTCGGCATGAACGCCGGCGGCATGTGGTTCGCCGGTGCCGGGGCTCCGTGGCTGTCCGACTGGGACAAGGCCGTCTTCCGGGCCTGCCAGCCCAGCTACCACCTGCGCCCGCGCCAGGGCGGCGGCTGGGAGCTGCGGGCCGTCCTCGACGTGCCCGTACCCGGACACTCCTCGCCGCTCGTCGCCGCGGTGATCGAGCGGTCCAACCTCGCGCTCGCCGCCTCGGCGGCCGGCCCCATGCCGGTCCTGGAGGACGCGTCAGGACAGGATCCGGACGGCGTCCGGACGCCATCCGCGAGCTCGGCGGACACCGCCCCTGACCTGCCCGGACAGCGTCCGGACGGTGCATCCGGGCAGCGTCCGGACGTTGTTGCCGCAGCGGTGGAGGAGATCCTCCTCAGCGATGCGCTAGTGGACCGCTTCCTGGACCGCGTAGCCGAACGCGAGGCCGCCCGGCGAGCTGAAGTCGCGTCCCTGCAAGCCTCCCTCGCGCTCACCCTCGAAGACGTCACCGCGAGCGCCGCACAGAACGGAGCCAGCTGACATGCCGTGCGCCTGCCAGAACAAGAAGAAGTTCGAGGTCGTCACGACCGTCACGGACCCGAAGACCCAGCAGCCGAAGGAGAAGATCGTGTTCTCCTCGCAGCACAAGACCGTCGCCGACAACGTCGCCAAGCGGTACCCCGGCAGCACCGTCCGCGAGTACGACCCGAAGAAGTAGACGCCGTGTACCCGGCCTCGTGGCAGGCCGGGTACGCCGCCCGCCGCACCATCGGCCCCGCCGACCGGAGCGGCAAGCTAATATCGGCAGAAATCGACACATATAGACGACGCTGCTGGTTTTGGGCCGAGCGACTCCAAGATCGATCTTTTGGAGCCCGGCCCCATGGAAGAGTTCTCCCTTCCCGAGGACATCACCGCCCTCAACGACGAAGAGCTGGACGACCTTCTCGACGGTGCCGTCAAGGCGTTCGACGCCAAGGCGGGCAGCAGCACCGTTACCAGCGACGACCTGGAAAGCCTCCGCAAGCTGGCCACCGCGGTCAACGACATCCGCGCGGAGAAGGCCGAGCGGATCGAGGCCGCCGAGAAGGCCGCCGCCGAGATCGAGCAGCTCGCCGCCGCCGTGCGCGGCGACGACGAAGAGGTCACCGCCTCCGACGAGCCCGAGGAGCCGGTCGCCGAGCCCGAGCCGGTTGCCGAGCCCGACCCCAAGCCGGTCACGGCCTCCACGGTCGTCAAGCAGCGCGCCCTCGACCTGTCCCGGGTCCGCGTGCACCAGCCGCGCGTGCTGCCCCCGGACCCGAACCCGCGCCCGGAGATCACCGCATCGGTCGACGTCCCCGGCTACCAGCCGGGCCAGCCCCTCGACATGGAAGGCGTCACCGAGGGCATCATCCGCCGCGCCAACGCGCTCAAGACGGCGGGCGGTGGCGTCGGCCTGTGCGCCTCGTACCGGCTGCCGTTCGACAACAGCCTCATCGTCAACGACAGCTCGTCGGGCACGGAGGGCACCCGCGCGGTCATCCTCGCCGCCGACCAGTCCCGCCTCCCGCAGGGCAACATCGTCGCCAGCGGCGGCTGGTGCGCCCCGTCCGAGACCGTCTACACGCTCACCGACATCGCATGCCCGGAAATGCTGTGGGACGCGCCGGAGATCCAGCTCGCCCGCGGTGGCCTGCGGTTCTTCAAGATCCCGTCCCTGGACGTCGGGTCGATGACGTTCGTCCACACCGAGGCGGACGACATCAGCGGCGCGGTCAAGCCCTGCTTCGTCATTCCCTGCCCGGAGCCGGAAGAGGTCCGCTGTGACGCGGTCGGCGTCTGCCTCCAGGCCGGAATCCTGACCCAGAGGCACTTCCCGGAACTCGTCGCGTGGTACCAGAGGAACACGATGGTCGCGCACGAACTGCGCGTCCGGCAGGTGCTGTTCGAGCAGGCCGTCGCCGCCTCCACTCCGGTCGCGATCGCCCCGACGTTCGGCGCCTTCTCCGCGATCTTCGCGGCGGTCGCTTTGCAGGCCGCCGACATGGTTGAGCGGCACAGCCTGTGCGACTCGATCAACATCGAGGTCGTCTTCCCCTGGTGGGCCCGCGCGATGTTCCTCGCGGACATCGCCCGCCGCAACGGCGTCGGCTGCGACGAGATCGACCCCGCCTGCATCATCAACGCCTTCGCGACGCTCGGAGTCCGTGTCCAGTGGGCGCGCGGCCTCGCCCCGAACGTCCCCGCCGAGATCGGCGGCCCGACCCCGGCCGTGGACTGGCCCCAGACCATCCCCTTCCTGATCCACCCGGCGGGCGCCTTCCAGATCGGGCGCGGCGGCGAGATCTCGCTGGGGGTCATCCACGACTCCACAAAGTTCGCGACGAACGACTACACCGCGGCCTTCTCCGAAGAGTGCGTGGCGCTGATCGATCGTGGCCCGGAGTCCCGCATCGTCACCGTGCCGGTCTGCCCCGACGGCCGCACCGGCGAGCAGCTCGGCATCACCTGCCCCATCGCCTGACCCACCGCCCACACCCAGCGCCGAGACCCGCCCCGGCGGGCTCGGCGCGACCACTATGAGGAGGTGGGCAGGTGCCACCCGCAGGCATGAGGCGCCGCGTAGAGGCCATCCCGGGCCGACCTCTCCCGTACGGCATCCTCGGCGGCTGTACCGACGTCATCGACGTCACCGACGAACACGAACTGCTCGGCGTCGAATGGATGGCACTCGGCTGCTCCCCGGTCCGCGACACGGACTGGTGCCCCGACGAGGAGTCACCGGGCGAAGAGTCCCCCGGATCCCTGCCGGGCCAGAAGGAGTTCTTCCCACCGATCCACGAAGAGGCCGACCCGGTCACTATCTACGCCGGCGTGCAGTGCTCCACCATCGGCTGGTCGTACCGAGAGGCCATCGAACACGTCCGCGCGTCCCTGAAACTGGGGGAGCAGCAGGCCGTCGAGTCCGCGTTCTGGCGGTACACCCTCGCCCCGCGCGCTATCGACCTCACCCCCGACGCAGGGCCGGTCTCGATCGCCCAGGGCGTCGCCGCACTGGAAGGCTGCCTCGCCGAGTCGTACGGCGGCGTCGGCACCCTCCACGTGCCGACCGGCGCCGCCGCCCTCCTCGGCTGCTGCAACATCGCCTACGTCGACGGCAATCGCCTATCCACGCTCGCCGGGAACTGCGTGATCGTCGGCTCCGGGTACAGCGCCGCGAACACCGGCCCGGACGGCACCCCGGCACCCCCCGGCACCGCCTGGCTCTACATCTCCGGGCCGGTCGTCGTCCGCCGAGGCCCCATCGACGTCATCCCCGACCGCGCCGGCGCCTCCATCGACATGCGCGTCAACGACAGGCGCGTCCTGGCCGAGCGCACCTACGTTCCCGCGACGACCTGCACCGTATGCGCGGTGCTCGTCACGACCTGCCCGTGAGGACCGCCATGCCCCCCGAGCTGATCCACGTCCGGCCCACCCCCGCCCTGCGCCGCGACTTCGCTATGTGGGCGGTCGCCCAGACCCCCAAGGTGCGCACCGTCTCCACGACCACCTTCGCCGTACCCGCCAAGCTGTTCACCGAGGTACCCGAACCACTGCTGATCGGCGCCACAGTAGACGGCCACCGGTTCGTGTCGCCCCTGGAGGACGAAGCCAACGGCACACCCCCACCGGGCGAACTCCTCGGCGTCGCCACCCCCGAGACGTTCACGGGCGCAGCGCTGCCGGAGAGGGAGGGGATCCCCGGCCAACCGCTGCCACCCGTCCCCGACGAGGCGTATCCGCCCGACGCCGAGCCGCTGCCGGAACCGGACTTCGCGCCGCTCGAAGACGCACCCGCCGACGGCGAGGGCAGCGACTCAAGCGACCGAACCGCCGAGCAGTCCGGCCCGTACTGCGCCGAATGCGACCGCCCCTTCAAGAGCGACCGAGCCCTCAACAGCCACCGCCGCCAGGCCCATCCGGAGGACTGACCCATGCCGGTCGAGCCTGTTCCCTGCCTGCCGGACGGTGGCGGTGGCACGCCCGGCGCGTGCAACTGCTCGCCGTCCATCGCCACCACCCCGATGTGCCGCGCGGACGGCTCGACTGTCCTCCTCGTCGTCCGCTCTCCATGCACCACGTGTGGCGCCACCGCCCAGGCCCCGGTTGCTATCGGCTGGATCGACCCACTGACCGGAGTGTTCACGCCGGGCACGGCCCCGGCCGACGCAGGCCCCTGCGAGGCGCCGGGCTGCCTGGACACGCTGTGCCGCCAGCGCTGCGACGACACCGACGGCGACGGCGCCCCCGACGCGACGTACAGCGAGCTGTGGTGCATCCACGCCGACGGCTCAGCTGAACTCGTCCTCACCTACCAGGACGACCCGTCGGTGCCCTACACGCCGGTCGCGCCGGTCGACTGCACCTACGGCTGCCCCGAGTCGGAGACGGTGACGCTATGCGACGACAGCGGGCCCTTCCTGCGCCGGTACACCTGGCTCGACGGAACCGCGACATACGTGGACGTCGCGCTCGACGGCACGACCCCACACGTCGTCACCGGCACCGTCGGCGTCTGCGATAGCGGCAATAGCACCCCCGGCGCCTCCTGCGCCGAGCAGACCACCCCCGCGGCCACCGTCGGCCTCTGCCTGGCCGACGGCACACCGATTGCGGTCGTCATCACCCGCGACTGCGACACCGACACCGTCACCCAGAACGGCTGGGTCAACCTCACCACCGGCACGTTCAGCGCGGGCGCCCCACCGGCCGGCGCCATGGCGTGCGGCGACTCCCGCGCGTTCGACCTCGCCGGGCTGCTGTGCGACGTCGACCCCGCTACGGACGAGGTCCTCGGCCTGGTCCTCGTCGAGTACGAGTACAACCCGGACGGCTCCCTCGCCTCGGTGCGCCTCGTCGACCCGGGCACAGGCACGACCTACACCCTGCAAGGCGAGCTGCGGTACTGCCCGGCCGGGAGCGAGCCGGCCGCCGACCTCGACCTGACCGTCCTGTGCGACGTCCAGGCCGACGGCACCGCCGTGCCGTTTCTGCGGGACTACCGGCGCGACCCGGCCACCGGGCAGATCAACGGGCACACGGACTACGGCCTCGACGGCACCCCGTACGTGGTGACCGGCACCGTCGACACCTGCACTGCGGAGGCCGAACCCTGCGGGCAGACCGAGCTGCTGACGCTGTGCGACACGGCGCTCGACGGCACCGCGACGCCGTTCCTACGGCGCCTGACGTACGACTGCGACGGCACGGTCATCGACTCGGCAGACACCGCCCTCGACGGAGCCACGCCGTACGCCATCACCGGCACCGTCGGACAGTGCACCCCGCCCTGCAGCAACACCACCAGCGTGCTCCTGTGCGACCTGCCCGAGGACGGCGACCCAGACCCGACGATCACGGACACCGACCCCACCCCGTACCACGACATCGCCGGGACATCGCCCGTCGCCGGGGGAGCAGCAACCCTGTGGGCGGGTGGCATCCTCAGCATCCCGCCGGACACCACGACCGCCCCGGACGGCTTCCCGCAGCGGGTGCGCTCCTTCGCCGCGCTCGTCCAGGCCCCCCGGCCGGGATGCGACACCGGCCTGGCGACGGTCACCGCGTCGATCCGTGTCCAGCGGACCGGCCCCGATGACGGCTGCGGCGGCACAGGCCGCTTCCAACTCCTGGCAGGCGGCACGTCCCTGGCCATCCAGGGCGTGAGCCCGTCGAGCGTGCCGGTGGGCACCGTGCAGACCCTCACGCTCTCCGCGCAGGTACCGGCCGCCGACCTCGCCGCCGGCGACGTCGCCCTCTTCGGCCTGCTGGAGACCTACCACCGCTCCCCGGCCTCCTGCCCAGGCGGCAGCAACCCTGACGGCGCCCGCATCGGCGGCTGGACCGTCGACGAGTTCACCGCCGACGTCGTGTACGACCAGACCGGATGCGACCCCCAGTTCATCCGCAGCCTGACGGTCGACTGTGAGACGGGGCAGGTCACCGCCGTCACGGACACCACCCTGGACGGCGCCCCGTACACGGTCACCGGCGAGCCGGGGCAGTGCATCCCGGCCAGCACCTCGCCCCCGTCCGAGCCATGCCGGAACTCCAGCTCGCTCCTGCTGTGCGACCTGCCCACCGGCGGCACACCCGATCCGACGGTCACCGACACCGACCCGACGCCCTACTACCCGTTCCCGGTCGCCGACCCGGTTGAAGGCGCCCAAGCCCTGTGGGACGGCAGCACGTTGGACCTACCGCCGGGGGTCTCTCCGCAGCCGGGCACGACCGGCCGCGTCAACAGCCTGGCCGCCATCATCCAGGCGCCGCGCCCGGACTGCGATACGGGCACCGCCCACGTCGCCGTCACCCTCAACGTGCAGCAGACAGGCCCGGACGACGGCTGCGGGCCCACCGGGCACCTGCGCATCTTCAACGGGACGACGCAGATCGCCCTGACTGCCCTGCCAGCCAACACCCCGGCCGGCTACTTCGGCACGCTCACCGTCGAAACCGACGTACCGGCCGCCGACCTCGCCGCGGGCAACATCGCCTTCGCGCTCGCGCTGGACGCCTACGACGACAGCGGAGGCACCTGCCCGGGGGCGCGTAGCACTGGCTGGCAGCTCTCCGCATTCACCGCAGCGGCCACGTACGACCAGGACGAATGCGACACGCAGTTCCTCCGCACGGTCACCGTCGACTGCGACACAGGCACCGTCGTCGCGGTCGAGGACACCACGCTCGACGGCGAGCCGTACACGCCCAGCGGAGAGGTCGGACAGTGCGCGGCGGCCGGCGGCGAGTGCTGCCCGCCCCAGGAGCCGTGCGGGGACACCGAGGTCGAGCAGCTCTGTGACCTGACGTACGACCCGCAGGCCCCCATTCCGACCCCGGCGAGGGACTTCGCCCTGACCGGGAACGTGGTGGCCGCCAACGACGGCACAACCCTGTGGTTCGCCCAGGCCAACCAAGAGGCCAATGGCGTAGCGGAGCTCATCGTCGGCGGGCTGCTCCCGACCGTGATGTACGAGTTCCGGTTCTCGTCCGCGTGGATCGGCGCGGGCAACCCCGACCCGGCCAACAACAACGCGATCTATCTCCTGGAGATCCTGGACGGCACCACGGTGCTCGCCAGCAGGACTCGCAACGTCTCCAACGGGTCCAACGTGTTCCCAGGCGGCGTGCTGACCGAAGACCTGCCGCCCGTGGCGTTCATCGCCCCCGCTACCGGCGCGGTCACGATCCGGTTCACCGACCAGACGACCGGCGGCCCGGTCAACGACCGTGACCTCTTCCTCATGCCCCTGGAGGTGCGGACAGCGGCGCTGACGATCACGCGCACGCCGTTCCTGCGGCGCTTCACCTTCGACTGCGACGGCGGCCTCACCTCGACCCAGGACCTGGGCCTGGACGGCGCCACGCCGTATGTCGTGCAGGGCGAGGTTGGCCAGTGCACAGCTGACGGCGCGACAACTGGGGCGATCACCCCATGCGACGTACAGAACGTCATCGAAGCGTGCCGGTGTGACGACGCCGACGGCGACGGCGTGCCCGAGGTCGGGTACGTCGAGCTGCTGGCCGTCGACTGCACCGGCACCCTCTCCAGCGTCGGCACGTACCTGCCGGACTACTCCGCCCCGTACACGCCGGTCGCGCCGATGGACTGCGACGCAGGCGAAGACCTCGGGGCCGAACCGGCATTCGGGGTCCAGGCCCACCGGACGGAACTCGCGTCCGGCGCCTCCTGGTCAGCGGACGCCTGGCCAACCCTCCAGTCCGTCACGGCCGTCGCCCACGGCGGGACCGGCCTCATCACCACCGCCGAAGGCGCCTCCACCCTGCATCCGGGCGAAGCCGCCACATGGAGCGTCGGCAGGGATACCGACGCCCGCCTCACCGGCCCGCTCGTCATCGCCGCGGACACCGGCACCGTCACGATCACCTACACCACAGGAGTCCAGCTGTGAGCGGATGCGGATGCGGACAGCCCATCATCACCAGCGCCCCGGCCGTGCCACGCGTCGACGTCGAAACGCTGCTCCTGTGCGACGTCCTCGCGGACGGCACGGTCGCCGGCCTGGTCCTGGTCGAGCCGGTCTACGACACCAGCAGTGGCGCCCGCGTCGCCACGCGTACGGTCGACCCGGCCACGGGCGCCGACTACACGGTGCAGGGCACGCTGACGGACTGCGCTGCCACGGATGGAGACTGCGACCAGTTCATCGGGGCGCTCTGCTATCAGGAGCCGACCACTCAGTACCCGTCGTTCACACTGCACAAGTTCAACGACGCCGACCCGAACCATCCCGGCTGCCTGGTCGGGCTCGACGCCCTGGACGGCGACCTGCCGTTCATCCAGTACAACGACCCGATCACCGCGTGGGAGGGCGTCTACACGTCGAACACCGGTACCGCGTCGAACGTTGAGGTATCCGCTCCGGAGCTTGGCGGGTTCATTGACTGGAGCACGTTCAGCCCGCCGATCCCATCGGTTCCCAACGCGGGCATTCCGGCCCCGTATACGGGCACCGCCGTCTTCAACGGGGTCACGGTCACGCTGGACGTCTTCACCGCGTCGGCGATCACCACCGGGTCCCAGTACCTGCGGATGGGCGGCACCGAGCATTTCAAGCTGTCGTTCTCGTCGCCAGTGACGATGAAGTTCGGCACCCAGGGCTTCGCTGACCCGGCGGCAGGCAACGACGAGCGGTTCTGCAACGTGACCGCGACCGGTGTCGTCACCGGGGCCGGTGAGATCCGGACGGCGTTTGGGCTCCGCGACTGCACGACCGGCGAGATGACATGGCGCGACCAGGTCACCGGCGACGAAGTAGACCTGACTCAGGCAGTGGTCGTTCCGTGCCCGCAGCAACAGGACTGCGCCTCTCCGACTGAGCCGACCGCCACGGTCGGCCTGTGCCTGGCGGACGGGACACCGATCGCGGTCACCGTGATCCGGGACTGTGCGGGCACCGTCACCTCCGAGGGCTGGCTGAACCTCACGACGGGCGCCTACAGCGCGGGAGCACCCCCGGCCGGGACCGTCGCCTGCGGCGACAGCCGCTCCATCCAGGTATCCGGCACGTTCTGCGACATCGACCCCGCCACCGGCGACGTCCTCGGCCTGGTCCTCATCGAGTACACCTACGACGACACCGGCGCCATCGCCTCCGTGCGCCTGGTCGACGCGGTCACCGGCGACACCTACACGCCCACCGGCACCGTCACCACCTGCCCGGCCGGCGTGGAGCAGCCCGAGCAGGACGCCGTGGTGCTGTGCGACACCGCCGCCGATGGCACGGTGACGCAGTTCCTGCGGGACTTCCGCCGGGACGAGAACGGCACGATCAGCGGGCACAGTGACTACCTCCTCGACGGCACCGCCTACACGCCGGCCGGCACCGTGGGCGTCTGCGCGCCGCCGTGCCTCAACTGCGAGACGGTCACCCTGTGCGACTCCACCGCCAACTGCGCCCCGGCCTCAGCCGCCGATGCCGACTGGTCGCCGCGCTACCTGACGGCCGCTGACACCGCCGCCCCGGGCGTGATCGCCCTGCGTAAGGACGTACCGGGCGGAGGCTCCGCATTCTGGAGCGGCGGCAGCACCGTCTTTCCGAACGTCGCCGCCGACCCGGACGGCGGGAACGACGGCGTCCACTACGGCATCGCCGGTGTCGTCACGGCCGCCGACTTCTGCCCGGAGTGCATCGGCCCGGACGACCAGGTCACCATCACGGCGTCCGGCCAGGCGCACAACGACGGCCCCGGCGGCGGCATCCTCACGGACGGCCGGTGGCGGATCCTCCGGGACGGCGGCGAGGCAAACGGCGCCGTGCCCCAGCTCGCGCAGACCACCGACTCCAACCGGCCGACCGGGTCCACCTGGTCGTTCACGGCGACGGCCACCGTGCCGTGGTCGGACGTCCTCGCCGGACGAATCGTCCTCACCCTGGACCTGGAGACCCGCAGCAACGGCGCCTACAAGCAGTGGACGGCCAGCGCCTTCGAACTGTGCATCACGCCGGTAACGCCCGCGGCCGGGTGCGGCAACACCTTCCGCCGTACCATCTGCCGGGACTGCTCCGGGGCGATCGTCTCCACCACCGACTACGAGACGGACGGGGTCACGCCGTACACGCCGGTCGGCGCGGTAGGTGAGTGCGTCGCCTGCACTCCGCCCGAGGTGGACGCATGCCAGCACTGCGAGACGGTCCTGCTGTGCGACGAGGGCGCGGACGACCCGGCCACGATCACGGGACAGGGCGTGTCGTCCGGCACGCTGTCCAACGGCATCACCTGGGCGAGCAAGATCACTTCGGCGGTCCCGTCTCGACTGACCAACGCCGACGGGGCGTGGTGGAACTCGACCTACGCGTTCCCGAACCCGAATATCGGCCCGCAGACGTGGACGTTCAACCGGCCGGTTGACGTCGAGTTCAGCGTGTACATCCAGTACGCGGGCACGGCCTTCCCGACGAACAACCAGGTGCAACTCCCGGCCGGGGTCGAGCCCGTGGCGCTGCCGACCGGCTTCACCTACGACGCGGCGACCCGAATCCTGACCGTGGACGGCACGGCGGACCAGACCTGCACCAACCTGACCGCCCCGCGCAAGGCGACGTCCGCGAGGTTCCGGACCGTCGACCCGGTCACCTCGCTCACGCTCCAGTTCCTGGGCATCCGGATCGCCAGTTGCGGCCAGTTCGGGAACTGGGCCTTCGGCGCGTTCGAGGTCGTCCCGCCCGGCCAGTTCCTCCGGACGATCTGCCGGGACTGCGACGGCACGGTCACGAGCGTCACGGACACCACCCTCGACGGGCAGACGCCGTACACGCTCGTAGGCAACCCGAAGCAGTGCCAGCCGCAGACGTGCGGCGGCTGCGAGACGCAGCAGCTCTGCGGCCCGGTTGAGCGGGTCGTCAACGGCAAGTTCGGGGGCGGCACGTCCGGCTGGACACTGACCGGGAACGTCGCCTACGACGGCACCGACCCTGACGCGAGCGGCGGCGCCGGATTCCTGGTGTACTCGCAGAGCGAGGCCACGCCGGACGGTGTCGCCTCGCAGACCGTCACCGCCACGGCGGGCAAGACGTACACCTTCTCTGCTCGGGTCGGCACTCGCGGCAGCGCGAACGCCGCGGCACTGCTCGTCGAGGTGCTGTCGGCTGGCGGGACGGTGCTGTACTCGCAGACGGTGACCCTGCCGGCCGGGTCGACGGCCTGGCCAGCCGCCGGGGTGGTCGGCCCCGTCGACGTCCGCGCCACGGACGGCACGCTCACCCTGCGGTTCACCGACAAGACCGTGAACACGGCCAGCACGGACGTCGCGCTCGACAACGTGTCGCTTCTGGAGACGGTGTCGTTCCTGCGGACGATGTGCCGCAACTGCGACGGCACGGTCACGAGCGTCACGGACACCAAGTTCGACGGCACCACGCCGGTCACCGTGGCGGGCGAGGCTCACACCTGTGCGCCCGACACCCGCCATTGCGAGACCCTCACCCTGTGCGATTTCACCCCTGGTACCGACCGGTGGGCGATGGTCGGCGCCGGGGAAAGCTCCCTGTGGGGGCCCGGTCCTAACTCGTCGTCGCGTACCGCCACACTCGACAACGGCATTGCGGTCACGGCCACCTCGGCGAGCGGCGGCATCCTGGCTGGGAACGTCTACCCGGACACCAACGGCATCAGCATGCTCGCCTCGACCGCCGGTGCTCGTGTGACGTTCTCCCCGTCGAAGCCCGCTCAGCTTCGGTTCGTGGCGTCGCTCAGGCCGAACGCCGCGTACACGCTGCCTGTTGGGGCGGTGATCGAGCGGCTCGGCACGAACCACACGTACGACCCGGCGACCCGCATTCTCGCCGCCAACGCGTCCGCCGACTGGGGCGGCGACCAGACCGCCAATGACCAGACGGCGAACAGCACTCAGGTGTACGTGCCGGTCACCACGGCTGCGGTTCCCGCAACGGTCACCAACGCCGGTCCCACCGGCTCGGGCATCCTGTTCGACAACCTTCAGGCGTCCCCGGCCGACGCGCAGACGTTCCTCCGCGTCATCTGCCGTGACGAGACCGGCAAGGTCCTTTCCGTCACCGATACGACGCTCGACGGCACCACCCCGTACGTGCCGCAGGGGCTCGTGGGGGACTGCTCAGGCGGTAACGACTGCTGCCAGCCCGAGCAGGTCTGCATCCAGCAGGACCCGCAGCAGCGGATCGAGTTCATCAGCAACGAGGGCCAGGTCTACGACGGCACCGTTGACCCGGTGTGGAAGTGGACCCCGGACACCAACGGGCTGCCGCTGAACGACCCGAACTTCGGCCCGGCGGTCAACGCGAGTTGGTACGACATGTACCGGCCGAGTTCGTACCCGACGACACGTTGGACGATCACCGACACCGACACGAACCGGCCCGCCGGATGGATCACGCCTCACCCGGACTCGGGTGTCGCGCAGTCGACGCCGCCGCGCCCCGGTGAGGGCCCGGCCGTCCCGGGCAACGCCGACTGGATCGGCCGAGCACAGTTCACCCTGCCAGCGGGCGCCGATCCGGACTCCATCCAGATTCAGGTCACGGTCCTCAACGCCGACCAGTACACCACCGGGTTCCGGCTGAACAGCGGCCCCTGGCAGGCGATCCCCGACGGCGGGTTCAACCCGACGGACCCGCCGAACAACGGCCTCGGCGTCCCGTACACCTTCGGGCCCGGCCAGATCCCCGGCGCGCAGCCCGGCGTCAACACGCTCTACATGCGCGTCCACGAGACGGTAGGCGGCGCCGCCGGCGTCATCGCCCACATGATCGCGACGTACACCATCGCCCGCCCCGAGCAGCGCTCCTGGACGCGCATGGTGTGCTGTGACGGATCGGTCTACTACCTCGACGAGGACGGCGCCGAGCAGGCGTCGCTCCCCGAAGGGTGGTCCGTCATCCCGTGCGGGGCGGTCACGTCCGCACCGGTCGTGCTGTGCGACGACAACGGGTCTTTCCTGCGGCACGTCTCGTACTTCCCCGACGGGACCATGAGCGTCCTGGACACCGACCTCCTCGGCGCCGCGTACAACCCGGCCGGCACTGTCCATGCGTGCGCGGGGACCACCGCCACGGTCGCGGACCAGCCGGTCATGACCGGCATCGCCCGGTACACCAACGACGGGAGCCTGGTGGACCTCAAGGGCACCTATCCCGGGTTGCAGTCGGTGACGCTCACCGTCCTGTCCGGGTTGGTCGCCACCGGCATGTCGAACACAGGCGCCTCCGGCGTGCCGATTCCGGCGGGCTTGACCATGACGTGGTCGGTGGGAGACGCCGACGACTCGTCCTTGGACAAGGCGCTGTTCCAGCAGCAGGGCAACGCCGACTACCTCCTGAACTGGACCTACAAGGGGACGGCGGCCGGCTGATGGCAGGTACGAACGCAACGCTCGCCCGGCCCAGGTTCCCGAGCGGGCAGGCGAGCGGAGTCGTGGGCCTCGACGGCAGTCCCGCGAACACGTGGGTGCCTGTCACCGGGGCCCAGCTGGTGCTGCCGGAGGCCGGTACCTACGAGGTCGTGGCGGACGTGCAGGGGTCCATCGCGTGGGGAGCCAGCGTCACCAACGCGATCATCGACGCGCAGATCTTCGACGTCACGGCCGGTGCCGCCGTCCCGCAGACCACGCGGCGGGTGATCCTGTTCACCGACCAGGACGCCACGGGCGTGAACGGCATCCAGGCCAACGCCTCGGCGGGTGCGCTGTACCAGGTGGCTGGCTCCAGCACGATCCGGGTGGAGGCGTCTTGGCGCACCGACTCCGGGACCAGCTCCCAGCGGGTCCTGTGGGCCAACAACTTCCGCTTCCACAAGGTGAGCGACTGATCAACGGAGGAGCATCCTCATGTCCGGAACCAGCGGCAGCGTCTCGGCAGCGGCGGCAGCCGACGCCGAGTACGAGATCCTGTGCGACGTCCAGGCGGACGGCACGAGCACGCCGTTCCTGCGGCACTACACCACCAGCGGCACCGGAGCTCCGTCCGTCTCGGACACCGCCCTCGACGGCACCACGCCGTACGCGCCGACGGGCACCGTCGTACGGTGCGGCGCCACCCCGAACCCGGAGATCGACAGCACGGCGCAGCGGCAGACCGGTGCGGGCACCGTCACGATCCCGGCCGGCGCCCGGTCCGTGACCCTGATCGTGTTCTCCGGATCGCCCACCGTGGCCATCGGCGGCGGCCCGGCGGTTGCCTTCCCGGCGGGCAGCTCCGGCACCTGGTCCGTCGACCAGGGAGGGAAGAACGGGGAGCGCCTGCAAGACGCGTTCGTATTCACCGGGGTCGCTGGAAGCGACTTCGCTGTCCTGTCCACGCGTGAGGTGTAGGCGTGAGCGGTACGAATGCCGGGATCTCCCTGGACTGCCCGGCCACGATCGCCTCCGAGTGCTGGAAGATCCCCGGGTACCGGTACGTCACCTACGACAACTCGGCGGCCACGCCGTGCGGCGTCTCGGCGGTCAACGGCGGCACGGCCGGCATCTGTGACCGGCCGAACGTGCGCGTGGACTCGTGGATCATCAACGGCGTCAACGTGGTCGCGGACCCGTTCAACGACGGGTGGAACGAGTGCGGTCAGCCGTTCCTCGCGGACCTCGCGGCCACCCTCAACACCTGGGACCCGTTCGCGGGCGGCTGGACGGTGGCCTTCTCGCAGACCTGCGCCGTACACGTCCGGTCCCGGGCGCTCCCGCCCACGGGCACGGAGTACGGCGTCCTGACGGCGGTGGACGTCGATACCGGCCAGACGCTCACTTTCACCCCGGCCCAGACCGCCGTACCGGACCAGTTCTTTCGGCGGATCACAGAGGTCGACTGCGAGGGCCAGACGACGCAACGGTGGCTCGACGTCGCCGGGAATCCTGTCGCAGCACCGGACCCGGACCGTATCGTCGAGTGCTCGGTCCAAGTCACGCCCGGCGCGCAGCCCGTGCCCACCTCGCGGGTACGGCCACGTATCAAGCGGTACACAGGAGCGGTCAGTTCCACGAACCTCAACACCCTCGGCTCTGTCGTCCAGTCCATGACGCTCACCGTCCTCGCGGGGGCTGTCCGGGTGCGGGCGGCAGGTTCCGGGGCGACGAGCACCACGCCGCCGACCACCTACGACGACGACGTGGTTGTCCCGGCCGGGGTGACGCTTACCTGGGGCGTCGATGGCGACTCCTACGATCTCGCCCTCGACGGCAGCCTGTTGTTCACCGGCACGAGCGCGGGCGCCGACTTCCTCGTCCACTGGACCGAGCACACCTACACGGACGCCGACTGATGGGCACCTCCAGCAGCATCCGCATCAGCGAGCGGGGGTTCCTCGAACTCCCCGCCATGGTCGACCTCACCGCCACCGGCACCGGAGTGTGGGTGAACACCGGCCTACAGGTCACGCTCCCGGTCGCCGGCACCTACCACCTCGACGCCAACGTCCGTGGCGTGCTGAACGCCACCGACGGCACCAACTGTTGGATCGGCGCCCGACTGTGGGACGTCACCGCGGGCGCCCTCGTCCCCGACAGCGAGGTACTGGTCCAGCAGATCGCCTTGAGCGTCTCGACCGCTACGCCAGTGGTCAACCAGGCGGAGAACCAGCACGCGCCGATCCTCGTCCCGTACACGATCCCCGGCTCGCGCCTGGTCCGCCTCCAGATCGTGAAGCACTACAGCGGTCCCAACCCGTCCGCCGCACGCGTCCAGTCCGACGCCAACGGACGCACCACGCTCAGGTGGGAGCGCATCGGGTGAGCACCCGCGGCGACTACCAGGCACCGGCACCCCGCATCGAACGGGCGACCGGCGTGACCGACGGCGCGGGAAACGTGACGTTCAACTGGCCGGTCGGAGCGTTCACCGCGCCGCCGGTCGTCACCGTTGCCCTCCAGGCCGCGGACGGCTTCCGCTCCGTCCGCATCAGCGCGAACAGTGCGACCGCGACCACGGTCAACGTGCTCGCCTCGGCCGGAGTCACGATCCTCGGCATCGGCGTCCTCGCTGCCGGTACGCCCGCCTCCGGGGTGACCGTGCACGCGCATGCCGTCGCCCCGTAGCGGCGGCCCGACAGACCTAGACTCAAACGTGACGCCGCTGGTTGTGGGCCGGGCGACTCCTCCCCTCTCTTGTTCGAGGAGCCCCCTCATGGCCAACTGCTGTGGCGCGAAGCGCTGCACCTGCACTGTCACCGCCGGGCCTGGCGTCACTGTCGACGGCGACGGCTCGTCCGCAAGTCCGTATGTGGTCAGCGCCGACGCTGCCACGCCTACGGCGCTCGGCGTGACCGACTCGGCAACCGTCGACCTCACCCTCACTGGCACCGGAACCGCCGGGGATCCGTACGACATCGCGGCGGACGTCATCCTCGACGCTGCCCCGCCCGGCGGCGGAACGAATCTGCTCCACGAGGGGCCGGACGGGCTGTTCGTGGAGTGCGCCGACGTACGCGGCTGCCTGTCGGCTGGGGACGGCATCGCCTACGACCCGGCCACGGGCGAGATCGCCGCGCGGCCGTCGGCCGACGCGGGCAACACGGTCGCCTTCGGCAGCGACGGCGGCCTGTACTCGGCCGGGGGCGGGGCTGGTACACCGACCGACGTCCAGGGCGGGGACACCCCGACTGCGAGCACGACGGTCACCGGCACCGGCGCGGCCGGCGACCCGTACATCGTCACGACCGACGTCACCCTCGACCCGGCCCCGCCCGGCGGCGGTACCAACCTCCTCCACGAAAGCCCGGACGGGCTGTTCGTGGAGTGCGCCGACGTACGCGGCTGCCTGTCGGCTGGCGACGGCATCGCCTACGACCCGGCCACGGGCGAGATCGCCGCCCGGCCGTCGGCCGATGCGGGCAACGCGGTGACATTCGGCGCCGATGGCGGCCTGTACGCCCCGGCCGGGGGAACAGCGGCCGTGGAGACCGCGTGCGGCCTCACCGGCGACGGCTCCTTGGCGACGCCCCTCGCCGCCGCGGTCGTCGCCTGGCCGTACCCGTGCGATGTCGACGCCAACGCCGGCGGCGTCTACTGCGACAGCACCGGGCAGCTCCGAGCCGAGCCGCGCGGCCAGGCAAGCTACCTATCCGACCAGCAGGTGCTCAACCCTGCCGATCTGCCGGTACCCGCAGCGGAGGACACCGAGGTCGCCACCCACACCCTCACGATCACCAACCCGGACGCCTGCCGTCCCGCCTTCGCGATGGTCGAGGGCGAGGTCGACGCGGACTTCAACCTGCCGCCCGGGGCCGGGGCCGCGCTCGGCATCTCCACAGACGAGATGAGCTACCTGCGAAACAGCGGTTCCAGCCCGATCCTCGACACCCATATCCAGGGCACGAAGGTCGTCTCTCCCACGGCCACCCCCGTGGCCATGATCCCGCCCGGCGGCTCGATCAACTTCGTCCTGAGCATCCGCATGGGGCGCGGCTCGGGCGGCGCCACTTACAACCGGGTCCAGAGCTTCGTGCGGGCCTTCATCTTCGTCCTGTAAGGAGGGCCAACCCATGGCCGACGCAACGCTGCACTACCGCACAGCCGACGGGGTCCTGGCATCCCGGATGGTGACCGGCGAGCAGGCGGAGCCACCCGCCCTCCCCGAAGGGGCCACGGCGCTCACTGAAGCCGAGTACGCCGACGCCCTCGCCGACGTCCAGGCGCAGCACGAGGAGTACGGACAGCAGCTCGTGCAGGAGGCAGAGGCGAACCAGCAAGCCGACTACGAGGCGCTGCGGGCGGCCGGCATCCCCGAGGCGACCGCGCGCCGCCTGTCCGGCTACAGCGGCCCCGACGGCGGCTGACCGCCCTCACGAGACGGAGCATCCTCATGGCTAACTGCTGCGGCGCGACGCGCTGCACCTGCCGCGTCACCGCGGGCCCCGGCGTCACCGTCGACGGCAACGGCTCGCCCGGCGCCCCGTACGTCATCAGCAGCAACGGCGGCACGTCGGAGCCCACCGCCATCGAGGCCGTCGACACGCCCAGCGTGGACGTCACCGTGGGCGGCACCGGGACCGCGGCCGACCCGTACGAGGTGAGCGCGGCCGTCATCCTCGACGCGACCCCGCCCGGCGGCGGCAGCAACCTGCTGCACGAAGGCCCGGACGGGTTGTTCGTGGAGTGCGCGGACGTGCGCGGCTGCCTGTCGGGCGGGGACGGCATCGACTACGACCCGGCAACCGGCATCGTCGCCGTGACCATCTCCGGTGACGCCGGGAACCAGACGGTCATCGGCGTCGACGGCGGGATCTACACGCCGTCGGCTGCGACGGCACTCGAGGCCGTCGATACCCCGACCGTGGACGTCGCCGTGGACGGCACCGGCACGGTCGGCGACCCGTACCAGGTGAGCGCGGCCGTCATCGTCGACCCGACCCCGCCCGGCGGCGGCAGCAACCTCCTCCAGGCGGGGCCGGACGGGTTGTTCGTGGAGTGCGCGGACGTGCGCGGCTGCCTGTCGGCCGGGGACGGCATCGACTATGACCCGGCGACGGGCGTCATCGCTGCGGACATCTCGGCGGATGCCGGGAACACCACGGTGATCGGCAGCGATGGCGGGATCTACACCCCGCCCTCGGCGACCGCCCTGCAAGAGGCCGACACCCCGACCGTGGACGTCACGATCACGGGCACGGGCGCGGCCGGTGACCCGTACCAGGTGGCCGCCGCGGTGATCCTCGACCCCGCGCCGCCCGGCGGCGGCAGCAACCTGCTGCAGGAGGGCCCGGACGGGCTGTTCGTGGAGTGCGCGGACGTTCGCGGTTGCATCACGGCCGGCGACGGCGCGGCCTACACGGCGGGCACGGGCGAGGTCGAGGCGCGGCTGTCTACGGATGCGGGCAACCAGGTCGCCTTCGGTACGGACGGCGGCCTGTTCGTGCCGCCCGACGCGCCGCTGGAGGTCGGCTGTGGCCTTCAGGGAGACGGCACGGCCGCAACGCCGCTCGCCGCGTTCCCCATCGCCGGATCGCAGCCGTGGACGGACGACTGGGACTGTGACCCGGCCGCGAACTCGACACTGAAGTGCGACCCGGACTCGGGCGCGCTGTGGACCCCACCCGAGCACACCAGCGCGGCCGTCACCTTCCAGCAGAACCACCCGGTCACCTCGCCCAGCTTCACGGGCACCGGCGGCTTCGTCCTGCTCGACCCCAACGCCTGGTCCGAGGGGACCTACACGGCCGACAGCCTGAGCGCTTGCCGCGGCATCAGCTTCTCCACCGAGTTCAACGCCCACGTCGAGGTGACCTACACCGCGAACGCGGTCTTCGACCTCGGGTATGCGGTCCAGATCGACGGGGGCGCCCTCGCGGTACGGATCGGGCACAGCTGGCTGCAGAACCCGGCGGCGGCCGGCCACGAGCGGGTGTCCTTCGAGGTATCGCAGGCGGCCGTGCTGCCCCCGCACACCGGCCAAGCGGTGCGGGTCTGGCCGGCGATCCGCGTCACAAACGGCACCGTCACGGTGAACCAGTGGATCACCGACACCCACCTGATCGCGATGACCCGATAGGAGAGGCGCAGCGTGAGGTACTTCGTGAACGACAACGGCGGCTGGATGTCGGTCAGTGGTGACGCGGATGTATTCGCGGTCATTCCGGACGGCTACCGCGAGGTGTCCGAGGCGGAATTCAACGAGGCTTCCGGCGCCGTCATCATCGCCCCGCCGCAGCAGCAGTAAGTGAGCAGCGTTGCGGCACTGCCCCCTAGCTATGCTGTGGGGGTAGCGCCGCTGGTTTTGGGCCGGGCCTCCTGATCGACCGGGAGGTATTGACGCCCATGCCATGTCCGCTCATCTCGAACCTGGACACGGTCCGGGTGACCAGGCTCGACGCCTGTGGTCGCCCGGTCTGTGGTGAGGACAATGGGTTCACCTTTGACTGTCTGGCGAGCATCGCCATGAACCCCAACGTCGACGAGGGTGACGACGTCAACTACCGCGCCGCAAATGGGCGGCAGTGCGGCTTCAAGCGCGGTTGTCCAACGTTCAACGGCTATGACGTCGAGATCAACTTCTTCTCGGTGTCGCCGGAGTTCATCGAGATCACCACCGGCAACCCGGTGGTCTTCGGGTTCGACGGACAGCCCATCGGCTACGACGACTGCTCCGTGCAGTGCCGCACCGGATTTGCCCTCGAATTCTGGGCGGAAGCCTTGGGCGAAGACGTCTGCGAGGCCGAGGGCACGGGTGGGGCCTGGCTCTACTACTTGCTGCCCTGGGTCACCAACGGGCTCCTCGGTGACCTGGAGATCGGCAGCGAGGCGGTCACGCTCCAGCTCACCGGCGCGACCCGGGCCGGCGGCGGCTGGGGGACCGGCCCGTACGACGTCATGCCGGTCGACGCGGCGGGAACAGCAGGCCCGATGCTCACTCCAGTCGGAGCGAACTGCCACAGGCGCTACTTCCTCACCTCCGTGCCGCCGCCCGAGCCGGTCTGCGACTACGTCCCGGTCACGGGCGGCCTCTGCCTGGCGTCCTGACCGTGACGGACCTCGACCTGGTCGTGCCGGTGCGGGAGGCCCCCGCCAACCAGCAACTCCGCTACGCGCTGAGGAGCTGGCAGGCGAACCTCCCGCACCGGCACGTGTGGATCGTCGGCTACAAGCCGGCATGGCTGGGCGGAGTCCGGCACATCCCCACCCGGCAGCCGGGCACGAAGTACCAGAACACCACCGTGGCGGTACGGGCTGCCTGCGAGCACCCGGAGATCAGCGAGACGTTCCTGTACGCCAACGACGACATGTTCGTCATGGAGCGGCTCGATGCCCTGCCGGTGCTGCACCGCGGGCCCATCCGTGACGTAGAGGCGCACTACGCGGCCCGCGCCTCCGGCTCGTACCTGCGGGGGATGCGGGAGACCCGTGACCTCCTGGTCGACCAGGGGTTCGCGGACCCACTGTCGTACGAGCTGCACGTCCCGCTGCCCGTGACCAAGACCGGGATGCTGAAGGCGCTCGACGCGGGCCGCCACCTGGATGTGCTGCACAAGCGGACTGCGTACGGCGTCCTCAACGAGGTTGGCGGGGAGCGGATCGAGGACGTGAAGGTGCTGCATCGCGGGCCGCGCTTCGACCGGTCGACGCCGTTCCTGTCGACGATGCCGGACAGCTTCGCGCACGGCGAGGTCGGCCGCGTCATCCGCTCCTGCTTCCCCACGCCCTCCTCCTACGAGCAGCGGAGGCGCTGATGCCCATCGAGACCGGGCCTTGTGACGCCTGGCCTGTTGAGCTGTGCTGCGACGTCGAGAACGTCGAGCAAGAGGACCTGGACCGGTGGACGCTGGTGGCGTCACAGATCCTGTGGGCGCTGTCCGGCCGCCGGATCGGGCCGTGCCCGGTCACCGTGCGGCCGTGCAGGCGGGCCTGTCTGGAGTCCTCGCCGTTCATCAGCTTCCAGTACGGCGGCGTGGGCCCGTGGATCCCGTACATCAGCATTGACGGCCTGTGGCGCAACGCGAGCGTGTGCGGCTGCCGGTCGGACTGCTCGTGCGGCGAGCTGTGCGAGGTGTACCTGCCGGGCCCGGTCTACGACATCACCGAGGTGAACATCGACGGCCAGGTCCTCGCGCCCGAGCAGTACAGGGTGGACGCGGCCGGCCGACTGGTGCGGGTCGGCGGCGGCTGCTGGCCGGACTGCCAGGACATGGCCGCCGCGCCAGGCGAGCCCGGCACGTTCACCGTGACGTACCGGATCGGCCTGCCCGTCGACGAGGCCGCAGTCGCCGCGGTGTCCGAGCTGACCTGCCATCTGCTGCGCGGCTGCGGTGGTAGCGGGAGCTGCGGCTGCAAGGCGAACCGCAACCTGACCCGGCTCGTCCGTCAGGGCGTTGAGATGGAGCTCGCGGACCCGACGCTCATCTACAGCGAAGGCCGCACCGGTCTGCCGCTCGTCGACCTGTGGCTGAGCGTCGTCAACCCGTACCGGCTGACCAGCCCGAGCCGCGTCTACAGCCCGGACTTCCGGCAGCCGAGGGTCCAGCAATGGCCCTGAGCCCGCTCGTGATCCACGAGACCGCCGAGCTGCTCCTGGGCTGTGTGTGCGCGGAGCTGACGATGGTGGCTGCCCGGGTCGAGGGGCAGCCCGGGTGCCCGTGCCGGTCGTGCGTTGTTCCGGGCACCCCGGCCTGGGACGACTGCGCGGGCGACTGCGTGCGCGCGGAGACGCCCGGCCAGCTCACGGTGCACTACAACGGCATGGTGTCGACGTCGAACTTCCCGGCGGAGACCCGCGACGTGATGGGCAGTAAGAACTGTCTGCCGGTCAAACCCGCCGCCGAGTTCGTCATCACGCTGCTGCGGTGCGCGCCGACGTACGACCAGCAGGGATGCCCGCCCACTTGCGAGGAGCTGGCCGAGGCCGCCCGCGTCCTGGCCGTGGACGCGACGTCGGTGTGGAACGCCCTCCAGTGCTGCTTCCCGGGCACGAGCGACGCCCGGCGCGGGCAGACGTTCGTCCTCGGTCAGCAGCGCACCGTGGGGCCCGAGGGGCAGTGCGTGGGTATCGAGCAGAAGGTCACCGTCGCTCTGCCGTCGTGCCGCTGCCCGGAAGGAGAGACGTCGTGAGTGTTGAGGTGCGGCTCGACCAGGGCCGGCTGTCGCGGTTCCTGCGGCTGCGCGGCGGGATCGTCGAACGGCGCCTTGCCCGGCGTACGGCGCGGGTGGCGGACATTGCCCGCGATGAGGCGCCCGGACGGATGGGCCAGTTCGTGGACTGGCACATCGAGGAGGGCTCGAACGGCCTCCAGGGGGTCATCACCTGCGATCACCCGGCGACCCGGTTTGTGCTGGACGGCACCCGGCCGCACATCATCCGGCCGCGACGGGCGAAGGCGCTCCGCTTCGACGCGGGCGGGCAGGTCGTGTTCGCCGCGTACGCCAGACATCCGGGAACACGGCCGAACAACTTCATGGCCAGGGCGTTGCGCATCGGCAGGTGATCGCGGGCGGTGCGATAGTTGCAGTGCGCGGTCTGACCTGGGTGGGTCTGGACCTTGAAGAGGCCCCGGGACGCTGGTCCCCAGGGCCTCTTCCCATGCGGCCGGTCAGTAGCTGTCGCAGCTCGACGAGCTGCTGGAGCTGGACGAGTCCGGGCACGACGACGAGAGGCTGTGGTGGCTGCCGCCGGGCGAGGTGTCGGCGACGGTGAACGGAGTCGGGTCGAAACGGGGCGGCTGGCTCGTCGACGAGGCCGCGGGCGGGGTACTGGGAGGGACGGGCTTCCTGCGAAGCCGGTCACGGATGCTCATGCCCGCAGCATTCCGCACCCACCGACCGCTTCACCCTGATTTGAGGTAGATCAGTGGTTCCGCCCGTTCCGCTACTATCGCCCGGCACGCCGCTGGTGTTAGGCCGGGCGTAGCGCGCGGTAGATAGGGGCGCACCCGTGGCAACGAAAGATTTCGCTGTCCGCACCGAGAACCACGTCGCCAACCTCACCGGCCTGGGCAAGCTGGAGTTCGTGCCCGAGGTGTTCGGTGACGAGTTCCTCGACGGCTACCACCGCGTCCAGGAGGCGCAGCAGGCCATCGGCGGCGAGGAAGACCTGACCAAGATGGACCCGGCGACGCTGCGCGAGGTCTACGGCTCCATGCGGGAGTTCCTCGGCAGCCTGATGACGCCCGAGTCCGCCGAAAGGTGGCTGCGGTTCGAGGTCATCAAGGGCGGCAAGCTCGTCGACCACTACCGCAGCCGCGCGAAGGCCGAGGAGAAGGCAGCCGAGGTGAACGGCAGGGTCGAGGACAAGAGCATGCGCGTCCCCGACCGTGTGCTGCTGGAGCTGCTGGAGTGGACGGTCGAGCTGTACGGGGGCGGCAACGACCGCCCTACTACACCGTCCAGCGGATCCTCGCGAGCATCGCGGAGGGCTGGGACACCTGGGAAGGGCAGCTCGCCCTCCAAGGCGTCGACCCGCACCGCTGGACGCTCCGCACGCTAGTCAACGCCGCCGAGCAGGCGATCTATCAGTCCGCCGAGGACGACGCCGCGCGGCGACGGCTGGAAGCGAAGCTGTACGCCCCGCCGGTGACGCGCCGCCGGCCCCGCGCGCAGCGCACGGCACAGCGGCCCGCCGAGAAGCCGCGTGGCGCGCTGACGGTGCAGGACGCGAAGTCGCTGATGGCTCAGCTGGCGGCCCAGGACGCCCAGCTCGGGCTGGGATGAACCGGATAATCTGGGATCGCCGCTGGTGCTAGGCCGGGCAACCGCACTCGTTCGTGAGGTTGCCGATGGCCGAGGACGACGTCGATTACGGTCGCGCGACCATCACGATCGACATCAACGCCGGCAGTGCCGACGCTGATGGTCGCGCGGCAGGTATCCGGATCCAGCGGGCGCTGCTGAACGCGACGCGCCGCATCGGCGAGCAGATGCGCCGCCAGATCCAGCGCGGCCTGCTCGCCCAGACGCTCAGGGTTCGCATCGAGCCGGACCTCAGCCGGTTCGACAGCCAGCTCCTCACCGGGCTGCGGTCGCTGGACTCGATCAACATCCCGGTCGCGCCGGACGTCACCGGTTTTGTGGAGCGGCTGCGCGCCCTCCTCGCCGACGTCGAGATCCCCATCCGGGTCATCCCGGACATGGACGGGTTCGACGCCCGTATTCGGGCGCACCGGGCTCCCGACGTCAACGTCAACGTCAACCCGGACGCCAACCGGTTCCAGCGGGCGCTGGCCGGCCTGGGCCGTATCGCGGCCCGGGTCGGCGGGGCGCTGGCCGGTCTCCTCCAGTTCGGTGCGGTCGGTATCGCCGCCGCGGGGGCCGCCGCGGGGGTCGGCGCGTTCCTGGCGGCGCTCGCCCCAGCCGCGGGCATCATCGCCGCCCTCCCGGCGGCCATCGCCGGCTTCCAGGCGGCGGCAGGAACGTTGCGCCTGGCCCTGATGGGAGTCGGGGACGCCTTCAAGTCGGCGCTGACCGACGACGCCAAGGCGTTCGAGAAGACCCTCGAAAACCTCTCGCCGGCAGCGCAGGCGGCGGCCCGCGAGGTCCGGGCCCTGAAGCCCGCGTTCGAGGAGCTGCGGGACTCGGTGCAGAACGCCCTCTTCGAGCAGCTTGAGGGCCAGATCACCAAGACCGCTGCGGCGCTGGGCGGGCCCTTGCAGAAGGGCATGACCGCCATCTCGAAGAACTTCGGGCAGGCGGCCAGGAGCGTCCTGCTGTTCCTGCAGAGCGCCGACGGCATCAAGGCCGTCACGCAGGTCCTGAACGGCACGGAGGCGGCCACCAACGGGCTCGCTGCCGGTACCGGGCCGCTGGCGGCCGGGCTGCTGCGCGTGGCCGGTGCGGTCTCGGCCGCGTTCGGTGACCGGCTTGGTGCCGCGCTGCAGATCGCCGGCGAGCGGCTCGGGACGTTCCTCACCGACGCCGCCGACTCCGGGCGCGCGGTCCAGTGGGTGGAGGACGCGGTCGCGCTGTTCCAGCAGCTCGGCCGGATCGTCGGGAACGTCGGCGGCATCATCCGGGGCATCTTCTCGGCCGGCGACTCGGTCGGCGCCGGGCTCCTGAACAACATCGAGCTGATCACCAGCAAGATCGAGGAGTTCGTCAAGTCCGATCCGGGCCAGTCGGCGCTGTCGAACATCTTCGCCACGATCGGGACCGTAGCGGCGCAGGTCGCGCCGATCTTGTCCGCCCTGGTCACACAAGTCGGGGCTATCGCGCCAAGTTTGGCCTCAATTTTCACGGCGCTCGGCCCAGCACTCGTCAACCTGATCAATGCGCTCGGGCCCGCGCTGGCCACGATCGCTCCAGCTCTGGCGACCGTAGGAACCGCCCTCGCTGACGCGCTGGCCGCGCTCGCGTCGGGCGGCGCGCTGACCGCCGTCGGCGAGGTCATCGGCAGCCTCCTCTCAGGGCTCGCCCCCCTGTTGCCGCTGGTCGGAGCCCTGGCGAACACCGTCCTGCAGATCCTCGCCCCTGCCTTTCAGGCCGTCC
Organism: Streptomyces sp. NPDC018693; assembly: GCF_044391385.1. Lineage (NCBI taxonomy): Bacteria > Bacillati > Actinomycetota > Actinomycetes > Kitasatosporales > Streptomycetaceae > Streptomyces > Streptomyces sp. NPDC018693. The sequence continues at coordinate 75,624 of NZ_JBIRZZ010000010.1, read as the reverse complement.
TCGCCGTCCTGAATCCGGTGATCGCCGCCTTGGTTGGCGCGCTCATGCCAATCCTGCCGCCGCTGACCCAGGCGTTCCAGATGATCTTGGCGGCGCTGATCCCGCTCGGTGTCGCACTCGGTCAAGCCTTGGCCCAAGCTGTTGCCGGGCTTACCCCACTTCTCACCCAATTGGCCGGGGTTGTCGCTCAGGTCGTAATTGCGATTACCCCGCTGGTCACCCAGATCGTCGCCGCCCTCCTGCCAGCCCTGCCGCCCCTCGTGGCCGCCTTCAACGCCGTGATCGCGGCCCTCCTGCCCCTCCTGCCGCCCGTCCTGGGCCTGGTCCAAGCGCTCGTCCCGCTCGCCTCGACGATCATCCGGCTCGCCGCGCCGATCCTCCAGGTCGCGGCGGCCCTCGTGGGCTGGGTGGCGATCAAGGTCGTCGTACCGATCATTAGCGGGATCGTCTCCGCGCTCGGCGGACTGATCAACATCATCACCAGGGTCGTCGGCATCGTCACCGGCTTCGTCGACGCGGTGATCGCCGGCTTCAAGTACCTGTACAACCTGCTGGTCGGCAACAGCATCATCCCCGACCTCATCAACGGCATCGTCAGCTGGTTCCGGCGCCTGCCCGGCATGGCCCGAAGCGCCCTCGCCGCCATCGTCTCCGCCGTCCTCGGCCCGATTCGCAGCGCCGCCTCCTCCGCCCTCAGCGCCGCCCGAAAGTTCGTCAGCGACGCCGTGGCCGCCGTGCGGGCCCTGCCCGGCCGGGCGAGGTCCGCCCTGGGCGGCCTGACGAGCACGCTCGTCAGCGCGGGCCGCGACCTGATCCGAGGCATGATCAGCGGCATCAAGGCGATGGCGGGCAACCTCGTCTCCGCAGCCAAGGGCGTGGTGAAAGGCGCCGTCGACGGGGCGAAGAGCCTCCTCGGCATCAGCTCGCCGTCGAAGGTGTTCGCGCAGATCGGCCGGGACACCGGCGCCGGTTTCATCAAGGGCCTGACCGGCACCGCGGCCGACATCAAGCGGACCACCGAGAAGATCGCCAAGCAGATCACCGACGCGTTCCGGGGCCGCGCGACCCGGGTCGACGACCGGCTCGTGTCGATGCTCCAGTCCGGGAACAAGCGGCTCCAGTCCCTGGCCGCGCAGCGCGACAAGCTCGTCCAGCGGATCGCCGACGCGCAGAAGTTCGCGGCCGACACGAGCAAGGCCGCCCTCGATGCGTTCTCGCTGCAGAACCTCATCCAGGGCGAGGAGGCCGTCACCACGAGGGGCCTGCAGACCGGTCTGCAGGACGCCATCGACCGCGTCCGCAAGTTCACCGCGCAGATCAACAACCTGGCCAAGCGGGGCCTCCGCAAGGACCTGTTGCAGCAGATCATCGGCCTCGGGTCCGAGCAGGGCGCCGAGATCGCCACTGTGCTGTCGCAGTCGACGAAGGACAGCCTGAAGCGGCTCAACTCCCTCCAGTCTCAGCTGACGAAGGCCACCGGCACCCTCGGCACGACGAGCGCCGATGTGCTGTTCGACGCGGGCACCCAGGCGGGCAAGGGCTTCCTCGCAGGCTTGAAGGCGCAGCGCAAGAGCATCGAGAAGCTGATGTTGGACATCGCGAAGTCGATGCAGACGGCGATCCGGCGGGCGCTGCGGATCAAGTCGCCGTCGGTCGTGATGCGCAAGCTCGGCGAGATGACCGGCCTGGGCCTCCAGGTCGGCCTGGCTCGGCAGATCGCCGCGCTGGAAGCGACGTCGCGGCAGGCGGCGCAGGCCCTCGTGCGCGGGGTGTCCTCGCAGGTGGCCGGGCTCGCCGACGTCACCCCGGGCATGGGCGGCCAGGTGATCCCGCTGACCCGCACCCAGCGCATGCGGCAGGCCGGAACCGACCCTGCGGCCCTGGCCGGGCGCGGCCGGGGCCGCGGCGGTGACGTGATCCACAACCACCACTGGGAGATCCGGGAGGTGGGCAACGCGCGGGTCACCGCTCAGCGGGTCCTCAACCGGTTCGTGCTCACGGCAGGAGTGTCTGGCTGATGGCGACCGATTGGTTCATGTCGTACGGCGGCGTGGAGGTGGTCAACCACTCCCGCCTGGCGGCCTACCTGGAAACCGTCGGGTCGCCGCTGACCGACTGGAGCGGCTGCGGCTGCCCGACCTTCGGCGCGGAGGTCCTCGAGGAGCTGCCGTACACCACACCGGACGACGAGGACAGCCCGGCGCCCTGGTACGACCCGGACGTGCCCGAGTCGACCGAGTTCGCCGGGATCATGGTCCTCGACGTCGACGGGCTCGACGACTACCCGGTGGAGCGCACCGTCACGGGAGGGATCGCCGGGGGCGGCGCCATCGGCCCGGCGCGGGCTCTGCCGCGCACGATCACGGTCACGGCGCTCGTCCTCGGCTCGACGTGCTGCGGCGTCGACTACGGGCGGCACTGGCTGGAGCAGGTCCTCCAGGGCTGCGGCGGCGGAGAGTGCGACGGCGACTGCCTCACCCTGTACAACTGCTGCCCCGGCGAGACGCTGGACGCGGCCACCTTCAACGAGCGGCACCGGCGCACCCTGCGCCGCGTGGCCCTGGTGGAGGGGCCGCGGGTCACCGCGCGGGCCGGCGACGGCTGCGGTACCGGCGAATGCCAGTCGGGGGCGGACATCCTCACCGTGGAGTGGGTGATGACCGCCGCGGTGCCGTGGCTGTGGACCGACCCCATGCCAGTGCTGGAGGTCACCCCGCCGATGGACCTGGACGGCTCGTGCGTCGACTGGTGCGTGCACCCGACGGGCGCGGACTGCCCCGGCGGCTGCCGGTTCGCCACCTGCCCGGACCCGACGGCCGCGTGCGCGGACCCCCGCTGCTCCCCGGAGACGCCGCCACTGCCGGGCGCCCCGCTGTCCACCTGCTTCTGCCTGCCACTGGCAGCCGAGCGGGCCTGCTACGAGATGGACCTGACGGGCCGTCCCAACTGGAGCTCGGACGTGCCGATCGTCACCGTCCGGTCCGGGTCGTCGGACCTGCGGAACATCACGATCGAGATCTACGAGCACAGCGACCAGACCCTGACGTGCGAGGAGACCGCCGACGCGGGCCGCTGTAACCCGCAGAACTACTGGCACATCAGCTTCGTGCCCGCCGGTGGGGCAGTGACGCTGGACGGCCAGACCGGCCGTGCCACCGTCGAGTGCGGCGGCGTCTGCGAGTCCAGCCCGGACGTCTACGGCCGCGACGGCATGCCGCCGACGTACGAGCTGCTGGAGTGCGCCGAGTACTGCGTGTGCATCAGCTCGGACATCGAGAGCCCCCCGGCGATCGACGCGATGGTCACGCTCAACGTGTCGGGAAGGGGCCGGTAATGGCGGTAGCCGGCTGCGGTACGCACACCGCGACCATCCTCGACCGCAACGGCGCCACCGTGACCACCGCCCAGGTGCTCACCGAAGTGGAGTGGAACCGCGTGCTGGACGGCACCAGTTCGGCGCGGGCCCTGATCCAGCCGGACGGCGACTGCTGCAACCGGCTCGGCCGCATCGGCTCCTGGCGCTCAAGGCTGGTCATCTTCCGCGACGGTCAGTACGTGTGGGACGGGCCGGTCACCGACGTCATCTGGTCCCTTGGCGAGGTCGAGGTGATCGCCGAGGACGTCAGCGTGTGGCTCGACAACCGGGTGCCGCACGCCAACCGGGCGTTCACGAACACGGACCTCTCCGAGATCGCCCAGTGGCTGATCGAGGACGGCTTCGCGCCGGACGACCCCGGGCACACCGTCGAGATCGTCGGCAAGGCCGGTGTCGTCGGCTCCCGCTCCTACAGTGCGGGCATCGGGCAGACCGGCGATCACCTGCGGCAGCTCGCCGAGGCGGGCATCGACTACACGGTCATCGGCTCGAAGATCCTGCTGCTCCCGGAGACGTTCCTCGTGCCCGTCGGCCGCCTGTCGGACGCCGACATGCCGGAGGGCCTGGAGGTCAGCGAGGACGGCAAGTCCCTCGTCACGCGGTGGATCGTGGCGGGCAGCGAGGAGAGCGGCGCGATCGGCTCCGACGGCGGCACCGACCCGTACTACGGCCTGCACGAGCGGTACGTAGAGATGTCGGAGATCACGGACAACGCGTCGGCGACGGAGGCCGCGAAGGCGCGGCGCCGGGTGTCGTCCACGGTGCCGGTGTTCATCGACACTCAGCAGGTGACGATCTCGCCGCTGGCGAACATCAGCGTGCCGAGCCTCGTGCCCGGGTGGGCGCTGGACATCACCAGCGCCAGCACCTGCCGGAAGATCACCCAGCGGCTGAAGATCACCGGCGTGCGGGTGCAGGAATCGGCCGGCGACGGCGACAACCCCGGCACGGAGAGCGTGCAGGTCCAGGTGGCGGCGACAGCGGCGGAGGCGGCGTAGATGGCGATCCGTGGAACCCCGGCCCGGCGGGTTGTCGGCGCACCGCTGGTGGGCGTGCTGCGCAGTCTCGACCAGCGGGCCCGCATCGCCGGCCGGACGCGCACGAGCAGCGCTCCGCGCGAGCAGGACCCGAGGCCGGTGGAGCCGACCCGTACGGCGCCCCAGGCGGGCTTGGGCGGGCCTGTGGCGGCCGTGGTGGAGACGGGGGAGGACGGGCGGGCTACGTGGACGTTCCCGGCCTCCTACAGCGGCCGTCCGGTCGTCACGGCGACTGCCGTGGACCCCGAGCCCGACGACGACGAGCGGACGGTGTGGGCGACGCTGGAGGAGGTCACCGCCTGGTGCGTGGTGGTGCGGGTGTGGCGCAGCCGTCCCCGCCGCGGTGCCGGTGTCGCCGAGCCGGCCGGGTCTGGGCTGCGCGTGCACCTGATGGCGCTCCCGCCGACGCCCTGACCCGGGCGGTTACCCTGCTTGCGCGCCGCTGGTTGTGGGCCGGGCCGCTGAATCTGCCCTGACGGAGTGCCCATGGCCAGCGTGTGTGTCGATGACGAGTTCTTCCAGGTCGGCGACGACGGTCGGCTGACGATCGTGCCCGGGTCGATGAACCTGCGGGACATCCTGTACTTCAAGGACCCCGGCACCCACGAGTTCAACAAGGCCGACTATCCATGGCTGTCGCGGATCTGGGTCCAGGTGCAGGCGGGCGGCGGGGGCGCGGCCGGTGCGCGGGCGAACGCCGGGCAGCTCGTAGCGCACCCGGGCGGCACGGGCGGCGGGTATGCGGAGCGGCTGATCGAAGCCTCCGCGCTCGGCGCCACGGAGACGATCGTGGTCGGCGAGGGCGGGACCGCGGGTACCCCGACGGTCGACGGTGGGAACGGCGGCAACAGCTCCTTCGGGGGTGTGTGCACCGCGAACGGCGGCTTCGGCGGGCAGGTCGTCATGTCGTCGGGCACTGGCATGATCTGCTACTCCGGCGTGGCTGGGCCGCTGGCCGGGGCCGGTGATATGGCGCAGGGCGGCGGGGCCAGTGGTGGCCCGATCCGCCTCAGCGGCGACCAGGGGCAGTCCGGGCCGGGCGGAGAGTCGAGGCTTGGTCACGGGGGCTGGCAGCGCGCATCCAGTGGGGGAGGCGGCGCCGGGCGCGGCTACGGCGGAGGCGCGGCCGGGGCCCTCGCCAGGGACGGCGACAGCGTCAACGGCACTGCGGGCAGCGGCGGCATCGTGATCGTCTGGCTGTACGCCTGACCCCGACGTCCGGACGACATCCGGACGCCACGTCCGGACGGCATCCGGCCAGGTCGGCGCCTCGCGTCCGCGTCCGTCCGGGTGCCGTCCGGACGGCACCCGTGGACGCGTCCGGACGGCGTCCAGACGGGCCGTCGATACACTCGACGGTGCGCCGCTGGTGCTAGGCCGGGCCGCAGAACGACCTCGCGAGGAGCGTGGAACTGTGGCGCGATGTGGATGCGGCGGGGGCCTGTGCAACTGCACCGTGCAGGCCGGCGAGAACATCACCGTCAGCGGATCGGGTAGCGACGCGAACCCGTACGTCATCTCTGCCGAGGTCCCCTGCGATGTAGTCCGCTCGTGCCTGTCGGCCGGCGACGGCATCGACTACGACACGGCGACCGGCGTCATCTCCGCCCTGCTGTCCGGGCAGGCCGGGAACAACGTCAGCATCGGCCCCGACGGCGGGCTCCTCGTCCCCACGGCCGGGGGCGCGGTCCTCACCGGCTGCGGTCTCGACGGCGACGGCACCGCCAGTGCGCCCCTCGCGGCGGCCACCGTGCCGTGGCCGTACCCGTGCCCGGTCGACGCGAACGCGAGCGGCGTCTACTGCGACAGCAACGGCGTGCTGCGCTCCGACCCGCGCCCGCGCATGACGTTCACCTCGTACTTCGACGAGCACGACCACCCTGACGTGCCGGTCCCGGCGGCCAGCAACACCGTCATCGACTCGTTCACCGTCAACGTCACCAACCCGGACCCGTGCCGCCCGGCGCAGGTCTACACCGAGCGCGAGGTCGACGTGCGCGTGGTGCTCCCAGCCGGGGCCGGAGCGGGCACCGGACACGGCTCGGACGAGATGTTCTACATGCGGAACACCGGCACCGGCACGATCGTCGGCGCGCACGCCCAGGCCACCAAGTTCCTGCCCGAGACGTTCACGCTCGGCCCCGGCGCGACGGCCCCGGTCACCCTGAACGCAACGGCCGGCCGGGGCTCGGGCGGCGCCTACTACTACCTCGTGAACTTCGTCCTGCGGGCCCTGATCATCAGTCTGTGAGGAGCACATCCATGCTCGATGTCCCCGGTCTGCCGCTGCCCGACCAGGTCACGAAAACGCTGTACGTCCTCTTCCCGGACGGCATGCTCGGGCGGATCACCGCGAGCGCCGTCGCCGAGCCCGCGCTGCCCGAGGGCGCGAAGCTGGTGACACAGGAGCGCTACGAGGAGCTGCGCGCCCAGATGCGGGAGCGGCACGAGGCCCGCGTCCGCGAGCTGCTGGCCGCCGAGAAGGAGTCGCGGCGCCAGCAGTACGAGGAGCTGCTGGCGGTGCCTGGGATCTCCGAGGCGACGGCGCGGGCCCTATCCGGCCACGGCGGGCCGCTCGACGACGACAGCGGCCCCGTCGGCGGCGGTAGTTAGACTCCAATCGGTAGCCGCTGGTTCTGGGCCGGGCATCGACTCTCCGTGTTGGGAGTGATCGCCGTGGCGGACCCCGCTACCCCAGCCCAGTGGCGCGCAGCGTTCCGCGCCGAAGGCGTCCCGTTCATCGAGCTCGACGGGTGGACGACGCGCGGCCGTGACGCGGCGACCGGCAAGATCTTCGGGCCGGTGCACGGCATCCTCAACCACCACACGGCGGGCGTCGACAGCCTCGCCGTAATCGCCTACCGGGGCGTCGGTGCGGGCCTGCCGCCCCCGCTGGCCCACGGCCTGCTCCGCAAGGACGGCGTGGTGGTCCTGGTGGCTGACGGCCGCGCCAACCACGCGGGCCTGGTCGCCGAGAACGTCTTCAAGGCCATCGTTGCCGAGCAGCCGCTGCCGAAGCAGGACAAGTCCCGCACGGTCGACGGCAACGACTCGCTGTACGGGCTGGAAGTCGAAAACCGCGGGGATGGGCAAGACGTCTACACGCGGGCCCAGTACGACACATGGGTGCGGTTCAACGCCGCGCTGTGCCGCCTGCACCGCTGGACTGAGGGCAGCGTTGCCGGGCACCTGGAGACGTCCGTCGAGGGCAAGCCCGACCCCGCCGGCCCCGTCGCCGGATACGGCCGCCGAGGCCGGTTCGCCTTCACCATGGCCCAGCTCCGCCGGGACGTCGCCGAGCGACTGTCGCACCAGGCGAACTGGAGCCCTCCCACCACACAGGAGACGGTCACCGTGTTCCCCGAGTACGTCAATCTGGGCCTCGTCCACGGCTACCAGCTCGCGCCGGACCTGTGGGACGACATCGAGTTCACCACCGAGTGGAACGACGAGCCCGACGGCCACGCCCTGAACGGCCCGACGTTCGTGAAGGGGGCCGCCCGGTTCACCGGCTCGGTCGGCTTGCGCTTCGAGGGCCTGGGCGTCGGTGAGGTCGTGCAGGTCCGCATGAGCGAGTACGACGACGCGGGCACGCTCAAGCAGAACCACCCGATCCACGAGGTCATCGGCACGCCCGGCGGAACCTTCGCCGTCGTGCCGCTGACGAAGCGTCTGGCGGCCGGCCGGAACATGCGGGTGCGGCTGCTGAACCTCGGCGCTGAGGGCATCGAAGTGGCCAGCGCGGTCCTGACGGTCCTTGTGTGGGGGGAGTGAGCGCGGTGGACATCACCACGGGTGTGCCCGCTCTTGACGCGGTGCTGGTGTGGGGCGCAGCCATATCGCTGCTCGTCGGCGGCGGTACCGCTGTGTGGCGGGTCGTGCGGGCGGCCTCGCATCTGTTCAACCGGACGAGTCAGTTCCTCGACGACTGGTATGGGGAGGAGGGCCGTCCGGGCGTCCCGGCCCGGCCGGGCGTGATGGAGCGCGTGGCCGGGATGGAGGAGCGTCTTGGCCGGGTCTACCACGAGGTGTATCCCAACGGCGGCGACAGCCTGCGGGACGCGGTGAACCAGGCGAACGCCCGCCTGGCCTTGCTCTGTCCCGCCGACGTCGACCCGTGCGCCCCTCAGCCGCCCGAGCCGCCGGCTCTGCCGTCGCAGCCGGACCCGCCTGACGAACCGTCTGGCCCCTGACCGGACGCCTGCCCTATGCGCCGGGGCGGGCGTCCACCTTTTCGGTCGTTTGAGGCGCGACTGTTGACCAATTTCGCTCCTGTGTCGGCACCCTGTCTTGAGAGAGGCTGGTTTCACGTGCCAGACGCATAGCCAGGGGAGACATGATCGGGTCGCGGAGGAGCCTCGTTCGGGAATCGGCCAACCTCGGCCATTTGAGGGCGATGTGAGTCGCCGTCACGCAAACGCAGTAAGGTTGTCACGCGCAGGCGGATCCATGACGCAGCGCTGTTCGGCACCCGTTGGAACGAGAAGCAGCGTTCGAGAGAACGCCGGATAAGCCTCGGCCCGGGTGGCGCAATTGGCAGACGCAACCCGCTTAAAACGGGAAGAGTGTGGGTTCGAATCCCGCCCCGGGCACCAGACGCGCCTTGCGGAGGCGGCCGTCCTGTTTGTGGCATCCTGTCCGCCGCACGAGACGGAGGACAGCGTGAGCGCCGACACTGACCTTGACGGCCTGGCCGCCCTGCTGCCGAAGCTGTCGTTCCGCGAAACGTTCGCGGAACTCGAGGCCGCCCGCCGCGCGGCGGAGCAGGCCCCGCCGCAGACCACGATCATCCCGATGCCCGAGTTCCCCTACTCGTGGCGGCACCCCAACAGCGGCACCGTCCGGTTTCCCTGCACCCTCAGCTGCGGGTGGGTACACGACGAGGACGCGTACGCCCTGGACGCCGACCCGATCAGCATCCCGCTGAGCGCCAGCACGGAGGAAATCAGCCGGATCTTCGACGAGCGGGCCGAACGGCGGGCGACCAAGCTGCGCGCCCGCGTCGAGCAGGCGATCCGGGACCACTTCGCCCAAGCGCATCCCGGTCAGGAGCCTCCCGAGCGGAGGGTGGCGTGACGGCCGGCCAGTGCCTGGTGTGCTGGCACCCTGTCGACGCGCACGCCGTCGAGGCCGGGCACCGGGTGTGCACGCGCGGCTATGGCCGCGTCGCGTGCCGGGAGTGCGCGCACGGCCAGGCGAATCTGGCGGCGGAGCGGTACGGGTCGAACGTAGCCGAGTGCCTCGCCGCGGACCTGCGGCGCGGGCAGAGCCTGCGGCTGCCGCGCAGCTATGCGCTGGCCCGGCCTGTCGTCGCCGGGTGGTCCGCTTCGGGAGGTATGTTCGGATCGTCCATAAGCTGAGCGTGCTACTCGGAACTCCGGACAATGAGGCCCCACCCGCCACGGCCCGGCACGGGTGGGGCTTCGTCATGCCGCCGGTTTGACGTCGTCTTGAGACACGTCTGCCCACAGCACGAGGAGGCGCTCGTATTCAGCGGTGCGCTTCTTGCTGGCGGGCTTCCCCATGAGGCGTCGGATGAGCCTGTTGACCTGGTCGCGAGCAGGGGACACCTGGCCGTCAGGCCGAGGAGAGTCGGGCATACCCACACCGTACGGGCCGCCACTGACATTCACGGATCGTTCTATTCTGTTCGAGGCGGCTGCCCGCCTGACCAGAACGGACACACACGATGACAACCTCCACCGAGATCCAGCTCACGGACACCTACCCGGCCCTCACCTGGACGAGCACCGATGAGGGGTTGTGTGCGGGCTGCTCGGAGAAGTGCAAGAGGTACGGCAGCGGGGCCAACCCGCTGTGCCGACAGTGCTTCGCGGAGCGCGCAGCCATGTGGGGGCCAGGTGTGAGGCAGAAGGGGTTCAACGCCTGACCACTCGGGCCTGACGGCCTACTCCCCCTTGGGCTCGCCTGCCGCCAGCCGTGGACCGATCCTGGCGCAGCGCGCTGCGTACGCCGGCAGATGCAGCTTCTCGAACTCGGCCGGATCCCAATTCTCCGGCCGCACTTCTCCACCGGGCCAGACGTACGCCAACCCGCGGTGTCCGGTCGAGAGAGCCACCTCCCGCAGGTCGTAGCAGTCGTCTTCGAACGCGTCGAGAACGCCCCATTCCTTGTCGGTCAGGTCGGTGAGCAACAGCCCGCCCGCGGAGGCGCCGGGCGCGGCTACGAGCCCGGGATACACCCGACCCTCCAGGGCGGCAGCGCGCCAATCCGGCGCAGCGGTAGGAATGCGGGCGGGTACCCGCCCCAGCAGCCCCTTGAGGACGGCGTCGAACTGGAGCGTGCCGTAGACCAGGAGCGAGCTAGGAGCTCCACGGAGACGGTCTCGGCGGTTCGCAGGATGGAACGGGGACATGACAGGGACCTTATCGGCGCAGGTTCCAGCAGCGGCCCTGTTGAATCACAAACAGCCAACCGTACCGCCCAGCGGTAACAACCCGGACAGAACTGTGCCCCCGAGGCTCCGGGAAGCGCCAGGGGCACGGTTCGGCGTACCGTTCTGGGTGTCGAGGCCAAGAACGGAGCACCAGTATGCCCCTCAGCAGCGATGAGCACATCGGCACGCGCGTACGGATTGCGCGCAATGCGGCTGGTTTGACCCAGGTCGAGCTGGCGGACTTCCTTGCCAAGACGGAAGGCTGGCTCGCGAATGTCGAGAGTGGCCGTCAGCCGCTCGACCGATACTCCGTCATTACGGAGATCGCGGATAGGTGTGATGTCGATGTCGTCTGGCTCCTGGGCCAGCCCTACCGGCTTCAGGGCACCGGCGGTTCGCTCGCCCACTCCCACATCCCGGCACTGCGTTACGGCCTGCGCCGGGCCGGCCTGATCCTGTCCGGTCACCCCGGCTTGAGCCCGCAGGGCGCCCCGGTGGACCTGCCGGGGATGCGGCGCCGTTCCCGGCAGGCCAACTCTGCTCGGCAGGCCGCGAATCTTCCGGAGGTCGCGACCCTGCTGCCCCCCATGATCGAGGACCTCAACACGCTTCTGCTGGCCACCGAAGGCGCGGACCGCGAAGAGGCGTTGAAGCTCATGGTCGACGCGGCACGCACAGCTCGGATGTGTCTGAACCAGTTGGGCTACCCGGACCTGGCTTGGGTCGCGGCCGAGGCCGCCGCTGGCGCGGCGACGCAGCTCGACGACCCGGTGGTCAAGGCGGCCGTTGCGTGGGACCGGTGCGGGGCGCTGCTGCACCAGGCGTCGCTGAAAGAGACCGTCGCGGTCGCTGACGCTGCCCTCCAAGATCTCGAACCGTACGCCACGGGGCGAGCCGCGCAGGATGAGGCGGTCTCGCTGCGGGGTGCGCTGCACCTGCGGTGCGCGATCGCGCACGCGCGGGGGAGCCAGGCCAGCGATGCGTGGGCGCGGATCGACGCGGCACTCGGTGACGCCGACCGGCTCGGCCCGCAGTGGTACGACATCGATCAGCACACAGTTTTTGGCAGGGGCACCGTCGCGGTGCACGCGGCCGAGGCCGGGGTGGAGGTCGACCAGCCGGACACTGGGCTGGAGAAGGTGACCGAGGTGGACATCAGCGAGGTGCCGAGCAAGGAGCGCCGGACGCACTACGCCATCGACGAGGCGAGGGCGCTGCACCGCATGGGCAAGAGCCCGTCGGCCGTCGTGAAGCTCCGCGAAGCTGCCGAGGCGGCGCCGTACTACGTGTACGCGGACCCGATGAGCAGGGCCTTGGTCTCGGACATGGCCCGCGTGGGCGTGCCGTCTCAGGCTGCTGCTCTGTCCGGCCTGATCCGGGCCATGGAGCTCGCCAGTTGACGATATGTCCGTGATTGCCCCCAGGTGACCGAAATCCACCCCTAAATTTTCTAGGGGGCGCCGGTGCATTCGCGCACAAGACTGGTGTCACAACCAGTACTTGAGCGATCACCTGGGGGTATCAGCGATGCTGCCCATCGACACTCGCGATCCGGCTGCTGCCGCCCGCGCCTATCTCCGGCTGGAGTGGCCGCTCTCGTTGGGGCACCGCTACCGGCCTCGGCAGGGGTGCACGTGCGACGACGCTGACTGCCCCACCCCCGGCGCGCACCCGTTACCGGAGGCGTGGCCCCTGCACTGCGAGGACGCCATCGATCGCGCCCTGGACACGATGCCGGGCGCCGCGCTCATCGCGGCCACAGAACGCTTCGACGCCTTGATCCTGCCGCACCGCATCGGCATGGCGGCCATGATCCAGCTCGATCGCATCACGCCGGTGCCCTGCCTCTTCTACGGGCGGTGCGCCGCCCTGCTGGTGATGCCGGCCACTGGCCGGTACGCGGCCGTGCGTGAGGACGTGGAGGTGCGCACCGGGCGTGACGCTTGGATCGCGCTCCCTCCGAGTCATGACATCCGCTGGGACACCCCGCCGTGGATCGAGCCGACGGAGAAGCCGCGCCCGCTCATGCATGGCCGTGACGTCGGAGAGAAGATCGCGGAGGTCTTCGACTACTCGGCTGGCTACCGCAACGATCGAGCGGAGGCCGTGAGATGAGCACCATGCAACGCAGGGCCCTCACGGCCAGCTCGGACGGACAGGAGCAGAACGCAGGCGAAGCATGCGAAGGCCACGTCGTAACAGCTCCCGAGCGGCGCCTCGCCGTTGAGCACTGGCTTCTGTCCGCAACCAGGGACAGGGCCAGGGCCCGTGCGGACTGGGAGCGCGATGGCATGACGTACCTGTCGTGCGGGACGCTGCTCACCGCTGTCCGCATCCCCGGCCTCTTCGTCCATGCGGCTGCCCAGAGCAACGCGCCGGGGGAGGTGGACGCCTTCCTGGCCCAGGCCCTGGAGGGCGGCCCGGTCATCGCTTCGGTCGGCCTCAGCCGCTACTACGTGCTCGTGCCGCCCATCGCCGCCATGAAACGGCTGGGCCATGACACGGAGTGCCTGCCCGCCGGCCATGAACTGGGAGTGCCCCCGCTGACGCTGGCCACCTACCAGGAGGGAGTGTCGTACTGGGCAGTTCCCCCCGACAGCGCCGGTGACCTCTGCGACGTCGACCTGGCGGAAAAACTGGCCCGTTACGGCCAGCTGAAGTGGTCCGAGCGGTGATTGCGATGGCTGCCACTCTCGATGTGCAGTCCCGCGTTCTACCGCGAGAGGCTGAATCCTCACCGGTCGCCCGCCACTTCGTGCGTCAGGTCCTCAAGGACTGGGACATGACCCACGTTGAGGACGACGCCGCGCTGGTCGTGACGGAGCTCGTCAACAACGCCATCCAGCACACCAGGACACCGTCCATCCGGGTCTCCGTACGTCGCGTGTCCCAGAAGTTGATCAGGGTCGCAGTCACAGACAAGGACCGCCAAGCACCCCAGTGGCGGGATGCGCGCCCGTCGGACACCGGCGGACGCGGCCTGACACTCGTCGATTCGCTGTCGCAGTCGTGGGGCTACACCCGATGGCCCTGGGCGAAACGCGTCTGGGCCAACCTGGAGGTGCCCGATGTCGCGTGAGCCGCACCACGAGCAGTGGCAGCCGGACGAGGTCCCGATATGGAACACCCGCCTGGCGCAGGCCACTTACGTCGTAGCTCTCCTGACCGTGATGGGCGCCCTCGTCTACGGGATTGCATACCGATGACCGGGCGGCCTCGGACTCTCCTCCTCGACTGGATTGCAGGTGACTGCTGGAGGTGCGACCGCAGCGGCCTTCCCGTGACGTGGGTGGGGCCCGCCCAGTGGGAAGGCCAGCACGCCCCCATCTATCTGTGCAGGAGCTGCCTGGCCACCGTCCAGCGCCGAACCCGCCGCTACTTCCTGGAGCATCACGCAGGCCCTCCGCCCTTCACCTTCGTCGGCCCCTTCACCCCGGATCTCCCCCCAGAAAGGATTCCCATGGAACGCCCTCGCGAGGACGGCCAAGCCATCCAGCTCGTCTCTATCTCCCTGCGTGGGTTCGGTATCCGCGCACACGCCAACGGGCGCACCGGGCTGGCGGCCTGGCGGATCATCCGCAAGCAGTACCCGAGGGTCGCGTGGGCGGCTGGTGCGTACGCGCTGCTGCTCGGCGGTGTCGTCGCCGCCGCGGTGATCCGCCTGATGCCCTGACCCGCCCAGACGCCCGCCCCCGGCCGGTTCTGGTGGCATGACCGGCTCTCCGTGTCGCCCGACCGCCGCATCCGTCGCGGTGGTCCTGGCCGGGGGTGGGATACGCGTCCCGGCTGACCCTCCGTGAGGGAGGACGGCATGTCGGGACAGGGCCCCGGTCGCCCGTGTGGCCGGGGCCGACATCCCTCCAGCACGCGAATGCATCCCTACCGGGGGCTCCCTTGACGCGACAACCGATCACGCGACACCGCCGCCCAGCCGTGGAAGTACGGTCCGCCGACTGGCGGGACGAGTGGGAAGCGTCCTGGTATCGGGAGCGGCTGCGGGACCCCACGCTCATTGACGCCGGCCTTGTGGTCGTCGTCGATGGCACCGGGTTCCTGGCGGTGCCGGTCGGCGGCCAGCGGCGCGGCGGGTACATCAGCGCCGATGACGCCGAGACCGTCCCGAGCCTGCACGACGCGTTGATGGGCCGCCCTGGCTTTCCCCGGCTGCGGGTGCGCTGGTCGACATGCCCCAGCACGTGCCACGTCGTCGAATGGGGCGAGGACGCCCCGGATGACGACGACACAGCCCGAGGCAGGTTCTACGGCTACAGCGAGCAGGCCATCGGCGCCTTCGTGGACGAGGTGACTTGGCTCGGCCTGTGACCGCCCTCCCCTGTGACACCCAGAACACCGGCGAACAACGCCCTTCCCCCTCATCACGCCCTACGGGCTCGGACCGCCCTTGTGCACACCGGACCGCGGCGCACCTACTCCAGCGGAGGAACCGTTGACAGCTCGAACACTCATCACGGCCGAACAAGCCACGTCGTGCTACTTCCGTACGACGGTGGAGGAGCCCCACCGGAAGGCGCTGGTGCAGCTCACCGAGCGGTGCAACGAGATTTGCAAGCACTGCTTCGTCAGCGCTACCAAGCGCGGCGACGACATGGACTGGGATGCTGTGAGGGACCGGCTGATCCCCCAGCTCCTCGACTCCCGCGTCACCCGGGTCACGATCACCGGCGGCGAGCCCTTCGTGCACCCCGAGCTTATCCCCATCGTCGACGACTTCCGCGAGGCCGGCATGGCCGTCGGCATCTGCACGAACGCGACGATGGTTACGGACAAGCAGATCGCCACACTGGCTCAGCTCGATGTCCACATGAACGTGTCCCTTGACGGCTTCTCGGCGGACTCGCACGGCGTCTTCCGTGGCCGCCCCGAGGGGTTCGCCGAGACCGTCGACACCGTCAAGCGGTTCGCCGAGGCCGGGATCCTGCAAGGGCTCCTGTGCACCCCGAACAACCTGGCCCAGGACGAGGAGTACGCCGAGCTGTGCGCCTTCGCGAAGGAGCAGGGCGCCCGGTACGTCCTGATGAACCCGCTCGGCGAGATGGGCCGTGGTGCCGCGAAGGGGGCACAGAAGCTCCGCCGGCCCGACGACCACATGCGGCACATCGAGCACCTGACCATGCCGTTCGAAGACGACGACCTCGACGTGGTGCACATCCGCTTTCCCAACGAGGACAAGCCCCTCAGCAACTGCGAGGCGGGCCGGATCATCTACGTCTTCACCAAGGGTGAGGTCACGGTATGCCCCTACCTGGTCTTCGCGGCCCGGACGAGGGTGAGCCAACACCCGGACACCGACTTCATCGTCGGCAACGTGTGGGAGCACGACGACATCGCCGCACGGCTGGACGCCTACGACTTCCATAAGCGGTGGAAGGTGGGGGACAACCCGACCTGCGGCGGATGTTCGATGAACACCTCATGCGGCAAGGGCTGTCCGGCCGCCGTCGTCGCCTCCGGCCAGCGTATCGGTGCAGTCGACAGCGAGCTGTGCCCCGTCGTCCCCAAGCAGTCCCGCGTCCTGCCCCTGGTCGGTGTCTCGTGAACAGGGAGCCGGGGATGCTGGTCACCGTCGAAGGACCCGGCGGCGTCGGCAAGTCCACCGTCACCGCGGCCCTGGTCGCCGTACTCCGCGAGGAGTTCGGGGCGAAGGTGTGCGCGACACGCGAGCCCACCGACACGCCGCTCGGAACGATCGCACGCCAAGGCACCGACCTCTACCGGGGCCGAGCCATGGCCCACCTCATCGCCGCCGACCGCTACCAGCATCTCGAAGAGCAGATCCGGCCGGCCATGGAGCGCGGCGAGATCGTCGTCTGTGACCGGTACGTCGCCTCGTCCCTGGTCCTTCAGGTGATGGACGGCGTCGACCGCGAGACCGTGTGGCAGATGAACGAGGCCGCCGACCCCCCGGACCTGGCCGTGTTCCTCACCGCGCACCCCGACGTGATCGCCTATCGGCTCGCTTGCCGTGGCGCGCACAGCCGGTATGAGCGTGAGCCCGGCAGCAGCCTTACCGAGTACGGACTGTTCGCCGAAGCCGCTAAGTTCCTCGCTGACCGCGGTGTGCCGGTCGTGGAGCTCGACGCGACCGCCACCGACCCCGACACGCTCGCTCGCGGCATCGCGGGCGACGTACTCACCATGCGGAGCCAGAAGTCTCATGACCCTGGACGTGCTCACGTTCAATCTCAACAACCCATCCCGGGAGCGAGCGGAGCGACAGCTCTGGTACCTGGCCTCTCGGCCGGAACACGTCCTGGTCCTGACGGAGACGGCGGCTAGTGCGGGCTGCGATTTCCTCGCCCAGCAGTTCACCGCGGCCGGGTGCGAAGTGGCCTTCCCCCGGCCGGGCAAGGGCGAGCGTGGCGTGATGGTCGTCTCCCGGCTCGCCACCCGGCCCGGCCCGGTCGAGGTGGGCTACCTGCCGCACCGCTGCGTGTCCGTCACAGTCGACACCGACGAGGGGCCGCTCGACGTCACCGGCCTGTACGTGCCTTCGCGGGACGCCACCGAGGCAAAGACGCTCAGGAAGCAGACGTTCCTCGACGCGTGCAGCGCGAGCATCCCGCAAGGCTGGGGCGTCCCGCTGCGCTTGGTGATCGGTGACTTCAACATCCTGGAGCCGACCCACGTGCCTCGCTACCGGTTCTTCCAGCCGTTCGAGTACGGCTTCTACGAGTGGCTGCGGGCGGCCGGCTATCAGGATGCCTTCCGCACGCTGCACCCGGAGGCCCTGGAGTACTCGTGGGTCGGCCGCACCGGCGACGGCTACCGCTACGACCACGCGCACGCCTCCCAGGCCCTGGCGACCGCGCTGCACGCCTGCACATACGTGCACGACGTACGGACCAGCGAGGACCGGCTGACGGACCATTCGGCACTGTCGGTGTCGCTGGGCGTCCGCCCGGAGGCGCCGCTCGAAGTGACCATCCCCGAGCGGGCTGCCGACCTGGCGCCCGCACTGTTCTGACGATCGAGCGAGGAGAACCTCATGGGAGACCAGCGCATCTGGGAGCAGGTTGACCGCCTGGTGGAGTGGCTGGACGACGAGGCTGAGGCGAACACGCCGGCCGATGTCCGGCTGCTGCGCGTACTGAAGATCGGCGAGGAGTACGGCGAGGTTGCCGAGGCCCTGCACGGGGCGCTCGGCGCCAACCCGAGGAAGGGCCGCTCCCATACGTGGAACGACGTACAGACCGAACTGGCGGACGTCATCGTGACGTCCATGGTGGCTCTGGCCACGGTGGCGCCGGACGCCCGCCATGTGCTCCAGGAGCGCCTGGACGTGCTCCTGAACCGCGTGTTGCCCAACCAGGAAGCCTGACTGGGGTCGAGGGACTGGCATCGCTCGGCTTCGTCAACCGGAAGGCTGTGTCAGCGCACGGACGTACGAATGCGTGTGCATGAAATGCTACGGGTACGCGCCTGTTACCCAGGGGAACCGCTTTCCATTGGGCGCACTGGTGTGTGCAAGATAGTTGTCCGTGGAAACCGGCCGTGGCTGGTGAATGACTCGCCGTGCCCGTATGGGTCGGTGGGGCGGCTCTGGGCCCTTGCTCCGCAAGCAGGTCCCCGGAGTCGCTGAGCGAGTCCGGCACCCTTGCTCCGCGGTGAGGCGCCGGACTCGCGGGTGGGCCCGACAGACTTGCTGTCGGGCCCATCCTCTTTTCGGTGCCGACTGTCCTCCGGGTGGGCCTCGGCGTCAATCTGGCCAAGATCGTTCCCTGTGTGTCCGAATCGCGCTCGAACGTTCTCGATGGCCGTTCTGGCAGGTCGTCAGGGGTGCGCCAGAGCGTGCGCCAGTTGGCGCACCAGCCCGGCGCCAGTCGTGCGGATGCGTGCCGATGCGTGAAGATGCGGGGGCATTTGACGAGGTGACAGCATCGCCGCAGGTCAGAGGGGTTGCCGGGTCAGGTTCGAGTCCGGCTCTGGGCACTTCCACCCTTGTGGTGGTCCCACCATTGACAGCCCGTGACGGTGCGCGCAGACTCGCCGGAAGTCGGTGAAGAAAACTTCACTGTGCGAACACTCTGCGAACAGCGAAGGGAACGCCCGATGCGTACCACCGTCGGCATCATCGGCGCCGGTCCGGCCGGCCTCCTCCTCGCCCGCCTCCTCCACCGCGCCGGCATCGACTCCGTCGTCCTGGAGAGCCGCGACCGGGCCTACGTCGAACAGCGCCAGCGCGCCGGGATCCTGGAGCAGGGCACGGCGGACCTGCTGCGCGCGGTCGGCGCCGGGGAGCGCATGGACCGCGAGGGGCTGCGCCACGACGGCATCGAGCTGCGGTTCGACGCCCGGCGCCACCGCGTCGACTTCCCCGCGCTCACCGGCGGCCGGTCGGTGACCGTCTACGCCCAGACCGAGGTGTGCAAGGACCTCATCGCCCTCCAGCTGAAGGACGGCGGCCCGTTGCTGTTCGAGGCCGAGGCGCTGGCGGTGGAGGGCGCCGAGACCGACCGCCCGCGCGTCCGCTTCCGCCACGAGGACACCGAGGACGTCCTGGAGTGCGCGTACGTCGTCGGCTGCGACGGCTTCTGGGGCGTGTCACGCACGGCGTTCCCCGCCGGGTCGACCCGGGTCTTCGAACGGACGTACCCCTACAGCTGGCTCGGCATCCTCGCCGACGTACCGCCGTCCCACGACGAGCTGGTCTACGCCCGCCACGACCGCGGCTTCGCCCTGCTGTCCATGCGGTCCCCGTCCGTCTCCCGCCTCTACCTCCAGGTCCCCGCCGGCACCGACGCCGAGGCGTGGAGCGACGACGAGATCTGGGCGGAGCTGGAGCGCCGCTTCGAGACCACCGACGGCTGGCGCCTGGAGCGCGGGCCCATCACCCAGAAGTCGGTCACCCCCATGCGGTCGTACGTCCATGAGCCCATGCGCCACGGCCGCCTCTTCCTCGCCGGTGACGCCGCCCACATCGTGCCGCCGACCGGCGCCAAGGGGCTGAACCTGGCCGTGGGGGACGTGGCGACCTTCGCGCGGGCGCTGACGCACCAGCAGCGGACGGGGTCTCCCGAGCTCCTCGACGCCTACGCACAGACCTGTCTGCGCCGGGTGTGGCAGGCCGAGCGGTTCTCCTACGACATGACGACGCTGCTGCACCGCGCCCCCGACGCCACGCCCTTCGAGGACCGCCTGCAACTCGCCCGGCTGGAGCGCCTGGTCTCCGCGCGGGCCGCCGAGACCGACCTGGCGGAGGGTTACACCGGATTCCCGTTCGATCACGAGTGAGTCCTGGGGGTGGCGGGAATCACCCGGTCGCGTAGCGTGTTGCCCAGCATCGTGAGGGGAAGATCCTCCACAGGTAGTAGGGTCAACCCTTTGCCTTTCCATTACTCTTGAGCCAAGGTCGCGCCGTGCGGCCGTGGAGGAGTGAAATGAGGAGCAGCAACCCGGTCTTCTCGCGACGGGGGTTCAGCCGCGACAACGGCTACGCGGGCTTCAACACCGCGCCGCAGGCCGGGGCTGTCGGCACCCAGGGCAACCCGTACGCCCAGCCCGCGGGCAACCCGTACGCGACGAACCCGTACGCCCAGCAGGACCTGCAGTACGGCGCCCCGCCGCAGGCCCCGGTCACCACCGGCCGCATGACGATGGACGACGTCGTCATGCGCTCGGCCCTCACGCTCGGCACCGTCGTCGTCGGTGCCGTCCTCGCGTGGGCCCTGCTGCCGGTGTCGTCGACCAGCTACGGCCTCGGCATCGGCGCCGCGCTCGTCGCGTTCGTCCTGGCGATGGTGCAGTCCTTCAAGCGCAAGGCGTCGCCCGCGCTGATCCTGACCTACGCCGCCTTCGAGGGCGTCTTCCTCGGCGTGATCAGCGAGATGTTCAACACCCGCTGGTCCGGTGCCCCCTTCCAGGCGGTCCTCGGCACCATGGCCGTCTCGGCCGCCACCCTGCTGGTCTACAAGGCCGGCTGGGTCCGCGTCACCGCGCGCTACGCCCGGATCGGCATGGCCATCGCCGTCGCCTTCATGCTGGTCATGGCGGTCAACCTGCTGCTCGTCGTGTTCGGTGTCGCCGAGGACGGCGGTCTGCGCAGCTTCGGTCCGCTCGGTGCCATCGTCGGCATCATCGCCATCGTGCTCGGTGCGTTCTTCCTGACGCTCGACTTCAAGCAGATCGAGGACGGCGTCGCCTACGGCGCCCCGCGTGAGGAGTCCTGGCTGGCCGCGTTCGGTCTGACCATGACCCTGGTGTGGATCTACATCGAGATGCTGCGGCTCGTCGCGATCTTCAGCGGCGACGACTGATCGTCCTCCGCGGAATCGTCCGCCCAGGAGGAGAAGGGCCCCGGGTCGATCCGGGGCCCTTCGTCGTGCTCTCGGCGTCGTGGTCGGTTCAGAGCAGGCGGCGCGCGGCCCTCCTCAGGTCGTACTCATGGATGATCGCCTTGGCGTGGCCGTACGCGAGGTTGTGCTCGTGGCGCAGCCAGCTGACCTTCTCCTCGAAGCGGAAGAGAGCGGGGCCTTCTTCGACGGTGCGCAGCCAGTCGGAGATCTCACGACCGGTGCAGTGGGGGATGCGGGCGAGCAGATTGCGATGGGTCTCCTCGGAGAAGACTTGGGACATCGGCGCCTCCGAACGAATGGGGTGTAAGCCGGTCCTTCAGGTCACGGTGCCTCAGCGTTCGCCTGTTGGCAACAGTCGCGGTGCGGCGCGGTACTCTCGCCGCGTGGTGGATACGACTCCCTTGACCCGTGCCGTTGATCATTTCGCCGATCGGTTGAGGGCGGCGCCGCAGTCCCGCTTGCAGCGGGGCGCTGCCGCGGAGGCGCTGGCGCTGGCCAGGGAGTTGGCTCGGTGGGCGCAGGTTCTGGAAGCGCCGGGATGTGAGCCCCGGGAGATGCCGGACGCGGGGATGTTCGCGGCGGCTGATCAGATCACCGTGGCGGTGCATGACTTGGCCCTCGTGCTTCAGGACGAGGGCCAGGTTTCTGAGGCGGTGCGGTGGGTGGAGGAGGCGCAGAAGCGGGCGGGGGTGTGAGCTAGAGGCTCGCTATGACGCGGTCCGCGAGGATGTACACGTTCTCCTCGCCGCAGGCGAACGTCAGGGTGTACGCGCCCGAGATGCCCGAGCCGCCCAGCAGGACCGGGGCCTCGCCCGCCGTGAGGGAGGCGGCCAGGCGGTCGGCCGTCTCGCGGTGGCCCGGGGTCATGCACAGGGTCGTGCCGTCGGCGAAGACGTAGACGTCCAGGGTGCCCAGGGGGCCGGGGCGGACGTCGGTCAGGGCGACGCGGGACGCGGCCAGTTCCTCCAGGGTGGCCACGGTGCGTTCGTGGTCGTTCACGACGGGCGACTGGACCGGGACGAAGTCCGGGTGGGACGGGTGGCGGCGGCGGGCCGCGGCCAGTTCGGCGGACTCCCCGGCGAGGTCGTCGGCGTCGGCGGTCGGCTCGGTCACCGGCTCCAGGGGCTCCAGGCCCGCGAAATCGGCCTGCCGAGGGAGGAACAGCTCGCTGTCGGGCAGGCCCAGCAGCGTCGGCGCGTCAGAGGCGTCACGGGCCTCCTGGGCGGCCCAGAACGCCCGGGCCTCGGCCAGCTCCCGCTCCCGCTCCTCGGCGAGGGCCTCGGCGACCGCGGCGCGTATCTCATCGGCGTCGGCGGCGGTGCGGGCGGCGGGCACCAGCCCGCGCGTCAGGTCGGCGTGGTTCTCGGCGAGCTGGGTGTGCAGGGCGGCGACCTGCCGGCGCAGCTTCATGAGGGTGCGCAGGACGGCGACGCCCACGGCGCCGGTGGCGGCCGTGGTGACCAGCAGGGCGATCGGCATGGCGCTCACTGACGTACTCCCGGTTCAAAGTCGACCCCCGACTTCCTACATCAGCTTGAAGGGCTGACCATCCAGCTGTCAGTGCGTAACGTCACGAAACGGACAGGGCTTTGGGTCCGGGGTTCAGTGGTGGAGCGGCTCTGAACTGCGAGTTCCCCGGCGAGAGCGAGATAGGTCACATCCTGGGGGACATTGGATCACAAATAGGCCCGGAGACCGGTGGTGTTCCGGACTCCGGGCCAATGGGTCACCGGGGGTGGCGTGTTGGTCACACAGCGGTGGCCGGTGGTTGCTCAGCTGAGTCGCTCGATGACCATCGCCATGCCCTGGCCGCCGCCGACGCACATCGTCTCCAGGCCGAACTGCTTGTCGTGCCACTGCAGCGAGTTGATCAGCGTGCCGGTGATCCGGGCGCCGGTCATGCCGAAGGGGTGGCCGACGGCGATGGCGCCGCCGTTGACGTTCAGCCTGTCGAGGTCGATGCCGAGCTCGCGGTAGGAGGGGATCACCTGGGCGGCGAACGCCTCGTTGATCTCGACCAGGTCGATGTCGTCGATGGTGAGGCCGGCCCGGGCCAGGGCCTGCTTGCTCGCCTCGACCGGGCCGAGGCCCATGATCTCGGGGGAGAGGCCGGAGACGCCGGTCGACACGATGCGGGCGAGCGGGGTCAGGCCCAGCTCGCGGGCCTTGGTGTCGGACATGATGACGAGCGCGGCGGCGCCGTCGTTGAGCGGGCAGCAGTTGCCGGCGGTGACCAGGCCGTCCGGGCGGAACACCGGCTTCAGGCCCTGGACGCCCTCCAGGGTGACGCCGGCGCGGGGGCCGTCGTCCTTGGCGACGACCGTGCCGTCGGGGAGGGTGACCGGGGTGATCTCACGCTCCCAGAAGCCGTTCTTGATGGCTTCCTCGGCGAGGTTCTGGGAGCGGACGCCGAACTCGTCCATGTCCTGGCGGGTGACGCCCTTGAGGCGGGCGAGGTTCTCGGCGGTCTGGCCCATCGCGATGTAGGCGTCCGGGACGAGGCCGTCCTCGCGCGGGTCGTGCCAGGTCGTGCCCTCCTGCTCCGCGACGGCCGCGGTGCGGGCCTCGGCCTCGGCGAAGAACGGGTTGTGTGTGTCGGGCAGGCTGTCGGAGTTGCCCTTGACGAAGCGGGAGACCATCTCGACACCGGCCGAGACGAAGACGTCGCCCTCGCCGGCCTTGATGGCGTGCAGGGCCATGCGGCTCGTCTGGAGGGACGAGGAGCAGTAGCGGGTGATGGTGCAGCCCGGGAGGTGGTCCATGCCCATCTGCACGGCGACGATGCGGCCGAGGTTGTTGCCCTGCTCGCCGCCGGGGAGGCCGCAGCCGAGCATCAGGTCGTCGATGTCCCGGGGGTCGAGCTCCGGGACCTTGGCGAGGGCGGCCTGGATGATCGTGGCCGTGAGGTCGTCCGGGCGCAGGTCCTTGAGGGAGCCCTTGAAGGCGCGGCCGATGGGGGAGCGGGCGGTCGAGACGATGACGGCTTCGGGCATCACGGCTCCATTGGCGTATGTACGTACGAGTGTACGAGTGTGAGGCAGGGCTGGGTTGGAAGTTACCCGTACGTATGGCCCGGGTCACGGTCGGCGGGGTGTGACCCTGGCCGCATCTTTCTAAGCGCTTGCTTGGGAAGGGGTGGCGCTCAGTTGACCGGGGTCGTCTCCGGCTCGGGTACCCGGCGGCGGCGCCGCCGCTTCAGCAGCGCCCAAGGACCGCGCGGGCCGGTCGGCATCGCCGCCGCGACCTCGGTGCCGGGCTCCGCCGCGGCCTCCGCGGCCGCCCGCGCCACCGGCAGGAAGCCCTCGTCGCGGCTGGTGTCCGGGCGCTCCTCCTCCGCCGGCCACAGCTCCAGGGCGGCGCACACCGTCGGCAGCACCGCCATCGCCGCCGTCGCGTAGCCCTCGGCCGACGGGTGGTAGTGGTCGGGGCCGAACAGCTCCCGGGGGTTCGCCTCGAACTCGGGGCCCAGCAGGTCGCCCAGCGACACCGTGCGGCCCCCCTGCTCCACCGCCCCGATCGTCTGCGCCGCCGCCAGCTGCCGCGAGGCCCGCCGGGCCAGCCAGCGCAGCGGCTGCTGCACCGGTTCGATGGTGCCGAGGTCCGGGCAGGTGCCGACGACCACCTCCGCGCCGGCGGTGCGCAGCCGTCGTACCGCCGACGACAGATGACGTACCGAACGCGTCGGGGGCATGCGGTGGGTCACGTCGTTCGCGCCGATCATGATCACGCAGATGTCGGGCACCCGATCGGCACCCAGCACCAGGGCCACCTGGCGGTCCAGGTCGTCGGACTGGGCGCCCGGGAGGGCGACGTTGCGCAGTCGCACCGGACGCTCCGCCACCGCCGCCAGTCCCGACGCCAGCAGGGCGCCCGGCGTCTGGCCCGCCCGGTGCACCCCCTGCCCGGCGGCCGTGGAGTCGCCCAGCATCACCAGCAGCAGCGGTTCCTCGCCGGGGGCGGGGGCGGTGGCGTCGTACAAGCGGCCGTACGCGCGCCCGTACAGGCCGTCCGCCTGGGGGACGTGCGGCTGGGTGCCCGTGCCGTTCACATGCCGGCGTGCCAGCTGGACCTCCGCCAGCAGCAGGCCGACCATCGCCGCCCCGGCCAGGCCGATGCCGCCGCCGCCATAGGCCGCTCCGGCCGCGATGCGCCGGGCCACTCTCGCCCTCGACGTGCTCGTCATGCCTCGCCGCCACCTCCTCGTAGCCGTACACCCACTCCTTGCCCCGTACGGACCGCCGCCCAATCGCAACAGGGAGTGAACGGTTCCCCCACGCTTTAGGCTGGCGGAACCACTAGGACCACTGTTTTGCAAGCAACCGGAGACAACGGTGCAATTCCACGACTCGATGATCAGCCTCGTCGGCAACACCCCGCTGGTGAAGCTCAACAGCGTGACCGAGGGCATCCAGGCGACCGTCCTGGCCAAGGTCGAGTACTTCAACCCGGGTGGCTCGGTGAAGGACCGCATCGCCCTGCGCATGATCGAGGCGGCCGAGGAGAGCGGTGCCCTCAAGCCCGGGGGCACGATCGTCGAGCCGACCAGTGGCAACACCGGTGTGGGCCTGGCGATCGTCGCCCAGCAGAAGGGCTACAAGTGCATCTTCGTCTGCCCCGACAAGGTGAGCACCGACAAGATCAACGTGTTGCGGGCCTACGGTGCCGAGGTCGTCGTCTGCCCGACGGCCGTGGCGCCGGAGCACCCTGACTCGTACTACAACGTCTCCGACCGGCTGGTGCGGGAGACCCCGGGCGCGTGGAAGCCCGACCAGTACTCCAACCCGAACAACCCGCTGTCCCACTACCACTCCACCGGTCCGGAGCTGTGGGAGCAGACCGAGGGGAAGATCACCCACTTCGTGGCGGGCGTCGGCACCGGCGGCACCATCTCCGGCACCGGCCGCTACCTCAAGGACGTCAGCGACGGCCGGGTCAAGGTCGTCGGCGCCGACCCGGAGGGGTCCGTCTACTCCGGCGGCTCGGGGCGGCCGTATCTCGTCGAGGGCGTCGGTGAGGACTTCTGGCCGACCGCCTACGACCGTACGGTCGCGGACGAGATCGTCGCCGTGTCCGACAAGGACTCCTTCCAGATGACCCGCCGGCTCGCCAAGGAGGAGGGGCTGCTGGTGGGCGGCTCCTGCGGGATGGCCGTGGTCGCCGCGCTGCGGGTCGCCGAGCGGCTCGGTCCTGACGACGTGGTGGTCGTGCTGCTGCCCGACAGCGGACGCGGCTACCTGAGCAAGATCTTCAACGACGAGTGGATGGCCGACTACGGCTTCCTGGAGGACGAGGGGCCGAGCGCGCGCGTCGCCGACGTCCTCGACGACAAGGAGCACGGCGCCATCCCGTCGCTGGTGCACATGCACCCGGAGGAGACGGTGGGTCAGGCCATCGAGGTGCTGCGTGAGTACGGCGTCTCCCAGATGCCGGTCGTCAAGCCGGGCGCCGGGCACCCGGACGTGATGGCCGCCGAGGTCGTCGGGTCGGTCGTCGAACGCGAGCTGCTGGACGCCCTGTTCAACAAGAAGGCCGCGCTGTCCGACCCGCTGGAGAAGCACATGTCGGCGCCGCTGCCGCAGGTCGGCTCCGGTGAGCCGGTCGGCGACCTGATGTCCGTGCTCGGCACGGCCGACGCGGCGATCGTCCTGGTCGAGGGCAAGCCGACCGGTGTGGTCAGCCGACAGGACCTGCTGGCTTTCCTCGCCAAGGGCGGGAAGTAGCGGCGAACTTGCGGTGAACTCGCCGTGTCCGCGGCGAACTTGTGGTGACCGCGGCTGATCGCGCCGACGCGGAAGTGGTACGAGCGCGTCACGTCCGCGCAGCACACGCTTAACACGCGTCCGGCACATTGGTGGGCGTCGGCAGGGGCGGGAGCGGCTCCCCGCCCAGGCCGGCGCAGACGGCGCCAAGGACCTCCGGAGCGGCTCCCGGACCTCCATGGACGCCAGGACGCGGGAGCCGGCCTGACCGGCCCGCGTCCCTCGCGGGGACCGCCGTCGTCCCGCCCCCCGTCACACGGGGGTGCGGCGGTCCCCGCGACATGTCTTCGTGCCTTTCGGCTATTCCTGCCAGTCGCTGTCCTTGGCGGACCTGCCGCGGCGGAACAGGCCCGGGTTCGTGCGGGCCGCCTGGACCGCGTTGACGCCTACGATGCCCAGCCAGGCGACGATCAGGCCCGGCAGGCCCGAGGTGCCCGCGCCGACACCCGACAGCGGGATCGCCAGGACCAGCGAGACGATGCCGAAGCCGAAGCGCTCGCCCCAGGAGTCGGTGGCCTTCGGGTTGCGGGAGTCGCGGGCCACCGTCATCTGCTGCTCCGCCAACTGACGGCGCACCCGCCGCTCCACCGCCCCGTCGATGCGCTGGTCGACCTTCTCCAGGAACGACTCGACGAGCGCGGAGTCGTACTCCTCACCCAGCTCCCTGCGGGCATGCAGGGTGGCGTCGAGTTCCTTCTTCAGCTCGGCGTCGCGCGCGGCGTCCATCGTGGTCTCCCATCCCGTCATGACACTCCACGCTACGGAGCCCTGACGCCCCGCGCACTGGGGTTAGCCCCCCTTTCGGCACGGCGTCCCTTGCCGGGTCTGCATGACCTCATGCAGAGTTCTTGATGACTGAATAGGTGGAGGGGGAGCAGGCCATGACCGACAGCCCGGCCGCGCGGCTGCAGGCGCTCTTCGAGGGGCACCGGCTGACGCCGACCCAGCGGCGGATCGCGCACAGCATGGTCCGGCGCGCCGCCGACGTGCCCTTCCTGTCCAGCGTCGAGCTGGCCGAACTGGCCGGGGTCAGCCAGCCCTCCGTCACCCGCTTCGCCGTCGCCCTCGGCTTCGACGGCTACCCGGCGCTGCGTCGGCACCTGCGCGAGGTCGCGCCCGCCGAGCAGAGCGCGGACAGCGGCTCGTACAACGAGTACCAGCAGGCCGTCGAGGCCGAGATCGAGAACCTGCGGCACCTCGCCGAGGCACTCGCCGACCCCGCCCCGGTGCACCGCGCGGGCCGTGTCCTCGCCGCCTCCCGCCCGCTGCCGGTGCTCGGCCTGCGGGCGGCCGCCTCCCAGGCGTACGGCTTCGCCTACTTCGCCGCCAAGGTCCACCCGGACGTACGACTGCTGCACGAGGGCGGCTCGATGGTCCACGACCGCCTCGACGCCGCGGTGCGCGCCGGCGCCACGGCCCTGCTGTGCTTCGCGCTGCCCCGGCATCCCCGCGAGGTGCTGGACACGCTCGCCTACGCGAAGGAGGCCGGGCTGACCGTGGTGACCGTCGCGGACTCCGCGTTCGCGCCCGTCGCCAAGGTGTCCGACCTGCTGCTGCCGGCCGCCGTCGGCACCGGGCTCGCCTTCGACACCGCCTGCGCGCCGATGCTGCTCGGCCGGGTGCTGCTGGAGGCGATGTGCGACGACCTGCCGGACGCCCAGTCCCGGCTGGAGGAGTTCGACACCAGGGCCGCCGCGCGGGGGCTGTTCGTGGAGTGAGCCGCCGCTCCCGGAGCCGCCGCTCTCAGATTCGTCTCACGTTCTCGCGTTAATCTGCCCGGCCGACGGGTGGCGTCTCACACGACGTCATGTCTCACAGGACTTTCCTACGACTCTCCTACGACGAGGAGGCGGAACGTGGCACGCGAGAATCGCGGAGCGCAGGGTCTGGCCCGGGTGGCCGTCGTCGTACGCGCGGGAGCCGCCCCGCTGTGGTGGTGCGGGGTGTTCGCGGCGGGCGTCGGCGTGCTGGTGCCGGGGATCACCGGGCGGCGGATCGGGGTGCTGGCAGGGGCGGCGCTGTTCATCGTGGCGGCGGCCGTGGTGGCGTACCGCGGGCGGCGCCGGTACGTGGCGCTCGCACGGGGCGCCGCGCGAGCGGGGCGGCACGATGTGCTCCAGGACCGCGGGGTGACCGTACGCAACTGGCGGCGGGGGCACCGGTGGTGGCTGCTGCCGGCGTTCCTCGCCGCGCTGGGCGCGTCCTTCGCCGTGCCGGCCGCCGGGGGCATGCTGCTCGCCGGGTGCGGGGCCGGGCTGTGGCTGAAGGCGGCCTGGCTGGGGCGGCTGGAGCGGGCCGGGGACGTACTGCTGTGGGTGCGGGTCGACTGGCTCGGCCGGCGTGGGGGCCGGCCGGCGGGCAAGGCCGTCAAGGCGTACCGGGCAACCGGCATCGCGGCGGGCGACGCGGCCCCCGGCGGGGCCCGCCGCCGCGCCGCGGCGCTGGTCTGACGGGGCGGACTCAGACCTCCAGGGTCTGCTCGATCTTCTTCAGCTGGTGGCGGGCCATCGCCAGGTTGGCCCGCTTGGCGTCCAGCACCAGATACAGGAAGAGTCCGTTGCCGCCGCGGCCGCTGAGCAGCCGGATCAGGTGGTACTGGTCGCTCAGGGTGATCAGGACGTCCTCGATCTCGCCCTTGAGACCCAGGTGCTCCATGGTGCGCATCTTGGCGCGGATCACGTCGGTGTTGCCGGCGGCGGCGACGTTCAGGTCGAAGCTCTTGCTGCCGCCGATCGTGCCCAGCGCCATGCCGCTGGTGTAGTCGACGAGCGCCGCTCCGGTGGCGCCCTCGATGGAGGTGAGTGCTTCCTTCAGGGCGGTTTCGGTGTTGGCCATGACGGGGTTCCTCTCAGCTTTCTGTGGTGGTACGGGGTTCCGTTGCGGTGGTCGTGGTCGTGGTCGTCGTCGGGGTCGGGCTCGTCTGTGGGCTCGTCTGTGGGCTCGTCGGTGGGGTCGTCGTCGCTGTGCGGGTGGCCGCCCTGGAGCGGGCGGGCCTGGCGGGCGGGGCGGGCGGGGCGGGGAGGGCGCTGTGCACCAGTTCCCCGACGCGTGCGCCGGCCCGTCGGCCCTCCAGATGGAGCCGGCCGACGTTGACGCGGTCCTGCGCGAGCAGGGTCAGGACGGCCTGGTCGCCCGCCGCGTAGGTGGCGACGTAGCCGTACTGGCCGCGCAGCAGCACTTCGCGCAGGCTGCCCTGGCCGGTGGCGTCGGTGATGCGTACGGCGACGCCGAGCGCGGCGGCGGTGAGCGCGGCCAGGCCCTCCGGTTCGACGCCGGGTGTGTCCTGGGCGAGGACGAGGCCGTCCACGCTGGCCACGAGCGCGCCGTTCAGCTGCGGTACGCGGGCGCGCAGTCGCCGTAGTTCGTCGAGCAGGGCCGGCTCGTCGGCCATCGGGTCTCTCCTCTCGGCACGCGGTCGTTGCCGCTCAAAGGGCCTCCAGCGCATCCCTGAGCCTCTTCAACAGGGTGATGTCGGGGTCGTCGACGGGGGGCAGGCCGCCACTCGGCCAGAGAGCGGCGGGTGGTGGTGCCGGCGACGGCGATGGTGCTGACGACAGGCGTAGTGCTGGTGGTGGGTGTAGTGCCGGCGACGTCGGTGGTGTCGGTGGCACAGGCGATGTCGGCGGTGTGGGCGGGGTTGGCGGTGGTGGCTCGGGCTTGGGCGTGACCAGGCCGGCGGCCGCCAGTCGGCGGACGTCCGCCAGGACGGGGAAGGCGCGTCGGCCCAGCCTCCGCGCGATGTCCGAGGCGGTGCGCCGCCCGTCGACCAGGGCCAGCACGGCACTCCGCCGGTGGAGCGCCGCCGGCACGCCGGCCGCCTCGGTCCGTGGCGGCCGGGCCGGAGCCGCCGGTGGGGCGAGCGCCGCCGGTGAGGCGGCCGTCCCGGTCTCTGGCGGTGGCGATGGCGGCGCGGCGTCGGTCCGCAGCAGCGGTGCGGTGTCCGTGCACGGCCGTGGCCACAGACCGTGCAGCAGCGCGCGCCGGCGCAGGGTCTCCCGCTCCAGCGCCGCCACGGCGACCGGCCGCAGGGCGTCGGCCGGGAACACGGCGTCGTAGCGGAAGCGGCCGGGGGTGCTGCTCGGGGCGAGAGCGAAGAACCCGGCGTCGTACAGCGCTCCCAGATGGCACAGCTCCAGTAGCCCGCGTGCGACGCGACCGGTGTCGAGCAGTCGGCGGACCGCCGCGTGCTCCCCGCCGGCGCCGACCCCGTCCAGGGCCTGCCGCCAGACGTCGGGGTCGAGCGTGCCGTGGGCGAGCAGGAGGGCGCCGAGGCCGGGTGCGAACGGGCTTTCGGCGTGCACCACACGGCCGTTCGCCAGGTGGAGCGTGCCGTGTTCGCGCTCCAGGACGCCGCTGGCCCGCTCGGCGGCCAGCCGGGTCAGCATGGGGGAGAGGCCGCCGCCCGCGCGGTCACGAGCCCTCGATCTGTCCCGCACCGGCAGCGGGGGCGGTGCGGCCGCCCGCGTCACGGTCACTCCAGCACCAGCCGTCCGGCCATGTCGCCCAGCCGGATCCGGGCCAGCGCGAGGTTGCCGTCCGCCCGGCCCAGGAACAGGTGCAGGAACACGCTGCTGTCGAACGACGTCCGCACGAACCGCAGCAGGTGGTAGCTGTCCCGGTTGCTGATGATCAGGTCCTCCAGCGGCGGGTCGGCCGCGCCGTCGCCGTCGACGGGCGCGAACGCCCGCTGCTCGGCGGCCAGCCGGGCGATCTCGGCGGCCTCGGCGGCGGCCGCCTCGTGGTCGTCGCCGGGGAACTCCCCGATCGCGCCCAGCGCCAGCCCACTGGTCCAGTCGACCAGTGCTGCTCCCCGGGCTCCGGGCAGCCGCATGGCCTCCAGAAGGCACTCGTCGATTCCGGGCACCGTCGCTCCCCTCCCGCCTGCGGTTCGGCTGAGTGAGGAGGACGCTACGCACCGTGCGGGCCAGGGGTGAGGATTCCGGCATTTTCCAGTGGAAAATGCGTGAAGGCGCTAGGGTGCGCCAACTCGCCCCGTCCACACATCAGTTGAACACCCTGTCGACCGGCGTACGTCAGTCGCGCGCGGTGGTACGGAGGGAGGTGAGCGCTTCCGCGTGCGCCCCTCCGGACTCGGCCACGATCTCGTCGAGCGTCTGCGGCGCGCGCACCGTGGCGAAGGCGATCCCGCCCCGCCGGTCCGGCGCGAAGCCGTACACCCCCGGCCGGGCCAGGGAGTTGTACGCGTAGTGGTGCGCGAAGTAGTACGCGCCCGTGTCCAGCGCCGCCGCGTAGTCCCCCTGCTCCAGCAGCGGAAGCGTCCGCGCCTCGGCCAGCAGGTCGCCCGCGAAGCAGGCCGGACCCGCCACGTCCTGGACGACCCCCGGGCCCTCCTTCGGACGGCCCCTCGCGTCGTACGCGGCGATGCGCAGCGGCCAGGAACCCGGCGCGTACACGGTCCGGGTGGCCACCTGCACGCCCGCGTGCGTCACCGCGACCGGACGGCCGCCGGCGCGCTTGGTGTACTCCACCCGCGCCACCATCGTGCCCTCCTTGGCCAGCAGGGACCGGCCGAACTCGGTGACCAGGCCGTAGCGCCCGTCCATCAGCCCCGGCACCGCCTCGGCGAGCAGCCGCGCGTACTGGGCGTACGTCGGTGTCGTCGCCTCCGTCGCGAAGTTCACCGGCAGGCCGCCGCCGATGTCGATCGTGTCGACCTGGCGGTGCCCGACGCGCCGGTTGATCTCCTCCGCCAGTTCGTACACCTCCGCCACACCCCGCACCATCAGCGACAGCGGCACGCCCTGCGACCCGGTGTGCGTGTGCAGCCGGGTCAGCCACGGGCGCTCGACGTACGCCCGTACGACCCAGTCGCGCGCCCCCGCGTCGCGCAGCGCCACCCCGAACTTCGAGGTGGCCGTCGCCGTCGACAGCGCCTCGATGGAGCCCGCGCCGACCTGCGGGTTCACCCGGACACCCATGGGCGAGGCGGTGGGCGCGGCGGCGACCAGGGTGTCGATGCGGGCCAGCTCCTGCGGGTTGTCCGCGTTGACGGCGATGCCGAGGGCGAGCGCCTCACGCAGCTCGGCCGGGGTCTTCGCGGGGGAGTCGAGGACCGTGGCCCGCGGCGGCAGCCCGGCCGCCCTCGCCAGCGCCAGCTCCCCGGGGCTCGCCACCTCCGCGCCCAGGCCCGCCTCACGCAGCAGCCGCACCACCGGCACCAGCGGGGTCGCCTTCACCGCGAAGGCGTGCAGCACCGGTGTGCCGGGCGGCAGCACCGCGTCGAACGCCGCCCGCAGCGCCGCGGCGGCCGCGCGGATGCCGGTGACGTCCAGCAGTCCGACGATGGGAGTGCCGGGCCCGAGCAGCCCCTGCTCCACGGCGGCCCGCACCGCCTCGTCCCGCCGTACCGCCCGCTCGCCGTCCCCGTCGCTGTCCCGGCCGTGCAGGTGGTTCACGTGGTCCCCTGTGTCGTCGCCGTCGCCCTCCACAGCATTCCCGATCCTCTCCACGGGCGTGCCCATGGATCCAGCCAAACACCGGTGCGGGCCGCGTGTCGGCCCATGACCCTATTGACTAGTTCTATTCAAGAACCCAGGATGTGAATAGACGTAGTAGTCGGAGGAGGCAGACGATGTCGGGACCCCGCCCCGTACGAGCGCCGCGCGGCACCCAGCCGAGCGCCCTGGGATGGCAGCAGGAGGCCGCCCTGCGGATGCTGCAGAACAACCTCGACCCCGAGGTCGCCGAACACCCCGACAAGCTCGTCGTCTACGGCGGCACCGGCAAGGCCGCCCGGGACTGGCGCTCCTTCGACGCCATGGTGCGCACCCTGAAGACCCTCAAGCAGGACGAGACGATGCTCGTCCAGTCCGGCCGCCCCGTCGGCGTCATGCAGACCCACGAGTGGGCCCCCCGCGTCCTCATCGCCAACTCCAACCTCGTCGGCGACTGGGCCAACTGGGAGGAGTTCCGCCGCCTGGAGGCCCTCGGCCTGACCATGTACGGCCAGATGACCGCCGGCTCCTGGATCTACATCGGCACCCAGGGCATCCTCCAGGGCACCTACGAGACCTTCGCCGCCGTCGCCGCGAAGAAGTTCGGCGGCACCCTGGCCGGCACCATCACCCTCACCGCCGGCCTCGGCGGCATGGGCGGCGCCCAGCCGCTCGCCGTCACGATGAACGACGGCGTGGCGATCTGCGTCGACTGCGACCCGCGCGCCATCGACCGCCGCATCGAGCACCGCTACCTCGACGTCAGGGCCGACTCCCTCGACCACGCCCTGCGGCTCGCCGTCGAGGCCCGCGACGCCCGCCGCCCGCTGTCCATCGGTGTCCTCGGCAACGCCGCCGAACTGGTGCCCCAGCTGCTGGCGATGGGCGCGCCCATCGACATCGTGACGGACCAGACCTCCGCCCACGACCCCCTGGCCTACCTCCCGCTGGGCGTGGCCTTCGAGGACATGGCCGCCGAGGCGGCGAAGGACCCGGCCGGGTTCACCCAGAAGGCCCGCGAGTCCATGGCCCGGCACGTCGAGGCCATGGTCGGCTTCCTGGACGCCGGCGCCGAGGTCTTCGACTACGGCAACTCCATCCGCGGCGAGGCCCAACTCGCCGGATACGACCGCGCCTTCGCCTTCCCCGGCTTCGTCCCCGCCTACATCCGGCCGCTGTTCTGCGAGGGCAAGGGCCCCTTCCGCTGGGCGGCCCTCTCCGGCGACGCCGCCGACATCGCCAGGACCGACAAGGCGATCCTCGACCTCTTCCCCGAGAACGAGTCCCTGGCCCGCTGGATCAAGATGGCCGGGGAGAAGGTCCACTTCCAGGGCCTGCCCGCCCGCATCTGCTGGCTCGGCTACGGCGAGCGCGACAAGGCCGGCGAGCGCTTCAACGACATGGTCGCCGCCGGTGAGCTGTCCGCGCCGATCGTCATCGGACGCGACCACCTCGACTGCGGCTCCGTCGCCTCCCCCTACCGCGAGACCGAGGCCATGCTCGACGGCTCCGACGCGATCGCCGACTGGCCCCTCCTCAACGCCATGGTGAACGTGGCCTCCGGCGCCTCCTGGGTGTCCATCCACCACGGCGGCGGCGTCGGCATGGGCCGGTCCATCCACGCCGGCCAGGTGACGGTGGCCGACGGCACGCCGCTCGCCGGCGAGAAGATCCGCCGCGTGCTCACCAACGACCCCGGCATGGGCGTCATCCGGCACGTGGACGCCGGGTACGACATCGCCGAGTCGGTCGCCGGGCAGCGCGGCGTCCGGGTGCCGATGCGTGAAGGTGACCAGGCGTGAGCTTCCACAGCATGTGGGCGGAGCTGCTGCCGATCGGCCGCAGCTCCACCACCGGCGGCTACCGCCGCTACGCCTGGACCGGCGCCGACACCGACTGCCGGGCCTGGTTCCGGGAGCAGGCCGCCACCCGCCACCTGACCTACGAGGTCGACCGCAACGGCAACCAGTGGGCCTGGCTCGGCGACCCCACCGCAGGCGACGCCGTCGTCACCGGCTCGCACCTCGACTCCGTACCCGACGGCGGCGCCTTCGACGGACCCCTGGGCGTGGTGTCCTCCTTCGCCGCCCTGGACGAACTACGGGCCAGGGGAGCGCAGCCCACCAAGCCCCTCGCCGTCGTCAACTTCGGCGACGAGGAGGGCGCCCGCTTCGGGCTCGCCTGCGTCGGCTCCCGGCTCACCGCCGGCCACCTCACCGTCGACCAGGCGCACCGGCTCACCGACGGCGACGGGATCACCCTCCCGCAGGCCATGGAGTCCGCAGGCTACGACCCCGAGGCCCTCGGCCCCGACCCCGAACGCCTCGCCCGCATCGGCGCCTTCGTCGAACTCCACGTCGAGCAGGGCCGCGCCCTTGACCTCACCGGGGACTCCGTCGGCATCGCCGGCTCCATCTGGCCGCACGGCCGCTGGCGGTTCGACTTCCGCGGCGAGGCCAACCACGCCGGCACCACCCGGCTGGTGGACCGGCACGACCCGATGCTGTCCTACGCCGAGACCGTCCTCGCCGCCCGCCGCGAGGCCGAACTGGCCGGGGCCGTGGCCACCTTCGGCAAGATCTCCGTCGAACCCAACGGCGTCAACGCCATCCCCTGCCTGGTGCGCGGCTGGCTCGACTCCCGCGCCGCCGACCAGGAGCGCCTCGACACCGTCGTCCACGGCATCGAGAAGGCCGCCCGCACCCACGCCGAGGCCCACGGCGTCGACCTCGCGGTCGTCCGGGAGTCCTTCACGCCGGTCGTCGAGTTCGACCACGCCCTGCGCGACGAACTGGCCCGCATCCTCGGCAAGGACAAGGACCCCGCGCTCACCGTCCCCGTCCTCGGCACCGGCGCCGGACACGACGCCGGGATCCTGTCCGGGAGCATCCCGACCGCCATGCTGTTCGTACGCAACCCCACGGGGGTCTCGCACTCCCCGGCCGAGTCCGCGAGCGAGGACGACTGCGTGGCCGGGGTGCACGCACTGGCCGACGTACTGGAAGGGCTGGCCTGCACGTGACGCAGACGTACTGGCTGGAGCACGCCTGGCTCGGCGACCGCGTCGAGCCGGGCGTGGCGCTCGACGTCCACGACGGCCGCATCACCGCCGTCCGCACCGGCGCGCAGACCCCGCCCCCCGGCGCCGAGATCCTGCGCGGACTGACCCTCCCGGGCCTGGCGAACGCCCACAGCCACGCCTTCCACCGCGCCCTGCGCGGAGCCGTCCAGGTCGGCTCCGGGACCTTCTGGACCTGGCGCGAGGTCATGTACGCCACGGCCGACCGGCTCACCCCGGACAGCTACCACGCCCTCGCCCGCGCGGCGTACGCCGAGATGGCCCTGGCCGGCATCACCGCGGTCGGCGAGTTCCACTACGTCCACCACGCCCCCGGCGGCACCCCCTACGCCGACCCGAACGCCATGGGCGAGGCCCTGATCGCGGCCGCCGCCGAAGCCGGTATCCGCATCACCCTCCTCGACACCGCCTATCTCTCCTCCGGCTTCGGACAGCCGCCCAACACCCACCAGCTCCGTTTCTCCGACGGGACCGCCGAGGACTGGGCCGCACGCTGTTCACTTCTCAAGGAACGGGATCACGCACGGATCGGGGCGGCGATCCACTCCGTACGGGCCGTGCCCGCCGACCAGCTGTCGACCGTGGCGCGGTGGGCCGAGGACCGGCGGACCCCGCTGCATGTGCACCTCTCCGAGCAGACCGCCGAGAACGAAGCCTGCCTGGAGATCCACGGGTGCACCCCGACCCAGCTCCTCGCCCTGCACGGGGTCCTCGGGCCGCGCACCACCGGCGTCCACAACACCCACCTCACCGCCGAGGACATCTCCCTCATCGGCGGCAGCGGCACCGGCACCTGCATGTGCCCCACCACCGAGCGCGACCTCGCCGACGGCATCGGACCCGCGGTCGCCCTGCAGAACGAGGGCTCCCCGCTCTCCCTCGGCTCCGACAGCCACGCCGTGATCGACCTGCTGGAAGAGGCGCGCGCCATGGAGCTGAACGAGCGCCTGCGCACCCGCACCCGAGGTCACTGGACGGCGGCGGCCCTCCTGCGGGCGGCCTCGGCCGACGGCCACGCGGCCCTCGGCTGGGACGGCGCCGGAACCCTGGAGCCCGGCGCGCTCGCCGACTTCACGACGATCGCCCTCGACTCGGTCAGGACGGCAGGGCCGCCTGCGCGGCTCGGTGCCGAGACGGCCGTATTCGCCGCGTCGGCAGCAGACGTGTCGCATACGGTCGTGGCAGGTCGGCACGTCGTACGGGACGGGGCGCACACCCTCGTGCCGGATGTGCCGCAAGCCCTCGCGGACGCCGTCGCAGCCCTGCGCGGATGACCTCCACCACGGAACCCCAACGCGCATCCGACCCCACCGCCGACCAGGCCAGCAAGGACGCCATGAGCAACGCGACGACCGTCAGCCCCGCAAGCTCCGCGAGCACCGCCAGCACGCTCATCACCAACATCGCCGCCCTGGTCACCAACAACCCCTCCCTGGGTGACAGATCCCCCCTCGGACTGATCCAGGACGCGGCCGTCGTCATCGAAGGCGACCGCGTCGTGTGGACCGGTGACTCAAGCAAAGCACCCGCCACTGACAATCGGGTCGACGCCGGCGGCCGCGCGGTCCTGCCCGGCTTCGTCGACTCCCACTCCCACCTCCTCTTCGCGGGCGACCGCACGCAGGAGTTCAACGCCCGGATGTCGGGGCGCCCGTACAGCGCGGGCGGCATCCGTACGACGGTCGCGGCCACGCGGGCGGCGAGCGACGAGCACCTCGAACGCAACCTCACCCGCTACCTCGACGAGGCCCTCCGCCAGGGCACCACCACCTTCGAGACCAAGTCCGGCTACGGCCTGACGGTCGAGGACGAGGCCCGCGCCCTGCGCATCGCCGCCCGCCACACCGACGAGGTCACCTACCTCGGCGCCCACATCGTCTCCCCGGACTTCGCCGACGACCCGGCCGCCTACGTCGCCCTCGTCACCGGCGAGATGCTCGACGCCTGTGCCCCGCACGCCCGTTGGATCGACGTCTTCTGCGAGAAGGGCGCCTTCGACGGCGACCAGGCCCGCGCGATCCTCACCGCGGGCAAGGCGAAGGGCCTGCACCCCCGCATCCACGCCAACCAGCTCTCCTACGGCCCCGGAGTACAGCTCGCGGTCGAACTGGACGCGGCGAGCGCCGACCACTGCACCCACCTCACGGACGCCGACGTGGACGCCCTGGCGTCAGGGAACACGGTCGCCACCCTGCTCCCCGGCGCCGAGTTCTCCACCCGCGCCGAGTGGCCGGGCGCCCGCCGCCTCCTGGACGCGGGCGTCACCGTGGCCCTCTCCACGGACTGCAACCCCGGCTCGTCCTTCACCTCCTCGGTGCCCTTCTGCATCGCCCTCGCCGTACGGGACATGGGCATGACCCCCGACGAGGCGGTCTGGTCGGCCACGGCCGGCGGCGCGGCGGCCCTCCGCCGCACCGACATCGGCCACCTCACCCCCGGCGCCCGCGCCGACCTCCTCCTCCTGGACGCCCCGAGCCACGTCCACCTGGCCTACCGCCCGGGCGTCCCGCTGGTGTCGGGCGTCTGGCGCGGCGGCGTACGAGTGGCCTGAGCAGTCGCGCGCAGCGCCAGACGCTCCCGGTCAGCCACCGACCGCCCCCACCCCGTACCGACGAGCACCAGCACCGCACCCGCATACCCGAGCCACCCCGGCCGGTCCCCGGCCAGCGCGCTACCGACGGCCGCCGCCCACACCGGCTCGGTCCCCAGCAGCAGACTGACCCGGGACGGCGAGCTGGTGTCGGCAGGGCTGGACTTGCCCTGCGGGCACGCGGTCTACGGCGCTGCCGCCGACACCGTGGAGGGGCAGTCACGAGGGTCGAGGTCCAGACATGGTCGTCAGCGGCCGTACCGGTGCCGGCCCGGTGCATGGCAGGCGTTCTTGTGCCATTGCCTGCGCACTTGTCGGATTGCCGGCCTGACGGCTCCTACTGCCCCGCCCGCCACCGTTGCCCCCCACCCCCGCCCGCCGGCAGGAACCACACATCCCCGTACCCGTTGTCGGTCAGGGCCGTGCCCGGGGCGATGGCCGGGCGGATGGTGCCGTCGGGGTCCACGTAGAAGGTGAGGTTGCGGCCGTTGCGGCCGTAGACCGAGGAGCAGGTCCAGATGCCGACGCCCCGGTCGACCGAGCCGCGGCTGTCGAGGCAGTAGTCCGGGTCGGCGTACGACTGGAGGATGCCGAGCGAGGAGACGTACCGCCAGCGTTGGCTGCGGGAGGTGGAGCAGGGGACGGTTACTACGTCCGTGCCGTTGGCGAAGTCGCCGGCTACCTCCAGGCAACGGCCGGTGGTGGTGTTCACGACCTGGGCGTATGTGGCGCCGGGTGGGAGCACGGGTGTGGGGGTGGGTGTCGGTGTGGGCTTGTGCTTGGGTTTCGGGGGTGGTGTGGGGCGGGGGGAGGGGCTTGAGCGGGTCGGGGAGGGGGTCGGGGAAACCGACAGCGATGGGGAGGGGGACGGGGATGGCGGGGGTGTGGGTGAGGGGGTGGGTGCTGTCGTCGACGGGGTGGTCACCGGTGGGAGCCTCGGCGCCGTCGCGGCCACCGCGCCCGTCGGCCGGCTGTTGTGGGAGTCGCCGGGTGGGAGCAGCACGATCAGCAGGGGGGCCAGGGCCACGCCCAGTGCCGCCGAGGCCAGGACGACGCGGCGCGGGGGCGGCCAGGCCGCAGGTGGCGGGGGCGGGGGCAGGGGTGGGGCAGTGGAGGGTGGCGGGATCAGGGGCGGGGGAGCGGGGCGGTTCTCCGTTGCGTAGGCCGTGCCCGACCATGGCAGCAGGCCCTCCGCCAATGCCGTGCTCGGTGCGTCGCGCAGGGCGCACTGTTCGTCGTAGGCCGCCGTGCAGTGGGGGCAGTGGGACTTGTGGGACTCCAGGTCGGGGCTGTGGCGCGGGCTGTCCGGGCGTACGGACTCCTCGATCAGGCGGTGGAAGTCCGCGCAGTCCGGGTCGTCGGAGGCGGTGAGGCGGCGGCGGAGGGCGGCCCGGGTGAGGGACTGGAGGGCGAGGGGGGTGCCGTAGGTGACGTCCTCGGGGGTGAGGCCGAGGAGAAGGGCCGCACGGGGCGCGGGCTCACGCTCCACCACGCCGTACCAGAGCAGGCCCTGCGTGCGGGAGGGGAGGGAGCGGAAGGCGGGGAGGAGGGGTGGGGAAGGTACGGGGACGGGGACGACGCCCGTGTTGAGGCCGGCGGCGCGGTCGTCGGACGCCCACTGGGCGGCCACCCGGCAGGCGTGCAGCAGGAGTTGGTGGCGCCAGGGCAGGCCGGGGTCGTTGCCGCGGGCCGTCTCGCGGGCGGCCCGGGCGAAGGTCTGGGCGGCCAGGCGGCGGGCCGCCGTCTCGCCGGTCGTGGAGAGGCGGGCGTAGGCGAGCAGGCTCGACTCGTGCCGCTCCCGCAGCTCCCGCAGGGCCGGGTAGGCGAGCGCGGGTGCCGCGCGCAGCAGCTCGGCGAGACGGGCGTCGGGGGCACCGTGGACGGCAGGTCCGCCGCTCGCGTCGGCACGGGACATGGGGGTCGCTCCTCACCTGAAACTGACCTACTGGTCGGTCTGGGGTGGGGTGACCATAGTGGCGCAGGACACGTTTGGGGAGGTTTCCCGGGGTAACCAGGACCCGGAGACCCCGGAGACCCCGGAGACCCCGGAGACCCCGGAGACCCCGGAGACCCCGGAGACCCCGGGCACCCGGGCATCCCCGAGAAGCCCGAGAACTCCGACGGTCCCGGCGGTTACTCCTCCGTCGTCAGCCCCTTGCGGAGTCGCACCAACGTCCGTGACAGCAACCGCGACACATGCATCTGAGAGATGCCCAGCTCGTCGCCGATCTCCGACTGGGTCATGTTCGCCACGAAGCGGAGGGAGAGGATCTTCCGGTCGCGGGGCGGGAGTTCGGCGATGAGGGGCTTCAACGACTCGACGTACTCGATGCCTTCGAGCCCGTGGTCCTCGTAGCCGATGCGGTCGGCCAGCGCGCCCTCGGTGTCGTCCTCCTCGGGCTGCGCGTCCAGCGAGGAGGCGGTGTACGCGTTCGACGCGGCCATGCCCTCGACGACCTCGTCGTTGGATATCCCGAGCCGCTCGGCCAGTTCGCCGACCGTGGGTGCCCGGTCGAGCTTCTGAGCCAGTTCGTCACCGGCCTTGGCCAGGTCGAGGCGGAGTTCCTGCAGTCGCCTCGGTACCCGCACCGACCACGACGTGTCACGGAAGAAGCGCTTGATCTCGCCGACGATGGTCGGCATCGCGAAGGTGGGGAACTCCACACCGCGGGAGAGCTCGAAACGGTCGATCGCCTTGATCAGGCCGATGGTGCCGACCTGGATGATGTCCTCCATCGGCTCGCTGCGGGAGCGGAAGCGGGAGGCGGCGAACTTGACCAGGGCGAGGTTCAGTTCGACGAGGGTGTTGCGGACGTACGAATATTCGTGGGTGCCTTCCTCGAGCGATTCGAGCCGCTCGAAGAGGGTCTTGGAGAGGGCCCGTGCGTCGACGGGTCCGACCTCGTCGTACGGAGGGATCTCGGGGAGCCCTTCGATGGGATCCAGATGTTCCGGAGAGGGTGTCGACGTCGCGCTGTCGAGGTGCGATGCGTCGAGCCGCGGTGACATGATGTCCTCCATCGTTCTCGGCATATGGCTGCCGGAGCCAGTACGTGCACTGCGGTGTGCGGCGCCTCCAAAGCCGGCCGTGTCGGTTACGTGTCTCTACTAGCCCTACCTGCTTTGCCGAGCCGATCGCAAGTGCGGTATGTGCGGTTATGTCTGTTTCCGTGGGGTTGTTCGGCTGTCGGAGCGCGTAACGAAGGCGTAGTGTTCGAGGGCGTCAGCACGGACGCAACGACCTCGGGAGAGACACGGCATGGACCGCGGGACGGTCGGCAGCGCACAGTCGGGCCGGCTTCTGGTGGAGGTGCGGGAAGAGGGCTCCAGTGCCGTCGTGACACCGGCGGGTGAGCTCGATCACCACACCGCCGAGTTGCTGCGCGAACCCCTCGACGCCTGTCTCGCCAAAGGATTCAGTCGGCTCGTCGTCGACTGCTCAGGGCTGGAGTTCTGCGACTCCACCGGGCTCAATGTGCTGCTCGGCACCCGGCTGAAGGCCGAGGCCGCCGGTGGGGGAGTGCATCTGGCCGGGATGCTCCCGGTCGTCGCCCGGGTCTTCGAGATCACCGGCGCGGACGCCGTCTTCACCGTGCACGACTCGGTCGAGGCGGCCCTCGCGGTCGAGGACGGCTGAGGGCTGCTGAGGACGGCTGAGGGCGACTGAACTGTCGCGCAGGCCACATCCCTCGCTGCGGAGCGTGGCGAAGGAGGGGGGTGTCCCGGCGGCCCCGTCGGGCAGGAGACATGCGGGCGA
This sequence comes from Streptomyces sp. NPDC018693, assembly GCF_044391385.1. Lineage (NCBI taxonomy): Bacteria > Bacillati > Actinomycetota > Actinomycetes > Kitasatosporales > Streptomycetaceae > Streptomyces > Streptomyces sp. NPDC018693. The sequence continues at coordinate 32,861 of NZ_JBIRZZ010000010.1, read as the reverse complement.
GGACGTCCCGAACATGTCGGTGGCACTCTCCAAGCCCTGGATCTTTCCATCGTGAACTGGTGAATCGGTGAGGTGAAGCGCTGATGAGCACCACCCGGCCTGTCTCGCCGGGCTCCCCGGAGCCCAGCGGCGCTTCGGGGGCATCGGCGGGCCGACAGGTCCGCAGCCTGGACTTCGACGGCGCGAGCGGCGTCGTACCGCTCGCACGGGACTTCGCCCGGCAGGCGCTGTACGCGTGGGGCTGGCTGCCGGCCGCCACCGCGGATCAGCGCGCCGCGGCGGAGGATGTGCTGCTCGTCGTGTCCGAGCTGGTCACGAACGCGTGTCTCCATGCGGAGGGGCCGCAGGAGATGCAGCTGGCCTGCGACAACAAGGTGATCCGGATCGAGGTCGTCGACCGGGGGGCCGGGCAGCCGGCGCCGCGTACTCCGCATCGGGCGGGGCGGCCCGGGGGGCATGGGATGTTCATCGTCCAGCGGCTGTGTCTGGACTGGGGTGTGGTGCGGACGCCGGGGGTTGCCGGTAAGACGGTTTGGGCGGAGCTGGGCGCTCCCGCGTAGGTGCCTGGCGTCGTGTCGCGGCTGCGGGCCGTCGTGGGTTGCTCGCGCCCACGCGGCGGAGCCGCATGTGGACACAGCCCCGCGCCCCTGAAAAATGCGCTGCAGTGTCCCCACACTTCCAACACGCCGCTTCTCTTCCCTCCTCAAGCCCCCCGGCGTACCTTGACGGCCGATCTGATGTGCCGTCAGGAGTGGGAGGGCCGGGCCGTGTCGAAGGGGAAGCGGGTCGCCGTGCTCGGGCTGGCCGGAGCCGTGGTGGTGGCGGTCGCGCCGGTCGCCCGGGCCGAGGTCGTCGACGTCAACTACCACTGTGAGACACCGATCGGCGACAAGAGCGCCGTCTCGCCCATCGACATCAAGGGCGTCAGGAGCGGCAACGGCTACAAGCTCACCATGTCCTGGCAGAAGGGCGTCTCCTCCAGCCCGGTCGAGCTGGGCAAGGGCGCGATGACCCCGAGCGCCACCATCAAGCTGGGCGGCGCCGACAGTGGCACGCTCACCGTCACCGGGCCGCCCAACCAGCAGGCCATCCCGGCCGACACCCCCATCAAGATCAGTGACCTGAGCGGCACCTACACCCCGAAGAAGACCGGCAAGGTCACCTTCACGGCTGCCGTGCTCACCATCAAGGCCCTCGGTACGACCACCACCTGCACCCCCACCAACAACCCGGGCCCGTCCCTCACCCTCGACGTGACGGCGGCCTCCGACGGCGGCTCCGGCGCCGAACTCCCGCAGACCGGCCCCGAGGACTCCGCCGTCGCCCTCGCCACCCTCGGCGGCACGGTCCTGCTCGTCGGCGCGGCCGGCGCCCTGTGGCTGACCCGCCGCAACCAGACGCCCGAGCGCCGCTGACCGTTCCACGAGGGGGAGCCGCCGATGCCGTACGCCGCCCGCGTTCTCCTGCTGGCCCTGCCGCTGCTGCTCGGCACCGCCGCCCCGGCGGCGCCCACGGGCGACTGGTCGGCCGCGCCCTCCGGCGACGGGCGCCCCTCCTTCTACGCGGAGGGCACCCCCGGGACGGTCCTGCAGGACACGCTCGCCGTCACCAATCGGGGCACCCGCCCGCTCGCCGTCCGCCTGTCCGGCACCGGCCTGCCGCTCACCTTCGCCGAGACGACCCTGCGGGTCCCCGCCCGCACCCGCGCCGAGGTGCCCTTCACGGTGACCGTCCCGACGGACGCGGCACCGGGCGACCGGACGGGCGGTGTGGTCGTACGGGACACGGACGGCAAGGAGACGGTCGTACGGCTGCTGCTGCGGGTCGGCGGGCCCGAGCTGGCCGCGCTGACCGTGGAGCACCTGGCCGTGCACGCCGACCGGATCACGTACGAGCTGGTCAACCGGGGTACGACGCCCCTCGCACCGCGTCTCGCCGTGCATGCCGAGGGCGCCCTACGGCGCACCCTCCTCGACCGGACCGAGCGGCCCCTGCCGGTCACCGTGCCCCCGGGCGCCCGCCTGGCGCTGACCGAGCCCTGGCCCGACCGCCCGGCTCTGGACGCCGTGACCGTACGCCTGACCGTGACCGCACCCGGCGGCGCCCGCGCCACGGCCGACGCGTCGGCGACCTTCGTCCCGTGGGGCGCGGTGGCGGGGACGGCGGGCGGCGCGCTGACGGTCGTAGGAGGGGCGGCGCTGCTACGACGACGCAGGCGCCGTGACCTGACAGGAGCGCCGAGGTGACCGCGCGGCTCACGGCGGCGGCGCTCGCCCTCCTCCTTCTCCCGCTCCTCCTGGCCGGTACGGCCTCGGCGGCCGCCGCCGACGAGGGACCGGCCGTCACCGTCGCCAAGTCCGAGGCGGGCGTGGGCGGTTCGGTCACCGTCAGCGGCAGTGGCTGGCGGCCGCGCACCCTGCTGATGCTGCTGATCTGCGGACAGGCGGTCCCGTCCCGGGGTGTCGTCGGCGGCACCAACTCCTGCGCCAACGCGGACGGCCGGGCCGTGACCACGGACGCCGACGGTCGCTTCAGCCGCCAACTGCCCGTCGCCGAGCCGCCGGTGCCCTGCCCCTGCGTGGTGCACGCGGCCACCGCGACCGGACCGAAGGCGCAGGCCGACGCCGTGTTCCAGGTGGCCGGGCATCCCGTGCGGCCGCTGCCCGCCGAGCCGTCCGGCGGCCGGCTGTCGATGCTCTCCGACACTCGCCTGGAGGGCTCCGGCTCCCTGCTGACCTGGTTCGGCGCCCCGCCCGCACGCACGCTGGTCTTCACCGTCGGCAATGTCGGTACCGAGCCGCTGAAGGACCCGGTCTTCCACGTCGGCACCGCCCACGGCGTGTTCGCCCCGCAGTGGGAGGAACGGCGGTGGCGCGGCACGGTCGCCCCCGGCAAGAAGGCGCGCGTCGAACTGCCGGTCCAGCTGTCCGCCGGGGCGCACGGCGACTACACGGTCTCCCTCAAGTACGAGGGGAAGGTCCTCGCCAAGCAGCCGTGGGGCGTCGGCCGGCCCTGGGGCGTGACCCTGTTCTGGGTGCTGCTCGCGGTGGTCGTCCCGGCGGCGGTGTTCCGCGTCGGGATGGCCGTGGTGGACCGGGTACGCCCACCGCGCGTGCCACCGGACACTCCGGCCGTCCCGGCCACCCCCGGCACCTTCGCCTCGACCCTGCCGTGGTTCACCCCGGACACAGGTCCGGGCCCGCCGGACCGACTCTCCGCACCGCACGACGACGACCGTCCGACGACGGCTTCGGGTCCGGCGACTCCCACGGGTCCGGCGTCTCCGACGGGTGTGGCGGCGCCCACGAGTCCCGCGGCGCCCACGAGTCCCGACACCCCCAACACCCCCACAAGCCCGAGGACCCCCACGACTTCCGCGAATCCCGGCAGGAAGGGAACACCCCGTGAGTGAGCGCGAGAGAGCCACCCCCGTGCGCAGGGGTTTGGCGGCGGCCACGTCCGCCGCGCTGATCGGCGGCACCGCCGCCCTGCTCGGACTGGCCGTCGGACCGGCACGGGCCGCCGAGGTGTCCTACGCCACCCACTGCGTGCCGCCCGCCGGCATCCCCCCGGTGGACGGCACGACGAAGGTGGACATCACCGCGCCGGCCACGGCGAAGGTGGGCGACACCGTCGACATCGTCTGGAAGTTCACCCAGCCCGCCTCCAGGAACCCCGACATCATCGACCTGCCCGCCGACTCGGTGCAGCCGTCCGGCACCCTCAAAGCGGCCGGCGCGCAGACCGCCGACATCCCGCTGGAGGGGCCCCGGCAGAACCCCGGGATCCCCAAGGGCGCCCCGATGGTGCTGTCCGACATGAAGGGCACCCTGAAGCTGACGGCGGCGGGCCAGGTGACGCTCACCCCGGACGCGTACGTCGTCAACGCCATGGGCACGAACACGACCTGCTCGCCGACCGAGCCGGTGCAGCCGGCGGCGACGATCACGGTGACGGCCGGGGACGGGAGCTCGCCGAGCGCGCCGGAGTCACCCTCGCCGTCACCGTCGCCCTCGCCGTCCCCCTCGACCACCTCGCCGTCGAGCAGCCCGAGCCCGTCCCCCAGCGACACCGGCGGCAGCGGCGGCCAGACCGACTTCACCGGCAAGGTCGTCGACGTCCCCTACACCTGCCAGTCCCCCCTCGGCGTGAAGAAGGCGACCTCACCGGTCCAGATCAACGCCAGGAAGAACGGCGGCAGTTACGACCTCACCGTGCAGTTCAAGAAGTCCGTGATGGACAGCCCCGCCGACATCCCCGCCAACTCGGTCAAGCCGTCGATGGCGGTGACCCTGGGCGGCGCCGACACCGGCACGGTCCATGTCGAGGGCCCGGCCAACCCCCAGCCCATCAAGTCCGGCGACCCGATCGAGGTCCCCGACCTCAAGGGCACGTACAAGCCCGGCGCGACCGGCGAGTCCACGCTCTCCCCGGGCGTCCTGACCGTCAACGCCCTGGGCACGACCACGACATGCACGCCGGACAGCACATCGGTCTCCCTGACCCTGGACACGACCCAGCAGGCGAGCGGCGCGTCGGGCGGCTCGTCATCGGCCGGCGGTACCTCGGCGGGAGGTACGTCGACCAGCGGCGGCCTGGCGGACACGGGCTCCGGCGACCACGGCACGTTGAAGGCCCTGGGCCTGGTGGCGGGCACGACGATCCTGCTGGGAGCAGCAGTCTTCACCTTCATGCCACGACGCAGGAGCCTGTGAGACGGAGGAGGGCCGTCGCACCCACACCAGGATGCAACGGCCCTCTCGGCTCAGACCACGTCAGTGAACGTCGCCCATCAGCTCCTTGACCTTCCTCCGGTACATCCACACCGCCGCACCGGCGGCCACCGCGAGCACCGCCTCCAGCGCCACGACCCCCGTCCGGTTGAGGTCGACCCCGGCGATGGACAGCAACCCGGTCGTCGCGTCACCCGCGGTGACCGCCAGGAACCACACACCCATCATCTGGGACGCGTACTTCTGCGGCGCCATCTTCGTGGTGACCGACAGACCGACCGGCGACACCGTCAACTCACCCAGCGTCTGCACGAAGTAGATCCCCGCCAGCCACAGCGCGGCGGCCTTGTGCCCGCCCTCCGCGATCGACAGCGGCGCCAGGAAGAGGAGGAAGGACGCGCCGATCAGGGCGAGACCCATCGCGAACTTGACCGCGGTGCTCGGCTCCTTGCCCCGCCGGGCCAGCGCCAGCCACGCCCAGGCGAAGACCGGGGCCAGGGCCATGATCATGACGGGGTTGACGGACTGGTACCAGGAGACCGGGAACTCCCAGCCGAGGACCGTGTTGTCCGCCGAGGACTCGGCGAACAGCGACACGGTCGAGCCGCCCTGGTCGTAGATCATCCAGAACACGGCCGCGGCCACGAAGAACCAGATGTACGCGGTCAGTCTGGACTGCTCTGCGCTGTCCAGTTCCTTGTCCCGCTTCATCCGGGCGATGACCAGGACCGGGATGACCAGACCGGCGATGGTGATCGGGACCAGCAGCCAGTTCAGGGTGTAGACACCGGAGACGCCCACGACGAGATAGAAGGCCGCGGCGACGGCGGCCCAGAAGCCGGCCTTGCGCAGCGTGGCCGCCTTCTCCTGGGCGGTCAGCGGGGTCGGCACGACGTCCGACCGGCTGCTGAGGTGGCGGCCGCCGAGCAGGAACTGGGCCAGACCCAGCGCCATGCCGAGCGCGGCGAGCGCGAAGCCCAGGTGCCAGTCGACGTTCTCACCGATGGTGCCGATGACCAGCGGGGCGGCGAAGGCGCCGAGGTTGATGCCGATGTAGAAGACGGTGAAGCCACCGTCGCGGCGCGGGTCCTCGGGACCGTTGTAGAGGTGGCCGACCATCGTGGAGATGTTGGCCTTCAGCAGACCGGAACCGATCGCGACCAGTCCGAGGCCGCCGTAGAAGGAGCCGGCCCACGGCAGGGCCAGGGTCAGATGGCCCAGCATGATGATCGCGCCGGCCACGGCGACCGTCTTGCGGGGGCCGAGCACCCGGTCCGCGAACCATCCGCCGGGCAGGGCGAGCAGGTACACCAGGGACAGGTACACCGAGTAGATCGCGGTCGCCGTGCCCGCGCTCAGGTGCAGTCCTCCGGGAGCCACCAGGTACAGCGGGAGCAGGGCCCTCATGCCGTAGTAGGAGAACCGCTCCCACATCTCGGTCATGAAGAGGGTGGCCAGGCCGCGGGGGTGGCCGAAGAAGCTCCTGTCGGTGCCGGGGGTCCCCGGCCGGCCCGAGTCGTCCTTCGTCAGGCTGGTCGCCATGTCGTTCCTTGCTTGGTCGGGACGCGCGAATGGGGCGTCGCGCGCCCGGTGGGGTGTTTCACCATACGGCAGGACAGTGCCGGATATGGAATGACTTGGCGCGTGGATCACAGGTGAACACGGAATCGCGGTCCCAGACCCCAAGGTCCAAACCTGGATGACGCCATGGAAACCATAGGTCTGGACCACTGGCCAGGGCCAATCGATCACCGGTCGGCCATCGCCGCACCGGACGGCTTGTCCGATGTGTCCCTCGGTAAGAAACGGCTGGTCCGATCACACCTCGGCCTCACGGCACCGCGGTCTACCATCGGCTCATGACCCGTGTACTGCTCGCCGAGGACGACGCGTCCATCTCGGAGCCGCTGGCCCGCGCACTGCGCCGCGAAGGGTACGAGGTCGAGGTGCGCGAGGACGGACCGGCCGCGCTCGACGCCGGTATGCAGGGCGGTATCGACCTGGTCGTACTGGACCTCGGCCTGCCCGGCATGGACGGTCTGGAGGTGGCCCGCCGGCTGCGCTCCGAGGGCCACACCGTGCCCATCCTGATCCTCACCGCACGCGCCGACGAGGTGGACACCGTCGTCGGCCTGGACGCCGGCGCCGACGACTACGTCACCAAGCCCTTCCGCCTCGCCGAACTGCTCGCCCGGGTCCGGGCCCTGCTGCGGCGCGGCGCCGCGGAGCCCCACCAGCCGCCCGCCACGCACGGGGTGCGGATCGACGTCGAGTCGCACCGGGCCTGGATGGGCGACGAGGAACTCCAGCTGACCGCCAAGGAGTTCGACCTGCTGCGGGTGCTGGTGCGCGACGCGGGCCGGGTCGTCACCCGCGACCAGCTGATGCGTGAGGTCTGGGACACCACCTGGTGGTCGTCCACCAAGACGCTGGACATGCACATCTCCTGGCTGCGCAAGAAGCTCGGCGACGACGCGGCGAACCCCCGGTACATCGCGACGGTGCGCGGAGTGGGCTTCCGCTTCGAGAAGAGCTGAGGGGCCGCCGAGCCGCAAGAACCGAGCGAGCCGCAAGAACCGAGCGAGCCGCAAGAACCGAGCGAGTCGCAAGAACCGAGCGAGCCGCAAGAACCGAGCGAGCCGCAAGAACCGAGCGAGTCGCAAGTACCGAGTAAGAGAGCCGTCCGTGCGCCGTCGACTCATCCAGTCCACCCTCGCCGTCGTCCTGGTCGTGATCGCCGTCTTCGGGGTCTCGCTGGTCATCGTCGAGACCCGGACGATCAGCACCAGCGCCCAGGAGCGGGTGGAGTCCGAGGCGGTGCGGCTGGTCGGCATCGTGGACAGCCGGCTGCTCGGGGACGAGGCGGTCACCGCGGAACTGCTGCGCGACCAGGTCACCGACGACCGGTACGCCGTGATCCGCATCCCCGGCCGGGAACCCATCGAACTCGGCAGCAAGCCGACCGGTGACGTCCTGCACGCCGAGGAGACGGGCGAGGGCGGCGAGACGGTCCGCGTCGAGGAGCCGCGCTCCGCGGTGACCGACGAGGTCGGCCGTACCCTGCTGATCATCGGGCTGGTGGCGCTGCTCGCGGTCATCGCCGCCGTGCTGCTCGCCGTCCGGCAGGCCAACCGGCTCGCCTCCCCCCTCACCGACCTCGCCGAGACCGCCGAACGCCTCGGCTCCGGCGACCCGCGCCCCCGCCACAAGCGGTACGGCGTCCCCGAGCTGGACCGGGTCGCCGATGTGCTGGACGCCTCGGCGGAGCGCATCGCCCGCATGCTGACCGCCGAACGGCGGCTGGCCGCGGACGCGTCCCACCAGCTCCGTACGCCGCTGACCGCGCTGTCCATGCGGCTGGAGGAGATCACCCTCACCGACGACCCGGAGACGGTGAAGGAGGAGGCGAACGTCGCGCTGGCACAGGTGGAGCGGCTGACAGACGTGGTCCAGCGGCTGCTGACGAACTCCCGCGACCCGCGCACCGGCTCCGCCGTCACCTTCGACCTTGACGAGGTCATCCAGCAGCAGCTCGCGGAGTGGCGTCCCGCGTATCGCAGCGCGGGCCGGGCGATCGTCAGCTCCGGGAAACGGCACCTTCAGGCGGTGGGCACGCCGGGAGCGGTGGCCCAGGTGCTGGCCGCGCTGATCGAGAACTCCCTGATGCACGGGGGCGGCACGGTCGCCCTGCGTACCCGGGTCACCGGCAACCAGGCGGTCATCGAGGTCACCGACGAGGGACCTGGGGTGCCGGCCGACCTGGGCGCGCGGATCTTCGAGCGGGCGATCAGTGGACGCAACTCGACGGGCATCGGCCTCGCCGTCGCCCGCGACCTCGCGGAGGCCGACGGGGGGCGGCTGGAGATGCTCCAGGCTCAGCCGCCGGTGTTCGGGTTGTTCTTGTCGCGGACGCCGCCGTCGAGGAAGGCGGAGGACCGTGAACCGACCGTCAGGTAGTCGTCCGGCTGCGGGTGTGTGGGGGCTGGTCGCGCCCGCGTGGCGGTAGCCGCAGATTCAACACCGCCCCGCGCCCCTGTCGCTGCCGCAGGCATCGCCCTGAACACCCACGTCCGATACGACCAGAACCGGAACAACGTCGCCACACCGATGCCGATGAACTTGAACACGTTGTTCTGCAACGGGCTGTCCCAGCCCGCGCCGTACGTCGCCGCGAACAGCACGCCGTTCTCGATCACGAGGCCGACCGCGCTGAACAGCAGGAACAGCGTCATCTCGCGCGTACGGCCGGTCTTGTCGCGGTCACGGTAGGTGAAGTACCGGAACCCGATGTAGTTGAAGATGATCGCGACGACCGTGGCGATGATGCCGGCCCGCACGACCTGCAGGTCGGTCACGTGCCGTACCAGGTTGAACACGCCCAGGTTGACCAGCACTCCCGCCCCGCCCACGGCGCCGAACTTGGCGACTTCGTGCGCAAGGCGGCGCAGCCCCGAGGAACCATGTGCCATGGTCGAACAGGCCCCCGTCCGGGTCGCGGTTTCGTCAACCCAGCCATGCTAACCACCCTCGTTCGAGGTTTCCTGCGGTCGGGCTCCCGGGTGGCGGGCGCGGAATCCAGCCTTCCGGCCGCGGCCGATACCCTAGGGGCGTGACGTTCCCGGTAGTCGGCATGGTCGGCGGGGGTCAGCTCGCTCGTATGACACACGAGGCGGGCATCCCGTTGGGCATCAGGTTCAAGCTCCTCAGTGACACCCCTCAGGATTCCGCGGCCCAGGTGGTGAGCGACGTCGTCGTCGGCGACTATCGCGACCTGGACACGCTGCGTGAGTTCGCGCGCGGGTGCGATGTGATCACCTTCGATCACGAACATGTACCCACCGAGCACCTCCGGGCCCTGGAGGCGGACGGCATCCCCGTGCGCCCCGGCCCGGACGCGCTGGTGCACGCCCAGGACAAGGGTGTGATGCGCGCGAAGCTCGACGCGATCGGCGTGCCGTGCCCACGGCACCGGATCGTGAGCGACCCGGACGACGTGGCCGCGTTCGCCGCGGAGGGGGACGGCTTCCCGGTCGTCCTGAAGACCGTCCGCGGCGGCTACGACGGCAAGGGCGTGTGGGTCGTCGACAGCGTCGAGGAGGCCGCCGAGCCGTTCCGCGCCGGCGTGCCCGTCCTCGCCGAGGAGAAGGTCGACTACGTCCGTGAGCTGGCCGCCAATGTCGTACGGTCGCCGCACGGCCAGGCGGTCGCCTACCCGGTGGTCGAGTCCCGGCAGGTGGACGGCGTCTGTGACACGGTCATCGCCCCGGCGCCCGACCTCGACGAGAAGCTGGCGCTGGAGGCCGAGCGGATGGCCCTCACCATCGCCAAGGAACTCGGCGTCGTCGGCCATCTCGCCGTCGAGCTCTTCCAGACCCGCGACGGCCGCGTCCTCGTCAACGAACTGGCGATGCGTCCCCACAACTCGGGCCACTGGACCCAGGACGGCGCGATCACCAGCCAGTTCGCCAACCACGTCCGGGCCGTCCTCGACCTCCCCCTCGGCGACCCGCGCCCCCGCGCGACGTGGACGGTCATGGTCAACGTGCTCGGCGGCGACTACCCCGACATGTACTCCGCGTACCTGCACTGCATGGCCCGCGACCCCCAGCTCAAGATCCACATGTATGGCAAGGACGTGAAGCCCGGCCGCAAGGTCGGCCACGTCAACACCTACGGCGACGACCTGGACGACGTGCTGGAGCGCGCCCGTCACGCAGCCGGCTACCTGAGAGGGACCATCACCGAATGAGCCCCGTTGTTGGCATCGTCATGGGGTCGGACTCCGACTGGCCCGTCATGGAGGCCGCCGCCAAGGCCCTCGACGAGTTCGAGATCGACTACGAGGTCGACGTCGTCTCCGCGCACCGCATGCCGCGCGAGATGGTCGCCTACGGCGAGCAGGCCGCGGACCGGGGCCTGAAGGTGATCATCGCGGGCGCCGGGGGAGCCGCGCACCTGCCCGGCATGCTCGCCTCCGTCACCCCGCTGCCCGTGATCGGCGTGCCCGTGCCGCTGAAGTACCTCGACGGCATGGACTCCCTGCTGTCGATCGTGCAGATGCCGGCCGGGGTGCCCGTGGCGACCGTGTCGGTCGCCGGCGCCCGCAACGCCGGTCTGCTGGCCGCCCGCATCCTCGCCGCCCACGACGAGGAACTGCTCGGCCGGATGCGCGACTTCCAGCAGGAACTGAACGACCAGGCCACCGAGAAGGGCAAGCGGCTGCGCGCCAAGGTCGAGGGCGCGGGCAACGGCTTCGGCTTCGGGAAGTGACGCCCCCCATGACCTCTCTCGACGAAGCCCGGGAACTCCTGCGGGAGTTCCCCGTCGTCGACGGCCACAACGACCTGCCCTGGGCGCTGCGCGAACAGGTCCGCTACGACCTCGACGCCCGCGACATCGCCGTACGCCAGGACCCGCATCTGCACACCGACCTGCCCCGGCTGCGTGAGGGCGGCGTCGGGGCGCAGTACTGGTCGGTGTACGTGCGCTCGGACCTGCCCGACCCGGTGCCGGCCACGCTGGAACAGATCGACTGCGTACGGCAGTTGATCGACCGGCACCCGCGGGAGCTGCGGGCCGCGCTGACCGCCGCCGACCTGGAGGCGGCCCGCGCGGAGGGTCGTATCGCCTCGCTGATGGGCGCGGAGGGCGGGCACTCGATCGGTGAGTCGCTGGGCACCCTGCGCGGCCTGTACGCGCTCGGCGTGCGCTACATGACCCTCACCCACAACGACAACATCGCCTGGGCGGACTCCGCGACCGACGAGCCGAACATCGGCGGCCTGTCCGCCTTCGGCCGCGAGGTCGTCCGCGAGATGAACCGCCTCGGCATGCTCGTCGACCTCTCCCATGTCGCCGCCACCACCATGCGTGACGCGTTGGACACGTCGACGGCCCCGGTGATCTTCTCCCACTCCTCCGCCCGGGCCGTGTGCGACCACCCGCGCAACATCCCGGACGACGTGCTCGAACGCCTCCCCGCCAACGGCGGCATGGCGATGGTCACGTTCGTGCCGAAGTTCGTGCTCCAGGCCGCCGTCGACTGGACGGCCGCCGCCGACGAGAACATGCGCGCCCACGGCTTGCACCACCTCGACACGACGGCGGAGGCCATGCGGGTCCACCGCGCCTTCGAGGAACGGCACCCGCGCCCGATCGCGACCGTCGCCACGGTCGCCGACCACCTCGACCACATGCGCGAGGCCGCCGGCATCGACCACCTCGGCATCGGCGGCGACTACGACGGCACGGCCTTCACCCCGGACGGCCTCGACGATGTCTCCGGCTACCCCAACCTGATCGCCGAGCTACTGGACCGCGGCTGGTCCCATGCCGACCTCGCCAAGCTGACCTGGCGCAACGCGGTCCGCGTACTGGGCGCGGCAGAGGACGTGGCACGCGACCTGCGGGCGACCCGGGCGCCGTCGAACGCGACGATCGAGTCCCTGGACGGCTGAGCACCCGGCCGGGTGGGGCACTCGAACGCCCCACCCGGCAGGTGGCCGCCCCGCCCCCGTGCGACGGTGAGACGTACCGCCTGATCGCTTTGCTCGCGTGATTGCTTGATCGCTGATCACGCCGCTGATCACGACGTACGGAGACCGCCGTGGCCGACCTCCAGGACGAACTGCACCCCCGCACCGAGGTCGGCGAGCCGCCGCTGGAGGAACCCTTCCCGGAGCCGCGGGAGCTGTCGGCGCGGTCCGGGACGGTCGAGCTGCTCGAACGCGCCCACGCCCTCCTCGCCGCCCACCCCGTCGCCGACGGCTACAGCGGGCTGCCCTGGGCGCTGCGCCATCTGCCCTGGTACGACCTGGAGCTCGGCGAGAGCGCCCTCGACACGGATGTGCCCCGGCTGCGCGAGGGCCATGTGGGCGCGCTGCTCTGGGCGCTCCACCTGCCCGAGGGGCTGGCCGCCGACCGGGCCGTCGGGGCCACCCTGGAGCAGCTGGACCTCGTCCGCTCGGTGATCCACGCCCACCCCGAGGGGCTACGGCCGGCCCGCTCGGCCGACCAGGTCCTCGACGCGCGCAACTGCGGCCGGGTCGCGGTGCTGCTCGGCCCCGCCACCGCGGCCGCGCTGGACGACTCCCTCGGCATCCTGCGCGTCCTGCACTCCCTCGGCCTGCGCGTGCTGACCCTGGCCGGCACCTCCTGGGCCGGCGAGGCCGGCCTGACCCGCTTCGGCGAGGAGGTCGTCCGCGAGATGAACCGCCTCGGTGTCCTCGCCGACCTCTCCGGCGCCTCCGACGCGACGATCGCCCGTGCCCTCACCCTCTCCAAGGCACCGGTGCTGTGCACCCGCTCCGCCGCCCGCGCCCTGCGCCCCCACCCGAACAACCTGCCCGACGACCTGCTCGCCGAGCTGGGCGCGGCCGACGGTCTGTGCCTGGTGCCGCTGACCGCCGAGCAGACCGGTCCGACGGTCCGCGACGTCGCCGACCACCTCGACCACGTCCGCGCCCTGGCCGGCCCCGACTGCGTCGGCCTCTCCGGCACCTACGACTCCGGCACCGCCCACCCCCGGGAACTCGCCGACGCCTCCGGCTACCCCCGCCTCATCGCCGAACTCCTCCACCGAGGCTGGCCCAACCCCGACATCGCCCTCCTCACCTGGGGCAACCTCCAACGAGCCCTCCGCAGCGCCGACTTCCTCGCCCGCGCGGGCCGTACCCGCAGGGAGCCGTCCATGGCGAGCATCGCGGAACTCGACGGCTAGCTTCAGGGCCGCTCGATCCGGCAGTGCCGCGCGCCTGCCTTCCCTCCGCCACGAGCGAAGGCAGGCGCAGGCAGTGGTCGAACGGGCACGTCAGACAAGCACCCACTGGATGTTGGCCCACTTGTAGCAGTGCACGAACTGCCCCGTGCTCCGGCGGTAGGTCGGCCATCCGATGTGCTTCAACGTGTTGGGGCCGTATTCGCCGTCGACGGTCGCTCCGGACGCGCTCTGCGCTCGGCGCAGCGCGGCCTCCGTCAGGTCACCGAAGACACCGTCGACCATCAGACCCGCCGAGTAACACTTGTTCAGGGCCCTTTGAAGAACGTTCACGCCGGCACCCGAGTCACCGTTGATGAGGTAGCACGTGGCGGTGAGCTGGCTGCCGTTGTACCCGAGGGGGACCGCCACCCCGTAGTCCGGGTTCTTGGCCGTGAACAACGTCCTTGAGGTCGTGCAGTGCCGGTAGGTGCCGTGAGCCGATGCCGCGGGGGCCGCGACAACCGCCGCCCCGAGCGTGCAGCGAGAGCGGCTCCAGTGGTCTGCATGGTCTTCCCTTCGGTCGGAGAATGGTGCAATCAGGGCGTGTACAGCGACTGCAGCCTCGTGACCCGCCCCTGACCGTCGAAACTCAGGTCGTACCCGAGGAGCGAGCGGGATGAGGACGGCTGGTCCGTCAGCCGGCGGACGAACTCGGCCTGGGAGTACGACGAGGCATGCTTCTCGTCGCCGAGCGGGACCGACAGCAGCACCTGGGCGTGCTCGGCCATGCGCACCTCGGTGAAGGGCCCCTCGCCCGGGACGATCACCCATGCCTCGAACTGAACGTGGGCCTCCTTCTGGGCGGGCCGCACCGACAGGTACGTACGTCCGTCGCTGGTCCGGGCGTCGTCGATCTGCACGAACTGCTTGGTGCCGGCCCAGGGGGCCGCACTGGTCGACGACGGCGTGCCGTCCGGGTTCGCACCGCCGCCGCCCGGCGCGGAAGGCGTCGCCGATGTCACGGGTGCGGTGGCGGCCGCCTGCCCGTCGCTCTCACCACTGCACCCGGTCAGGGCCACAAGGCTGACGGCGAGAGCGGTGAGGCAGCGCACGGCGGCCCGGCGGTGTGAGACGCGCATGGTCAAGGTCCCCCAAGGATCAGGTGTGTTCTGGATACGTCCTCTCTACGCGCCACCCCACCCTCGGGGTTGCACCCTGATCCGTTTCTTTTGCCACCGCCCGCCCCGGAGCCCCGTGCGGACTCATTCGGCGAGCCAGTACGCCTCCCGCAGCGAGTGCACTCGGCCCTCGCTGTCATAGTCGATGACGAACACCCACCGGGGGCCGGCGGCCAGCCGGTCCACCAGCCCGCCCAGCTGCACGTCCGCGGCGTTCCCGCCGGCCAGCTGCCGTGCTTCGACCAGCGTCCCCCGCGGCAGGGTCAGCGTGTGCACCACACCAACGGGTTCCGCGGTTCCCCGCACGGTACGGAGCTGCTCGACGGTGACCTGCACCATGTCCCCCTTCGCCACCGCGCCGTACACATAGCCCAGCTCGCTGGTGTACTCCTCACCCGGAGCCGGCGTCAGCGGCGGGAACTGCGAAGCGGTCGGCGTCGGGAGGACGGCGGGCGGCTCGGTCCCCCGGGTGTCCCGGGTCAGCGACAGACCGCCCACGGCCACAGCCGCGGCCAGCAGCGCGCCGCCGGACGCGAGAGCGGCCCGCCTGCGGCGCAGACGCTGCTCACCGCGCGCCCGGATCCGCTCTGCGGCAAGTGGCGCCGCGTGCCGCCGACCTGACTCGGCGAGGTCGGCCAAGTAGTCCTCCAGCCCGGTCTTGTCAGCCATGACGCACCTCCGGCAGGCTGCTGGTTCCCGGATCCAGCTCAGTGTCGGCCAGCAGCCGTGCCAGCGCCGCCCGACCCCGGCTCAGATGTGCCTTGACCGTACCGACGGGGCAGCCGGCCTCAGCAGCCACCTGTTCGACCGTCAGGTCACATAGATGGTGGAGCACCACGGCCCGGCGTTGGGCCTCGGGTATCTGCCGCAGTGCCTGAACCAGCAGCACATGGTGCGGTTCCGGCGGCGGTACCGTGGCCGGCGGACCCTGCCGTCGTGCGAAGGCGAGCGCGGTGCGCACCCGCCGCCACCGGCTGACCGCCAGCCGCCAGGCCACCGTGCGCACCCACGCCTCGGGGGCGTCGTCCAGATCGAACTCGGCGCGACGTTCCCAGGCCCGGGCGAACGACTCCTGGACCACATCCTGCGCCTCGGCGAGGTCGCCTGTCATCGCATACAGCTGGCCGATGAGCCGGCCGACGCTCGCAGCGTAAAAGGTGTCGAACTCGTGCTCGTCCACACCCCGGCCGCCGCGCGGTTCATCTGGTCGTCGCATCCCTCTCCCATCACGCTGCACGGTGCCACTTGGCTCCCTCGCAGCACAAGAAGTCAGCGACTCGACTGGTCATTCGCCGCGCAGCAGCCCGACCTCCTCCTCAGCCCGCGCACAGACAGAACGGATGCCCCGCCGGATCCGCGTACACACGCCAGCCGCGGGAGCGGTCCTCCGCGTCCAGGATCTTCGCGCCCAGCGCGAGCACGCTCTTCTCGGCCGCGTCGAGGTCGTCCACCGTCAGGTCCAGGTGGAACTGCTGCGAGTGGTCGGGTGCCGGCCACCGTGGTGGTACGAAACCCGGGGCCGCCTGGAAGGCCAGCGGCTGACCGCCGGGCACCTTCAGGTCCACCCACTCCCCGTCCCCCTCGACGGTGCCGCCCAGTACGTCGGCGTAGAACCCGGCCAGCGCGCGCGGGTCGGGACAGTCCAGGACGACCGCACCCAGCTTGGCGAGAGCCATGACTTCCTCCTCGTTACCTCTAGCGGCCTCTTGAGGGTAACCGCGTTACCCCATGCTGCACCCTTGGGAGTAACGTCGCAAGGGAAACGCCGGAAGGTAGCGTGCACGCCATGAGTGAGAGAGCGTCCGCACCGGGCGGCCTGGCGCTGGTCGAGGCCCTGGTGAACACGCTGGACATCGAGTCGGGCGCCGACGCGCTCGACACGGCGGACGGCCGGGCGCGCTTCGGGCTGACCGAGGCCGATGTGGCGGGCGCGCACGAACTGCGTGAGTCCCTGCGCGCGGTCCTGCTGGCCCACGCCGGCCACCCGCCGCATCGCGCGGTGACCCCGCTGGGCGAGCTGCTGGCGGCGGCGCCCCTGTATCTGGCGGTCGACGAGCGGGACGGCTCCGCGTCGCTGCGGGCCGACGAGGGCCCGCTGCTCAGCCGTATCGCCACCGCCGTCGCCGAGGCCCTGGTCGAGGGCACCTGGACCCGCCTCAAGGCGTGCGAGGCCGTCACCTGCCACTGGGCGTACTACGACCGCAGCCCGGCCGGGCGGGGCCGCTGGTGCTCGATGCGGGTGTGCGGCGCCCGCGAGAAGATGCGGCGCTACCGGGCGAAGGCGCCCTGACACACAGACGGGTGCGGCAGAATGCAGCCAGACGCCGGTTCGGCCGACTGAGCCTCGGCCGAACCGGCGTCGCCTGTCCGGCCATGTCCCTGTGCGACTGCGTCGCCGGTCCGGCTACGCGGTGGGACGCCCCATCGCGCGGTACGTCCAGCCGGCCTTCCGCCACAGCTGCGGGTCGAGCGCGTTGCGCCCGTCGAGGATGACCCGGCCCGCCGCGACCTCCCCGAGCGCCGCCGGATCCAGCTCGCGGAACTCCCGCCACTCGGTGAGGTGCAGGACGACGTCGGCGCCCCGGACCGCGTCCAGCGCGGAGTCGGCGTACCCGAGCGTCGGGAAGAGGCGGCGGGCGTTCGCCATGCCCTTGGGGTCGTAGACGGTCACCTGGCCGCCCTGGAGGTGGATCTGCCCGGCGACGTTGAGCGCCGGCGAGTCCCGTACGTCGTCGGAGTCCGGCTTGAAGGTCGCACCGAGCACGGCGACCCGCCGGCCCAGGAAGGGACCGCCGCCCAGCACCTGCCGGGCCAGCTCCACCATCTGCCCGCGCTGGCGCATGTTGATCGAGTCGATCTCGCGGAGGAACGTCAGCGCCTGGTCGGCACCCAGCTCACCGGCGCGCGCCATGAAGGCCCGGATGTCCTTCGGCAGACAGCCGCCGCCGAAGCCGATACCGGCCCGCAGGAACTTCTTGCCGATCCGGTCGTCGTAGCCGATGGCCTCGGCGAGCTTGGCGACATCGCCGCCCGACGCCTCGCACATCTCCGCCATCGCGTTGATGAAGGAGATCTTGGTGGCGAGGAAGGAGTTCGCGGAGGTCTTCACCAGCTCGGCGGTCGGGAAGTCGGTGACGACGAAGGGCGACCCCTCGGCGACCGGCGTGGCATACACCTCACGCAGCAGCTTCTCGGCCCGCTCGCTGCGCACACCCACCACGATCCGGTCCGGGTGCAGCGTGTCGTCGACGGCGAAGCCCTCCCGCAGGAACTCCGGGTTCCAGGCCAGCTCGGCGCCCTCCCCGGCGGGCGCGTGCGCGGCGAGGTAGGCGGCGAGGCGGTCGGCGGAGCCGACGGGCACGGTCGACTTGCCGACGACCAGGGCCGGCCGGGTCAGGTGCGGGGCGAGCGAGGCGATCGCGGAGTCGACGTACGACATGTCGCAGGCGTACTCGCCGTGCTTCTGCGGGGTGTTCACACAGACGAAGTGGACGTCGCCGAAGGCGCCGACCTCCGCCCAGTCGGTGGTGAACCGCAGCCGCCCGCTGGCCCCGGGGATCCCGGCCACGTGCCTGCGCAGCAGCTCCTGAAGACCCGGCTCGAACATCGGGGTCTCGCCGCGCTCCAGCATGGCGATCTTCTCGGGAACGACATCGAGTCCGAGCACCTCGAAGCCCAGCTCGGCCATGGCCGCGGCATGTGTGGCCCCGAGGTAGCCGGTTCCGATCACGGTGATCCTGAGGGCGGCGGCCATGCGTGCTCCTGGACTGGATGTCGTCGTTCGATGCGCTGCCCGCGAGCATATCGGGGGCGTGGCCGGGCCCCTCATCGGGCAGTTTCCCCTCTGTCGCCAAGCTCACGTATGCGGGCCGTGAGCAGACCTCTAAAATTTGTATTACTTAACGGTAATTAGCGTCAGCACCACTGCGTCTTTGGAGCGTGAGAGACCTTGGCCGGATCGGCTGACTTCGACCTGTACCGCCCGTCCGAGGAGCACGACATGCTCCGCGACGCCATCCGTTCGCTGGCCGAGGCGAAGATCGCGCCGTACGCCGCCGCGGTGGACGAGGAGGCCCGCTTCCCGCGTGAGGCCCTTCAGGCGCTGGTCGCCAACGACCTGCACGCGGTGCACGTCCCCGAGGAGTACGGCGGCGCGGGCGCCGACGCCCTCGCCACGGTGATCGTGATCGAGGAGGTCGCCCGCGTCTGCGTCTCGTCCTCCCTCATCCCCGCGGTGAACAAGCTCGGCTCCCTCCCGGTGATCCTCTCCGGCTCGGAGGAGCTGAAGAAGAAGTACATGACCCCGCTCGCCAAGGGCGACGCGATGTTCTCGTACTGCCTCTCCGAGCCGGAGGCGGGCTCGGACGCGGCCGGCATGAAGACGCGCGCGGTCCGCGACGGCGACCACTGGATCCTCAACGGCGTCAAGCGCTGGATCACCAACGCGGGCGAGTCCGAGTACTACACGGTGATGGCGGTCACCGACCCGACGAAGCGCTCCAAGGGCATCTCCGCCTTCGTCGTCGAGAAGTCCGACGAGGGTGTCTCCTTCGGCGCCCCCGAGAGGAAGCTCGGCATCAAGGGCTCCCCGACCCGCGAGGTCTACTTCGACAACGTACGCATCCCCGCCGACCGCATGATCGGCGAGGAGGGCACCGGCTTCGCCACCGCGATGAAGACCCTCGACCACACCCGCATCACCATCGCCGCCCAGGCGCTGGGCGTGGCCCAGGGTGCCTTCGACTACGCCAAGGGCTATGTCCAGGAGCGCAAGCAGTTCGGCAAGGCGATCGCCGACTTCCAGGGCATCCAGTTCATGCTCGCCGACATGGCCATGAAGATCGAGGCCGCCCGCCAGCTGACGTACGCCGCGGCCGCGAAGTCCGAGCGGGGCGACTCCGACCTGACCTTCCAGGGCGCGGCGGCCAAGTGCTTCGCCTCGGACGTCGCCATGGAGGTCACCACCGACGCCGTCCAGCTCCTCGGCGGCTACGGCTACACCCGCGACTACCCGGTGGAGCGCATGATGCGGGACGCGAAGATCACTCAGGTGTACGAGGGAACCAACCAGATTCAGCGGGTGGTCATGGCGCGTAATTTGCCTTAACGGCTCGTGAGCTGACAATCGAAGGGTGCCCGGTGTCTGGGCACCCTTCACTCTTTTCAGTGAGCTAGTACACGGAACCCGGCATATGCCGTGTCTTGCCTCTTAGTCTTCTCGCGTGGCCGGGGACCTCCCGGCACACGGCGGCCGTCGAAGCCGCGCTACTTTCGACCTGTGACCGCAGCATCTTCATATGGGGACTTGCCCGAGGGGTGGCATCTGGACGGTGAACAGCTTGTGCATGAAGCTGAGTTGCACGGCTGGAAGCTGACCGTCGTGACCCTGCTCAGCGCCCCATGGGACGGCCCGACGAGCCTCCGCATTGATCCACCCGAGGACCCGCACACTACGGTCGCGACGGACGGCATCACGGCGGAGCTCATGCGCTCGATCTCCCTGGCAGAGATCCGCAGGACGGCGAAGGAAGTGCGGGCCCGCCTCGGTTGGCCAGCCGATGGGGCCACCGCTGCGGCGGTATTCAACCGGGTCGTGACGGAACGTGAATACGCCTTGGTGGCCCGTGAGTACGTTCGCTTGGTGCACCAGGGCTACCGGAGCCCCGTCACACGGTTGGCGACCGCGTGGGGACTCAGCCGGAACACCATCAGCGGCCGTATCCGGCGAGCACGCGCCATGGGCTTCCTCGACGGACCGCCGGGCAAGCCAGCGGACCGCCTGACCGACAAGGCCAGGCGGCATCTGGAGGGGGACGACACACGTGTCACAAATCGGGACCGGACTGACGGGCGATGAGCCGCTTGTGACGGTCTTCGAACGATGGGCCACCACCCGAGGGGTGGAGAACAGCAGTATCAAGCAGTACCGGACACTGCTGACCAGGGCTGTCGAGCCGTTCTTCGGCGCCGAGGGCATCAAGGGCATCAGTTCGGCACATATCGAGATGTGGGTGGAGTGGATGATCAACCACCGTGGCTACAAGCACTCCACCGTCCGATTCCGGTTCAACATTCTCAGGTCGGTGTTCAGCTGGGCGATGGAGCAGGGGGTGACCGATGCCAATCCGTGCAGCCCGGTGGAGCTCCCCGGCAGCCGCTCACGGGCGCATCGGGAGCAGCGTGCGGAGGTCCACATCCCCAGCACCGAAACGGTGCTCGCCGTTATCGCGGCTGCTCCGGAGCGGTATCGGGGCATGCTCTGGCTCCTGGCCGGCTGCGGCCTGCGGCTCGGCGAGGCCATGGGAATCGGTCGTGACCGCATCTCCTTCACGGACCGGCTGATCACTGTCGACCGGCAGGTCGCCTGCGACCGGGACACCGGCTCGGGGCGATACGGAAGCATGCGACTGCGGCACGTCAAGTGGCGGGAGGACGGGGAGGCAGGGCGCCGCGTACCGCTCCCAGACGTAGTGGCTCTTGCCTTGCGCCGTCACCTCAGGGACCACGTCACCTGGGGTGAGGAGGAACTGCTGTTCAGCAACACGACAGGCACTGGCTTGCTCTACCCGTACTACTGGTATGGAAGGATCTGGCGTCCTGCGCTTGCTGCTGCCGGCGTCGACTACTTCAAGCCCCATAGCCTCCGGCACTTCTACGCTGCGTCACTTCTCAGTCAAGGGGTGCCGATCTCAGAGGTTTCAGCATGGCTGGGGCATACGTCGGTGAGCTTCACGGAGCGGTACTACGCGGATCTCCTGCCGGACGCCCCTGACCGCGCGCGGCTTGCGATCGACGGCGCCTTGGGAGTCAATCGGCGGACGGCTGCTGTAACAGGCGTGTCCGGCATCGTTGCTGTGGCGTCCGCATAGGGCCAAGCCCCGGCCGCTTGCACGAAGTGGGCCCTGCCGATGTCGAGCGCGTACAGGTCGGTTCCGTTCTGCATCGGCCGTTCAGGGAGCCGCAGGAGTACGCCGACTGCTGAGGCGGCTGGGCGGTCGCGGAGGGGCCCTACGACCGCCCGGCCGGAAAGCTTCTCTGGTTCGAGATGCTCAGTCCTCGAAACCCTCCGCCGCCCGCTTCTCCCGCAGCTCCTTGATCGCCCGCCGCCGCGCCAGGCGGTGTGTGCGGCGGATCTGGGCCTCCTGGTAGCGGCGGCGGTCGCGGTCCGTCTCCGGGAGCACCGGTGGGACGCGGCGCGGCTTGCCGTCGGCGTCGACGGCCGCGAAGACCAGGTAGGCGGAGCCGACCTGGGTGGCCGGGGTGGACTCGTTCCAGCGCTCGGCGAGGACGCGTACGCCGACCTCCATCGAGGTACGACCGGTCCAGTTCACCTGGGCCTTCACATGGACGAGGTCGCCTACCCGGACCGGCTCCAGGAAGACCATCTCGTCCATGGAGGCCGTCACCGCGGGACCCCCGCTGTGCCGGCCGGCCACGGCGCCCGCCGCGTCGTCGACCAGTTTCATGATCACACCGCCGTGCACCGTACCCAGGAGGTTGGTGTCGTTGTGGGTCATGATGTGGCTGAGGGTGGTGCGGGAGGCGGACGTGGGCTTGCCCGGGATCTCCGGGATGCCCGAGTCCGCTGCGGTGACCTGATCTGTCATGACCTCCACCTTATGCCGAGGCGGACAAGCCGGGACTTTGTGTCAGCTTGGCAACAGCGGGGGTCTGATTTTCCGACTGCCCTTGTACGGCACACATCCCCGCCCGGCACACTTGGGCCCATGAACGATTGGCCCCAGGGATGGTCCGGCGACAACCGCGGCGACCGGTACGGTTCCGGCAGTGCGAGCGCCCAGCCGGAGAGCCCGCGCGTCATGCGCCAGGTCCGCCGCGGCCAGGGCGCCCCGCCGCAGCGCCCCGGCGTCCCGCCGCAGCCGTCGTACGTCAATGGTCAGGGACACGGCGACTTCACCAACGCCCAGCTGTCCGGGTACGACAGCGGCTACAACACGGGCCAGGTCTACGGCGGCGGCCCCGGCGCCCCCGGGGCCGGCGGCGCCCCGCGCTCCGCACCGGACTGGCGCAAGCGCGTCAAGTGGACGGCGATCACCGTGACGACCGTGCTGGTCGTCACCACCGTCGGCACCTACTTCTGGGCCGACTCCAAGCTCAACCGCGAGGTCGACCTGTCCAAGGTCATCGACCGGCCCGAGGGCGGCGAGGGCACCAACTACCTGATCGTCGGGTCGGACAGCCGCGAGGGCATGTCCGCCGAGGAGAAGAAGAAGCTGCACACCGGCTCCGCCGAGGGCAAGCGCACCGACTCGATGATGATCCTGCACGTCGGGGACAACGGCGACACGCTGATCTCGCTGCCGCGCGACTCCGACGTGGAGATCCCGACCTTCGTCGGCTCCGAGTCCGGCAAGACGTACAAGGGCACCGGCCGGCATGTGAAGCTGAACGCCGCCTACGCCATGGACGGTCCCGAACTGCTGGTCCGTACAGTCGAGTTCAACACCGGGCTGCGCATCGACCACTACGTGGAGATCGGCTTCGCGGGCTTCGCGAACATCGTGGACGCGGTCGGCGGCGTCGAGATCGACATCCCCAAGGGCGGCATGAAGGACACCAAGTCCGGCGCCGACTTCGAGGAGGGCAAGCAGACCCTGAACGGCGAGGAGGCCCTCGCCTTCGTCCGCACCCGCTACGCCCTCGCGGGCTCCGACCTGGACCGCACCAAGAACCAGCAGAAGTTCCTCGCCGCCCTCGCCAACCAGGTCGCCACCCCGGGCACCGTCCTCAACCCCTTCAAGCTGTACCCGACGATGGGCGCGGGCCTGGACTCCCTGATCGTCGACAAGGACATGGGCCTGTGGGACCTGGCCTCCATGTTCTGGGCGATGAAGGGCGTCAAC
This sequence comes from Streptomyces sp. NPDC018693, assembly GCF_044391385.1. Taxonomy (NCBI): domain Bacteria; kingdom Bacillati; phylum Actinomycetota; class Actinomycetes; order Kitasatosporales; family Streptomycetaceae; genus Streptomyces; species Streptomyces sp. NPDC018693. The sequence continues at coordinate 9,388 of NZ_JBIRZZ010000010.1, read as the reverse complement.
GGCGGCGACGGCACGTCCATGAACATGCCGATCTCGGGCTCCTCCGGCTCCAACCTCGTCTGGGACAAGGCGAAGGTGAAGCAGCTGGTGCAGCAGCTGAACAACGACGAGAAGGTCACGGTGACCGGTGGCTGACCGGCCCGCCGACGGGCCCTCCTTCGACGCGGTGCTCTGCGACGTCGACAACGTGATCCGGTCCTACGACACCTCCGCGCTGGCCGCGCTGGAACGCGCCGCCGGGCTCGCCGAGGGCACCACCATGAAGGTCGCCTTCGCCCCGGAGACCGACCTGCCGCTGATGCTGGGCCGGATCACCGAGCAGGAGTGGGTCGCGGCCATCGCGCGGGGCCTGGCCGGGCTCGTCGACGACGACACCGCGTGGGAGCTGGGCGCCACCCTGCTGGAGTCGCCGTTCCACGCCGACGAGACGGTCGTGGCCCTGCTGCGCCGGGCCCGTGTCCGCGTCCCCCTGGTCCTGGTCAGCAACGCCACCCTCGGCCTGGAGGCCGACCTGGCCGCCCTCGGCCTGACCGACCTCGCCGACCACGTCATCAGCAGCGCCCGCGTCGGCCTCGCCAAGCCGGACCCGCGCATCTACGAACTCGCCGCGTCCCGCGCGGGCGTACGCCCCGACCGCTGCCTCTTCGTCGACGACACCCTGGAGAACATCGAGGCAGCCGCCGCCCTCGGCATGCACACCGTGCACTTCCACAAGCCCGCCGACCTGGAACAGGCCCTGTCCCCGCTGCTCGCACCGTAGGCACCCACGTCACGCAGGTGCCCCGCCGGCCGCTCGCGGCTAGGTGAGTCGGCCGGTGGCGCGCCTCGGCGGTCTACCGCCGACCGCGCGGCCAGGCCCGCCGACGGTCGACCTCAGCGGTCCGCCGCGCGCGGCTTCACGAGCCCGTCGGCGTATCCGCCTCGGCTCCCCGCCGGGCGCGGTCTCGCGAGCCCGCCAGTGGGTGGCGTTGGCGGCTGGCCGTTCGCGGCCTGTTGGCGGTCCGTTTCGGTGCCGCGCCGAGTGGGGTTTCATGGGTCCGTCGGCGTTCTGCCTCGGTGTCTTGGCGGGCGCGGTCTTGTGGGCCTGTCGGTGGGTGGCGTCGGCGGCTGGCCCGTTCGCGGCCTGTTGGCGGTCCGTTTCGGTGCCGCGCTGAGTGGGGTTTCATGGGTCCGTCGGCGTTCTGCCTCGGTGTCTCGCCGGGCGCGGTCTCGCGGGCCAGCCAGTGGTCCGCCTCGACGCCTTGCCGCGCGCGGCATCATAGCCCGCCGGTCCTCGCCAGTGACTCGCCTCACGTGCACCCCGCCTCGTCCCCCCGTACCACGCTCGGCTCGCCGCCCGGCGTCGTCGGCGGCTCCTGGGCCCGTACCTTGCGGACGTCGTGGAAGTCCGAGCCCGCGATGACCTTCAGGGTCGGGCCCTGGCCTTTCGCCTCGCGCAGTTCGCTGCCCGGCAGGGCCGCCGCGAGGGACTTGGCGGAGCGGTCCCAGCGGGGGTCGTAGGAGATGATCGTGCGGCGTACGTCCTGTGAGGTGGAGGTGACCGGTCGGCGGGTCGTGGCGAAGCCCGTCGCCGCGAGGGCGGTGTCCACGCGCCGGGCCAGGCCGGGCGTCCGGGTGCCGTTCTCGACCTGGACGCGGATCTGCTGGGGGGCCACCGGCACGCGGACGGCGGTGTCGCGCGGGCGAGGGCTCGTCGTCGCGAGAGGCTTGTCGTCGCGCAGGGCCTGGAAGACGCGCTCCGCCCGCACCGGGTCCCACTTCAGGGTCGAGCCGATGCCCGGCACCACGTGCCCCATCTTCCCGATCGGCACGGTCATGAACTCCGACGAGCTCGGCGAGAACCTGCGCATCGCGCGCCCCAGGTCCAGCAACTCGTCCGTGCCGAAGCCGCGGTCCGCCCGCACCGAGCCCAGCACCGCCCGCGTCACCTCCCGGAACTTCAGCGGGTTCAGCAGGATCCCTGAGGACGTGGCACGGTCCACCAGGGCCGCCAGGAAGCGCTGCTGGCGCTCCATCCGGCCGAGGTCGGAGGAGCCGTCCGCGTGCCGCGAGCGGACGTACCGCAGCGCGTCGCCGCCCTTGAGGGTGTGGGTGCCGGGCGGCAGATCCAGGCCCGTGTAGGAGTCCTTCAGCGGCTTCGCCGTGCAGATCTCCACCCCGCCCAGCACATCCACCGTCTTCATGAAACTGGTGAAGTCGACCTCCAGATAGTGGTCGATCTTCACCCGCGTCATGGCCTCGACCGTACGGACCGTCAGCTGCGGCCCGCCCTCCGCGTACGCCGCGTTCAGCTTGATCGGGTGCCCGCGGTGCTTCTCCCCGGTCGTCCGGTCGGTGTGCGGGGGCGTCTCGGCGTACGAGTCGCGCGGCAGGCTGACCACGCTGGCCCGCTCCCGGTCCTCCGAGATGTGCACGATCATGATCGTGTCGGTGCAGTGGCAGGGCGCGCCGCCCAGCCGGTAGCGCTTTCGCTCGGCCTCCGGGACGTTCTCCCGGCCGTCGGTGCCGACCAGCAGCACGTTCATGCCGTGGCCGACCCGGGGACGGTTCTTCATGTCCTTGAAGGGATCGACCCGGGCGATGTCGGAGTCCAGGCTCGTCATCAGCGAATGCCCGATCCCGGCCGCCGCCAGCACCACCACGGACAGCGTGGTCGCCGCCCGCATGGCCCAGCGCGGCCGTTTGCGCCGTACGGGCGGACGCGGCGGGACGCGGCGCGGCGGCCGGCGGGACGGGGACCGAGGCGGTGGGGCGGCGGGCATGGGACACCTCCGGGCGACGGCCGGGCGGGGCTGGGGGAGCCGTCAGAACCGTAGGCCCATACGATCGTCGACCGGCGGCAGCGCACCCGGCGGGCGTCGGCGTGTCCCCCGTTCGCGGTAACGTGAGCCCCCTATGAACGCCAAGCCCGACGTGCAGCTCCCCGCCGTGTCCGTCATCATGCCCGTCCTCAACGAGGAGCGGCATCTGCGCGGAGCCGTCCAAGCGATCCTCGCGCAGGAGTACGCCGGCGAGATGGAGGTCGTGATCGCCCTCGGTCCGTCCACGGACCGCACGGACGAGATCGCCGCCGAGCTCGTGGCCGAAACCGCGTCCGACGAGAACAAGCGCGTGCACACCGTGCCGAACCCCACCGGTCGTACGCCCGCCGCGCTCAACGCCGCGATCAAGGCGTCCCGCCACCCGATCGTGGTCCGCGTCGACGGGCACGGCATGCTCTCCCCGAACTACATCGCCACCGCGGTACGGCTCCTGGAGGAGACCGGCGCGCAGAACGTCGGCGGCATCATGCACGCCGAGGGTGAGAACGACTGGGAGCACGCCGTCGCCGCCGCCATGACCTCGAAGATCGGGGTCGGCAACGCCTCCTTCCATACGGGCGGTGAGGCGGGCCCGGCCGAGACCGTGTACCTGGGTGTCTTCCGCCGCGAGGCGCTGGAGCAACAGGGCGGCTACAACGAGGAGTTCATCCGCGCCCAGGACTGGGAGCTGAACTTTCGGATCCGGGAGGCGGGCGGCCTCATCTGGTTCTCACCCGAGCTGAAGGTGTCGTACCGGCCCCGGCCGAGCGTGAAGGCGCTCGCCAAGCAGTACAAGGACTACGGCCGTTGGCGGCACGTCGTCGCCCGGTACCACGCGGGCTCCATCAACCTGCGCTACCTCGCCCCGCCGACCGCGGTGTGCGCGATCGCGGCGGGGCTCGTGGTCGGGGCCCTGGTCACCCCCCTCGGCCTGCTGATCCCCGGCGGGTACCTCGCGGCGATCGTCGCCGGTTCCGTCCCGGCCGGCAAGGGGCTGCCGCTGAAGGCGCGGCTGCAGATCCCCGTCGCCCTCGCCACCATGCACATGTCGTGGGGGTGGGGCTTCCTGACCAGCCCCAGGTCGCTGGCCAGGAAGGTCATCGCCTCGCGCCGCCCGGCGGTGCTCACCGCCGGCTGACGCTGCGTCAGGACCCGGTCTCCTCCTCCGTCCAGGTGAAGGCCGGGTTCACCTGCATGCACTGGCCGGAGTCGGAGGCGTTCATCATCTCCGTCGCCTCCGGCACCTCGTCGCTCTGCTCGGGCACCTGGTACGCCCCGTTCTCCCGCCAGTCCGCGCCCACGACGACGGTGACACCGGAGACATCCGTGGACCGCTTCACCGCGCTCTGCGGGATCCCGAGGGCCTTCGCCACCTCCAGCGCGTCGCCCTCAAGATCCGCGCTCGGGTACCGCACCACCGTCGTCGCCTCGGAGACCGCCGCCGAGCGGTCCGCGACCGCCCTGGCGAAGCCCTTGGCGGTGAGCTGCCCGGCCACCGTGGAGGCGCGCCCGCGGGCCGCGCCCAGCAGGTCGGTGGCGGTGCCGTTGAGGACCTGCACGGCGATCTCGCCGGGAGCGGCGGCCGGGTCCGCCACGGTGGGGGAGGGGGACGCCGAAGGGGCGGACTTCTTCTCGTCCTTGCCGTCCAGGGCGATGTCCTCCCGCACCAGCCGGAACAGCTGCTCGGCGTCCTCGGTCGGCTCCACCCGGCTGCCGACGTAGCGGTTGGGCATCGTGAGCATGGTGATGCGGTCGGTGGGCACCTTCTGCAGTTCGCCCGCCAGGTCGTACATCTTCTTGATGCTGTTCAGGCCCTCGTCGACGGTGATCGCCCTCGTGGCCGCCTCGGCGAGCCTGCGCAGCTTGTTCGGGCTGCTCAGCTTGGCGCCCGCGCGCAGCTCACGCACCATCGCGTTCATGTACATGTGCTGGGCCTTGGCGCGTCCGAGGTCGCTGCCGTCCTCGAAGCCGTAGCGGGTGCGCAGCCACTGCAGGGCCTGCTTGCCCTTGATGTAGGTGGTGCCCTTCTTCAGCCGCAGCCCGGACCCCTTGCCGGTGGAGGTGTGCGAGTAGACGTTGGCGTCCACACACACCGGCACGCCGCCGACGGCGTCCGCCATCGACACCACACCCGCGAAGTCGATCATCATGAAGTGGTCGATACGGACGCCGGTGAGCTGCTCCCAGGTGGCGACGGTGCAGCCGGGGCCGCCGCGGCTGAGCGACTCGTTCGTCATCACCCGGCCGTTGCTCGCCGGGTACTCCTCCCCGTCGTCGGGGTCGGTGCACTTGGGGATCTCCAGCAGCGTGTCGCGGGGCATGCTGATCACCGACATGTTGGAGCGGTCGGCGGAGACGTGCAGCAGCATCTGGACGTCGGCGAGCGGGGGCCCGTCGAAGGTGTCCCGGGCGCCGCCCAGCTTCTGGTTCTCCTCGGTGTCGCGTGCGTCGGAGCCGATCAGCAGGATGTTCAGCGGGGTCTGCCCGGCCGCGTTCGCCTTGGTCCGCTCCACCCGGTTCTTGGCGTCGCCGAGGTAGAGGGTGTCGCTCCTGATGTTGTCGTTGAGGTGCTCGTAGTAGAGGTAACCGGCTCCCGCGGTGCCGAGTATCACCACCGCGAGCACGGTCGCCGACCAGCGCAGCACGCGCCGGCGGCGCGGGGGCCGATGGCCCGTGCCGCCGCGCCCGTCGGCGCCCTCGGCCTGCCCGGCCTGCTGGGCCTTCGGCGCCGTGGACGTCGTGTCCTCGGCCGCGGGTGCCTCCCCCCGCACACTGCTCTGCGCCACTTCCCCTACCCCTCCAGCCGCGCCGCGTGCGGGTTCTCCCCGCGTTGATGAGACGCACGGGACCGCGTCCACGTTGTACAAGACGTGTGACGAGGCCGTCGCGTCACGGCCGGACGATCACTTGACCGCTATTTGGTACGGCCCGCGTGCGCTACATGGCCTACCGCATGGCCTACTTCGCGCACTGCACCTTGTCCGCCGTGGACCTGTCGACCGTGTCCGGCACCTTCGTCGGTGCGGTGAGCGAGACGCCCGCGCCCTTGAAGTCCTTGCCCAGCGTCAGCGTCATCGTCGGCAGGCCCTGGGCGTTGGTGACGCTCTCGCCCGGCTTGAGCGCCGTGCCGGGCAGCCCCATGATGGCGGCGAGCTTGCGGGCCTGGTCGGCCTGGTCGGGCGCGTACTCCAGGGTCGTCTTGGCCAGTTCCGCGTCCGCGTTGCCCGCGTTCTCGGACTTGGTGACGCCCTGGTTGTTCTGCAGCCAGCCCAGGGTCTGCGACGCGCTGCCCGCCGGGGCCCCGCCGTTGAGGATCCGCACCCGCACCGCGGAGGCCGCGGACTGGGTGCCCTTCAGCCGGGCCGCCGCCTCCGCGGCCGCCGCGTCCTTGGACGCCTTCTCCTGCTGCTGCACCTCGGTGAAGGAGACATCGTCCTGGATCATCTGGAAGACGGCGGGCGCGGTCTCCTGGTTGAGGACGACGGTGACCTTGACCTTCTCGGCCGGGTTGTCGACCACCGGGACGGTGACGAAGGTCAGGTTCTTGACGTTGAGCTTGCCCAGCTCCAGGCCCAGGTCCTTCAGCTTGTTGAAGTCCTTCAGCTGCTCGTCGACGGCCAGCGCCTTGGTGCCCGCCTCCGCCAGCTTGATCATCTTGGTGGGGCTGGTGAGGGTGTCGTTCGACTTCAGCTTGCGCATCAGCGAGCCGAGGAACTGCTGCTGGATCTGGATCCGGCTCAGGTCGCCGCCGAGGCCCACCGAGTGCCGGGTGCGCACGAACGCCAGCGCCTGCTCGCCCTCGATGGTGTGGGTGCCCGCGGGCAGGTTCAGATGCGAGTCCCGGTCGTTGATGTCCTTGTCGAGGCACACCTCGACACCGCCGACCGCCGAGGTCAGCGTCTTGACCGCGTTGAAGTCGGCCACCATGAAGTTGTCCGCCTGGATACCGGTCAGCTCGGTGACCGTGCGCACGGTGCAGCTGGGCGTACGGCCGTTCTGGCCGAGGCTGATGTTGAAGCGGACGCCCGACTCGCCCGGGATGACCTTGGTGGAGCCGTCCTCCTGCTCGGTCGGGCAGTCCGGGATGTCCACGATCAGGTCGCGCGGGATGCTCAGCGCGGTCGCGTTCGACCGGTCCTTGGAGACGTGCAGCAGGATCGTGGTGTCGGCGTGGCCCTCGCTGCCCTTGTCGCCGTAGCCCTCGTTGCCCGCGCCGGTGCGCTTGTCCGTGCCGATCAGCAGGATGTTGATGGCCTGGTCCTTCTTGAAGCCACCCGTGCTCGCACCGTCGTCGGAGTACGACTTGATGTTGTCGTTGAGGTGCTCCAGGTACAGATAGCCGCCGACGACGGAGGCCACCAGCACGAAGGCCATCGTCCCGCCGGTCCACAGCAGGACCTTCCTGGCCTTCCCCTTCTTCTTCACCGGCCGGCGTCCGCGCCGTCCCGGCAGCGGTTCGTCGGCGGGCGTGCCACGGCGCCGGCGCGGTCCCGGCACCTCCGGCTGCCGCTCCCGCTCGGGGGTCGCGGTCCGGCCGCGCGCCCCGGAGCCGGAAGGGGCTCTACGGGGTGACGGGACCGCCGACTGCGGTGCGGAAGGGGTCAGTCGCAGTTCGTATTCGCCGGTGTCCGGATTGAGCACCCACTGGTCTGCGGGGTCGATGTTGTCCGCCCGCCCACGGCCTTGCGCGTCCACGGTTGTCCGAATCCTCCGTCGGGGCCACGCGGCGCCTTCCCCCCTCGTCCAAGGCGCTCGAGTCGATCCAGGTCACTCAGTCGGTCACTCAGTCGCTAGGTCTCTCGGTCACTTCTGCCACTCGGCGCTCGACGCTCGGCTCTTCCGGGACGGGCGTCGTGGCCGGGTGGGTGCACCGGGTCGCTCACACTATCCGGCCAGATCGGCATCCAGCGACGACGGTGACAAACTCCACGTCCCTACAACCGGGCAATTCGCCCTAATTCCCTGAACTGGAGTTCGCTTACGCGCCATGTCCCCACCGCGTTTTGGCAAGCGCTTTACCCGCAGGCGTCCTCGGATGCGGTGCGGCCGCGAAAGGCGGGAGCGGACGGGGAGGTGCCGGAGGCGGTGTTCCCGGTGGATTCCTGTGCGTCCCCTGTGTCCCGGACCTCGATCGGCGCGTCGGTGCGCAGCCGCCGGAAGAGTTCCTCGGCCGCGGGCTCCTCGAGTTGGTCACGATTGGCGTTGTGGACGTACGACTCCCGCGGAACGGTCAGAAAGCGCATGTGTTCGGCGGGAATGTCACGCACGGCGCGCACAAGGTCGTAGAGACCGCGCAGACTCGCCAGCCCCGGGTCGGTGGTGAGGGACGACGTGGCCGCGTCGAGCACCGGATACAACTTCACCGGGTTCAGCAGGACGTCATTGCCGCGCACCTTGTTGACGAGGGCGCCCAGGAAGCGCTGCTGCCGCTCCATGCGGTCGGTGTCGCTGCCGTTCCCGAGCGTCTTCCGGGCCCGGACGAACCCGAGGGCCTGCTCACCGTTGAGAGTGACCCGCCCGGCGGGCAGCTTCAGTTGGGCGGCCTTGTCGTCGATGGGCCGGCTCAGGCACACCTCGACCCCGCCCACGGCGTCGACCAGCTTCTTGAACCCGCTGAAGTCGACGACGACGTGGTGGTCGATGCGTACGCCCGTCAGCTTCTCGACGGTACGGACGGTGCAGGCGGAGCCGCCCGTCTCGAAGGCGTGGTTGAACATGGCGAACACGGGTTCGGTGCGGGTTCCGTCGGGCCTGCGGCAGCTCGGCACCTCCACCATCAGATCGCGCGGCAGTGACACGGCGGTCGCGCTGCGCCGCCCGGCGTCCAGGTGCAACAGGATGGTGGTGTCGGACCGCTCGGTCCCCGGGTCGCGGCCGTAGCGCCCGTTGCCGTCCCCCTTCCGCGAGTCGGACCCGATCAGCAGGATGTTCCGCGCGCCCTTGACGAGCACGGTGGGCCGCTCCTTCTCGTACCGGGCCAGCTCGGCGGCGGCCGCCTCGTCCGGGGTGATGTTCCCGTCGAGCCGCGCGTACAGCACGGCCACGGTGACACCCGCCCCCACGACCACCACCCCCACCCCGGCCACCCCGCCCCACACCCACCGACGCCGCCGCCGGCGTATGCCTCCGGCCCCGGTACCGGTGGCCCCACCCCCACACACCCCGGAACCCCTGCCACCAGCCACGGCAACCACCCCTCCCAGTGGTACGGACGAGTTACGCCTGCACCTACGACCATGGCGCGGGAGCCCCGACTGTGCGGGCGGGGGTGGGCCGAACGGGTGAGGGGGTGCGGGCGGGGCGGCGGTGGGGCGTGTGGTGTTGTAGTCCGCGTAGCTGCGGGCAGTCGTGCCTCCCCCAGTGCTGCAAGGGCCTGGGAGGTACCCCCAGGGCGGCACGGGTGGGCGGTGGGGGTCCCCCCGCTCGAGCGAAGCCGAGAGTGGGGGAGGCACCTCGTCGCGCCGAGTTGCGCACCCGCCCCACCCGCACCGCCCCGTTATGTTTTCCGCGGCTCCGCAACGGGGCCGCTGGCCTCTGGGCCCGGCATGACTGTTGCCCCCTGTCGAAGGCATGACCTGGGGGGTGGT